>JAKITQ010000052.1 GCA_021647985.1 Flavobacteriaceae bacterium | reverse complement strand
TATGAATCAAAAGATAACAGAAGCGAATAGCAAAAATGTTACGAAAACTGAAGCGACTTATACTAATTTGAAAGTGAAAGCGGTTGAACAACCAGAGAAATTTTCAGATAAGAATAAACAAGCTCAGGAAATAAAAAAGGTTTCAGATGAGGTTTATGCCTATCTTGAAACTATGAAAACTGAACTAACCATTGATGTTGAGGATAAGAGTAATTACGAATCCATGGACGGAACAGATAAAGGAAATACTTATTTCTTTGCTGGAGATAAGAATTCAAAAAAAGGTGATGAATTTTTAGCTAATATGGCAAAAATTAAAGAAATTTATAATAAAGTTTTAGGCGAAGAATATAAAGGAATTGTTACCAGCGTAAATGAGAGATTTGATACTTCAGATCAAAAAGTTGGCAAAAAAGCAAGCCAGCCTTGGTTGAGAAACAGGTATGAAGAATTTCCGTTAATTACCACTGTAACTAATCTATCTGTAATACAGGCAGATATCAAGACATCTGAAAAAGATATGTTGTCTGCAATGATACAAGGTCAGTTAGAGAGTGATGTTTCTATGAGAAATTACAATGCAATCCTAATACCTAATACGCCTGCAACATTACAGGGTAGTAATTTTCAAGGTAAAATTGTATTGGGTAGATATGATGATAAGCTGGTACCAACCAAAGTTATTATCAATGGTAAAGTAATTACCAATATAAAAGATGGGGGAGCTATTTTAGATTTTCCTGCAGGTAATGTTGGTGAAAATGAAATTAAAGGTAAATTCATTTTTATGGAAAATGGTGAGCCAGTTGAAATTCCGATTGAAACGACTTATGCAGTAGTTGCAAAACCAAATTCAGCAGTTATTTCTGCAGATAAAATGAATGTAGTTTATCGTGGTGTTCAAAACCCAATGACTATTTCTGTACCAGGTGTGGCAGATAATGCTGTAAAAGCAAGTGCACCAGGCTTGAAAAAATCAAAAGGTATTGGAAAATATATGATGAGCCCAGGGAAAGGTAGAGAAGTGAATATTAAAGTAAATGCTAAATTACCTGATGGAACACCAATTAGTTCTAGTCAAAAATTTAGAATTAAAGATATTCCTGCTCCAATGGCAGCAGTAAGAGGCGAGTATGGTATGATAAAAATGCCAAAAAGCACCTTGCAAAAAGCGACGATCAGTTCTTTACTACCTGATTTTGTATTCGATTTAAAAATTAATACAACAGGTTTCAGTGTAAAAGTACCAGGTCAGCCAACTGTAAAAGTAAGAGGTAACAAATTTGATGCAGCTGCGATTAGAGTTTTAAACAAAGCCAGAAGAGGAGATGCAATTATTATATTTGATGTAAAACAAAAACTAGTTGGTAACTCAGGTTATTACCTTAAAAATGCATCACCTGTAAATGTTGAAATAACAAATTAAACAATTATAATTATGAAATTGAAAAGTTTAACAATAGCCGTAATTGCTTTACTATCTGTAGGATATGTAAATGCACAAGCTAATTTGCTCAATGCAAAGATTCCTGAACAAGTAGGGATGAAAACACCAGAGCAATTGGCAGCAGATAATGATAGACCATTGGAATATGGGTATATTGATGATCGAGATATTTTATGGTCAAAAGTAGTTTGGGAATATGTTGACTTAAATGAAAAGATAAACATGCCATATTATTATCCGGTAGATACTGCAAATATTAGTTCAAACAGAAGATCTTTATTTGATACTTTGTTAAGAGGAATTAAAAATGGTGAAATTATCGACATTTATGATGATTCATATTTTGAAGATAAACTTACGATGAAAGATATCAAAGGTCGTTTATCAAGAATTGATACTTCTGATGCTGGAATTGAAAGATTAAATGCTGGAGAGATTTTAACCGATGAATATATTGATAGAAGAGATCTAAGTTCAGGTGATATAGCAGGTTTTAGAGTTAAAGGTGTTTGGTATTTTGACAAACGTCAAGGCGAATTAAAATACAGATTATTAGGTATTGCACCAGTTGCACCAGATGTTAACTTTATTGATAGCGACGGCGCAGAAGATGAATTGGTAGAGTTGTTTTGGGTATGGTATCCAGGGGCAAGATACACCACGCATGATATGAAGGTGTTTAACCAAAAAAATTCGGCTTATCCATTGTCTTTTGATCATTTATTAAATGCCAGAAGGTTTAATGCTATAATTTACAGAGAAGAAAATATATATGGTAACCGTGATGTTGCTGAATATATTAAAGGAAATTCACTTTTTCAGGTATTAGAATCTGATAAATTAAAAGAAAATATTAGAGATAGAGAATTAGATATGTGGAATTACTAATATATATCTTAAATAAAATACAAACTCCTATTGAAAAATAGGAGTTTTTTTTGTGAGTAACTTTAATTTTAAAATAGTATTTTAAAATTATTTAGTTCGAACAATCCCGCTATAGCGGGATCTGTTTTAAAAAATATTACCTTTGTTACTTATGCAAGTAGATTATATTATTGTTGGTTTGGGTTTGGCTGGTATCGCTTTCGCGGAAGAGTTGTATGCTCAAAAAAAGTCGTTTGTAGTATTTGAAGATAATTCTCAAAACTCATCTTTGGTTGCTGGAGGGATGTACAACCCTGTGGTTTTAAAAAGATTTACCCCAGTGTGGAATGCGAAGGAACAACTAGATGTCGCCATACCATTTTATGAAAATTTAGAAAAAAAATTAAACGACACCTATAATTATAAAGTTAATATTTATAGAATATTTAAAAGTATTGAAGAACAGAATAATTGGTTTGCGGCATGTGATAAAATTTTATTGCAAGACTATATGTTACCAAAAATAATTAAAAATAAAAATAAGTTTGTTATGGCTCCGTTCGATGCTGGTAAACTGATTCATACAGGGCGCATTGTTGTAAATAAATTGGCTAAAGATTACAGGTCGTTTTTAAAAGAAGAAAAATGTTTAATTAGCGAATCGTTTGATCATACAATTATAGATATACAAACAAACTGTGTTCATTATAAAAGTATTAAAGCTGATAAAATTATTTTTTGCGAAGGTTTTGGCTTAAAAGAGAATCCTTTTTTTAATTATTTACCTATGCGTGAGGCTAAAGGTGAATTAATTACTATACATGCTCCCGATTTAAAAGTAGCGTATTTAATTAAATCAGCCATTTTTGTTTTACCTCTAGGAGATGACTTATATAAAGTAGGCGCTACCTTTAATTGGACAGATAAAACCAAATCGCCCACCGAAGATGGTAAAAATGAATTGGAACTTAAATTGAGTTCGGTAATTAATTGTTCTTATAAAATTGTAGATCATATTGCAGGAATCAGACCAACCATAAAAGATCGAAGACCACTTGTTGGATTACATCATAAACATAAATCATTGGCAATTTTAAATGGTTTAGGAACAAGAGGAGTAATGATAGCACCTTTAATGGCAAAGAAATTATTCCAACACATTGAAAATAGTAGGGTTTTAGAAAAAGAAATTAATATCAATCGTTTTGATTAATGGCCAAAATTCAAAAGCTATAAGCTAACAGCCAAAAGTCAATAGCTAATTACTTCCTTCTTCTTCTTCTTCAAAAGAAACAAACATATTGATATAGATTATTGCTTGTAAAGCTTATTTTTGCAAATATAATTTTTAAAAAAATAAATAAATGCTTAATGCACATAATATCACAGTAACCTTTGGCGGTGAAGAATTGTTTTCGGGTATAACATTTAAATTAAATGCCGGTAACAGGATAGGTTTAGTGGGGAAGAATGGGGCAGGGAAATCAACTTTGCTTAAAGTTATTGCTAACGAGCAGGAATACGATAATGGAACCTTAGCTTTTGAAAAAAACATAAGTATTGGTTATTTAAAGCAAGATATTGATTTTGAAGAAGGTAAAACGGTTTTAGATGAGGCTTATGAAGCTTTTAAAGAAATTAAAAGTATCGAAAAAAAATTAGAAAATGTAAATACAGAATTGGCAGAACGCACGGATTATGAAAGTGAATATTATCATAATTTAATGCATGATTTGGATGACCTTTCTCATCGCTATGAATTAATTGGCGGTTATAATTACCAAGGAGAAACAGAAAAAATTTTAGGTGGTTTAGGTTTTAAAGCAGAAGACTTTAATATGTTGACCAATACCTTTTCGGGAGGATGGCGTATGCGAATCGAATTGGCTAAATTGCTATTACAAAATCATGACATTTTATTATTGGATGAGCCTACCAACCATTTAGATATAGAATCAATAATATGGTTTGAAAACTTTTTAAAAGGGTTTAACGGCGCTATAATGATGGTGTCTCATGATAAAATGTTTTTAGATAATGTTACTAATCGAACTATTGAAATTTCTTTAGGACAGATTTACGACTTTAAAAAACCATACTCTCAATATTTGTTATTGCGTAATGAGATAAAAGAAAAACAATTACAAGCCCAAAAAAATCAAGACAAAGAGATCAAGGCTACAGAACAATTGATTGAAAAATTTAGAGCTAAGGCAAATAAGGCCTCTATGGCACAATCACTAATTAAAAAATTAAACAAGGTAGAGCGTATAGAAGTTGATGTTGAAGATAATGCTGTAATGCATGTACGTTTTCCTTTATCTAAAAGTCCGGGTAAAATTGTAATAGAAGCTGAGAATGTTTCAAAAAGTTATGATGATAACCAAGTATTGAATAATGTTGACTTGTTGATTGAACGAGGGGCTAAAATTGCTTTTGTAGGACAAAATGGTCAAGGGAAGTCTACTTTGGCAAAGATGATTGTGAATGAAATACCGTTTGATGGAAAAATAAAACTTGGTCACAACGTTCAGTTAGGATATTTTGCCCAAAATCAATCAGAATATTTAGATGGTAAATTAACGGTTTTGCAAACCATGGAAGATGCGGCAACAGATGGGAATAGAATTAGAGTAAGAGATATGCTCGGTGCATTTTTGTTTAGAGGTGATGAGGTGGAAAAAAAGGTAAGGGTACTCTCGGGTGGAGAAAGAAATCGTTTGGCTTTATGTAAAATGTTATTGGCACCGTTTAATGTTTTAATTATGGATGAGCCTACCAATCATTTAGATATTGCCTCAAAAAATGTTTTAAAAAACGCTTTGAAAAAATTTGAAGGAACCTTGATACTAGTATCTCATGATCGAGATTTTTTACAAGGTATGACCGAAAAGGTATATTCCTTTAAAGATGAAAAAATAAAAGAGTATCTAGGTGATATCAATTATTTCTTAGCACAGCATGATTTAGAAAATATGCGTGAGGTTGAAAAACGCACAAAAATTAATGATACTTCTAAAAAGTCATCCCAAGGAAAAAACAATCATAAAGAGAACAAACAAAAAAAGCAATTGCAAAATAAGCTCAGCAAAATTGAAACTGAAATATCAAAATTAGAAAACGAAATAATTAATGATGATGCAAAAATATCTGAAGATTTCGAAAAATACACATCAGACACTAATTTTTTTAAATCCTATGAAGAAAAAAAACACAATGTAGATGTTTTAATGGAACAATGGGAAGAGGTGCAAGAAAAAATTGATAATATCTAAATTATGGGAATACAATTCGTAAAATACTTATAATAAGCCTATTAATATGTTGTTTAAGTAAATAAGTCATTGCCGTCCGATTAAAATTATTAAAATCCTGGTAATGGTGCCAAAAATGGTTGGGGATTTTTCAATGTTAGATATCGGGTATCAAAAAAAGCATAAATAACTTTAACTTTTGGCTCTTTGCTTTTGACTTTATACAGATTACCACACTGCTTATACTTCGCGGTTCGTGAAGACGTATGTAGTCATTGTCAACTTTCTACTTTTAGACTTTAAACTTTTAACACTAAGGTATATTCAGATACTTATGAGTTTGTAAAGAGATTTTCCATTTTGGATTTTGCATGACATAATCTACAATTTGAGAAGTCATTTTTTCCCGATTACTCCATTCAGGTTGTAAATATAATTCGCAAGTGTCTTTTACTTTTTTTGCTTGTTCTTCGGCAAACTTAAAATCGTTTTTATTGTAAATAATTATTTTTAACTCATCTGCTTTGGTGTAAATACCTTCTAGAGGTAATTTTGTTTTTTTTGGAGACAAACAAATCCAATCCCATGATCCACTTAAAGAATAAGCTCCAGAAGTTTCAATATGTATTTTAATTCGCTCCTCTCTAAGTTTTTTTGTAATAAAATTCATATTCCACATAAGTGGTTCGCCTCCAGTAATTACTACCGTATTGGCATGGGATTTTACATTTTCAATTATTTTAAGGGATTCCGTTGCCGGATGTAATTCTGCATTCCAACTTTCTTTAACATCACACCAATGGCAACCCACATCACAACCACCAATTCTAATAAAATATGCCGCTTTACCCGTATGAAACCCTTCTCCCTGAATGGTGTAGAACTCTTCCATTAAAGGAAGCATTTCACCTTTGTCAATTTGTTCTTGTATTTTACTATCCAAAATATAATTTTTATTACCCTTTATCGCGGCAAAGTTAAGGAATTGCTTTACTAATATTTTTAAATTAAAATTATAAAAACTATTTTTATAGAATAAAATAAGATTATGCCAACCAAAAACGAATTTATTGACCATATAAATAGTGGTTATGCTACAAAGGGAGATTATATAACCTTAGGTGCAGCAATGCTTGGAGAAGAAACCATAACAAATTCATTCATTAAAATCCCATTAAAAACAATCAATCGTCACGGGTTAATTGCTGGTGCAACTGGTACAGGAAAAACAAAAACCTTACAGATATTTGCCGAAAATCTATCAGAAAATGGTATTCCGGTATTATTAATGGATGTAAAAGGTGATTTAAGCGGACTTGCCAAGCCCAGCCCGGGTCATCCAAAAATTGACGAAAGGCATGAAAAAATTGGACTGCCATTTACTGCAAAAAACTTTCCTGTTGAAATTTTAACCATTTCTAAACAAAATGGAACAAGGTTAAGAGCCACAGTTTCAGAATTTGGACCAACATTACTATCTAAAATATTAGAACTTAGTGATGTGCAAAGTGGTATTGTTGCGATTTTATTTCAATATTGTGATGATAACAAATTGCCATTATTAGATTTAAAGGACTTTAAAAAAGTTTTGCAATTTGCCACACAAGATGGGAAAAAAGAATTGGAGGTCAGTTATGGTCGTATTTCAACTGCTTCTACTGGCTCAATTTTAAGAAAAATTGTTGCACTTGAACAGCAGGGTGCAGATTTGTTTTTTGGGGAAAGATCTTTTGAAGTAGAAGATCTAACAAGAATTGATGAAAATGGTAGAGGTATTATTTCGATCTTAAGATTGACCGATATTCAGGACAAACCAAAACTTTTTTCAACTTTTATGTTACAGCTTTTGGCTGAGATTTATAGTACTTTCCCTGAACAAGGGGATAGTGATAGACCTGAATTGGTATTGTTTATTGATGAAGCCCATTTGATTTTTGATAATGCTTCAAAAGCATTATTGGATCAAATTGAAAGTATTGTTAAATTGATTAGATCAAAAGGAATTGGAATTTATTTTGTTACACAGAATCCTAAAGATATACCGGCTGATGTACTTTCACAGTTGGGTTTAAAGATCCAACATGCGCTAAGAGCATTTACGGCTAAAGATAGAAAGGCAATTAAATTAACTGCCGAAAATTACCCAGATTCTTCTTATTATGATACGGCAACTGAATTAACACAATTAGGTATTGGTGAAGCCTTGGTATCTGCTTTAAGTGAAAAAGGAAGACCTACACCCTTGGCTAAAACCATGTTGCGAGCACCAATGAGTAGAATGGATATTTTAAGTCCAAAAGAATTAGAAGATTTGTTACATTTGTCTAGAATTGCTACCAAATACAATGAAGAGATTGATAGTAAAAGTGCCTATGAAATTTTAAATGCAAAAATTGAAAGCATCAATAATATTGAGGAAGTTAAAACCCAACAAAAAAAACAAAAATCAACGTCAAGATCTAGAATTAATCCAATATTAAAAGTTGTAACTAGTGCTACTTTTATAAGAGGTGTTTTTGGAATTTTAAACAAAGTATTTAAAAAATAAAACTATGAAAAGAGCATGCCAAAATTTGACAGACAAGGGGATAGCCTGCACTCAACTTGATTGGGTGACTAATGCGAACCTGCCTGCGGCAGGCAGGCAACATGTGTCACCTATAAAATTAAAATTTAGACACATGAAAAGAATTGCTGTAATTTTATTATTAGTCTTAATCTTTGTACAATGCGATAAGGGTGAGGAGTTAATGATTTCAAAAAATAATTTAGGGGTAATTAATAAAAATACTACAATAGCCGAAATAGAGGAATTGTTTAAAAATGATTCTATAGTAAAACTTCCAGAAAATGCACCCATTTTTTACAAGTATAAGATTTATAGCAAAGATGGAAAGCAGTTACTCACTTTGAATATGGATTATGACAGAGATTCAATTAAGGGCATTGAAAACATAAAAATATTTGATGTTAAATACAAAACAGATAGAGGGCTAAGTACTTTGTCAACATATAAAGATGTTGTAAATAATTATTCCATAAGTAAAATTGAACCTTCCTTTAGTTCAGCAATTGTTTTTGTAGATGAATTAAATGCCACCTTGGCCTTAGATAAAAAGGATTTAAAAATAGATGAATTTGATATGCGAAAAATTAGCAAAGATCAAATTCCGGGTATGGCAAAAATAAAATATATCACCATTTGGTTTGATTGATATTTATGAAAAACGACAAAACAAAGGTTAAAAGAATACCTAAACGAGGATTTTATGATAAAGAAACTATTTATCGTATTTTGGATAATGATTTTGTATGCCAAATGGCTTTTGTTTATAATAATTACCCGGTTATAATTCCAACAATTTATGGACGTAAAGACGATTGCTTATATTTTCATGGAGCAAGTGTGAGTCGCATGTTACTAACTTTAGAAAAGGGCGTGCAAATATCTCTTAATGTTACCAAAACTAAGGGGTTGGTACTAGCACGTTCTGCATTTCATCATTCTTTAAATTATGATTCTGTAACTATTTTTGGTTGTGCCACTTTAGTGGAAAATGATAAAGATAAACTAGAGGCTTTAAAAATTATTACAAATCAAATCATTCCAGAAAGATGGGAAGAAGTTAGGTTGCCAAACAAAAAGGAATTAAACGTAACCAAAGTACTTCAATTAAAAATCACGGAGGCTTCTGCTAAAATAAGAGATGAAGGTGTAGGTGATGATAAGGAAGATTATGCTTTAGATATTTGGGCAGGAATTATACCTATAACACAAAGTTATGGAAAACCTGTTGCTGATAAATTATTAAAAGAGGGTATTGATATTCCTAAAAGTGTGAAAAATATTTTGATATGATTAAATTTATAAAACAAAATAATCCCTTTGTTGTTCCTACAACAGATGGAAAGCTTATTGAAGAGCACTTTGGTCAATCCACGGATAATTCTGAATTAAGTATGGCACATATGATTGCACCTCCCGGTTGGTCTGAACCTTTTCAAACACCTCAATTTGATGAATATACCTTTATCATTAAAGGGAAAAAGATAATTACTATAGATAACGAATCTATGGAGTTAAAGGCTGGTGAATCGATCAAAATATTAAAAGGAACCCGTGTTCAATACGCAAATCCATTTAATGAAGCATGTGAATATTTAGCTATTTGTACTCCTGCTTTTTCCATGGATCTAGTACATAGAGAAGAGTAAATGAATGAATCCAATTGACAAATATTTATTGAATCAAAAGGAGCCCTATCAATCCATTATGTTGTATGTGCGAAGTGTAATATTAAGAACCTTACCAAAAATAGAAGAAAAGTATAATTATAAAATCCCTTTTTACCATCATAATAAAAATCCATTGTGTTATTTAAATATTTTAAAAGGCACAAATTATGTGGATATTGCATTTGTACAAGGTGTGTTCTTACAAGATCAATTCCAGCAATTAAAAAATCATAATAATCGCAAGCAAGTACGTTCTATGCAAGTGAAAAGTTTGGAAGAATTTGATGAGCATATGTTTGTTGCCCTTTTAAAAGAGGCTGCTATTTTATTGGATAACAGTAAAAAAGCTTGGAACCCTTAATATAGATTTGGTGTTAAACAAATTTCTAAAGAGCATCTTCTTTCTTCATGTTATTAATTTCCATATCAATTAAATGAGCAACTGTAGATACAATTCTAGCGTGTTTTTTTACAAATGGGTTTGCTTTATCCCAAACATAACCAGCTAAAACAGAGCAAATTTGTTTTTTTACTTCAGGATTTTCAGGTTTATGAAAAAATAATTTTTGTAAATTACCAGAATACCATTCATTTACATAAGAGGTAAAAACATCAACACCTTGCTGTACGGGTTTAACATATTCTTTTTCTAAATTTACATTTTCTCCTTTAATTATTCTTGTAGCTATTTTTGCAGCTAACAAACCGGTTTCTGTTGCAAACGTTACTCCAGAAGAGAAAACAGGATCTAAAAATTCACCGCTATTTCCAGTCAACATATAACCATCTCCATAAATTTGCTTTACTGCAGTTGAGAAATTTTGAATAATTTTTGGTTCGAATAAATGAGGAGTATCTATAAATCTTTTTTGAAAATAATCAGAAAGTTTTAGCATTTCAGATAACATTTTAGTAGAAGAACCTTGGTAAGCGTTAATAAATTCAGTAGGGCCTACAAAGCCAATACTTGTAGTACCATCAGAAAAAGGAATTACCCAAAGCCATACTTCTTCTTTAACAACATCAAAAGTTATAAGTGTACCTTCAGTTCCTTTAGGGCGATTTAAATCTTTAACAATTGTAAAAATGGAAGAGTGTTTAGGTAATTTAGATGGCTTTATGAGATTTAATAATCTAGGTAAAACTCTGCCATAACCACTTGCATCAATTATATATTTCGCATTAATATATTTAATATTTCCATTGCTATCTTTAACAGTTGTTTTAGATGCACTACCATCAAAAACGACATCAATTACTTCATTTTCAAAATCAATAATTACACCTTTTCTTTGTGTTTCTTCTGCTAAAACATTGTCAAAATGAGATCTAGGTACTTGCCAAGTCCAATCCCAACCTTTAGAGAATTTTTTGCTAAAATCAAAATTACAGATTTTATCTTTTTTTAAAAATCTAGCCCCATACTTTTTTTCATAGTTTTGAGATTTTAAACAATCTAAAAGCCCTACTTCTTCAAAATGATCCATGCACCTTGGCAGTAAACTTTCTCCAATAACATGTCTCGGGAATTTAGTTTTTTCAACTATTTTCACATTGATATTATTGTTTATTAAGTAGCATGCTGAAACACAACCAGATGGACCAGCGCCAATAACTAAAACATCTATATATTCTTCTTTCATTAAAATAGAAAAATTAAAAAAAAAGTTTAAATTTGCTGGGTAAATTTAGTAAAATTCAATTAAATTTAATCAAAGAAATAAAAATATTACATGTTTAAAGTAGAAGATGTTGAAAAAATAGAAAAAGAATTAGAATTACAAAGTTTTTATAATATACTTTTCAAGAATAAAAAAATAAATATTAGTGAACCTATCCTGAATAGAGTTGAAGAAAGCTTCAATTTTTTAAAAGAGTTTTCAAAAAACAAAATCATTTACGGTGTAAATACTGGTTTTGGTCCAATGGCTCAATATAAAATTGATAATAGTGATAGAATACAATTACAGTATAATTTAATTAGAAGTCATGCTTCGGGTACAGGTAAACCTTTAGATGCGAATTGTGTTAAATCGGCAATGCTAGCCAGATTAAATACTTTGTGTTTAGGTAATTCAGCAGTGCACCCATCTGTAATTGAATTGATGACTGCATTGATTAATCGTGATATTATTCCTTTAATTTATTCACATGGAGGGGTAGGAGCAAGTGGAGATTTGGTACAATTGGCGCATTTGGCATTGGTTTTAATCGGTGAAGGGCAAGTGTTTTATAAAGGAGAATTGACACCAACTGCTGAGGTTTTTAAGATAGAAAAATTGTCACCAATTAAGGTTGAATTGCGTGAAGGACTTGCCTTAATGAATGGCACATCTGTAATGACAGGAATAGGTATTGTGAATACAATTTATACGCAAAAATTATTAGATTGGATTATTTCATGTTCAGTAGCTATTAATGAAATTGTTTGTGCTTATGATGATCATTTATCATTAGAATTAAATCAAACTAAAAAACATAAAGGTCAGCAAGAAATTGCAAAGCGCATGCGTGAATCTTTATCGGATAGTAAATTAATACGAAATAGAGAAGAGCATTTATACAATGCAAAATCTGATGACCCAATTTTTAAAGAAAAAGTACAAGAATATTATTCAATAAGATGTGTACCTCAAATATTAGGTCCAGTTTTAGATACGATAAAAGGTGTCGAAAAAATATTGGTTGAAGAAGTTAATTCAGCCAATGACAACCCTATTGTTGATGTTGAAAAAAAGCAAGTGTATCATGGAGGTAATTTTCATGGAGATTATGTTTCCTTAGAAATGGATAAATTAAAACTTGTAGTTACAAAGTTAACCATGCTTTCTGAACGTCAATTAAATTATTTACTAAATCATAAATTAAATGATATTTTACCCCCTTTCGTTAATTTAGGTAAATTGGGATTAAATTTTGGAATGCAAGGCGTTCAATTTACAGCAACTTCAACAACTGCTGAAAGTCAAACATTATCAAACTCTATGTATGTACATAGTATACCTAATAATAATGATAATCAAGACATTGTTAGCATGGGAACAAATGCGGCATTAATGACAAAACAAGTTATTGAAAATGCATTTGAAGTAATTGCAATTGAATTGATTACAGTAGTACAAGCAGTAGACTTTCTTAATTATCAAGATAAAATTTCATCTAAAACATTAAAAGTATATAATAATATTAGAAAAATTGTTCCGGTTTTTAAGGAAGATGTAATAATGTATCCCTATGTAAATAAAGTAAAAGAGTTTCTGATGAAAATTGATTAAATTTGAGTTAACTTTAAGGTATTATTATCATTAAAGTATTATTAATTTTAAATCTCTCAATCATGAAAACAATTTTCGCTTTAGTATTCGTAATTTTTTTAAGTCAAACTATTTTCTCACAAAGAGTCGCATCAGTAAGGCCAAGTGATAAATTTGGGTATATTAATGAAGATGGTAGTTGGTTTATAGAGCCTAGTTTTGAAAAAGCTGGTAATTTTTCAAATGGTGTAGCTGCCGTTTTTAATGGTGACAAATGGGGCTTTGTTGATGCTAAGAATACGATAATAATTGATTATCAATTTGATAAAGTAAAAGCATTTGATTCAGGTATAGCTGTTGTTGCAAAAGATAAAAGATGGTTTTATATAGATAAAAGTGGAAATGAAATTACATCGATGCCTAGTTCAGATAAAGTTTATGATTTTAAAAAAGGTTTTGCTTTTATTAAAAGAGGAGAAAAAGTAGGGGTTATTAATTCAAAAGGAGAAATTATTGTCGAACCCGAATACAAAAAAATATTTCCAATAACAGGAGGTTATGTAAAAGTTCAAAAAGGCGAATTTTATGGCTTAATTGATAAAACGGGTAAAATAATAATTGAACCGCTTTATCAAGACATTGGAAAGTATTCTAAAGGAGTAATAAAAGTTAAAAAGGATAATAAAGTTGGTTTATTGATAAATGGAGAATTTTCTCCCGTTGATGATGCAATAAAAATTTGGGATTTTGATGACAGTCAAAATTTAACGTATGCACAATCTACAGATAAAAAAATAGGATTCATTGATAGAACAGGACAATGGATTATTAAGCCTAATTTTAAAAAAGTACGTAAATTTAATAATGGTTTAGCGCCTGCGATAAGTGGAAAAAGAAAATTATGGGGATATATAAATGAAACAGGTAATTGGGTAATTGAAGAACAATATAAAGATGCCGAAATATTTAGTGATGATGGCTTAGCTCCAGTTATTGTAAAAAAGTATTGGGGTTTTATAAACTCTAAAGGAGAATTGGTTATTAAAGATGAATATGGTATTTCTGGAGCAAATGCTTTTACTTTTTGGAAAGATGAAGATAAGGGATTTAAAAGAGGTTTAGTAAGAGTAAAAAGTAAAAAAGGCTGGGGATTCTTAAATGCAAAAGGGGAATTGCTTAATAGTCAATGGTTTAAAAATGCAGAAGAATTTGTTGAAATAAATTAAAATAATTAAATGAAGATAGCTTTAATTACTGGAGGATCAAGAGGTATTGGAAGAGCAATTTGTGTGAAGTTAGCACAAGATTCAGATTATCAGATTCTTATAAATTACAAGTCGAATGAAAATGCTGCAGAAGAGACACTTCAATTGGTTGAAGAGTCTGGAGGAAATGGAGAAATAATACAGTTTGATGTAGCTAATTTTCAAGACGTAAAAAGTAAATTAGAGACTTGGCAGATTAATAATCCAAAAGCAGTAATTGAAGTGCTTATAAATAATGCAGGTATTACTAAAGATGGTTTGTTTATGTGGATGCCAAAAGAAGATTGGGATAATGTTATTGATACCAGTTTAAGTGGTTTTTTTAATGTTACCAATCATTTAATGCAAAAAATGTTAAGAAATCGTTATGGTAGAATTATAAATATGGTTTCAGTATCAGGTGTTAAAGGTACAGCTGGGCAAGTAAATTATTCCGCTGCAAAAGGTGCAATTGTTGCTGCAACAAAAGCATTGGCTCAAGAAGTTGCAAAACGAAAAATAACTGTAAATGCTGTTGCTCCTGGTTTTATTAAATCAGATATGACTGCGAATTTGGATGAAAAAGAATTGAAGAAAATGATTCCAGTAAATAGATTTGGTGAAGCTGATGAAGTAGCCGATTTGGTTTCTTTTTTAGCCTCTAACAAAGCATCTTATATTACGGGCGAAATAATTAATATTAATGGTGGGATTTATTCTTAATTAATAATGGGTAGAGTTGTAATTACAGGTATGGGAATATATTCTTGTTTGGGTGAAAATTTAAACGAAGTCAAGGAATCTTTGTATGCAGGTAAATCAGGAATAGTTTATGATCAAGAGCGAAAAGATTTTGGTTATAGATCTGCTTTAACAGGGTTTATAAAAGATCCAGATATAAAAAAATTATTGAATAGAAGGCAAAGAATTAGTATGGGTCAAGAAGCTCAATTTGCTTATATAGCTACTTTAGAAGCGTTAAAAAACGCTCAAATTGATGAAAAATATTTAAGAGATAATGAAGTGGGAATATTATATGGTAACGATAGTACTTCTCAATCCGTTATAGAGTCTGTTGATAAAATTCGTGAAAAAAAAGATACTACATTAGTTGGTTCTGGGGCAATATTTAAAGCCATGAACTGTACCGTTACGATGAATTTATCAACTATATTTAAATTAAAAGGGATTAATTTGACAGTTAGTGCCGCTTGTGCAAGTGGATCGCAATCTGTTGGTTTAGGCTATCAGCTAATTAAAAGTGGCTTACAAGATTCTATTATTTGTGGCGGGGCTCAAGAAGTTAATAAATATGCCATGGGTAGCTTTGATGGTTTAGGTGTATTTTCTATAAGAGAAAATGAACCAACAAGAGCCTCAAGACCATTTGATAAAAATAGAGATGGTTTAGTGCCTAGTGGTGGTGCAGCAACTTTGATTTTAGAAAGTTACAAATCAGCGATAAAACGTGGAGCTCCAATTTTAGGAGAAGTGGTTGGATATGGATTTTCATCAAATGGAGAACATATTTCCACTCCAAATGTTGATGGGCCTTCAAGAGCAATAAGAATGGCTTTAAAGCAAGCAAAATTATTACCAAAACAAATTGACTATGTAAATGCGCATGCTACATCAACCCCTATTGGTGATCAAAATGAAGCAAAAGCAATTCATAATATTTTTGGAGAAAGTTTACCTTATGTTAGTTCAACAAAATCTATGACAGGGCATGAATGTTGGATGGCCGGAGCAAGTGAAATTGTTTACTCTATGTTAATGATGCAAAACTCATTTGTTGCACCAAATATTAACTTAGAAGAAGCAGATGAAGATTCAAAAAAATTAAATTTAGTAAAACAAACCCTAGATAAAAATATTGATGTATTTTTGTCGAATTCTTTTGGATTTGGAGGAACCAACTCCGTAATTATTGTGAAAAAAATAAAAAGATAGTATATAGAAATGGAGAAAAATTTTATAATTAATAAAGTTAATGATTTTTTAATAGATGAATTTGAGGTTGAAGCTGAAGAGTTGAAGCCAGAAGCAAATTTAAAAGAAACATTAGAGTTAGACAGTTTAGACTTTGTTGACTTGGTGGTATCTGTTGAGTCAAATTTTAATGTGAAATTAGTTGCTGAAGATTTTGTTAGTATAATTACGTTGCAAGATTTTTATAATTGTATTGACAGTAGATTGAATTAAATTACTTTGTAAATGGCGCAATGGGATGGCAAATCGAGAGGAGCGGTTCTTGGCTATAAAATATTTATTTTTTTAATTAAATATTTAGGCGTTAGGTCGGCATATTTTTTATTGTACTTTGTAGCATTATATTTTCTTCTTTTCTCATTTTACGGAACAAAAGCAAGTTTTTATTATTTTCACAAACGTCTAGGTTTTGGTAAGCTTATAAGTATTGGGAAAGTTTATAAAAGCTATTTTGTTTTTGGGCAAACGATTATAGATAAAGTCACTATTTCTTCTGGTATAAAAAATAAATTTACATATGAACATGATGGGGGTGATGCTATTGTACAATTATTAAAAGAAAAAAAAGGAGGTATTTTAATCAGTGCACACATAGGTAATTTTGAAATTGCTGATTATTTTTTTAATGAGATGGAAGATAGTTCACAAATTAATTTGGTAACTACCGATAGAGAGCATAGAGCAATTAAAGAATATTTAGAAAGTATATCACTTAAAAATAATTTAAAATATATTATAGTATATAAAGACTTATCTCATATTTTTGAAATTAATAATGCGTTAAACAATAATGAATTGGTTTGCTTTACAGGAGATAGGTATCTTGAAAGTAATAAAGTGTTAACTGAAAATTTATTTGGTAAAAAAGCGAAGTTTCCGGCAGGAACTTTTCTTTTAGGTTCAAGATTAAATGTGCCGGTTTTATTTGTTTATGTAATGAAAGAAACAAGTAATCATTATCATTTATATACTCGTAAAGCCAATTTTAAAAAGAGAGATGCTCAAGATTTATTGAGAAGCTATACACAAAGTGTAGAATGGATCTTAAAAAAATATCCATATCAGTGGTTTAATTATTTTGATTTTTGGAACGATATAAAGTGATTTTATTTTGAAAAACGTACTTGTAATATACTATTCGCAATCTGGGCAATTATTAGATATAGCTAAAAATGTAACTAAAAAGTTAGAATCTTCAGATAATGTTGATTTAAGTTTTTATAAAATAAAACTAAAAAATGATTTCCCATTTCCATGGAAAAAAAAAGATTTTTTTGATGCCTTTCCTGAATCATTTTTGCAAATACCATCTGAATTAGAAGATTTGAATAATCAATTGCTTCAAAAGCAATATGATTTAATTATTTTAGCCCATCAAGTATGGTATTTGTCACCATCTATTCCAATAAATTCTTTTTTAAAAAGTGATATAGCCAGCTCTTTATTATTAAATACTCCTATTATCACAGTTATTGGTTGTAGGAATATGTGGATGATGGCTCAAGAAAAGATAAAAAAACTACTTATAAAAAATAAAGCGAAACTGGTTGGTAATATTGTTTTGGTTGATAGGCACATCAATCACATTAGTGTTATAACCATTGTGCATTGGATGTTTTCAGGAGTTAAAAAAAGGTTTTTAGGTATTTTTCCTAAACCAGGTGTTTCTGATAAAGATATTGCAGATTCAATAAAGTTTGGCGATGAAATTTTACAAGCGTTAAAGATTAATAGCTTTACCGATTTACAAGAGCATTTATTACTTAAAGATGCTGTAAAAATTAAACCATTTTTACTAACCGTAGATAAAAGAGCAAATATTATTTTTAGTAAGTGGGCTAAACTGATTTATAAAAAAGGTAAAGCTAAAGACCCTAATCGTCAAGTTTGGATTAAATTATTTAGTTTTTACCTAAACTTTGCAATTTGGGTAGTTGCTCCCATAGTTTTTATATTATATTTGATAACTTATCCTATTTTGTATAAAAAAATCAAAGAGGATAAAAAGTATTATTCGCTAACCAGATTAAAATAATTAGAAAAGTATGTCTAATGTTTATATAAATAGAATTGCTAAATTACTACCAAATGAGCCAGTTTCTAATGATGAAATGGAAAAAATACTGGGTTGTGTTGACGATAAACCATCAAAAGCAAGAAGATTAATTTTAAGAAATAACGGAATAAAAACAAGATATTATACAATAGATTCTAACGGAAACATTACGCATAACAATGCACAGCTTACAAGAGATGCAATAGTTAAACTCTTTGATGATAAATTTAAAGAAGAAGATATAGAGGTTTTATCTTGTGGCACAACAACTCCTGATCAACTTCAACCTTCTCATGCGGTAATGGTTCATGGTTTATTTTCAAAAAAAAGTTTTGAATTAAACTCTGCTTCAGGTATTTGTACTTCGGGTATTAATGCACTTAAATATGGGTTTTTATCTGTTAAATCAGGAAATTCTACTAATGCTGTTTGTACAGGCTCTGAAAGGCTCTCAACATGGATGTTGGCAGAGAAATTTAATAATGAAGTAGAAAATCTTATTGCATTAGAAGAGGAACCAATACTTGCTTTTAAAAAAGACTTTCTTCGATGGATGCTTTCTGATGGAGCTGGTGCAATTCTTATTGAAAATAAGCCAAAAGGTGATTTATCGCTTAAAATTGAGTGGATGGAAGCATATTCATATGCACATGAATTAGAAACTTGTATGTATGCAGGAGGTGATAAACAAGAAGATGGTTCTATCAAATCTTGGAATGACTATCATCCAGATGAATGGTTAACTAAATCTATTTTTTCGTTAAAGCAAGATGTTAAATTGCTAGATAAGTATATTATTGAAAAAGGTGTTGAAAGCATGAAAGATGCCATGGCTAAAAATAATCTTTCAGCATCTAGTGTTACTTATTTTTTACCTCATATTTCTTCTTATTATTTTGAAGGTAAGTTAAAGAAACTTATGAAAGCAGAAGGAATAGATGTGCCCGAATCTAGTTGGTTTATAAATTTGAGTAAAATTGGAAATATAGGATCAGCTTCTATTTATATTATGTTAGAAGAGTTATTTCATTCAAGTAAATTAAAAAAAGGAGATTCTATATTTCTATGTGTTCCAGAGAGTGGTAGGTTTTCTTATGCTTACGC
>JAKITQ010000007.1 GCA_021647985.1 Flavobacteriaceae bacterium | reverse complement strand
CGCCCCGAAACCAAATCAATTCCATTGTTCCTGTCTCATCCACAAATGTGGCAACCAATCGAGAACCTCTTTTCTGTTTAACCGTTTTAAATGCAATTATTTTTCCAACTATCTGAACATCAGAATTATTAGCTTGTAACTGGTTAATTGTAAAAAATTGGGTTCTGTCAATATACCTGTTCGGAAAAAAATTTGCCATATCGGCATAGGTGAAAATGCCAAGCTCTTTATTTAATAATGTAGCTCTTGCCGGCCCAACACCTTTAAGGTATGCTATGGATGTTTGTAAGTTTATTTTTTATACTTTTAACAGAAATACGAAGATAGAAAAATGAAATAATAAATAGAACTTTTACAAATTTTAAATTTAAACAATGACATTTAATAAATTGATCTTTACCATACTTATTTTAACCTTATTAGGATGTGATACAGATAAAACCATTAATTACAAGGCCGATTTAATTATTAAAGGAGGTACCATAATAAATCTTACCAACCATGGTAAAGTAAATCATGATCAAAAAAACAAAGCAATTTTAATAAAAGCAGATACTATTTTTGATATTGTTGATATCTCGACTATTGCCAAAGATCAAAAAAACCTTTTAGATGCTACAGATAAATTTATTATTCCGGGTTTAACCGATGGTTTTAGTGTTATCAATAACCAAAGTTATGCCAATGCATTTTTATACATGGGCATTACCGATGTAATTGGTGTTGAAAGTGAAAGAAGAGGTGAGTTTTACCATAATGCCAGCCCTTCTCCTAATATACATATGCTGCAAGATGTTGGCGAAGAACCAATTTCTGATGAGGAAGTAATTCAAACTATTGAAAACCATGCTAAAAACAAAGTAGAAATTCTATTAATTATGTATGGTTTAAATCCAAATCAGGTTCAACTAGCCCATAACAAAGCCAAAGAATTTGGTATGGGAACCATTGGAGAATTGGGTTTTACCAACTACAAAGAAGGTATGGATATGGGTATTGATGCTTTTGTTCACACCACGAGATACTCTTTAGATGTCGCTCCAGATACCTTAGCCAAAAAAGTTGCAGAACAACCTTTTAGCAATGATTTAGGAAGTCCAAAATGGAGATATTATAAATTATTAACAGAACTAACTGCCGACAACCCAAATCTATTAATCCACGCCAAAAATATTGGAGCTTCGAAATCATTTATCCAACCAACTTTTGCTTTATTGTATTTAGATATGCCATTCAGTAAAAATCCATGGAAAGAAAAAGTGGCGCAAATTATTGATATTAATGACATTAATCGCCCTGCAGATAAAGTTAGTGGCAAACACAATTATCCGAAAGAAGAACTCGACGCTTATAAAAAGTTAGCAAATCAACAATTACTTATCGAAAAAATTTATTACCAAAACGGAGCCAAATACCTATCGGGAAGTGCAACCGATGTTTGGGGTTCTATGCCTGGTATTTCCTTGCATCAAGAATTGGAGGTTTTACACAAAATAGGACTTAGCAATCGAGAGGTAATCGCTTCGAGTACTTCTAATTTTAATGCAGCATATGGTTTAAAATTTGGTAAAATCAAGAAAGGATTCAAAGCCAATATTTTAATATTAGACAAAAACCCTATCGAAAATTTAGAATATTTAAAAGGTCAAAAACGTCTTATTTTAAACGGTGTGGAAATAGATTTGGAAAAATTACTTGTAAAGAATTAGAAACATGAAAAAATTACTCTTATTAATTATTTTATTCAACAGCTTTAATTTTTTTGCGCAAAATGGAAAGATTGTTGATCGTACAAAATATAACTGGAAAAATGATACAGATACTACTCAAATAGTATGGATCGATGGAAAATTAAAACAAAAATATAGCTATTTAAATCATGTTATCATTGAAAAAATAACCTACTTAAGTGATGGCCTAAAAGTAAAAGGCTACTTGGTACAACCAAACAAATCAGATAGTTACCCATGTATTATTTATAACCGGGGTGGAAATAAAGAATTTGCTAAGTTAACTTCTAAAAAAGCAATTTTTATTTTGGCAAGAGTTGCATCTTGGGGCTATGTGGTTGCTGCAAGTCAATATCGTGGTAATGATGGTGGTGAAGGCAAAGAAGAATTTGGAGGTAAAGATGTGAATGATGTTTTGCATTTAGTACCACTTTTTGATCAAATAAAAAATTCAGATACATCAAAAATGGGTATTTACGGATGGTCACGTGGTGGTATGATGACCTATTTAACTTTAACCAAAACAAATAAATTTAAAGCAGCTGTTGTTGGCGGAGCTGTAAGTGATTTACGCATGGTTATGGAAACTCGCAAAGACACTTTTGAGACCGTTTATTTTGAAAATATTCCGAATTACGCCAAAAACAAAGTAGATGCTTTAAATAGTAGATCAGCAATCAATCAAGTGGAAAATATCTCAAAAACAACACCTATTTTAATGCTTCATGGCACTGCTGATTGGCGTGTAGTTCCTGAAATGGCACTAGATCTTTCAAAAGCATTTATTAAAAATAAAATTCCGCATAGATTGGTCATGTTAGAAGGTGGTAACCATGGTCTTACAGAGTTTAACGAAGAAGTAGATCAAATGGTTAAACAGTGGTTTGACAAATATTTAAAAAATAACAAAACACTACCAAATTTAAATCCACATGGGCGCTAATTTTACACAATATGAAAAGAAGAAACTTTACCACAAAGACGGCAGCAACGGCAATTGCCATTCCCTATTTACCAAGAACAACAATGAAGAATTATAAAAGCCCTGAAGATCTATTAAAGAATCAATTACCAGTAAATTTTACTAGAGATGGTATCAATTTATCTCCTAGTTTATACAGTCAAATTTTTGAGCAATTAACACTTGAAACAGATTTTAAACCTGATAGTTATGGCCTTGGCGGAATGATCCATCACTTTGAAGTAAAAGTTGCAAAGGCCTTAGGTAAAGAAAAAGCCATTTATATGCCCACTGGTACTTTAGCAAATCATATTGCTTTACGACAACATTGTATCGTAAATAAAAGGGCCATAGTACAATATGAGTCACATATCAATAGAGATTCTGGTGATTGTGCCACCGCTTTAAGCGGAATTAATTTAATAACCTTAGGAACTAACAAAGTAATTTATGGTACTGCCGAACTAGAATATATCATAAAAGATAGTACAAAAGGAAAAGTAAAAACACCCATAGGAGTATTAAGCTTAGAAACCCCTTTGAGAAGACGTAATTTAAAAAGAATTCCGTTTATAGAAATAGTCAATATTTGTAAAATAGCTAGAGAAAATAATATTGCTTTGCATTTAGATGGTGCCAGACTTTATATTGACGCAGCCTTTTCTGGAAAGAACATTAAAGAATACACCCAACTATTTGATACGGTTTATCTTTCTCTATATAAATCTTTTAATTCTATTAATGGAGCCATTCTTGCAGGGTCAAATAAATTAATTGAAGGATTGCATAATGAAAGAAGAATGTTTGGTGGTGGCCTGGCATCTTCTTGGCAACAAATTGCCATTGCCAATTATTTTTTCGATAATTATGAAGAACGTTATACAAAGGCAAAAGAACAATTTGCATTATTCAAAAATTTAATTGAAAAGAGCGGTAAATTTAAAATAGAAACCCTAGAAAACGGAAGCAACGTTTTTAAATTGACTTTAGGTCAAAATATCGACCCTAAACAGTTGAAATTATCATTAGAAAAACAACAATTATATTTACATGATTTTAATTTAGCCGATCAATGTTTTTATATAAAAATGAATGATTCTTTAGTTTATAACGATATGATAAAAACTGCCAATGCATTTTTAAAATATTAATTAAAACTATTTAAAATGAAAATAAAAGACAATCACATTAATTATGTTGAATTTAAGGCGATAGACCTTCAAAAAATAAAGGAATTCTATACCTCTTCGTTTCATTGGTCTTTTACAGATTACGGTCCAACCTATACCTCTTTTTCAGAAAGTGGACTTCATGGAGGCTTTGAATTAACGGAAAATGAAATTGTAAATGGTGCGTTGATTGTATTGTATCATAAAAACCTTGCCTTGATAAAAGAGAAGATAATTAATGCAGGTGGTAAAATAACGAAAGATATTTTTTCTTTTCCAGGTGGTCGCAGATTTCATTTTACTGATCCTTCAAAAAATGAATTAGCAGTTTGGTCTGATAAATAATGGCAGAAACTGATATTAAAATCTAAATTAAATGGCTGAAAGCAAAACTTTTAAAACAGAAAGATTGATATTAAAACCAACTGATGAAGAAGATGCATCGTTTATTTTAGAGTTGTTAAATACGCCAAAATGGTTGAAATATATTGGAGATAGAAATGTCAAAACCCTAGAGAGTGCAAAAGCATATATTGTAAATAAAATGCTTCCCCAACTTAAAAAACTCGGATATTCAAATTACACTGTAATACGAAAGTCTGATAAAACAAAAATGGGAACTTGCGGACTCTATGATAGAGAAGGATTAGATGGGATAGATATTGGATTTGCATTTCTTCCAAAATATGAAAATAAAGGCTATGCCTTTGAATCTGCAAATAAGCTAAAAAATGTTGCTTTTAATGAGTTCGAAATTAAAGAAATTAATGCAATCACAACAAAAGATAATGTTGCTTCGCAAAAATTGTTAGAAAAATTAGGGATGCATTTGTTTGGAACTACCAACATCTCAAATGATAATGAAGAACTTTTGCTTTATAAAACAATTAAATAATAACACTATAAATTAGATAATGAGCATATCAAAAAAAATAATTGCACAAATTATATTTATTACGGTTTTATTTTTATCCTGTAATTCAATAAAAGATAGTGATAAAATAAGACCCTATAAAATTGTTGATGAAGCATTGTATAAAACTATTGTTAGCAAGGATAAAGAATTTTTTGATGCTTATAACAACTGTGATCTGGAAAAACAAGCTTCTATGTATTCTAACGATATTGAATTTTTTCATGATAAGGGTGGGCTGATGACTTCCAAAAAAGAAATTATCGATGCAACAGAAAAATATATTTGTGGTAAAGTTACTAGAGAATTGGTAGAAGGATCAATTGAAGTATATCCAATTAAGGACTATGGTGCCGTTCAAATTGGTTTTCATAAATTCCACAATAATCAAGAGCCGGATGCACCTTCTAAGCCAAGTAAGTTTGTTACCATTTGGCACAATGAAAACGGAATTTGGAAAATGACAAAAGTGATAAGTCTTCATTAATTACAAGAACTGAAACAAGCTAAAAATAATTGATTTGATAAACTTAAACCATTGACGAGCCAAGAACTTAAAAAATTTTTAGACCATAAAGTTACACAATATAATAAGCCCGAGTTTATTGAGAGTGACCCTATTCAAATACCCCATCAATTTTCTTTAAAAGAGGATATTGAAATTGCAGGGTTTTTAACGGCAACCATTGCCTGGGGTAAAAGAAAAATGATTATTGATAATGCCAATAAAATAATGAATTATATGGGTAATTCTCCCTATGATTTTGTGATGAATCACAATAATAATCAACTAGACAAAACAAAAGGCTCAATACATAGAACATTCAATAGTATTGATTTTCAGTATTTTATAAAATCTCTTAAAAATATCTACCAAAATCATGGTGGCTTGGAAGCTGTTTTCGCTAATAATGCGGAATTAAATTCTTTACAAAAGTCTATCCATCATTTTAAACAAATATTTTTTGCCTTAGAGCATCCTATGCGCACTCAAAAACATGTTTCTGACCCTTTAAAAAATTCCGCTGCAAAGCGTATCAATATGTATTTGAGATGGATGGTTAGAAATGACAATACAGGTGTTGATTTTGGCATTTGGAAATCTTTATCTCCATCACAACTTTCTTGCCCTTTGGATGTACATTCAGGTAATGTTGCTCGAAAATTAGGTTTACTTTCACGAAAGCAAAACGATGGCAAAGCTTTATTCGAATTAGATTCCAATCTTAGAAAAATGGATCCAAAAGACCCAGCTAAATATGATTTTGCTCTTTTTGGATTGGGCGTTTTTGAAGGGTTTTAAATCATTTAAAGTTTTAAAAAGAAATCATAAATCTTAAATCAATTTTATCGTAATTTAGAGCTATCTTTGCAAACTCAAATTTTTATAATATGCGCTTACACAGAACTTTAGTTTATGCCGTTATCAATGCCATTGATAAAATTTTTAATGAAGGAGAATATGCCGATAAGGTAGTTCAAAAAACATTAAAAATTGACAAGCGCTGGGGAGCTAGAGATAGAAAATTTATTGCCGAAACCATTTATGAAATGGTGCGGTGGAAACGATTATACAATGAAATTGCAGGAACAAAAGGGCATTATACCCGCGAAAATATCTGGAAAAATTTTGCTGCCTATGCAGTATTAAAAGGATATAAAATTCCGGATGACTGGCATCAATTGGCCGGAACACCAACGAGAAGAATCAAAGGCATGTTTGATGATCTGCAAAAGGAAAGAAAATTTAGAGAATCTGTTCCAGACTGGATGGATGCACGCTGTGTAAAAGAAATAGGGGAAGCAAGATGGGAAAAAGAGATTAAAGAATTAAACCAACCAGCCAAAGTTATTTTACGAGTAAATACGTTAAAAATCAACAAACAAAAACTTCAAAAGCTCTTAGAAGAAGAAGATGTTCAAACAGAGTTTATACCAGATCAGCCTGATGCTTTGGTTTTAACCGAGCGTAAAAATGTTTTTATGACCAAAATATTTAAAGATGGTTTGTTTGAAGTGCAAGATGCATCATCACAATTGGTTGCTCCATTTTTAGATGTTAAACCAGGTCAAAGAGTAATTGACACTTGTGCTGGAGCCGGTGGTAAAACTTTACATTTGGCAGCTTTAATGCAAAATAAAGGGCAGATAATCGCCTTAGATATTTACGATCATAAATTAAAAGAACTTAAAAAAAGAGCCAAAAGAGATGGCGCACATAATATTGAAACTCGTCCAATTGAAAGCTCAAAAACCATCAAAAAATTAAAAAATACCGCCGATAGAGTTTTAATCGATGCACCTTGCAGTGGTTTAGGTGTTTTAAAAAGAAACCCCGATAGTAAATGGAAAATGCAAGCAGAATTTATTGATAAGATCATTAATACTCAGGCAGAAATTTTAGATAGCTATTCGAGTATGGTTAAAGAAGGTGGTAAATTGGTTTATGCCACCTGCTCCATTTTACCATCGGAAAATGAAAAACAAGTTGAATTATTTTTAGCCAATCATCCTGAGTTTAAATTAATTGAAGATAAAAAAGTATCTCCGGTAAAAAGTGGCTTTGATGGTTTTTATATGGCTTTGATGGAAAAGGTAAAAAGTTAAACCTTACAAATCTTTTTTATTAGCCACAGTACTAATGAATACCAACTAAAAACAGGGATATGATTTTGAAATCATATCCCTGTTTTTAGTTACTTAAAATAAATTATAACATAAAAATTATACTGTAATTCTCATATTCAGTCTTTTTTCAGCTTTTTGCTTGATAGCCGATAATCTTTTCATAATATCCATTAATTCTGGATCTTTATTTTTTTTATATATCTCGTTTATACTCAATATAAGTTCTTTTGCTTCTTTTGAAACAATAATTCGATCACTTGTGTTTTTATAAACAAATTTTCTTTTTTCAAATTCTAAGGCGCGTTCTATTAAATCCATGGTTTTGATTTTTAGGGCAATATACGTAATATGAATCTGTTATAAAAAATTTAAAAGGTGAAAATATTGTTAATTTTTTAATAAATAGTATTTACTCTTAAAGATGGCAAAGCAAACTCAAACTTTTATTACTTTAATGATAATCAATAAATGAACAAATATAATTAGTATTTATATTTATTTATTTTATAAAAAATATTCACAAACCTCTACTATACTGAATATTACACCTTGTAGTATAATAATTTTTTCATTAAAATTTAAACGTTAATAATAAAATTTAAACCCATTCGTTTGTCCTATTACCTAGCTTAAATTTATATCTATCAATTTTTTAGGCATTATTATTGATATTATCTTGTAAACAACAATAAATTATAATCAAATTTTAATTGAACTAAATTATTTATTATGAAAAAACTAATCACTCTATTAACTATCAGTTCCATCTTATTTATCTCTTGTCAAGGTGAAATGGGGCCTCCAGGACGAGATGGACAGGATGGCGTTAACATTCTCGGTCAAGTTTTTGAAACTGTAGTTAGCTTTGATACCTCTAATGATTTTGAAGTTTTAGTAGAAATTCCGAATCAAATAGAAGTTTTCGATAGTGATGTATTATTGGGATATATTTTAGTAGGTGTAGACAATGGCGTAGATATATGGGAACCTTTACCCCAAACTTTATTTTTAGGTAGTGATTCTTTAATTTATGGCTTCAATTATACATTTGCAGATGTTGTGTTTTTTATGGATGCGACCTTTCCTTTAGAAGAACTAGATTCAGATTTTACACAAGATATAGTTTTTAGAGTAGCGGTCATTCCTGCCGATATTGCTAAAGATATCAATGTGAATAAAATAGAAAATGTTATGAACTTTGTAAATATTGAAGAAATTATTCGATTGGATTAAAATTTTAATTCAATAATAAAATAAAAAGGATTCGTACTATTTGTACGAATTCTTTTTTAGTTTATGTACCCAAAACTAGCTTTAAATGGATAATTCCATTGTCTATTTCTCTTTGAAATGCAAATTAAGGTAATGATCTACTATAGGTTTATAAACCTATAATCATAGAATCACTTTTTTGAAATAATCATATTTGTTTAATTACTGATTTAGCTATAATAAAAAGAATGGAAACTATTTTCATACATTAACATCTAAAATAAGTAAACTTGTATTAAATTATTAATGGGTGAATTAAATTAAAGAGAGGAACAATACTTTTTAGTATTTTTATGCACTCTTATTTACTATTTTGGCAGAGAATAACTTATAAATATCAAGGGATGAATGTTTTATTTCTTTCACTATTTTCAGGAATTAATATGGCTTTCGCAATATTAACTACATTCATTTGGTTTAAAAATAAGGATCAAAGATTATACATATACTTTGCAATTTTTAGTCTTTTTTCTGGTCTTTATTTTATACTAAAAGCTTTATCAATCACATTTAATTTAGATATTTTTGGAATCATTATTTTTTGTGCCGGAGTTTATTATGCTGTTTTTCCATGGTTTGTTTTTGAGCTCATCAAAAAGAAGAATAATACTTTACTATTTATATTGACATTGATTTTTGCTTTTGCGATTGCAGGATTTGTTTTAGACCCTTGGGATGAATGGATTTCAATTGGTCAAATTATTGCTCATATTGGACTAATTGGCCTTATGGCTGTGACTATATATGCTTCAATAATACTGGTGCAAAGAGAAAAGGATAAAGCGATAGATTTTATTTTACTAACAATTGTATTTGTTTTTTTAGGCCTGGAGGAAATTATAAGTTTATATAGTGGTCATGATTTTCTAAATAAATATATAAATAGTACATATCTTTTAGATATTTATCCTTTACTGTTTACTTTGATAATAGGAAAAAAACTTACTTATGAAGTTTACAATAGAAATAAAATTAAAATTGAATTAATAAAAGGCGAATTAAAAGAAAAACAACTACAACTGGCTGAATTGGAAAAAATCAGATTGAATGAAGAATTACAATTTAAATCTATGGATTTAACCAATTTTGGAATTGAAATCACAAAAAACAGGGCTTTTATACAGTCTTTACAAACTAAATTAATAAAAATTAAAAGTTTAACAAAAAGTGATTCGATTGATTTTAACGAGGTTTTAAAAAGCTTAAAATCTCGATTAATAATTAATAAAGATTTGAATTACTTTAATGGAAATGTTGAAAAAATAAATCATGCATTTAATACAAAATTAAAGGAATCATACCCTTCATTAACCTCCAATGAGGTACATTTAGCTTCTCTCTTAAGGTTAAATTTAAATACCAAAGAGATTGCAATCATCAAAAATGTTTCTCCAGATTCGGTCAAGGTACTTCGTTATCGACTTCGCAAAAAAATGGACATGAAGACCTCAATTAATTTATCAGAATTTTTAAATAATATTAACTAGTTTTTTGCTATTTCCACTTTTAGTACACTTAAAGTTTACCATTCCAAGCTTCTAGAATAGATTTATTAAAATAAATTTGATACTGTCTAAATTAGAATAAATGTCAAAATTATATAAATACTTTTTACTTACCTACATTGTTTTTTTAACCACTACAATACCATTAAATGGGCAGTCATTGAGTTTGCCAGTAGAAGGTTATTCAAATACATTTGGATCTGCTATTAGTGGTGGTGTATTCTTAGATAAAGATGCTGTTTTTTGGGGTTTTGCAGTGGATTACTCAAAGGTTTTTAAAGAAAATTGGATTATCAATATATCTTTTGGCTACGACAAAGAGTTTTCTAAAAAGAAAGACCAAGAAGAGTCCATAGTAAATACCTTAACACCTAGCTTAGCAATAGGTTATGCATTAAATAAAAAAATTGCTATAGGCGTTGGTTTGGGAAAAGGACTTTTTGATGACGATAATGAGGATAAACATTTTCAGTTCAATAAAAATGGAGGGTGGACAATTGGTTTGATTGGAGTTTACTCTTTTTATCAAAAAGGTCCGCATAGTTTTGATATTTCAGGTGGAATTGAAAGAGGTTTGTCAACACCTGAAACTGACCTCACCTTTGAACTTGGCTATGGTTATAGTTTTTAATTGATTTTAAAAATTAGTATTATATCTTTTTTATTTCTATTAACATTTTCTTGTGATAGTTAACCTTAAGTACACCTTAAAAAATTTAATTTTTCTTTGATTAGCTTATTTTTGCATTAAGTTTTTTCATCATTAGTTTTAATCCAGTACAATGAGAACATCACCAAAATGAGAACATCACCAATAAGAGTTAAGAGATTTATATTATTACTGACTACACTTTTAATGTCAAGTCATTTTTTTTATGGGCAAAATAATGATACAACTAAGAATTCAATTTTAACAGATAATTTTTTGATTTCAGCAGGTGTTTTTAATCCTATTAAGAAAGTTAACATTAGTGCTGAAGGCTCATTAAATGCGGATCAATTTATAGATGATGAAATTGATTTTGATGAAGATTTTGGACTAAATAATTTTGAAACTACATTTATGCTTAATTTTATGTGGCGTTTTTCAAAATCAAATAAGTGGTCACTTAGAGCCGAATATTTTAAAATTAGTAATACTGAAAAAGCTGTACTAGAAGAAGATATTGAGTGGAATGATATAATTTTTAAAGAAGGAACTGGAGTAAAAGGTGGTTTTGGCTTGGCATTATATAAAATTTTTATCGGTAGAGTAATATCTACAGGTGACAAACATGAATTAGGAGGAGGATTAGGTGTTCACGCATTAGATGTTAGTGCTTTTATAGAAGGTGAAGCTTTTATTGACGATGAGAATATAGGATTTGAAAGAAGTAATGTTTCCGTAGTAGCCCCACTACCAAATATTGGGTTTTGGTATTTCTATGCCCCAACGGAGAAATTGTCATTTACTGCAAGATTAGATTGGTTAGGATTAAAAATTGGAGATTTTGGAGGAAGCTTGTGGAATGTTAGTCCAGGTGTTAATTATCAAGTATTCAAAAATATAGGTTTAGGCTTGAGTTATAAGTTTTTTAGAGTCGATGTTGATGTTGATAAAGAAGATTGGAAAGGTAATTTTAATATGTCTTATAGCGGACCTGCATTTACCATTAATGCATATTTTTAATAGGTAAATATGGATATCAACAAGGTTTTTACCGTATTAGTCATATGTTCTTTGAATTATTATATGCTATTTTCTCAAGAATTAGAACCTAGAGCGATGAACAATTTGCCCATTGGTACTAATTTTTTAATCGGTGGTTATGGTTTTGCAAATGGAAATATTTTAATGGATCCTGCTATACCTATTGAAGATCTCAATTCAAATTTACATACTGGATTTGCGGCTTATGTTAGGTCAATTAACTTATTTGGTTTATCCGCTAAAGTAGATGTTATAATTCCTTATGCTGCTGGAGATTGGGAAGGTAATCTCGATGACGAATATTCAACAAGGTCGCAAAATGGCTTTGGTGATATGAGGGTTCGATTTTCATTTAATTTTTTAGGATCTAAAGCCATGAATATTTCTGATTTTCAAAATTATAAACCAGAAAGTGTTTCAGGAATAAGTGTGCAAATTATTGCTCCAACAGGTGATTATAATCCGGAGGAACTTATAAATATTGGTTCCAATCGCTGGGCTTTTAAAACACAATGGGGGTTTGCAAGAAATTTTAATAAATGGATCATAGAATCTTATGTTGGGATGTGGATTTTTACAAAAAACACAAATTTTTTAAATGGAAATCAATTGTCGCAAAAACCATTATACACAGTTAAAGTTCACTTTATAAGGGAGTTGCCAAAAAAAATGTGGGTAGCATTGAATGTTGGATATGGTATTGGTGGAAAAACAGAATTAAATGATGTACCTAGAGATACAAAGATTTCAACATCAAGATTAGGTTTGATATATGCTTTGCCTGTTGCTAAAAAGCATACGGTAAAATTCGCTTATATTTCTGGTTTTCGATTTAAAAGAGGACCTGATTTTGATGCAATTTCTTTAAGCTATCAATACCGCTGGAACAAACAGAAATAATAATAAATCAATAAATTAACACTTGATTTAACCATTATGAAAAGAATTATAATACAAGTTTTACTTGTACTAATAGTAAGGGTAGATTTAAAATATAATTTTTATCAATTAAATATTTGATTTATGATAAAAAAACTTATTAAAGAACCTTTGTTTCATTTTATTATTGGAGGCATTATGCTGTTCTTTATTTTCGAATTATTCGGGAACGACAATACAGCTAATAATAAAACAATACAAATTACCAAGGGACAAATTGATTTAATGTACACTCATTGGCAGCGTCAATTGGGAAGGCTACCTACAGAAACAGAACTGCAAGGATTGATTGATGATCATATTCGTGAAGAAATATTGATGCAGGAAGCATTAGCAATGGGATTGGATAAAGATGATATTATCATACGCCGAAGACTTGCCCAGAAAATGGAATTTGTAGCCGGAGATATGCTTACTGTAAAAGAACCAACAAGCAATGAGATTAAAACATATTATGAATCGCATAAGAATGAACTAAAGGAATCCGGGGAAATAAGTTTTTTACAAATATTTTTTAATGTAGATAAAAGGAAGCCGGAAACATCTGAATCACTTGCATCAAATTTAAAATACAAGTTAAACGGGATGGATATTTCAGACTTAGACATAACCAAATATGGAGATCAAACCATGCTCCGGTCAAATTATCCAGACCTGCAATCGGATAGATTGAGCTCACAATTTGGTGAAACAGAAATAGTTGAACAGCTGCTTAATTCACCATTAAATAAATGGGTTGGTCCTGTAAGTTCTAATTATGGATTGCATCTCATTTATGTTTTGAATAGAAAACCAGGTTACATTCCTGAGTTTAAAGATGTGTCTGAAAAAATTAAAGGAGAAATGATTGCCATAAGAAAGGAAAAATTGGACAAAAAATTTATGGCAAGGCTTAGAGAGCAATACACTATTGAGATCAATAATGAGGTCTTTAAAAAGTATCATTACAAAAAAGAAAAATATTAAAAATTGTAAATTATTATTATGAGAAAATTAGTAACTATTATTTTATTCAGTTTATCTGTTGTTTTTTCCGGTTCGGTTTTAGCACAAAAAAAAGGAAATATGGCTGGTGATCGTCCTACCGAAGACGACATGCGCAGCGCCGTAAAAAAACCTAACTATTCACCCTATGCCGGTCGTAATTTTCCTACTAATGTTTATTGGGGAGATACACATGTACATACAATGAATTCATTAGATGCTCGTGGCTTTGGTGCTACAGTTGGTCCCGATGTTGCTTTTAAATTTGCCAGGGGCGAAGAAGTTACCACATCTACCGGTCTTCGATTCAAACTTTCTCGCCCACTGGATTGGTTAGTAGTTGCCGACCATTCTGATGGAATGGGAGCTATGGATGAAATTATTAAAGGTAATCCTAACCTGATGAAAGATCCAAAAGTAAGGGAATGGAATAAGCAATTCAATGCCGGAGGAGATGACGCTTTTGATGCAACAATGGATGTAATTGATAGGTTTTCACAAGGAAAAATGCCTAAAGTTGTGATGGATCCGGCATTTGCTAAGACAATCTGGGAGGGTTATCTAGATATTACAAATGAGTATAATGATCCGGGAACTTTTACTACCATCATCGGCTATGAATGGACATCCACTGAAAATGGAAACAATTTACACCGTAATGTTTTATATAGAGATAATGAAGACAAAGCAGCTATGATGTTGCCATATACAACTGAAAAAAGTTTTAACCCTGAAGACTTATGGAAGTGGATGGGTGAATATGAAGCAAAAACAGGAGGGCAAGTACTAGCTTTGGCACATAATGGTAATATGAGTAATGGAATCATGTTTCCGGTAGAAACAAATCCTGCAACAGGAAAACCACTTACCAGTGACTATGTTAAAAACCGTGCTCGCTGGGAACCGTTATATGAAACAACACAAATAAAAGGAGATGGAGAAACTCATGCTTACCTGTCACCTACTGATGAATTTGCTGATTATGAAACTCTTGCAATTGGCAACCTAAATTTAACGGTGGTGAAGACAGATAATATGCTTCAGTATGAATATACACGCGAGGCATTGAAGAATGGTCTGAAATTGGAATCACAACTGGGAACCAATCCGTACAAATTTGGACTGGTAGGGTCTACTGATACACATACAGGAATTTCAGCTGTAGAAGAGGAGAACTATTTGGGGAAACATCCAGGTACTGAACCTAACAAAGACCGATGGAATCATCCTATGGCAAAATTTTCCGGTAGGCAATATGATGGATTTAAAATGTCTGCTTCTGGTTATGCGGGCGTTTGGGCAACAGATAATACTCGTGGGGCACTATTTGACGCCATGATGCGAAAGGAAGTTTATGCCACAACAGGCCCTAGAATGATGGTTCGATTTTTTGGAGGATGGGATTTTATTGCGAAAGATGCCAATTACCGACTTCCTGCTGATATTGGCTATGCCAAAGGTGTTCCAATGGGTGGTGATCTGGAAAAAGCTCCAAAAGGAAAAACTCCAACATTTTTAATAGCTGCATTAAAAGATCCATTAAGTGGAAACTTAGACAGAATACAAATAATAAAAGGCTGGCTTGACAAAAAAGGAAATACTCATGAAAAAGTATATGATGTTATCTGGTCTGATATGGATACACGAAAAAAAGGGAAAGATGGAAAAGTTCCTGCTGTTGGTAATACAGTAGATGTAGCCAATGCAACATGGACCAATACGATTGGTGACCCAGAACTTATCGGTGTTTGGAAAGACCCTGATTTTGATCCTAAGCTTAGGGCATTTTATTATACACGTGTTATAGAAATACCAACACCAAGATGGACCGCTTATGATGCGTATCGTTATGGATTAACACTACCTAAAGAAGTAGAAATGACAACTCAGGAGAGGGCCTATACGTCCCCAATATGGTATAATCCTAAATAGTCAGATTAAGAATGATATCTCAGACTCAGACTTTATGGCTAATTAGTGCCTGTCCATAAAGTCGAGAGATATAGGCACGAAAGATTAAAAATTTAACATGATGGTAATTATAATTTATTAATACTGTCATTTTTTGAAGTTTAGATGAATTTATTTAGAAACTTAGTTTATTCAATTGTTTTATTTGCTATTGGCTTATCGGCCAATGCACATGAGGTGCGCCCTGCTTATTTACAAATTGAACAAACAAGAGAAAATTCATTTCATGTAGTCTGGAAGATACCCGCAACAGGGATGACCGTTCCAAAGATTTATCTTGAATTGCCTGAAAATTGGAAGATGACGAGTAATAATGCAAGCCTTATTTCCAATGCACTTCGACAAGAATGGAACTATGAACTTAATGATAACATTCATGGAGGAGAGATTACTTTTGATGGTCTTCAGAATACAATAATGGACGTACTAGTGACCATAAAATTGCTTAACGGAGTAAAATTTAGCGGTTTGGTAAAGCCCAAAAATCCCATTTATGTAATTCCTGATACACCATCTGTCTGGAATATTTCTAAAACCTATCTCAAACTGGGTATAGAGCATATATTATTTGGTTTTGATCATCTGCTGTTTGTTTTAGCACTGGTACTAATCACGTTTGGAGGTTGGCGCATTTTAAAAACGATAACTGCTTTTACCATTGCCCATAGCATAACATTAAGCTTGGCAGCTTTAGGTTTTGTTTATATGCCTTCTGCTTCTATTGAGGCAGTTATTGCATTAAGTATTGTATTTCTGGCCGTTGAACTTGTTCACTTTATCAAAGGCCATGTTGGTTTAACTGCGAAATACCCATGGGTTGTGGCATTTATTTTTGGCCTTTTGCATGGATTTGGATTTGCAGGGGCTTTAACCGAACTCGGATTACCTCAAACAGATATTCCGTTTGCTTTGGCATTTTTCAATATTGGAGTGGAGCTTGGTCAACTCGTATTTGTGATGGTAATACTTGTCATCATCTTTTTAGTGAATAAAATAAAAATAAAGCCTAAGAATTGGGTAAAACTTGTTCCGGCATACAGCATTGGTATCATTGCAACAATGTGGTGTTTTGAACGCGTTTTGAGTTTTTGGTAAATTATATATAATATGTTAAACTATAATAATAAAAAGAATAATAACACAAATAATAATATAATTAAATTTAAGAAAATGAAAAAAATATCATTACTATTTTTTATGCTAATTTCCTTTATGGTTTTTGCACAAGAAGAGGAGGAAAATAACGCAGAACAAGACCGTGCATCACAAGCAATGGATGCAACCGCAACACAATGGAGTTTCCAGTTAGCCTATCAAACTATGCCTGATTATCACACTGGGAAATTGAGTGACGGTATAACCGATCGTACTCTTGGACTTGATAATTATTTACAACTTCGTGTTGTAGCACCGGTTCCATTAAAATCGATGACCATCCTACCTCGAATAACTATTCGTCATTACGAAGATCTACAGAAAAAAAAGTCAGGTTTTGGTAATACAGAAATTTTTGCTTTGATCATACCGAATGCTACCAATTGGGGTAATGGTAGAGCAGGTATTGGCCCTATGATTACGACACCTGGTAGTGAAGGCGTTTCAAAAGATGAATGGGGTTATGGTTTTAGTGCTGCAATAGTTAACAATAGTGGACAATGGTTTTATGGATTGCTTTTTACACAATCATGGCGGAGTGTTGATCCAAATGCGTTGCAACCAATTCCTCTGATTGCATCCGAAGATGGAAGTACATCAAATATAAACCCATTAGGTATTGCACCTTTCATAGCTTATCGGTTTGGCACCACCGGAATGTATGTTCAAACTGCCGATATTGTAGCATTATATGATTGGAATACCAAAGGGTTTTATTTACCACTTGGCGCACGATTCGGTAAAGTGTGGGTTTTGGAAAAAGCATCCTGGAATGCCTATGCGGAGTATAGAACCAGTGCTATTTATGAAGATTGGCAAGGTCCGGCAGTGAAAAATTCATTTAGAATTAACCTTTCATATACAATGCCGGTTGGGAAAAAGTAATAATTTAAAGTAATAAACGCAACAAAATAGAAATAAATAAGATGATAAAATTCTTTAAAATAAAGGATAATACTCAAGCTGAATTAGAGCGAGGAGTTGGTATATTAAATAGCCTCAAGGTAATTATTAATGTGCTTTACGCTTTAATGATTTTTCAAGCCTTTTTGATATTACCACGCCCTGATGATCCTGAATTAGAATATCATTCTCTTTCTCAAATATTTAGTGAACATATCATGCAACTTGTTCTAATTGTTGTTGGGCTAATTATGATCATTACTTATTGGATCCAGTTCAATAAACAGTTGGGAAATCTGGTAAGAAGTTCCCCAATGCATGCAACCTTGGCTGTTATTCAAATGTTTTGCTTGATGTTATACCTTTATTTTGTTCGATTTGATTTGGAATTTGAAGGAATGACTCTGGCTTTACAGATGGAAAGTGTGTTTTTGGCTCTTGCCGGATTTATTGGAGTCTATAACTGGATATATGCCCGAAAGAATAATCTGACTTCTGATCAAATCAATGAAGATGAAGAAAGAACTATATTATATCAAATTTTACCAGAGCCAATTGCAGCTTTATTCTCCTTGCCTTTTGCATCGATAAGCCCTGCTGCTTGGACACTCTCCTTTTTAATAATTATTCCTTTAGGATATATCTTAAAAAAGATTGGATCAAATCAAACAGAAAATAAAAAAAGTAATGCTTGAATCATCAGATACATCAAAGTCAAAATTGGTAATTGGTACTATTGTTTTAGTGGTAGGCTTTATGAGTCCGCTATTAATACCTTTAGTAGTTGATTCTGATTTACCTATCTCTTATAAAAGAGTGTTATCTGGCTTACTTGCATTTGGTATACCGGAACTCTTTATGATTATTGCAGTTGCAATAATGGGTAAACAAGGATTTGAATTTTTAAAAAATAAGGCATTAAATTATTTAAAGATATTCGCACCTTCAGATGAAGTAAGCTTGACTAGGTACCGTATAGGCTTGGTTATGTTTAGTTTACCAATTATTATTGGAATTACGCAACCTTATTTAGAGTTATATCTTCCATTTTTTAAACAACTTCCTATTTGGTGGACGATAAGCTCAGATATACTATTTGTTTCCAGCTTTTTTATATTAGGAGGAGATTTCTGGGATAAATTAAGCGGATTATTCAAGTATAATGTTAAAGTCATTAAAGAAAAAGAGTGAAATAAATAAAAATAATTAAACAAGAGAATGTAAACCAAAATTTAAAATTATGAAAAAACCATTATTTACAACCGCAATGATGTTCCTATTAATAACAGGGCTTTTTGCACAAAAAAAACCTAACATTCTTGTCATCTGGGGAGATGATATAGGTTGGGGTAATATTAGTGCCTATAACCATGGAATGATGGGGTACCAAACTCCAAATATTGATAGAATTGCTAATGAAGGCGGTATGTTTACCGATTGGTATTCACAGCAATCTTGTACAGCAGGTAGAGCAGCATTTATTTTAGGACAACACCCTTTTAGAACAGGGTTATTAACCATTGGTATGCCAGGTGGCGAACAAGGAATTAAAGCCAATCAACCAACAATCGCTGAGTTATTAAAAAATCAAGGTTATACATCAGGGCAATTTGGTAAAAATCATTTAGGCGATAGAGATGACATGCTGCCAACTAATCATGGTTTTGATGAGTTTTATGGAAACTTATATCACTTAAATGCAGAAGAAGAACCAGAATCTTATTATTATCCTAAAGATCCAGCATTTCATAAAGAATTTGGACCAAGAGGGGTATTACATTCATTTGCAGATGGTAGAATTGAAGATACAGGTCCATTAACAAAAGAAAGAATGAAAACTATTGATGATGTATTTACAAATGCTGCAATTGATTTTATCGAACGTGCCCACAAAGCTGGTAAACCTTTCTTTGTATGGTTAAGTGCTACACGTATGCATGTTTGGACACATCTAAAAGATGAGAGTATAGGCGTTACCGGAATTGGACTATACCCAGATGGTATGGTAGAGCACGATAAAGCTATTGGAAAAGTACTCGCAAAATTAGAAGAATTGGGTATTATTGATAATACTATAATCATGTATTCTACAGATAATGGTGCAGAAAAATTTACGTGGCCAGATGGTGGAACTACTCCTTTTAGGGGAGAAAAAGGAACTACTTGGGAAGGTGGCTTTAGAGCACCTTGTGTTATACGTTGGCCTGGAGTTATTAAGCCAGGAACCAAGTATAATGACATTTTTTCTCATGAAGATATGATGCCAACTCTTTTAGCTGCAGCTGGTGTGCCCGATGTAAAAGAAAAATTATTAAAAGGTTATAAGGCAAATGGAAAAAATTTCAAAGTTCATTTGGATGGATATAATATGATGCCTTATTTTAAAGGTGAAGTTAAAGAGTCTCCAAGAAATGAAATATTCTTTTTTGATCAGGGCGGTAATTTAAATGCTGTTAGATATAAGAATTGGAAACTCCACTTTACTTATATGGAAGGGAATATCAGCCAAGCATTTAGAAAAACACCGGCTTGGCCATTAGTAATTAATTTAAGAGCAGATCCATATGAGGTATCTTGGGAATCTTCCATGTATACAAGGTGGTATGCAGAGAATATGTGGTTATTTGTGCCTGCACAAACTTATGTAGGAGAATTTTTAGCAACATTTAAAGAATTCCCTCCTGTTGGTGGAAGTTCTTTAGGGATAGATGGTGTATTAAAAACTTTGAGCAAAAAGCCACAAAATTAAAACTGTTAATTGTATGAGGCTTATCTGTAAAAAATTCTTAACAGATAAGCTCATCACATTTATATAAAAAATAAATACATTGTTTTTAATTATGAAAATATATAAACTAGTATTACTATTTATTTAAGAATCTTGATTTCTAGTTGTGATAAAAAATGAAAGTCAAAATTATTCAAAGAATGCATTTCAAACCAGAATAGGTTCACTTGACTTTACACATAATTTTGAAAATGGGTATCCAACAGATAATTTGGATCTGAGTTACCTGAAGGAGTTTCTGAATCTAACTGGCTAAAAACAGCCCCAGGAAAAGGATGGTTTACTTTATTGAGATTGTACAGTACAACAAAAACATTTTTCGATTAAACATGACGTCCTGATGACTTTAAAAAAAGAAATAGTTCATATAAATAACACATAAAAAATAATTATAAAAAATGACAACAAAAAAAGCAATTACATTAATTTTCCTATTAGTTCTATCCACGGGAATTTATGCACAAACCTCGGATGATTATATTGAGGTAATGCGATCGGTTTTAAAAACGGAGAAAAAAGCAGCCATTGCAGAAGCTATGGAATTAACTGAATCTGAATCGGAACCTTTTTGGAGCTTGTATAATGAGTATAACGAAAAAATGTACATAGTTCAAAATAATCGAATTAAAGCAATTAAAGAGTTTTCAGATAATTTTGAGAGTTTAAGTGATGAAAAAGCGGATGAGATCTGGAATCTGATGCTTCAGTTTAAAACAGAATCAGCCAAACTTGAAAAATCTTATTATAAAAAGTTTAAAAAGATCTTACCAGCAGCTAAGGCTGTAAAGTATTTTCAGGCAGAGAATAAAATTGAAGCCTTGGTTTCAGCAAAGATTGCCATGGAGATACCAATGATCGAACAAAAATAAAATTAATTTGACTCTTTTAAACAAATCAGAAAGATGAAAAAAGAGCATAATAATATCAATAATTTAGTTTTAAGAATTTTATGAATAAAAGGAATCTAATAGTTTTATTTACAGCTGTTTTTTTGATAATGTTTGTTTCCTCAATCAAAGCACAAAACAGTGGCGCCGGAGCTAAAAAGGACAAACAGCCTATTTGGTTGTCAGACTGTGAAGATAAAATAGATGATCTTGGAAAAAGTAATCAAGTAGAGCCCCTTTCTGATTTTCTACCCTTTTTTGGTAAAAAAATACGTGAAATGGGATATTCTTTACCACTTCCATTTGGTGTTGGTATGAGTTTTATGGTCATGCGTCAAACAAATAAGATAAGTAATTTTAAGTTGATTATTGATGGTGAAGATGTTCCTTATGATATCAAGTTTTATAATGCAGTATCAACAGATGTAAATGTATCCTTCAGGCCTGATATCTGGATTTTGCCCTTTTTGAATGTATACGCAGTTATGGGTAAAACCAGTGGAAACATGAAACCTACGATTTTGATTCCCGGCATACAAGTAGATTTACCAAATCTTGGAGAAATTGATATTGTTAAGCCTATTGAAATCACTGATGAAATTAATTACAAAGGTACAACAGCTGGCTTTGGTACTACACTGGCAGGAGGTTTTAAAAGTTACTTTTTTACGGTTGATTATAATTATACCTGGACTAATTTAGATGTAATTACCCAAACCGTAACCGCCCAAACCTTAACACCAAGAATAGGAGTTATTTTGGATAGCTATAAAACAAAAGGCACAGGAACTCTTTGGTTAGGGGCTATGTATATTGATATAAATGAAACCATCGTGGGGAGTGTGAATCTTAGGGAATTAGACCCTGAAGTTGCAGATATTATAGGTGATGAATTAAATTATTCTATGGATATAGGCGTTACAGAGCCCTGGAATTTTCTTATTGGAGGTGCATGGGGCTTCCATCCGAGAATGACCCTTGTTTTGGAAGCAGGCATTGGAGATCGCAGTCAATTTTTAGCATCAATTGATTACAGGTTTTAAAAAATTGAATAACTATTAAATTAAAAATTAAATGAAAAAACAATTATTTTATTTCATTTTACTAGGTCTATTTTTATTTTATAAACCCTCTTTTTCTCAGGAATTAAAAAATGAAAATTCTATTGAAAAAAATCATAAAATTGTTGCACATAAAAATGAACACTTTAAAAAGCACGCTATTTCTTTTGTGATTAGCCATACTTATTTAAAGACAGGTATTAAAGATGATTCTGGGGATAGCTTTCTTACTTTACCTTCATTTGCCATCAATTACAATTATAATTTTAATGAAAAGTGGGCATTGGGCTGGCATAATGATATTATTATTGAAGAATTTGTGGTAAGTGACAGTGGGTCTCATGAGTCAGAAAATGTTTTTAAAAGTGAGACTAATGAGGATAAGACTATTGATAGAGGGAGGCCGGTTTCATCTGCAATAATGCTTACCTACAAACCTTTAAAACATCTTGCTTTTTTAGGTGGGGGAGGAATGGAATTTTCTAAACATAAAGATTTTGCAGTAGTGAGATTGGGTTTGGAAGCTCCATTTCACATACCTAATAACTGGGAAATTTTTGGTTCTGTATTATTTGATATCAATATAAATGCCTATAACAGTTTGAGTTTTGGATTGGGCATAGCAAAATTATTTTAAATTATTAATAGTAAATCAATCATTTAAAAATAAAGTATTAACCTTTAAAAATGAATTATATGAACAAATATGTAGTCAAATTATTAAAATTAGGAATAATTGCATGGGTATTTTTGATCTTTGCTTGTTCTTCAAACAAACTTTCCATGCCTATTTCTGAAAATGACACCGAAATTAGGAGAGAAGGTGAAATTGTTTGGGTTGACTTGGTAACAAATGATGGTCAAGCCAGTAAAGAATTCTTTTCAAAACTTTTGGGATGGACTTATAAAGACCACGGAGCGTATGTAATGGCATTGTCAGGAGCAAAACCTGTTTCCGGAATTATTGAAGACAAAGAACTTATGGAGGGAGCTAAAAATAGTTACTGGATTGTTTCTGCATCTGTGAAAGATGTTGATGCTGTTTCTAAAAAAATTGAAGCTAAAGGAGGTAAAATATTATCTGCTTCGATGAAAGTATCCGGTCGCGGAAAAACTGCTGTTGTGCAGGATGCTCAGGGAGCCGTGTTTTCAATTTTGCACAGTGCTTCGGGTGATCCAAAAGCAAGTAATGCAAAGAATGGACAATGGATGTGGGCAGAATTATGGACAAAAGATGTAAAGGCTGCTGTTTCTTTTTACGGTGATGTTCTTAATGTTACGGCAAGACCAAATGATGACGATGATAATTATTTTATTCTTAAAAGTAAGAAGTATGATTTTGCTGGTATTGCAGAAATTCCTGTAAAAGGAGAAAGCCCCATTTGGATTCCTGTACTCAAAGTTGCAGATCCAGAAGTGATTGCGAAAAAAATTGTTGCATTAGGCGGATCTATTATGATTAATCCTATGGTTATATCTGGAAAAAAGGTAGCCCTTGTTGCTACACCTCATGGAGCTCCATTTTTAATCCAACAATGGAATTAATAAAGTCAAATTAATAATAACTTAAATGAAAGAAAAAATGAAAATAATTAATAAATATCTCCTTATAACATTTGCTGTATTATCTTTAATTCTAAGTAGTTGTGGAGGAACTTCATCTTATAGTGGAAGTTCATATAGAAGCGTTAATCATTATTGATGACGGCCCTGGCATGGATGTAGATTTTGGAATGCCTATGGCAGTTGATTTACCCATGGATGATTGGTAATATAATTGTAAAACCATAAAAGTATAAACTTATGAAGTATTCTAAAAAAAAATTAAGTAAAATCATTTCTATTATAATAGTATTTATCATTTTAAGTTCATGTGGATCAACCAATACTTCACAAGGCGCGGCTACCGGAGCTTTTGTTGGAGGGTTGGTTGACGGTTGGGAAGGTGCGGCAATTGGTGCGATTGTTGGTGGAGGTGTTGGTTTAATGGCCGATTCTGCTGAGGATAAAAAAATTAGACAGTATCAAAAAGAAAAAGAACTCAGGTTATTAGAAAAATCATCAATAACACCTGATGAAAAAACTGCTTTTAGACCACCCAATAGTAACAATTTAACTGGAAGTACCTGGAGAGTAATTAGTTTAATAGATGATGAAACGAATGCAAAAGGTTTTGCTTCTATTATACTGTCCTTTCAAACCAACACAAAAGTTACCACTTTAATTCTTTGGAAAGACGGGAAAAGCGAAACTTTTGGAGAAACTTATACAATTGTTGGTGATGCTTTAATTTTTAGTGGGAAAGATTATGTTACAAACACAAAATATTCATTAGATGGAAATCGATTGGTTGTAGTATCTCCAACTTTCCAGGCTGTTTTAGAAGAAGTGGAGTAGATTTTATATAAATCTGAATATCAAACTTTAATATTTATTTTTAACTAACAAAATATATTATGAAAAGGAATCTATTTTTTTTCATCATCATATTTTTCATCAGCTTTATTAATATTTTTTCTCAGGAAAAACCAAAGATGTTTAGAGATTCTCTTGACAATGCATTTGATATCAGTACTTTTATTTTAGAAAATAATGGTGTTCTTCCTCTTGTAATTCCTATTACAGAACCAGCTGTAGGGTTTGGTGCTGTAGCAGGAGGTGCTTATTTTCTTAAAAAGAAGAATCGTGAACAAAAAGAAGATATCATAGCTTTAATGGGGGGATTAACTACTAATGGTACCTGGTTAGTTGGTGGTGCTTATTTAGGTTTTTGGAATAATGATAGTGTACGCTATCGGGGCGTTGTAGGGTATGGTGATTTGTCTTTAAAGTTTTATGACCCGAATGCGGAATCATTTGAGTTTCAATTGCAGGCATTCATGTTTTTACAACAGGCTAATTTTAGAATAGGGAACAGTGATTTTTTTCTGGGAGGAAAATATCGGCTTTCTATCATAAATATACCAATTTTTAAAGGAAATGAACTTATTGATCCAATTGATTTAGAATTGACCAATAGTGGTGTTTCATTGATCGCAGAATATGATAATTTAAATAATACATTTTCTCCAACAGATGGTTTATGGGTTCATTTGAGTTATGATCAAAACTTAGAAATTATTGGAAGCACAAAAAATTGGGGTAGATTAAACTTCTTTACACATTGGTATTTTCCTGTAAATGATAAGTGGATTCCTGCACTTAGATTAGAATCAATTTTAGCAACTGGAGATACTCCTTTTTATGCTTTGCCATTCGTAACATTAAGAGGGATTCCCGCATTGAGATATCAGGGAGACTTAACTTTTTTAGCGGAAACAGAACAATTATACAATATTACACCTCGTTGGGGTTTATTAGGTTTTACAGGTATAGGTACAGCCATTAAGTCTTTTGACAATTCAGATATTGAAAATGATGTTGTTTGGAATGCCGGGGGAGGATTTAGGTATTTACTGGCTCGAAAGCTTGGCCTTAAAATGGGAGCCGATATTGCCAGAGGGCCAGAAGATTGGGCATTTTATATTACGGTTGGTACGGGCTGGTTAAAATAAATGAAATCCTCAATGTCATGAAAAAACTAATATTCATCTTTTTTTTATCCTTAAGATTATTGATGTATTCACAAGAAGAATCTTCATTTTCTAATTCTGTGTATTTCGAGACCATGCAAAACAAACTAAATTTGAAATTTGAGTTAGATAATGATTTAGAAACTTTTGAAATTGATGTAAATAATTCTAAATATTCTGTAAAACCAAATACAGGTTTGAGGATGTCGATTGCAGTGAATCATAAATTTTTAAATTTAAGTTTGGGCTTTTCTCCAAAATTTTTAAAAGGTGATTCTGACCTCAAAGGAAACACGACGGTATTTAAAATAAATTTAGATTTCTTTTTTTCGAAAAAATGGGCACAAACATTTGAAGTATCTAATATTGCTGGTTATTATATTGAAGATGTATCAGATTTTAACAATTTTAATCTTCTTTCAAATACTGAATATATTATTTTACCTCATGCAAAAACAAGAGTTTATAGAGGTATTACGAGTTATAATTTCAATAAAAATTATTCATTAAAAGCGGTATTAAATCAAAATGAAATACAAAGAAAAAGTGCTGGTAGTTTTATACCTAGTTATACTTATGAATATTTTAAAATGACCAATAATTCACTCTTCCAAAAGGTTCAAAGTGTCAATTTTATTTTAAACACAGCATATTATTACACTTTTGTTATTAATAAAAAATGGTATTCAAATTTAAGTCTGTCCCCAGGATTAGGCTATGGATTCAATAAAGTATCAACAGAAGGAGTTGATAAAGATGATATTAATTGGAGCGGCAAATTTATTTATAATATCAATTCACTCATTGGTTTAGGTTATAATTCAAATTCTTTTTTCGGTGGAATAACATTTAGTGCCGTTGCTACATCTTATGATAATATTGCTATTGTAAAACTTAAAAATGTAAGAAGTTTTATTAAAATTTCTGTAGGGTATCGTTTTAAACCCCCTAAATTTATCAATAAAAGTTTTGATTGGATTGAGGATACAAATCCTTTAAAATAGAAAAGAGTCAACTCACACGTTTTTTTTATTAAAATAATACAACACAAAATATATGAAACATAATACGAACAACTTTTTCAAGTCAACATTCTTATTTTTATTATTTACGATACTTCTATTTTGTAGAGTTCAAGGTCAAAGCAAAGATATTCAGGTAACGGATAGTACTCAATCAATTGAAAGCTCCATTTCAATTGAAAATATTTCAGATGCATCTGAAAAACTAAGTCAGCGTATGATCAAATTAAGGGAAATTCTTAAACCTAGTGCTGAAATTGAAGAAGTTGACTCCTTGATAAATGTTGTTTTTATTGATATGACCAACAAAAGGGATTCTTTATTGAAAGAAGTTGGTAATTTGAGTAGTAGAGATCTAAAAGTAAACAAGATAGAGTGGAAAAATTATCATTCTGAAATAAAAATTGCTCAAAAAATACTTAAAAACAGAACAAAGGAGGTAGTTGAAATTAATGATGAAATTGGTTTAGAATTAATTAAATGGAAGAAAACTAAAGAAAAGCTTGTCAGTTCAAGTGAATCTAAAGATGTACATAATAGTTTGAATTTAATTATAAATACTCTTGAAGAAATTTCACAAATAACCCACAAGCGTTTGGATAATATCTATATTATTCAAAAGGGACTAACGGAACTTGTTTTGATTATTGATGATACAATTACAGAGATTGAACAGGTAGAGCTTCAATTACAAAAGGATTATTTTATTTTTGATAGTAAGCCTATTTGGAAATCTAAAAATGTAGAGACTCTTGTTATTGATGCAACCTCAGTTGACTCAATAATTACTTCAAAGGTGATTTTAGCAGGACTTAAAGAGAACAAAAAACAATTAAAAGAATTTTTGTCATTGAATATGAATACTGCAATTTTACAGATAATATTTATTTTATCTCTCTTATTGTTGATGTTAGGTGTAAATCAAAAATGGAAAAAAAGTATAAAAGAATTAACAACCCCTTTAGAGGTACAAGCAAAAATTGTTATTTCTAATCCTATCTCAGCTGCTATAGTTGTTGGTTTATTAGTGTCCGCTTTTTTCTATGAAGCTCTTATTCCAATATTTGCGGAACTACATATAGTATTGATTTTAATTGGAACAGTAATTTTACTACCAAAACTTACAAATAAGAGTTTTAGCCTTTTTCTAACCTTGATTTTTGTTGTTTATTTAATCTCCATTTTTGAGGCATATTTAGATTCTAAAACTTCTATGTATAGATGGGTAGTGATAATAGATGCCGTGATTCTAATTATTGCACTGGTTTTGGGAAGAAGAATTATAAAAAAATCACCAAATCAATTTGAATCAATTTATAAATTATTCAATATATTGGCTCCCTTTTATATATTAATATTGATTATTGCAATTTTGGGTAATATTATTGGAATGGTTAATTTATCTAAATTATTGATTACAGGTATTCTTACTTCAACTACCTTAGGAATGGTGGTCTATCTCTCAGTAAAGATAATTACTAGTCTTTTTGTGTTATTTTTTAAAATTCGTAGTTCCTATAGTATCAGACCTTTATCAGTAATGGTTAGTGTAACCCGCCAACGGATTCATCCATTTCTTATTTGGGTAGGTTTATTTGTTTGGTTATTATTTACCTTAAACGGATTTGACGTTTTTGGACTTATTACTATATGGGTTAATGACTTAATGCTTGTAAAATGGGGTGTTGGAAAAATGACTATTTCACTGGGTGGAATTCTATCTTTTTTTAGTATTTTTATTGCAGCACTTATCCTTGCAAAGTTAACAGCAACCTTATTTTTAGATGAATGGATGGTCAATGCACTTCCCAGAGGAGTTGCTCCAGCTATCTCACTTTTATTAAGAATAGTTTTAGTAGGTATTGGATTATATATGGCTCTATCTGCAGCAGGTATAGATTTGAGTAAACTTGGTTGGATGCTTGGCGCCCTAGGTGTTGGTATAGGTTTTGGACTACAAAATATTGTTTTAAATTTTATCTCAGGTCTTATCCTTGCATTTGAAAGACCTATTAATTTGGGAGATACTATTGAAATTGATCAAGAATATGGTGTTGTAACAAGTATTGGCATTAGATCAAGTAATATTAAATCCTATTCAGGCTATGAAGCAATTATCCCTAATGGGGATTTGATCTCAAAAAAAGTTATTAATTATACGCTAAGTAATCGAGATCGAAGAAGTAAAATAATTATGAAAACCGCCCCTAATGCTGATCCTGAAAAAGTTATAGCTTTGTTAAGTGATATGGCTTCAGAAGATTCAAGAACAAGTAAAGGCCCTGCACCTATAGCTTATTTTTATGGTTATGATGATGGAGGAAATTTAAGTTTTGCATTATATTATTGGACCACCTTTTCAGATACCCTTAATACAGATAATGCAATTTCGCTAAAAATATTTACTAAATTTAAAGAAGAAGGTATTCTGTCTGCTGCTCCTATTAGGAGAATTATTAATGAATTTAAAAGGTAGGAAAATAATATTTTAAATGACTAAAACAACATACAAATTACCTAATATCATTAAGAGAATAATAAGATTTATTATTAGACTAATGAGCATCTTAGTTGTTTTAAGTTTTATCACAATTGGCATTTTTTGGTATATTTTTGAAAACAAAAAGGATTGGATCATTCAAGAAATTGAACAATTTGTAAACCAAAACCATGAAGGAGAAATAAAAATCGACAGAATTGCTTTTTTGCCCTTTAAATATTTTCCAAAAACCGGGTTTAGACTTAGTGAAATTAAATATTATATATCAAAAAATTCAACAGTTAGAGATGATGAACCACCTTTTATTGAAGTAAATCAATTTGAACTAAAATTAGATCTAAGGCCCTTAATAAAGTTGTCAAAAATAAAAGTTGATAATATTAATATAAGAGGTATACAATTATATATAAAAAAGAACAAAATTAGAAACTTAAGTTTTTCAGATGCTATGGTTATACTTTCAGAAAAAATAATGAAATTAATTGATGAATTTGACATTGGTTTCCTGAAATTCCAAAGTAAAGAAGAAGATATTTTACCAAACATTAATTTTAACATAATTCAATTTCGATATTTGTCTAAAGAATTTGAAAATATTGAAAATATTGATGTGAATGGTCAAATATATGGAACTAATGATAAAATACATTTAGAGTTTCATAATTTTGATTTAACAATGCCATGTGGGTCTATTAGTTTCTCTGCAAAAACATCAATTGGTGATGAAGGTGAGCTAAAAATTTACAGTCAATTAAAAATAAAAGATTTTCAATATAACGATATAGCCAATCAAATTGACAAAGTAATTCCATATATTGAACTGAAGGAGAAGTTGGGGGTACAGGATTCTTTGGCAAAAATCAATCTCGATATAAATTTATCAGCACTTTTTCATTTTGATCCATTTAAAATAAAGCATTTACAAATTGAAGATGGAAAAATGGAGTACATACCAATTAATAATAGTAAAAAAGTATTCGATAGAATTTCCTTAGATGCTGACAATGTTTCATTCAATTGGGAAAGTAAATCAACCAACATAGTTGGATTAAAATCAATAAATGGGAAAATGGGGGTTGAAAAAATTGAAATCCCACCTTTTAGTGATACAAGTGTTAAAATAGCGTTTTCGGGACAGAATAATAATTTAAATGTTTCTTTTAACATAGAAAATCCTGCTTTTTCAAAACAAGAAGGGAATGTAAATATTGATTTTAGTAATCAAGAAAAAACAGTTTTGATCCATTGTGAAGTAAAAGATATTGATACGGAAAAATTATTTAACTCCAAGAAAAATAAGAAAATTTCACGGGGCAAAGTTGATCTACTGGCCGATTTTCATATATCTGGATTGAAGAAATTTAATTTAAATAATAACCTCGTTGGAAAAGTGGTAATCTCCAGTAAAAAAATGACTATGTATGGAATGGATATAGATGCTTTACTAAAAAGTTATCAGCGTACACAAAAATTTAATTTGATGGATGTGAGTGCATTTCTATTAACTGGTCCTATAGGAACAGCCGCTACAAAGGGATCAGATTGGCTAAAATTATCCAATTTTAAAATAAGAGAATTGGATTCTACTTTAATATCAAATTTTATTGCTGAATTGAAAATATCTAATGGGCAGTTAATAACTGAGGATGTAGCAATAGCCACCGTGAAAAACAGAATTGCTTTCGAGGGAACTATTGATTTTGTTAAGTACACTATTCCAAATTTTACAATATTTGTTCTCGACAAAGATGGTTGTGCCAAAATAAAACAAAATTTTTATGGAAAAATGGATAACATTCAGATTGAAAAGATTAAAGGATTTCAAGTTGTAGCTGGTCCGATTAAAAATGCTGTAAATTCAGTCTTTGGTAAAAAATGTAAACCCGTATATTTTGGAATAATAAATCATCCTATATCAAGGTAGATCAAGGAGTATCTGACTCATATTTTAATTAAATTCCTATATTTCAACCATCATTAATAGCAATACTATTTTATATTATTGAGCATCGAAACACATCTAATTTTTTAAGTATAGGAATGTAGGTAATGGTGCCAAAAAACACACAATCAATTGCTTTATATAACTCTTAAGGATTCTCGTAAATTTTAATCGGACAACAATGTTACTCAATATATCTATTTCTTCTTGTATGTCAATAATAAGTTGCTCAATACTTGTCTTTGTAAACAAACCTAGAACCTTAGTTATTTGGGACATCGCCCTCTACGATACCTTTACAAAATATTTAGATATTAGTATTGTCACATTTACAGACAGCGTGTATTTTCATTGCCCACATCGGTCACTATGGGTATAACGGGCGTGGAGGATTCAGTTATTGAAGCCAAAAGCACCTTATGTGGCAGACTGTTTTAATAAATTCTACACTTAATAAGTATAACCAACACCTGTAATACTCGATTTAAACCTTCTTCCATTTTTATCACTATGAACAGTTCTTCGCGTAATATTTTTGGACGATAATACAACCGTATGGTATCCTTTTGAAGCAGCAATTCTTTTTATTTTTTGTACTATTTTAGTTTCAATGGTTTTATTTATTCCTCCATACTCAAAGGCCTTTACCTCTTCTCCCTTTTTTAATTCTGAAACATCAAAATCTAAATTCACAATTTGAACTTTTTGCCAATCATCTTCACCGTGAATAACAATTCTATCGTTAATTTTTTCAATTTTATCCTGTGCTATCATTTGTGGTGCAATCATGCATATCCATAGTAAAAAAAATAAATTTCTCATAATTTTTATTTTAATAACAAAAAGTATTTACTTTAAGTTTGTTACTATAAATATAAACTATTTTAGGTTAAGTGTATTGGCTATTTTTAAATATTTAGGATTATTGTTGTCAGGAGGCTTTATTTGATAGTAGCAAAAAAAAATCTTAAAACCAACCATCCGCGAAGGCAGAACCTGCTAGCTGGCCTCGAGCCTACCTTAGGCAGGCAGGGAATTCTTTTCGATTATATATTATGTCATTTTTTATGTTTTGTAAATAACCCTGAATTTGTTTTCTAAAAAGCATTAAAAACCAAAAAAAGTTCTATTTTAAGAGTTGAATATCAATTTGTTTCAAAATTTTAATATATAATATATAATAATTACTTTTGTGATTCAAAAAATTTTGTAGATTTGCGAACAACCTAATTTAAATTTTATAAAATGATTTCGATTATAATAATTATTGTAGCTATTTTGGCCGTTGCTGGATTGGCTTACTTTATTGTAAATAAGTTACCTAGTAAATTGAAACCTGTAGTTTCATTATTATTGTGGGTTTTTATTATATTTTTTAGTTATCAAATATACCAAAGCATTATGAAACCAATTCATTTTAACAAAATGAAAAGAGAGCGTTATGCCAAAGTAATTGATAACTTAAAAATTATTCGTGATGCTCAAATAGCTTATGGTGAGGTTAATAGGAGATTCACTGCTAACGAACAAGAATTAATAAGTTTTATAGATACTGCTAAATTTGCAATTACCGAAATTAAGAATATTGTTGTAACTGAACAAAGAGGAAGAATTACAATTGATGTTGAAAAAAGAACCGTAGATACTATTGGTTTTGAGCCTGTAGCTAATTCTTTTGAAGGCAGAGATTATAAAAATATGATGAAAGTACCTGGTACTAACGCTAAATTTGAATTAAAAACTAGTGTACTTGAAAAAATGGAAGGTGTTAAAACGTATGTTTTTGAAGCTAAAGTTAATAAAGATGTTGTATTAGAAGGAATGGATAAAGATTTAATTCGTCAAGAAAAAGAAACGCTTGGAGGAATTAACGTGCCTGGTGAATATATCTCAGTAGGTTCTCTTAAAGATGTAAACTCAAATGGTAACTGGCCTCCATTTTATGATGGTAACAAAGAAGATTCAGAAAACTAAAAAGCATATAGAACATAGCTATCATAATGATAGTCATTTATCCATCCAACTCAGTTTGGATGGATTTTCTTTTTGTGTCATTAACCAAAACACCAATGAGGTTAGTGGCATAAATCACACAACATTTGCCTCTACTTCTTCTTCTCCTCAAAAGCTTTTAGAAAATGTGATGCAATTGTTCCAATCTGAAAAACAATTACAAAAAAGATACAATTCGGTAAATATTACCCATGTAAATGATTTATCAACTCTGGTTCCCAAACCACTTTTTGATGAAAAAAATTTAAAAAATTACATACGGTATTCTTCAAAAATCTATCAAAATGATTATATAGTTTATGATGAAATTGACAATCATGATCTTGTTAATGTGTATATCCCCTTCGTTAATTTAAATAATTTTTTTTTAGAAAAATTTGGAAACTTTGAATACAAACACTTTTCAACGGTATTGATTGAAAATTTAATGAACACTTATAAATTTTGCGAACACCCACATATGTTTGTGAATTTAGATACCAAACACTTTGAAATAGTAATTATAGCCGATCACAAGCTTTTATTTTACAATTCATTCAAACATAAAAGCAAAGAAGATTTCATTTATTATATATTATTTACTGCAGAGCAATTAAATTTAAATCCTGAAAAATTTGAATTGATGCTATCGGGTAACATATCTAAAGATCACCCCTACTATAAAATGGCATATAAGTACATCAGAAATATTGCTTTACTGGAGAATAGATCCAAGTATAAATTTGGACCTTATTTTAATGAAGAAACTAAACGTGGTTTTTATACCTTATTAAATCAATTTTAATGCGAATAATTTCGGGAAAACACAAAAGTAGAAGAATAACCGCTCCTAATAATTTACCTGTTCGGCCAACTACCGATATGGCCAAAGAAGCTTTATTCAATATTTTAAATAACCACTATTATTTTGACCAAATTAAAGTATTAGATCTTTTTACCGGTATAGGAAGTATTAGTTTTGAATTTGCATCTCGTGGCACAAAAAATATTACAAGTGTAGATCAACATCAGGGCTGTATTAAATTTTTAGACAAAATTAATACTGAACTTGAGTTTAGCATACAAACCGTTAAAGGTGATGTCTTTAGTTTTTTAGAAAAAAGCAATACAAAATACGATGTGATTTTTGCCGACCCGCCTTATGATTTTTCGGATGAACAATATCAAAAAATAGTTGATTTGGTTTTTGACAAACAACTTCTAAGTGAAGATGGCTTATTGATTGTTGAACATGCCAAACAAACTAATCTTTCCAATAATAAAACCTTTACCAAATCAAAAAAATACGGCGGCAATATGTTTAGTTTTTTTGAAACAAGTAGCTAGTTTTTGATTGTTGGCCTTTAGCTTTTCCCTCTTCGATTTTGGTATCGGGTATCAAGTATCGGGTTCTACTTTCAATCTTCAACATTTTAACTTTTTACTTTTCAACTTTCTGAACCAATTATTTTTAAAATTCCTTCAAATAATTCACCTTTTGCAACAATTGCACCTTGTTGAATTAGTTCGAATATTTCTATGTTTCTTTCTTTTTTATAAGCCTTCTTTCCTTTTAAATACTCGATGTTCTCATCTTTTGAATTGTCTAAAAACCAATTAAAACCGGCATCTTCCAACAAATTAAAACCTTTCTTATTTACTTTAACAACAATCCGCTGCATGTCGTTTTTATTACACTTAAATAGATTTAAGGTATCACTTGAAATATGCTCTAAATAATTGGCCTTACTTAATACCTTTTCCCAAACAAAATCACTAAATATATTTAATTCTTTATCTGCTAATTCGGGTTTGTCTTTTTTAATTTTTTCCCACTCTTTTACATCAATACTTTGCGCAGCCAAAAAAACCGCAAATTCTTCATGTAGTTCTTCAAATTGTTCTTTTGTTAATTGTGTGTATTTCATATCATTAAATCAAATTTACTTTCTTATGGATATTTTGGATTGCAAAAATAGAAATTTCCGAGAAAGCGATTAAATTAATTGACTGTTAATTTAATAAATACCAATTTTATATTGTATATTTGCACGCTTAAAAAATAACATTTAAAATTTTATTTATGAATCATTACGAAACTGTTTTCATTTTGAATCCCGTTTTATCTGATACTCAGGTAAAGGAAACAGTAAAGAAGTTTGAAGACTACTTGGTTTCTAAAGGTGCCGAAATGATTTACAAAGAAGATTGGGGGCTAAAAAAATTGGCCTATCCAATTCAAAAGAAAAAAACTGGTTTTTACCACTTATTCGAATTCAAAGCTCCAGGTGATATTATCACTGCTTACGAATTAGAATTTAGAAGAGATGACAGCATTATGCGTTACTTAACTGTAGGGCTAGACAAACATGCTGCAGCTTGGGCTGATGTAAGAAAAGAAAGAGTTAAATCTAAAAATCCTAAAAAATAATGGCATCATTAGAACAACAAGCAAAAGGTGGCAGTAAAGGAGAGATTAGATATCTTACTCCTTTAGAAATAGACACTAAAGTAAAAGTAAAATACTGTCGTTTCAAAAAAAATGGTATCAAATATATAGATTATAAAGATGCTGATTTTTTAATGTATTTGGTAAACGAACAAGGTAAAATTTTACCTCGTAGATTAACAGGAACTTCGTTAAAATACCAACGTAAAGTTTCTCAAGCAATAAAAAGAGCGCGTCATTTGGCTTTAATGCCTTATGTAGGTGATATGTTAAAATAATTAAATAAGATTTAGATTATGGAACTTATATTAAAACAAGACGTAGCTAACTTAGGGTTTAAAGATGATGTAGTTAATGTAAAAAATGGTTACGGTCGTAATTATTTAATTCCTCACGGACTTGCTGCATTAGCAACTAGTTCAGCAAAAAAAGTATTGACTGAAACTTTAAAACAAAGAGCCTACAAAGAAGAAAGTATTGTAAAAACTGCCAACAAAGCAGCCGAAGCTTTAAAAGCTTTAGAAGTTAAAATTGTTGCAAAAACAGGTGAAGGTGATAAATTATTTGGTTCAGTTAATAATGCCAATCTAGCAGAAGCATTAGCTACTGAAGGCCAGGAACTTGACAAGAAATTTATAACAATTGCTGGAGGTGTAATAAAACGAATCGGCAAATATACTGCTAAAGTAAGGTTACACAGAGATGTGGTTATTGATTTACCTTTTGAAATTGTTTCGGATAAGAAATAGTTAATGATATATTAACTTAACGTTAATAAAAAATAGAGCCTATTCATTTTGAATAGGCTTTTTTTTATACTTTTGCTTAAACTCAATTTATTGTTATAATATTGACTGATAATTATATATCATGCAAGTACCTGACATACCTGATTTAATACTTTATGCGATACCATTTTTTATTGCTACCTTAGTTATCGAAATAATTATTACCAGCAAAAATAAATCAAAATCCTACACGCTAAAAGATGCAACTGCCTCAATTTCAATGGGGGTAGGTAATGTGTTTTTAGGTATTTTTGCTAAGGCTATAATTTTAGCAGCACTGACATTTGTTTATTTGAATTTTAGAATTTTTACTATTCCCTTTGTTTGGTGGGCATGGATCTTAATTTTTTTAGCAGATGATTTTGCCTATTATTGGTTTCATAGAATAAGTCATGAAAATAGGTTTTTTTGGGCCTCACATGTCATACATCACTCTTCACAAAAATATAATTTAAGTACAGCCTTACGGCAAACATGGACAGGTAGTTTTATGTCATTTGTTTTTTGGATTTGGCTTCCGTTATTAGGGTTTCATCCTATAATGATCTTGGCACAAATGTCGATTAGTTTGATATATCAATATTGGATTCATACAGAACTTATCGATAAAATGCCCAAATGGTTTGAAGCTATTTTCAATACCCCTTCACATCACAGAGTGCACCATGGTTCAAACCCTCAATATTTAGACAGAAATCATGCAGGAATACTAATTATCTGGGATAAGATATTTGGTACTTTTGAACCCGAAGTTGAAAAACCTGTATATGGCTTGATTAACAATATAAACACCTATAACCCCATTAAAATAGCGTTTAAGGAATGGATGAATTTATTTAAAGATATAACTAAAAGTAAAACCTCCTTTTTAACTAAAATTAAATACCTTATCAAACCACCAGGTTGGAAACATGATAATACAGGTGTTTTATCTTCCGATATTAGAAAAGGATGGGAAAGTAGAAATTAGTTGTTGGTTGTTAGTTGTTGGTTGTTGGTTTGACAATCTGTGCTTTTTTTACCCGATACTCAATACTCAATACCTGATTCTCAATATCCCTCAGTTAAATGTTGTAATTTAACTTTGTTAATTAATTTTATTTTTTTTCCGTCTAGAATTATAAAACCTTCCTTTTTAAAACTAGAAAGTAATCTAATGGTCGACTCTGTAGCAGTGCCAATTGCATTTGCTATTTCTTCTCGGGTTAAAGTAACTGAAATAAATCCTTCGTTATCTACTCCAAATATTCTTTCAAAGAACAATAGTGATTCTGCCAATCGTTCTCGTACATTCTTTTGAGCCATATTTGCTATAGATGCATTCGCTTCATCCAAATCTTCTGCCAAAGACTTAGTTATTTCCATTGAAAATTCGCTATTCTTTTTAATTAAATTTATTATTTCTGCCTTAGGAATAAAACAAACATCCATGTCTTCTAAAGCTGTTACCGTTAAATGAGCAACCGAATTACTAATTACAGATCGATGGCCCACCAATTCACCTTTACCTATAAATCGTATAATCTGTTCTTTACCGTTTGGTGTTAATATTGTCAATTTACATTTACCATTTCGTAAACAATATACTCCTTTTAAGGCAGTACCTTCACTAAAAACAACCTCTCCCCTTTTAATGTGTAATGTCTTTTTTGCATTATTAACACACTCTAAATCATCTCCTTTAACAGCATGTAATGAATTCAAATCTCTAATTACACATTTTTCACATTTAATTCTCATTGGCTTATTTTAATGGTTTGTAAATTTATATAAAAATTGGTATTTATAGCTTTTAAATGTAAATAAATTGATGGAAATTTGCATTCCATCTATTTAAAGTTAAAATGCATAAAAACAATTGTTACCATTGTGGTTCTGTTTGTAAAGTTAATGAAATTAAAATTGACGATAAGCTGTTTTGCTGCCATGGCTGTAAAACCGTTTATGAAATTTTAAACCAAAATGAACTTTCTTGTTATTATGATCTACAAAATGCACCAGGAACAATTCCAACAGAAATCAAAGGCAAATTTGATTATTTAGACAATGATGAAATAGCATCTAAAATTATTGAATTTAATGATAGCGATATAAGTGTAGTAAATTTTTATATTCCTAACATCCATTGTAGTTCTTGTATTTGGGTATTAGAAAATTTACACAAACTAAATAAAAACGTAATAACTTCATTGGTTAATTTTCCCAAAAAAGAAGTTCGAATCACATTTAACAACAAAAATATATCACTTAAAGAAGTGGTAGAATTAATAACTTCCATTGCTTATGAACCATATATTAGTTTAGATGACGCCGAAGTTGCCAAAAATAAAATTGACAGAAAACTAATCTATCAGGTTGCTGTTGCCGGATTTGCCTTTGGCAATGTAATGTTATTATCTTTTCCTGAGTATTTTCAAATGGATGAATATTGGTTAAACCAGTTTAAACCATTTTTTAGGGCATTAATGCTTCTCTTAGCCGTTCCCGCCTTGGTTTATTCGGCAAAAGATTATTTAATTTCTGCATATAAAGGCTTAAAACATGGCATTTTAAATATAGATGTGCCAATATCTCTAGGCATACTTGTTTTATTTTTTCGAAGCAGCTATGAAATATTTTCGCAAACGGGTCAAGGGTATTTTGACAGTTTAACAGGATTGATATTCTTTTTATTATTGGGCAAAATATTTCAGCAAAAAACCTATGGCTTTTTATCGTTTGAAAGAGACTATAAATCTTACTTTCCAATTGCGGTTACAAAAGTAAATAAAGATAAAACCAAAGATAATATTGCCGTTCATAATATTAAAAAAGGAGATAGATTATTAATTCGAAATGAAGAAATTATTCCTGTAGACGGTATATTATTAAACGGGAATGGACTTTTAGATTATAGTTTTGTAACTGGAGAGTCTATACCTGTTATAAAAATTTCAGGGGATAAAGTATACGCCGGAGGCAAACAAATGCAGGGCGCCATTGAAATTGAGGTATTGCAAGGTGTGGAACAAAGTTATTTAACACAGCTTTGGAGCAATGATATTTTTCAAAAAAACACGAGTAAAAATATCAAGTCACTAACCGATTCTATTAGTAAACATTTTACAATAATAATTCTAAGCATTACATTCTTTGCTGGCATCTATTGGTATATTATTGATGAGACCATGGCATTTCAGGTTGTGTCTGCCATATTGATTATTGCATGCCCCTGTGCTTTGGCTTTATCGGCTCCCTTTGCTCTTGGCAATATGATTCGTATTTTTGGGCGAGAAAAGTTTTATCTCAAAAATACCAATGTCATTGAAGCCATTGCTAAAATCAAAACTTTGGTTTTTGACAAGACCGGTACCATCACAACGAGTAATAGTGTTGAAATTGCGTATTTTGGCAAGGTTTTAAGCCCAATAGAACTATGTAATATCAAATCCATTTTAAGAGGATCTAACCATCCTTTAAGTCGTATATTATATGACTACCTAATTTATGATGACAATGCTGAAGTAAGCAATTTTCATGAGCTTTTAGGTAAAGGTTTAACCGGAACCATTGATAATATTCAAATTAAAATCGGCTCTTCAAATTTTGTTGCATCTAATGAAGATCAAAGCAACCAAACCAGTATCTATATCAAGTTCGATAACGAAATAAAGGGTAAATATATTTTTAATAACACCTATCGAAAAGGTTTAAAAAACATATTCCTTAATCTATCTAAACATTATAAAATTGCTATTATAACAGGTGATAATACTGGTGAAAAAGAAATCTTAACAAAAATTTTACCACCAAATTCTCAAATTTTATTCCACCAAAAACCAGAAGATAAACTCAAGTATATCAAATCATTACAAAATAACAATCAAAACGTAATGATGCTTGGAGATGGCTTGAATGATGCAGGTGCCTTGGTGCAAAGCAATGTTGGTATTTCTGTTTCAGAAAATATTAACGTATTCTCACCGGCATGTGATGCCATTTTAGATGCTAATAATTTTAATAAAATACCTGCTTTTATTGCCTTATCAAAAAAAACTATCTCGATAATAAAAATAAGTTTTGCAATATCATTTCTTTATAATATTATTGGGTTATTGTTCGCCATCTCTGGTAATTTAACTCCTATAGTTGCTGCCATACTTATGCCAATTAGCTCCATAACTGTAGTGATTTTCGCAACAATTACTACCAATATTATTGCAAAAAAAATACTATCTTAGCATTGTTAATTAAATGTTAATACATAAATTAAAAACATGACTTTTGTCATGTTTAAAAATATTAACATTTCTTTTATTTGTTCTCAACTAAAAAAACAAAAATGAATATCATATTCATGCTAATCATTGCAAGCCTTTTTATAGCAATTATCTTTTTTATATTGTTTATAAAATCTGTTAAATCAGGTCAATATGACGATGTGTATACACCATCTGTTCGTATGTTGTTTGATGATGAGTTAGTAAATGAAAATTCATCTAACAAAAAAGCAACTAAATCTTAATTATTAACAAAACTTTTCAAATGGAAAAAGAACAATTTTATTATGACAACAAAATTGTAAAACTGTTTTTAACAGCAACAATATTGTGGGGTATCGTAGGGATGCTGGTAGGTGTATTGGTAGCATTTCTATTTATGTTTCCCAATTACTTAGGCAATTTACCTTGGCTCAGCTTTGGTAGATTGAGACCTCTGCACACCAATGCTGTAATTTTTGCCTTTGTAGGCAATGGTTTTTTTGCAGGAATGTATTATTCCATGCAAAGATTATTAAAAACAAGAATGTTCCATGATTCGTTGAGTAAAGTCCACTTTTGGGGATGGCAATTAATTATTGTTGCTGCTGCTATAACATTACCTTTAGGGTATACGTCATCAAAAGAATATGCCGAACTAGAGTGGCCTATTGATATTGCAATAACCATAATTTGGGTTATAATGGGTATCAACATGATAGGTACTATATTAAAAAGACGTCAACGACATATTTACGTTGCCATCTGGTTTTATATAGCAACCTTTGTAACTATTGCAGTATTACACATATTTAATAATTTAGAATTACCTATTTCTCCTTTTAAAAGTTATTCTATTTATGCTGGTGTTCAAGATGCCTTAGTACAATGGTGGTATGGTCATAATGCAGTAGCATTTTTCCTAACTACCCCTATTTTAGGGCTCATGTATTACTTTGTTCCAAAAGTTGCCAATCGCCCAGTGTATTCTTATCGCTTATCTATAATACACTTTTGGTCTTTGATATTTATTTATATTTGGGCGGGGCCTCACCATTTATTATACACCGCCTTACCAGAATGGGCTCAAAATTTAGGAACTGTATTTTCAATCATGCTTATATTTCCATCTTGGGGTGGTATGATCAACGGTTTATTAACCTTACGTGGTGCTTGGGATAAAGTTAGAGATAATCCAGTTTTAAAATTCTTTGTAGTTGCGATTACTGGTTATGGTATGACAACTTTTGAAGGACCTCTTTTATCCTTTAAAAGCCTAAACGCCATTGGTCATTACACCGACTGGATTGTTGGTCATGTTCATATTGGCACTTTAGCTTGGAATGGGTTTTTCCTTGCCGGAATGATTTATTGGTTGGCAACCAAATTATGGAAAACAGATTTGTATTCAAAAAAATTAGCCAATTACCATTTTTGGATAGGAACAGTGGGTATATTATTTTACGCCCTCCCACTTTATGTTGCTGGTTTTACACAAGCATCCATGTGGAAACAATTCAATCCAGATGGCACCTTAGTTTATGGTAATTTTTTAGAAACGGTAACACAAATAATGCCAATGTATGCCATGCGTGCTTTTGGTGGCACCTTGTATTTAGTTGGGTTTTTATTGTTAGCATATAATATTATAAAAACTGCCCAAGCAGGTTCAACTGTTGAAGATGAATTGGCAGAGGCCGCTCCATTAAAACAAATTTCTTCTGCTAGAGTTGCTGGTGAAGGATGGCATTCATGGCTAGAAAGGCGAACTATTTTATTCACTATATTGACTACTGTTGCAATTTTAATTGGTGGCGCGGTAGAAATCATACCCTTATTAACTATAGATTCCAATATACCAACTATTACAGCTGTCAAGCCATATACTCCACTTGAATTAGAAGGTAGAGATATTTATATCCGTGAAGGGTGTAACAACTGTCACTCTCAAATGATTCGTCCATTTAGGTCTGAGGTTGCACGTTATGGTGAATATTCAAAAGCTGGTGAATTTGTTTATGACCACCCATTTTTATGGGGTTCTAAAAGAACTGGTCCGGATGTACACCGTATAGGAGGAAAATATAATGATAACTGGCACTTTAACCATATGTTAGATCCTAGGTTGACCTCACCGGGTTCAATCATGCCACAATATCCATGGATTATAACCGATGATTTAGATATTTCTAAAACAGTTGCTAAAATTAACGCCATGATTAAATTGGGTGTTCCATACACACAATTTGAACTGGATAAGGCGGTATATTTATTAAAAAGTCAGGCTGCTCAAATTGAAAAGAATTTAAGACAAGACCCTGAATTTGTTAAAAATTACGGTAATGCCAATATTCAAGATAAAGAAATTGTAGCCTTAATTGCATATTTACAACGATTAGGAACAGATATTAAAGTCAAAACCGCAGAAAACTAATATTATGTTGAAATTTATCAAACACCATTTAGATACTATCGAAGGGGTTGAAATATATCCTATAATATCACTATTATTATTTTTTATCGTATTTACAACAATGCTGATAATCGTTTTAAGAATGCCTAAAAATAGTATTAAAGAAATAAGTTATTTACCTTTAGAAAACGACTCAAAAAACAACACTTATGAGCAGTAATAAAAACTTAACTGGCTGGCAACGATTCATGCAAATGATGACCAAAGCCAATGAATTAGGAAAAGAAGATGAAATAATGACCGATCATAATTATGATGGTATTAAAGAATTAGATAATGTATTACCGCCTTGGTGGAAATATGGTTTTTACATCACCATCATCATTGCCATATATTATACTTTTCAAGTATTCTATAATCCGGAAAATTACAACCAGAAAATGGAATATGAAGCGGAGGTAAAGCAAAGTAAAATAGAATTGGAAGCGTATAAAAAAGCGAATCCAGAACTTTTTAAAACTGATATTAAACTTTTAACCGATGCAACTAGTTTGGAAGCAGGTAAAAAAGCATACAATACTTTTTGTGTTGCTTGCCATATGGCAGACGGAGGTGGTGGTATTGGACCCAACTTAACTGATGATAAATGGATTTTAGGTGGTGGGATGGAAATAATATTTCATACCATATCAGAAGGTGGTCGCCCTGGAAAAGGGATGGTTGCCTGGAAAAGTTCAATTAATTTAGAGCAACGACAACAAATATCTAGCTTTGTAGTAAGTCTTCAAGGTACAACTCCTGCTAATCCAAAAGCGGCAGAAGGAGATATTACATGGAGTAAACAGTAGTCTTCACCAATCACACTTTCTTAAGTGAAACTACTTTGTTTTTGATTTTTTAATTAGTAGTAGAAAAGGCTATTTGTTATTTTTTATAACAAAGGCCTTTTCAAATTTATTAAATACTTCATAATGCAAGAGGACAATAATTTTAGAGATAGTATTGCAACCATTGATAAAGATGGCAAGCGTAATATTATCTATCCAAAAAAACCAAAAGGTAAATTCACCAAGTATCGCAACTATGTAAGCTGGGTATTGGTGGCTTTTTTGTTTGCTGCTCCTTTTATTAAGATAAATGGTCATCAATTTTTACTTTTTAATATAATAGATAGAAAGTTTAATGTTTTTGGGCAACCTTTTTGGCCACAAGACTTTTATCTACTAGTGCTATCGATGTTAATTGGCGTTGTTTTTATTATACTTTTTACCGTTATTTTTGGTCGAATATTTTGCGGTTGGCTATGCCCTCAAACCATTTTTATGGAAATGGTTTTTCGAAAAGTAGAATACGCCATTGAAGGAGATAGAACAAAACAAATAAAATTAGATAAACAAGCGTGGAATATTGGAAAAATTGGAAAAAAATCTTTGAAATGGAGTCTATTTTTTATCATTTCCTTTTTAATTTCTAATGCATTTTTAGCTTATTTTATAGGTGGTGATACTTTGATTAAACATGTAATAGAAGGGCCGATTAAAAATTTAGAGACCTTTATTAAACTATTAGTATTTACAGGAATTTTTTATTTAGTCTTTGCTTGGTTTAGAGAACAAGTATGTATAATTGTGTGTCCTTACGGAAGATTACAAGGTGTTTTATTAGACAATAAATCCATCAATGTAACATATGATTATAAAAGAGGTGAAGGTCGTCAAAAATTAAGTCACAATGAAGATAGAAAAGCAAACGAACTTGGTGATTGTATTGATTGTAAACTATGTGTTCAAGTTTGCCCTACCGGAATTGACATTCGCAATGGTACACAATTAGAATGTGTTAATTGCACAGCCTGTATTGATGCTTGTGACGAAATAATGGATAAGGTAGGTTTTGAAAGAGGATTGATTAGGTATGCATCTGAAAATGATATAGAAAAAGGTGAAAAATTCTCTTTTAATAAACGAATTTTAAGCTATACTTTTATTTTGAGTATTATGCTTATCTTTTTAGTTACGTTGATCTTTTTAAGAAATGATGTACAGGCTAATATTTTAAGGTTACCTGGGCAATTATATAGCACACAAGGAGATAGCATTAGAAATGTGTATACGTACAAATTAATAAATAAAACAAATAATACTTATGTGGACCTAAAAGTCAAACTAATTTCACACAAAGGGAGCATTAAAGTTATTGAAGGAAAGGTTACCTTAGAGAAGAATAAATTGCATGAGGGTACATTATTTATTAAAATTGCAAAAAAAGATATGCATTCCTCCAAAGAAAAATTAAAAATAGGAATCTATTTTAACAATGAACTCATAGAAACAGACAAAACCAATTTCCCAGGACCAATACAGTTTAAATAGTTTAATTTTACAAAATCAAACACATTAAAATGAAAATAAAATTTAATTGGGGCACAGGAATCTTTATAGCGATCGTACTTTTTATGTCATTTATACTTTATTTTTTTTACAGGTCTTTTTCTCCTGAATTAAAACATGATCTTGTTTCGGAAGATTATTATAAAGATGAATTACATTATCAGGAAGATATTGACAAATTAAACAACGCATTAAGATTAGATCAAAATATTACTTTAAGTAACTCTAAAGAAGGCATCCATATTTTATTTCCTAATAATATGGATTATCAAAAAATAACAGGAAATATTATTTTCCAAAGATTGTCTAATAAAAAATTAGATTTTATCCAAGAAATTAATTTAAGTGCACAGCATAAAGTAATTCCAGATAGTTTATTGGTTTCAGGAAAATGGATCATCAAGGTAGACTGGAATTATAATGGAGAAAAATATCTAATAAAAGAAAACTGGTATTATTAATGGGTTTTTCTTGATACAACTCAATTTTATTTTCAACAATTAAATTTTACAATCATTTTATATACGGCTTTCATATTAGGTTTATTGGGTAGTTTTCATTGTATCGCTATGTGTGGTCCAATTGCCTTTATTCTTCCAGTAGACAAAAATAACAAGGTGAAAATGTTTTGGCAAACTTTTCTATATCATGCTGGAAGGTTGTTTACTTATGGTTTGATTGGTGTATTATTCGGTATTATTGGTAAAGGATTATACTTATCTGGTTTTCAGCAAAGACTATCAATTGTTATTGGAATTTTAATGATTTTAACAGTAGTCACCCCATCCACAATATTAAACAAACTAAATATTACCAAACCATTGTACTCGAGCATTGGAAAGGTAAAATTCAAACTAGGTCTTTATCTTAAAAAAAAATCGAATAAAGCAATATTTACCATAGGGTTTTTAAATGGTTTTTTACCATGCGGACTTGTTTATATGGCGGTTTTAGGTGCTATTTCATCTGGCGATATCACTACCAGTGCATTTTATATGATTTTATTTGGGGCTGGAACCATTCCTATGATGACCGGTGCCGTTTTTTTAGGTAATTTTTTAAAATTATCTATTCGAAATAAAATTCAAAAAGCAATCCCTATATTTGTAATAATAATTGGATTGCTATTTATTTTAAGAGGAATGGGGTTAGGTATACCATATATTTCTCCATCTGATGCAAAATTGCACCTTTCTAATAATCCAAATACTTGTATAACAAAATAAGGTTTATGTCAAAAAAAATAAATTTAACCAAAGAAGACTTTGAATCCATTGGATCTCGTGAAGATCTTCACCAAATTGTTAAAAAGAAAAATATCAATATAGATAAAGTAATTACTACCATTCAATATGAAAAAGAAAAAAAGTATTTACAAATTGAATTGGTCAAGTTACAGCAATGGGTTAAAAACAATAATAAAAAAGTAGCAATCATTTTTGAAGGTAGAGATGCTGCCGGAAAAGGAGGTAATATCCGACGGTTTACAGAACATTTAAACCCAAGAGCCATGCGTTTGGTTGCCTTAAACAGGCCTACCACTCTTGAAAAAGGACAATGGTATTTTAGGCGCTACATACAACATTTACCCAACCCGGGTGAAATCGTTTTTTTTGACAGAAGTTGGTATAATAGAGCCGTAGTTGAACCAGTTATGGGTTTTTGTACAGATGAACAGTACAGACAGTTTATGATGCAGTTACCTGAATTTGAACACATGCTGTATGAAGAAGGTACCGTAATTATAAAATTCTGGTTATCCATTTCAAAAGAAGAACAGGCAAAAAGATTTGATGCCAGAAAAGACAATCCGTTAAAACGTTGGAAATTTAGCCCTGTAGATCAAAAAGGGCAAGAATATTGGGAGAAATATACAAAATACAAAGAGCTTATGTTTAACAAAACACATACTTCTTTCAGTCCGTGGACTATTGTAAAAACAAACAACAAACAAACAGCCAGATTGGAATGTATGCGTCATGTTTTATCTCGAATTGATTATGATGGTAAAGATGATTTTAATACGCCTTTGTTATCAGACCCAAATGTAATTATGCATTACTATCGCGCCATAAACAAAATTAATTAATCTAGAATTAAAAATGGATACACTTTCACCCAATGATGTTAAAAAATTAAATTCTAATAAAGGACTTACATCCTTATTAATCAATGAAACAATTAATTTACAGAAAACTATTCGATATGTTGATTATGAATCAAAATTAAAAAAACTACAGGTAGAATTAATTAAATTGCAAACTTGTATTATTGATAATAATGAAAGAGTAATTGTGATTTTTGAAGGTAGAGACTCTGCAGGTAAAGGGGGCGCCATTCGTAGAATTACAGAACGAATCAATCCCCGTCATTTTCGAATCGTTGCACTTCCACGTCCAACTGAAGAAGAGCAAACACAATGGTACTTTCAACGCTATGTAAAGCAATTTCCGAAAGCAGGAGAAATAGTTTTTTTTGATCGGAGCTGGTACAATAGAGCCGTTGTAGAACCTGTAAATGGTTTTTGTACCATAAAAGAATATGAAATATTTTTAAATCATGTAAATAATTTTGAAAAAATGATCACTGAATCAGGTATTCAATTGGTGAAAATTTATATGTCTATCTCAAAAAAAGAGCAAAATAAAAGATTTGAAGAATTAAAAAATAACCCACTCAAACAATGGAAAATGAGCAAGGTAGACGAAAGAGCTCAGGATTTGTGGGATTCATATACCGCTTATAAAAACAAAATGTTTGAAAACACAAAAAAAGGAGGCATCCCGTTTAAAGTAATTAAAGCAAATCGAAAAACTGACGCTCGTGCTGAGGCCATTGATTATCTGCTTGATAAAATTCCGTATGATAAAGATAAAGAGGTATAAACGAATATATCGATAAAATAAAATTAGTAAGTTGTGCGCATAAAACAAGAAATTCTCTTATATTTCGAAATCAATGGGCCTAAATAAATATTTCGCAGAGCTTAAAAGACGACAAGTAATTAAGGTTGGTATAGCATATTTAGTATCTGCATGGCTTATTATACAGGTACTATCAATTATCCTTCCAACTTTTGATGCTCCACTCTATATATTAAAAACTATCTTGGTTATCCTAGGTATTGGATTTCCTCTTAGTTTAATTATAGCCTGGGTGTATGAGATTACACCGAGTGGCATTAAAAAAACTAAAACGATTGATCCTGAGACTCCAAAATCATTGCAAAAAGGCCGTAAGCTAAATAAAGTAATAATCATCACACTTTCATTAGCTATTGTCGTATTACTCTATAATCAATTTATAGGTACAGACGACTCACAATTATCTAATACACAAATGGGTGTACAGCCGAACTCTTTGGCTGTTTTGGCTTTTGAAGATATTAGTAAAGAAAAAGATCAGGAATATTTTTCTGACGGTATGAGTACTGAGCTAATAAGTTTATTATCTAAAATGAAGGATTTGTTTGTTATTGATAGACGTTCTTCATTTACTTATAAAGGTACAAATGCAAATATTAAATCCATTGGAAAAGAGCTCCAAGTTAACTATATTATTGATGGTAGTGTGCGTAAAAATAGAAATGAAGTACGCATTGATATTCAATTAATAGACGCTTCAAACGGAGAAACAGTATGGACTCAAACTTTTAATCGCAAACTAGATGATATTTTTAAAATGCAAAATGATATTAGTTTAAAAGTAAGAGAGCAACTAAAATTACATCTTTTTAAGGAATATTCGAAACCTTCCATAGTCAATCCTAAAGCTTATTCGTTATATCTTCAAGCAGATTTTCTATTTTTTAAGAATAATGTTGAATTTATGGAAGATGTGATTAAAAATCTAGAAGAGTCAATAGCAATGGATTCGACATTTGCTCCGGCATATGCATTGCTTAGTAGGGCAATATTTGCATCTGCCATAAACTATCAAAAAACACCTTTAATTAAAGGTCTTAAAGATTCAAGAAAAGCCGCTGAAAAGGCAATCTTATTAGATGGCAACAATGGTAACGCTTATGCAGCGTTAGCCAGATTAGACCTACAACAAAACATGGATTTTAATTCTGCAAATTACAATATTGATAAAGCGCTTAAAATTAACCCAAATAATGCTTATATATTGGCTAATGCTGCTATAGTTAAAGGATTCTCTGGAATAACAAATAATCTTGTTGATCTTGTTAATGATCATAATAAGCTTCTTAAATTAAACCCAAAAGAATATGGGTATTATAGAAATAAAGGTATCGTACAAATTTGGTTAGAAGATTTTGATGGAGCACTACAATCCGTTGATACTTATTTGCATTTTTACCCTTCAGCACCATATGGTAATTTTCTTTTGGCCAAAATATATGTTGCAAAAAAAGAGTATCAAAATGCTTTAGATGCAGCAAAAAAAGAACCATTAGAACACATTAATTATTTTGCACAAAGCATAGCACTTTATGGATTAGGTAGAAGAGCAGAATCTGATCAATTATTAGAAAAATTTATTTCTTCCAATGATGAAAATGCAAAAGCTTTAATAGCAGAAATATATGCTTATAGAGGAGATAAAGAAAAAGTTCTTAAATACTTAAATTTAGCTTACACAGTGTCTGACCCTGATTTGATTGAAGCAATTAATTGGTCAATATTTAAACTCATATATGATGAACCAAGGTGGAAAGAACTATTGGTTAAAATGAACTTACCTAAGAGTCATAGACTTATAAAATATTTAGAAAAATAAATTACTGTTTTGAAGAAAGCTACATAAAAATATTTTACGTGATAATTTTAAAAATTGACAGCATTTCTAAGAGGTAGAACAGTAAAAACCCTATCTCTTGGCATTATGATGGTCTCAAAAATTATTTCGTTTTCCTAAACATAAAATAAAACCCTAATAATACCAATGGTATACTTAGCAATTGTCCCGTATTCAAATCCCAAGTTGCTCGATTATCTACTTGTGCTTCTTTAAAGAATTCAACAATAAATCTTACCGACCATAAAAGGACAAAGAACAAACCAAAAATATATCCTGATTTCTCTTTTTTATCCGTTTTCCAATAAACCAAATACAAAACAATAAAGGTTATTAAATAACCAAAAGCTTCATACAATTGCGTTGGATGCCTTGGAAAATCTTCTCCCAATTGCCTAAGAATAAATCCATAATCTGAGTTGGTTGGTTTACCAATAATCTCAGAGTTCATTAAATTTCCTATTCTTACAAACACACCTCCAATGGCAACCGGAATCCCTATTCTGTCTAGAATCCAAATCATTGGTTTTTTTAATACCTTTTTACTGTAATAATACATAGCAATCAACACCCCAATTACGGCGCCGTGACTTGCTAACCCTTGATAACCAGTAAATTGAAAAGGATTAAATCTTACAGGTAATAGCACTTCTAAAGGGTGTTCAAATAAAAACTTTGTATCATAAAATAAAAAATGTCCAATTCTTGCCCCCAATAAAACTGCAACCACAGCATAAATAAAAAATGAATCCAATTTTTCTATGGATACATTATCCTTAATAAAAATTCGTTTCATTAATTGTAAGCCCAATACAAAGGCGATCACAAACATTAAACTGTAATATCTTATTGCGAAAGAACCAATTTTAAATAGTTCAATATTTGGATTCCAATCTATACTCAAATAAATCATTTTATTCTTTTTTGTTCTGGTAAATATATATTAAAGAAAATAAATTTACCCATTCTAATTAATTTTTCTTCTCAGGAACCGGATCATAACCACTCCCCCCCCAGGGGTGACAACTAAATATTCTTTTAATCGCTAACCAACCACCTTTAAACAATCCATGTGTTTTTAAAGCTTCAAGTGTGTAATGTGAACAAGTAGGCGTATATCTGCAACTGGCTGGTATATATGGTGAAATAGCAATCTGATAAAATTTCACCAATAAAACAAAAGGATATATTAAAATTTTTCTAAGCATACTTTTTAGAAAACAATTAAAATCTAGTTCATTCAATTTATAGCAAATGTTGTGCCTTCTTTGCCATCTTCAAGTTGTATTCCTAAAGCTATTAATTCATCTCTTATCTTATCCGATAAATTCCAATCTTTATCTTCTCTTGCTTGGTTTCTCAATGCAATTAAAATTTCTACAACACCATTTAATTTATCTGAATTATCGTTAGAAATTGATGTGTTTTCAAGTCCGATAACATCAAAAACAAAAGCGTGTATTGCCTGTTTAAAATTATCTAAATCCTGTTCGTTTAAAGTTTCTTTATGATCGTGAATCAGATTGATAATTTTTACCGCTTCAAATAAATTGGCAATTAATATTGGCGTATTAAAATCATCATTCAGGGCATCATAACATTGCTGTTTCCATTTACTCACATCGAAAGAAGAATTCGCCGATGTTTCCAACTTATTCAATAAATTTAGTGCTTCCATCAAACGATTAAAACCTTTTTCTGCCGCCATAATCGCTTCATTTGAAAAATCTAAAACACTGCGGTAGTGAGCCTGCATCATAAAAAATCTAGCTACACTTGCCGAATAAGCCTTGGTAATATTTGGGTTATCTCCTGTAAAAATCTCCTTTGGTAAAATATTATTACCTGTTGATTTTGACATTTTCTTTCCATTCATGGTTAACATATTTCCGTGCATCCAATATTTTACTGGTGCTACATGATTACAAGCCTGGGCTTGTGCTATTTCACATTCATGATGTGGAAATTTTAAATCCATTCCACCACCGTGAATATCAAATTCTTCACCTAAGTATTTAGAACTCATTACCGTACACTCTAAGTGCCAGCCAGGAAAACCTACTCCCCAAGGAGAATCCCAACGTTGAATATGCTCAGGCCCTGCTTTTTTCCACAAAGCAAAATCTTGTGCATTTTTTTTATCACTTTGCCCATCAAGAGCTCTTGTATTTTCAATGGCATCTTCAATTTTTCTTTTAGAAAGAATACCGTAATTCTCCGTTTTATTATACTTTATTACATCAAAATAAACAGATCCATTTACCTCATAAGCCAAACCATTTTCTATAATAGTTTCAATCGCTTTTATTTGTTCTACAATATGCCCCGTTGCTGTTGGCTCAATACTCGGAGGTAAATTATTAAATTTTTGTAAAATGTTATGAAAATCAATGGTGTATTTTTGTACGATTTCCATGGGTTCTAATTTTTCTAATCGAGCCTTGGTAGATATTTTGTCTTCGGCATCATCATCGGTTAAATGACCAGCATCTGTAATATTGCGAACATAACGCACTTTATAACCCAAATGCAATAAGTACCTGTAAATCATATCAAATGACATAAAGGTTCTTACATTGCCCAAATGTACGTTGCTGTATACTGTTGGCCCACAAACATACATACCTACAAAGCCATCTTTAATAGGTTTAAAAACTTCTTTTTTATTACTTAGAGAATTATATATTTTTAGGCTTTGCATTATTACTTTATTAGGTTTATTTACAAGTTTTCAAAGATAAGAACATTTCTATTAAAATATTGAATAAAAAAAACACCTAAAAGAATATTTTAGATGTTTTAATATAATAAAAACCAAACTGTTTTGCGTTTATCCTACAATAATTAATTTATAATCTTTATATTATCTGGTAATGATATTTTACCATATCGTGAATCAACTTTTAATGTTGCTCCACTAGGAACTTTAATAACCAATCTTTTTTTAATGTTAAATTTAGACATTTTCGCGCCTTTTTCTTTCATTTTTTTAGCATATTTCACCTCCATTTCTTTTTCCATTTGCAGCAACTTCTTTTCCATTTTATTTTCATACACTTTCAGAAGTTTGATTAATTACAATTCTTTTTAACCAAGACCCAAAAGAAGCTTCAGCTGTAAAAGATTCTATTTTTACAAACGCTTTAAGAAATGCTTCCTGCATAATATCTTGCGCAATAATATCATCTTTAATATAATTACAAGCCGTATTATACATAGCCTTGCAATACAAATCATACAATTGCATTTGAGCCAAAGTTTCATTGTTTTTGCATTTCTCAATCAAATGCGCCTGTAAATTTTTATTCATTGAATTAAATCTTCTATTACCTTAAATCCGTAAGAGTATTTCTACTGCAAAGCCTACCTGCCCATCGTTGTTGACAATGCTCAAAAAAACTTACTCACCATATCTAGTGACATGCCTGTGTTACTTTTTTATGTGCTAGACCAACACTAACAGACATTTAGACTTTTCGCTACGAAAACCCTTGCGGATTTAAGGTATTATAAATACGAGTAAAAATATAAACTGTTGCATTTTCTTTAAAAAAAAATTCAACTTTAAATATTTTTATTTTAAATTTAAGCATTATTATCGCTTTCGCGGAATTGATCCATTGAAAAATGATACAAAAATCAAATTTTAAAAAATCCATTAAAAACAAAAATGCTAAAACAATTACTGCATCACAGTATTTGAAAGAAATTTTAAATGGTAATATTAGCTATTTAAGCAGAGCAATTACATTGATTGAAAGCACCAATAAAAATGATAAAGTTAAAGCTACAAACTTAATAAAATCATGTTTAGCTTACACCAACAATTCAATACGGATAGGTATCACAGGTGCGCCAGGAGTTGGTAAAAGTACATTTATTGAAGCCTTAGGAACCCTTTTAACTTCTTTAAATAAAAAGGTCGCTGTATTGGCTATTGACCCAAGTAGTTCGGTACATAAAGGCAGTATTCTAGGCGACAAAACCCGAATGGATAATTTAGTAAATGATAAAAATGCATTTATTAGACCTAGTCCGGCAGGTGATTCTCTAGGGGGTGTAGCTCACAAAACAAAAGAAGCCATCATTTTATGCGAGGCTGCGGGCTACGATATCATTTTAATAGAAACTGTTGGTGTGGGACAATCGGAGGTTTTGGTTAAATCTATGGTCGATTTCTTTTTATTACTAAAAATTTCTGGAGCTGGAGATGAATTACAAGGTATTAAACGCGGTATTATAGAAATGGCCGACGCCATTGTAATTAATAAAGCAGATGGAGAAAATGTTAAAAGTGCAAATTTTGCTAAAAATGAATTTAGTAGGGCACTGCACCTTTACCCTCAAAAAGAAAATCATTGGATACCTAAAGTAACTACTTGTAGCGCTTTAAATAATCATGGTATTGAGGAAGTTTGGCAAATTGTTTTGGCATTTGTTCAACTCACCAAATCAAATAATTGGTTCAAAAATAACAGGGTGAATCAAAATAAAAATTGGTTAATTCAAAGTATCAATCAACAATTACAAGACGACTTTTACACACATAAAAAAATAAAAATTGAGCTTAAAAAGCAAATTCAGAATATTGAAAATCATGAATCTACGCCATTTGAGGCCACTCAAAAATTGATTGCTTTATATCGAAAAAAATAACTTTCGCCAAAACTCCCGTAAACCTAAATGATTTGGGTATATATCGGAATATTGTTTAGTGCCTGGTCGAAAATAGACACTATTCAGTTTCCTTCACAATTTCTAATTCAAAAAGTAAATCCGTATTTGGCGGAATTACCCCTCTTGCACCTTGCTCACCATAAGCCAAATGCGATGGAATGATTAATAATACCTTATCCCCAAAATTCATTTGTTGTAAACCTTCTCTAAAACCAGCTATTAATTGCGCATCCGGACTATAATCCATCGGAACAGGTTTATATCCTCCCATTTTATCTCTTCGGCGATCATATTTACTATGTAACTCTGCAATTTCTTTAATATTAGTGTCGAACAAATCACCCGATGTAAAATACCCAGCATAATTAACCATTACTTTCGTACCTAGTGTTGGTTTAACACCATCACCCTTAATCATACTAATTACTTTTAATCCAGAAGGTAAAACAGTTGCTTTGTCTTCATTCTCTTTTATAAATTCTAAGAATTCAGCTTTTAATCTATCCTTTTTTTCCTGTTGGACTTTCTTTTCTTCTTCAATTTTTTCAAAATAATTATTAAACTCACTTGCGGCATCAAATTTCTTTGCTTCTTTCCCTACTCTTATTATTGCTATCTTGTTAATAATATCATCTTTTTGAATCGAATCAACAACCTCCTGCCCTTTAATTACATGACCAAATACTGTATGACGACCATCTAAAAACTTAGTCTCTTTATGGCTAATAAAAAATTGGCTGCCATTAGTTCCTGGACCAGAATTTGCCATAGATAAAGTTCCTGCCGAATCATGTGATAGTAATAAATTACCATCGTCATCCATAGGTAACTCATCTTCGAACTTATAACCAGGACCTCCTGATCCATTACCCCTTGGGTCTCCACCTTGAATCATAAAATCTTTTACAACCCTATGAAATTTTAATCCATCATAAAAAGGTTTGCCTTTAAACTCTTTATCTACAAACGCATTTGTACCTTCTGTCAATGCAACAAAATTTGCTACCGTTATAGGTGTTTTATCATATTCTAATTTCAACAATATATCTCCTCTATCCGTCACTAGATCCGCATACATGCCATCATCTAAATCACTGTATTTAGATGTTTTACACGAAGATAAGCTTACTATTAATACCAATAATGTTAACTTAATAATTTTCATTTCTATTTAATTGTTTTAATTTGTTTTAATTGTACTGTATAAATCAAAGGCTGATTTGGTTTGACTCTACCAAAACCTGTATAGCCAAATGCCTTATAGGATGGAAAAAGAAAAACAATGGTTTCACCTTCTTTCATTAGTTTAATCCCGTCTTGCAAACCTGTAATTAATTCTTCTTTATCTACAAAGTAGTTTTTCTCACCCAATTCTTCTTTAGAATAAATAATGGAACCCTCTAAATCTTTAATCTCATAGGTAAATACAACCTCTTCTCCAGGTATAGGAGAATTACTATTTAAGGTATCTTTATCTATATGAAAATACCAAAAGCCGTGTTCAGAATTGATATAACTATGCAAACTATCTTTTTCCATCTTTAAACGAATCATATCGTCTTCCAATTTGTTCAAAACTTTATTTCGTTCAATCGACTCATGCATAAATGAGCTCGTTTTTCGAACAATAGGTTTTCTAGGTTCGGATTTCGAACACGAAAGGACAAGAAAAATAAACGTTGATAAAAAAAATAATTTATGCATTGTTATAGCTTTAATTCTTTTTTATACTTTGGTAATAATTCTATAAATTTTGTGACCGTTTCTGTTAAGGAAACTTCACTTTTACCACCTGCTGCATTTATGTGACCACCACCATTAAAATGATTTCTTGAAAAATCATTAACAGAAAAATCGCCAACCGATCTAAAAGAAATTTTTATGATTTTTTGTTTTTTATCTTCAATAAAAATTGCTGCAAATAATACGTTTTTTAAGGATAATGCATAGTTTACAAAACCTTCCGTATCCCCTTTTTGATAATTAAAACTATTCAATTCATTTTGTGATAAAGTAATATAAGCAGTTTGATATGCCTCTATTACTCTCATATTTTGCAAGGCTTTACCCAATAATTGTAATCGGCTATAGGTACTATCATTATGAATGTTATTATATATTTCTGAATTACTCGCTCCTTTATCTAATAAATTTGCAACAATTCTATGTGTGTCACTTGTTGTTGCCGGAAATCTAAAAGAACCTGTATCTGTCAAAATACCTGTATATAAACAGGTTGCAATATCTTTATCTATAAAACTTAAATGGTTGAGTTTATCCATAAATTGATAAACCATTTGGCTCGTTGAACAAACCTTAGGGTCTACATAAGTAAATTGAGCGAAATTTCCTGGCTGTTGGTGATGATCAATCATTACAAAAATGGGTTGCACAATATCCAACACTTTTTGCATTTTTTCACCAACTCGATGTGTAGCATTAAAATCTAGAATAAAAATAATTTTTGCTTCTTTTAAAATTTTTGTTGCCTTTTCTGTCGAATCTTCAAAAATTACTATTTTATTTTCACTGGGCAACCATTTCAAAAAATTAGGACTATCATTTGGAGACACAAAAGTGACATCGTGATGCAATTTTAATAAGTAGCCATATAATGCTAAAGAAGAACCATATGCATCTCCATCAGGATTTCTATGCGATACAATTGCTATTTTTTTAGGAGCTGATAATAGTTCTTTTATTTCTTGAAAATCATCTAAATTCATAGTTTGCGAATATACAGTTAATAATTGAAAAACATAAACTTGAAAATTGTTGATTTTAAATTTTTTAGAAGCGAATTTTATTTATTTTTATAAAAAATATTTCTAATGAAATTTTATACTTTTTATATATTTATTTTAGGTCTTCTATTTATCTCTTGTGACAAAACTGAAGACAATAAGGATTTGTCTAAAAATCAATTTATATTATCTTTTGGTTCATGTAATAATCAAAATCTTAAAAATAATTTGTGGAGCGAAATATTAAAAAACGATCCAGATGTTTTTGTTTGGGGAGGAGATATTATCTATTCTGATACGGATGATATGGAATTCATGAAAAAAAATTACAACAAACAAAAATACGATGCTTCCTATGTAAATTTTAAAAAACAAGTACCTGTCATAGGAACTTGGGACGACCATGATTATGGCTTAAATGATGGAGGAATTGCATATCCAAAAAAAGATAGTGTACAACAGTTATTTTTAGATTTTTTTGATGTTGACAAAAATGATGACAGAAGAAAATATGCAGGTATATATCATAGTCGAAAATACAATTTTGGTCAAAACACAATTAATATTATAATTTTAGATACAAGATATTTTAGAAATAATTTAACTACCGATACAACAGGTATAAAACGATACATCCCAAACAAATACGGAGAAGGCAGTATGCTTGGCGAAGCCCAATGGAATTGGTTAGAAAATGAATTAAATAGCTCAAAAGCAAATTTCAACATCATCATGAGCAGTGTACAATTTTTATCATTTGAACACGGGTTTGAAAGCTGGGGTAACATGCCGCATGAGGTAGATAAATTAAAACAAATAATTTCTAAATCAAAAGCAAAGGGTGTTATTATCTTATCCGGAGATAGACATATTGCCGAAATCTCAAAAGATACCATAACAGGTATGAATTACCCATTAATTGATTTCACTTCAAGTGGATTAACGCATAGCTACACAACATTTAAAGAAGAAAAAAACAAATACAGAATTAAGGATGTCGTTGCAAATAAAAATTTTGGTATCTTAAAAATTGATTTCAAAAAAAACCTAGTAAAAATGGAAATTCGAGGGGAAAACAACATGCTTTACACATCATACTCTCAAAAATATTAATTTTTTTACCAACTGCCTACATTTATATTAATCAAATCGCGTATTTTTGCACGAAATTTAAATTTTTGATTAAAATGGCAACAAATAGAACATTTACAATGCTAAAACCTGATTCACTTGAAAAAGGAAATACAGGTGCAATTTTAGAAAAGATAAATGCTGCAGGGTTTAAAATTGTAGCAATGAAACAAACAAGAATGAGCAAAGCGGAAGCCAAAGCATTTTATGCTGTTCATAGTGAAAGACCATTTTTTGGTGAATTGGTTTTATACATGACTCGTGGACCAATTGTTGCTGCGATTTTAGAAAAAGAAAATGCCGTAGAAGATTTTAGAACACTTATTGGTGCTACAAATCCAGATGAAGCTGCCGAAGGAACAATTCGTAAATTATATGCTGCTTCTATTGGAGAAAATGCAGTTCACGGATCGGATAGTGATGAAAATGCTGCTATTGAAGGAAGTTTTCATTTCTCAGGTAGAGAGATTTTCTAAATATTTAAGAGATGTCTAAAAAAAATCCGATGTTTTTCATCGGGTTTTTTTTAGACTAATTTTATGGTTGTGATACTTATATTTTCTAAGGCATCATTAAGCATTACAACTATTTTATCTTTTCCATAACTCAACTCTTCCCGTAAGGCAGAAGAAGTGAGCTTTACATACAAAGTTTTATTTTTAAGCAATACAGAATCCGTATAGGTTAGCACACCGTTACCCATTACTTCTCCCCATATTTCTTTTACATCTATCTGATTAATACCGCCTTGCAATTTATTTTCTTTTAGCATCTGCGGCATTAAATCTTTTATTTTGAATGTTTCATTTTCTCTTTTTGCCATAAATAATTTCTTTCTGCTTTTTGTTGAATTTTAATTTTATTTAATATGCTACACGAATTAATTACCAATACCTAACTTAAACTTTTTAACTTGAACCCTTGCAATCATAGTTTACTCAACTTTCAACTTTTTAACTTTTCAACTTACTGCTACCAACTACCTCCTACCTATCAACCCAATGTAAACATACAATAAGATTGTTTTGCTTTTTTTATCAATTGTTCCGTCCTTTCAGGATGCGTATCCGAAATAAATATTTGACCAAAATTAGAGGCATTTACCAAATCTATCAACTGACTTACTCTATCTTCATCTAATTTATCAAAAATATCATCTAACAGCAATATAGGTTTTACTTCGGATTGCATTTTAATAAAATCAAACTGAGCCAATTTCAATGCAATCAAAAAAGACTTTTGCTGCCCTTGAGAACCTTCTTTTTTTATTGGGTATCCATTGATCTTAAACACCAAATCATCTTTGTGTACTCCTGCAGAGGTATATTGCAATAACTTATCCTTTTCCATTGTATTTACCAACAAATCTTTAAAGTTTATTTTTTCCAATTGCGTTTTATATGTCAAAGAGACTTGTTCAACATATTTTCCCTCACTTAAGGCATTAACTATATGTTGGTATCGCTTCTCAAAAATAGGTGTAAATTTTTTAATAAAAACTTTTCTTTGCTCCAATAATCGTTCCCCATAGGTAATAAGTTGTTCGTTATAAACTTCAATATTTACTGCATCAAAGGTGAAATTTGCCGCAAAATATTTTAACAATGAATTTCTTTGTGCTAAAATCTTATTGTATTTTATTAAGTTTTGCAAGTAATCTTTATCATTTAAGGAGATAATACTATCCATAAATTTTCTTCTTAAATCACTTCCCTCAATAATTAAATTGGCATCTGAAGGCGATATTATTACCAGCGGAATCAAACCGAAATGATCAGATAACTTTTCATATTCTTTTCCATTTCTTTTGACTACTTTTTTTAAACCTTTTTTAAAACTACAATGAATATGCTCTTCCCTTTCTTCTTTTTGATAAGTGCCGTCAAGCACAAAAAAATCTTCACCGTGTTTTATATTTTGCGAAGCTACAGAATTAAAATAGCCCTTGGCATGTGACAAATAATATATTGCATCCAACACATTGGTTTTTCCAACACCATTCTTACCAACCAAACAATTGATATTACTGTCAAATTCAAAAATTTTTGAATCGAAGTTTTTATAATTAATAATAGATAAGGTTTTTAAATACATCCTTTATCTATCTGTTTTATTTTATAAGCTTTATACATTAAAATCACTTTAACTATTAAATTTTTTCTCAATCAATTGTGTTGTAGTGCATTATGGTTTTTAAACAACAAAACTGTACACCCTCACAAAAAAACAAAAATTAAGCATAAAATAAGTTATAATTTTCAATAAAAATTATACTTTTGCGAAAATAATATAATACAGAGATGGCAACATACAAAAAAAAAGGAAATAAAGTAAAAAAAGCGGATAAGGTTAATATTGAAAATCAAAGTACCACCGCTGAAGTTTTTAATACTTTAGATGAAACTGCTTCTAGGTCGGAGCAATGGGTTGAAAAAAATCAAAAAATTATTTTTAGTGGATTAATAGCTATAGTAGTCATTATTGTAGGTTACTTGGCATACAATAACTATATACTAGAACCAAAAGAAATTGAAGCGGCTGATGAATTGGCCTACCCAAAAAGATACTTTGAACAAGCACAAGGTTCAACCGTTGCAATTGACTCACTTTACAATTTAAGTTTAAACGGAGCTGATGGTAAATACGGTTTGATTGACATTGTTGATAATTATGGAAGTACAAAAGCTGGTAATTTGGCCAAATACATGAGTGGTATTGCTTATTTAAAAACAGGTGATTATGAAAATGCAATTCAATACTTAAGTGATTTTTCTTCAGATGATGAAATACTAGGGGCAATTGCTTTGGGTAGTATTGGTGATGCTTTTACTGAAATAAACCAGTTTGAAGATGCTTTAAAATATTATGTTGATGCTGCCAATTACAAAGACAACAAATTCACTTCACCATTATATTTCTTTAAAGCAGGTAATATTGCTTTAGAGTTAAAAGAATTTGACAAAGCAGAAGAATATTTTACAAACATTAAAATTTCTTATTCTAAATCAGATGAAGCAAAAAATATAAACATCTATATACAAAGAGCTCAATTTGGTAAAAAATAAAGCATATAGTACCTATTAAATTTTATAATTCATGGCTACTACAAATTTATCAGCATACGATAAAAACTCAATCCCAAATGCGAAAAATTTTCGATTTGGGATTGTTGTTTCTGAATGGAATGATGATATCACTGAAAGTTTAAACCAAGGAGCATGGGATACTTTAATTGAAAACGGTGCTTTGGCTGAAAACATAATTACCGTGCATGTACCAGGTAGTTATGAATTAATATATGGCTGTAAACATATAATTAAAACAAACAAATTAGATGCCGTAATTGCTATAGGAAATGTAATACAAGGTGAAACCAAGCATTTTGATTTTGTTTGCGAAGCAGTTTCTCAAGGTATTAAAGATATTAATTTGTTGTACGATGTACCTACAATTTTTTGTGTTTTAACCGATGATACGAAACAACAATCTATAGATCGATCTGGTGGAAAATATGGCAACAAAGGAGTTGAATGTGCTATTGCAGCGATAAAAATGGCTAATTTAAAATAGCTGTTTTTATAATATATACAATTCTAATTAAATATTCTTAAATAATTCATGTAAACCTTTTAACATAAATTTATTTGACTAACTATTAATATTTCAGTAAATTTGTTTATCTCAATTTAATAAAGTGCTATGTTTGGAAATGCCTTTAAGCTACGAGCTCATTACGTTTTTAATTATAAACCTCGTTATTACGACGAGCGTAAAGAACGATTGGCAAATTTACAGAACAAATATAAAAACAAAGAGGAGTCGACAACTAATTCCCCAAAATTTAGGCTAACCAAAGATCAACTTAAATCTGATTGGAAACGCCAGAAAAAAATTGCTTCAAGTAGAGGTGTTAATCTTAGACTTGCAATAATAATTACAATATTAGTTGGAATCTCGGCATATTTATTTGAATTGCATAAATTATTTTAATGTCTGATTTAATTCAATTACTTCCTGATAATGTAGCGAATCAAATTGCAGCAGGAGAAGTGGTTCAACGACCTGCTTCTGTGGTAAAAGAATTGCTAGAAAATGCAGTAGATGCCTCAGCTACAAAAATAAAACTCATCATAAAAGATGCAGGTAAGACTTTGATTCAAGTAATTGATAATGGACTGGGTATGAGTCAAACAGATGCGCGATTGGCATTTGAACGCCATGCAACATCTAAAATTAAAACAGCCGATGATTTATACAATTTACATACAAACGGTTTTAGAGGCGAAGCATTAGCCTCTATAGCAGCAATTGCCCATGTAATATTAAAAACAAAGCAAGAAAATCAAGAACTGGGTAATCAAATAAAAATTCATGGTGGTGAAGTTCTTTCTCAAGAAATGATTTCTACACAAAAAGGTTCTAGTTTTGAAGTAAAAAACCTCTTCTATAACATTCCGGCACGGAGAAATTTTTTAAAATCAAATACGATTGAAACAAGACATATTATTGATGCCTTTCAACGTGTCGCCTTTACTTATCCTGAAATTAGCTTTAGCCTATACCATAATGAAGGAGAAATATATAATTTAAAATCGGGTAATTTAAAACAAAGAATAGTAAGTATTTTAGGTGCGAATACTAATGAAAAATTGGTGCCAATTGGTGAAGAAACTGATATATTAAAAATTGAGGGATTTATTACTAAGCCTAATTTTGCGAAGAAAAAACGCGGTGAACAATTCTTTTTTGTGAATAACAGATATATTAAAAGCCCCTATTTACACCATGCAGTTGTAAGTGCTTTTGAAGGCTTATTAAATCATGGTTATCACCCCTCCTACTTTTTATTTTTAAGCGTTCCTGCACAAAGTATTGACATCAACATTCATCCAACAAAAACTGAAATAAAATTTGATAATGAAAGAGACTTATATGCTATTATTCGTTCAACTATAAAACATAGTTTGGGTCAGTATAGTGTTTCTCCTGTTCTTGATTTTGACAGAGATGCAAGCCTCGATACGCCGTACTCTTTTAAAAGTAAAATACAAGGTAAATCACCTGTAATTACCATTGATAGAGACTTTAACCCTTTTAAATCAGATCAAAATTACACTTACAAGCACCAAAAAAAAGAAGTGCCTGCCAACTGGGAAGCTCTATATTTAGATAATAATGTAAACAAAGAAATTTTAGATAATATTGAAGTTGAATCCGAAAATATTAGTCAGCTACTTTTTGACGAAACTAAAGAAGCAAACAATTTTACCACATATCAAATTCATAAAAAATATTTAGTAAGTGCTATCAAATCTGGAATGGTATTAATTGATCAAAATTTTGCCCATCAACGTATTTTGTATGAAAAGTATTTGGCCAAATTAACTACAGATGGTATTGGTAATCAGCAGCTTTTGTTTCCTTTAAAAGTACGTTTGAATAAAATGGATATTGTCATACTTAAAGACATGCAATTAGATTTACAAAGCGCCGGATTTCATATATCCAAAATTATGGATGACGCCATTGTATTAGATTCAATTCCAACTACGATTTCAGAAAGTGAGGTTATTGGTATCTTAGAAGAATTAATCGATCATATTAAAAATGAAATACCCGAATCAAACTTTAGCCAAATGGATAGTATCGCAAAAAGTTTGGCAAAAAGTTTAGCAATAAAACCAGGTACAAAACTTACACAAAAAGAACAAGAAAATATTTTGAATGAATTATTTTTGTGCAAAGAACCTAATTTTTCACCTTTTGGCAAAAACACTTATATTACTTTAACCTTAAAAGAATTAGAAGATAAATTCAACTAACAAATTATGATGGGAAAAATTACTGAAGCCATTAAACATTTAATTATATTGAATGTAATTTTATTTGCTGCTAAAAGTCTAATACCTTCTTTACCATTAGATCAATATTTAGCACTATTTTTTCCTCAAAATGAACACTTTGGCTTATGGCAATTTGTGAGTCATATGTTTATGCATGGAGGCTTTACACACATATTATTTAACATGTATGCGCTTTGGGCCTTTGGCTCTCCTCTCGAACAAATGTGGGGTAGAAATAAGTTTATTTTCTTTTATTTTTCTGCAGGTATTGGTGCAGGTTTAATATATACTGGTGTCAATTATTTTCAATTCAATAATATTTACAATGAGTTGATCAATGCCGGAATTCAAAATGTTGATATTCAAAACCTTTTGACTACTGGAAGTTATAATACAGGGATATTAGAATACGTTTCTGAAAAAAGTATTACCGAACTTTATCAAATATATAACACACCGGCCATTGGTGCCTCAGGTGCAGTGTATGGAGTGTTGGTAGCCTTTGGTATGTCTTTCCCAAATGCGAAACTTGCTTTAATATTTTTTCCGGTTCCTATTGCCGCCAAATATTTTATACCGGTATTGATAGGTTTGGATTTGTTTTCGGGCCTTACCGGATTTTCTCTATTTGGAGCAAATACAGCATATTTTGCACATGTTGGTGGCGCACTAATTGGATTTATTATGATGAAATATTGGCAAAAAAATCAATTTCAAAAGTGGAACTAAACTGTAATAATGAATAATTGGATACATAACATAAAAACCAAATACTTAACAGGTAGTATTGTTGAAAAGATCATCTTTATCAATATTTCTATTTTTATATTGACCTACATATTAAATACACTTTCTTTTTTATTTAAAATTGACGGAAATTTTATTATCAACTGGTTAGCTTTATCTCCTCAGTTTGATGTATTTATAGTTAAACCATGGACCTTAATAACTTATGGATTTTTACATCACGGTTTTTTTCATATTTTATTCAATCTGCTTTTTTTATATTATATAGGTATTTTATTCTTAGACTATTTTAATCGAAAGCAATTTTTAACTTATTACTTTTTAGGAATTATTTTTGGTGGATTGGTATATTTACTAAGCTATAATTTTTTACCAGCACTAAAATCACAAGAAAGTATTTTGGTTGGAGCTTCGGCTGGTGTTACGGCAATTTTAATAGGTATTACGGCTCTTATTCCACAATATGCTCTAAGATTTCGATTTATTGGCAATGTAAAACTAGTATATATTGCAATTTTTTTTATAGCTTTAGATATTATTCAAATCCCCGATGGGAACGCTGGTGGGCATTTGGCACATTTAGGCGGGGCATTAATTGGTTATTTACTTACTGTATATTTCAATCAAGGAAAAGAAATTACGCATTGGTTGGGTAATTTCTGGGCACCAAAAAAAGATAAACCTTTAAAAACTGTTTATAAAAATAAAACAAAAACTAAAACCAAAAATCCTAAAGAACAACAAATAAAAATTGATCGTATCTTAGATAAAATAAGTAAATCTGGTTATGAAACTCTAACTAAAGAAGAAAAGGATTTTTTATTTAAAATTGGAAAAAAATAAAATAATAATTGAAAAATTTATCCCTCATAAATAAAATTGTTTTTTTTATCAATAATGTATTCGCATTATTGTTTCTAGCCTCATTTGTGATTCCGTATATATCACCAAAATCTTTCCCTCTTTTATCTGTTTTAAGTCTAACCTTACCATTTTTGATTTTTTCTCATATTCTATTTATTCTTTACTGGTGGATTATTGGTTTTAAAAAGCAATTTTTACTTTCTGCTTTTTGTATTTTATTAGCAATTAGCTTTTCTTTTTTTCCCTATAAATTCAAAGAAAAAATAGTAATAAGTGGTAATAATATAAAAGTTATGAATTTTAATGTCAGGCTTTTTAATCGATATAAATGGATTGTCGATAAAGAAATCCCATCTAAAATCACAGCTTTTATAAATAAAAATAATCCAGATATTATAGCATTCCAAGAATACTACCCTACAAAAGATTTATTATTAAAATACCCTTATAAATATGTAGAACTAAAAGGGAAGAATAATGATTTCGGGCAAGCCATCTATTCAAAATACAGAATAGTAAATAAGGGTTCGTTAAATTTCAAAGCATCTGCTAATAATGCAATTTATATAGATATTATCAAAAACAATGACACAATAAGAATTTACAATATTCATTTAGAGTCATTCGGAATTGAAGCTAAAAATGTAGACCTGGGGCAATTAGACGAATCAAAATCAAAAAAATTATTAAAAAGATTAACAACTGCCTTTATAAAACAACAAGCTCAAGTAGAGCAATTTTTAGCACACAAAAATTCATATAAGTATAAAACAATAGTTTGTGGAGATTTCAATAATACCGCATATTCATGGGCCTATCACAAAATTAAAGGAACATTAAAAGACACTTATTTAGAAGCAGGTAAAGGTTTTGGAAAAACCTATTCTTTTAACAAATATCCTTTGCGTATCGATTTCATTTTGGTAGATAAAAAATTTAATGTCAATGCTTTTAAAAGTTTTGATTTAGATTATTCCGATCATGAACCAATACTTGCAACTATCGGACTTTAAAATTCATAATCGTTTTCTACTTTACAAATTCTAACCTTATAGGCAGCATACCATTTTTCTATTCCTTTTTTCTGAGCCTTTCTATGTTCATCAACGCTCTTCCAGGCTCTTATACTTTCCAAAGAGTCCCAATAAGAAACCGTAATTCCCAATTCTTCTTTAGCTGATTCTATGCCTAAAAACCCTTTTTGTTCTTCGGCCAATGCAACCATTCGCTTGGACATTTTGTTATATTCTGGATCTTCATCAGTTCTTAAAGAAGTAAAAATCACTGCATAATATGGTGTTTTGGGTGTCTTGGCAATCATAATTTTATTGTATTTTTGCAAACGCTAAAAGTACAATAATGCATACACAAAAAAAAGTTGCTTTTTATACCTTAGGATGCAAACTTAATTTTTCTGAAACCTCAACCATTGCAAGAAATTTTCAAAGCGAAGGCTTTGATAGAGTTGACTTTGATGAAAAAGCTGATATTTATGTAATCAACACTTGTTCAGTAACAGAGAATGCAGATAAACGTTTTAAAACCATTGTAAAGTCGGCATTAAAACAAAATGAAAAGGCATTTTTAATTGCAATAGGGTGTTATGCACAATTAAAACCAGAGACATTGGCAAATGTAAATGGTGTTGATTTAGTTTTAGGAGCCACAGAAAAATTCAAAGTAACCAACTATATTAATGATCTAACCAAGAATGAAATTGGCGAAGTGCATTCTTGTGAAATTAATGAGGCAGATTTTTATGTTGGTTCTTATTCTATTGGTGATAGAACTCGTGCCTTTTTAAAAGTACAAGATGGATGTGATTATAAATGTACTTATTGTACGATACCACTTGCCAGAGGTATTTCTCGTAGCGATACATTAGAAAATGTATTAAAAAATGCAAAAGAAATATCTGAAAAAGGCATCAAAGAGATTGTTTTAACTGGAGTTAATATTGGTGATTATGGCAAAGGTGAATTTGGTAATAAAACTCATGAACACACCTTCTTTGAACTGGTTCAAAATTTAGATATCATTCCAGGTATTGAACGCATACGTATATCATCTATTGAACCAAATTTACTACAACAAGAAACCATAGATTTTGTTGCAAAATCAAATAGTTTTGTACCGCATTTTCATATTCCGCTGCAAAGCGGGAGTAATAAATTGCTGCAATTGATGAAACGTCGCTATAAAAAAGAAACTTATATCGATAGAGTAACAAGAATCAAAAATGTCATGCCAAATGCTTGTATTGGCGTTGATGTAATTGTTGGTTTTCCAGGGGAAACTGATGAGATTTTTTTGGAAACATATAACTTTTTAAATGACTTAGATGTTTCGTATTTACATGTATTTACCTATTCTGAAAGACCTAATACTGAAGCAATTACTATGGATAGCGTTGTACCGCAAAAAGTTCGCATCAAGAGAAGCAAAATGCTAAGAGGTCTTTCTGTTAAAAAACGTAGGGCATTTTATGAAAGTCAGCTTGAAAACAATTTATCCGTGCTTTTCGAAGGAGAGAATAGAGGTGGTTATATACAAGGTTTTACAGAGAACTATGTAAAAGTTAAAACCATATGGAACCCTGATTTAGTAAACACGGTACATCAAATTAAATTAAAAAAAATTGATGAAGATGGTTTGGTTAAATTTGATTGGATTAAAAATCCTATTTTAGCTTAAAAAAAATTCAATGGATTCATATTACACCTTTGCAATATTGGTTTTTACGTCGTTTTTTACTTTGATTAACCCCTTGGGAACGATGCCAATATTTATGACGATGACCTCATCACTAAGCAAAGAAAAAAGAAAAAGTACAGCAAAAAAAGCAAGTATAGTAGCCTTTTTTACAATAATTGCCTTTGCTTTTTCTGGCCAGATATTATTTCAGTTTTTTGGTATTTCTGTAAATAGTTTCCGTATTGTTGGTGGTGTAATTTTCTTTGCCATGGGTTGGGATATGCTTCAAGCGAGGTTGGTAAGTATAAAACATACAGAAAGTGAAGCTAATATAGATGCTTATGTTGATGATATTTCGATTACACCATTGGCTATTCCTATGATTTGCGGACCAGGTGCTATAACCAATGCGATAATTTTAATGCAAGGGTCAGAAACTATTCTAAAAAAAATAATATTAATTTCTGTTATTTTTCTCGTATTATTAATTACTTATATGATTCTTGTTGGCGCAAGTAAAATAACCGATAAGCTAGGAGAAACCGGTAATAAGGTAATGATGCGATTGATGGGCTTAATAGTAATGGTAATTGCAGTTGAATTTTTCTTTAGCGGACTAAAGCCAATCTTATTATCTATACTCCATGCCAAATAAAACACATATCTACTTTATGCCAGGTTTGGCTGCAAGTGCAAAAATATTTGAATATATAAAATTGCCTGAGGAGAAATTTGAATTTCACTTTTTAAGTTGGGTTATACCTGAATCTATTGATGAAAGTTTAGAAAATTATGTAAAAAGAATAGCTGAGAACATTGAACATAAAAACCCTGTATTGGTTGGCGTTTCCTTTGGAGGAATAATTGTACAAGAATTAAGTCAAATAATACCTACAAAACAGGTTGTCATAATTTCAAGTATTAAAAATTTAAACGAGCTTCCTAAAAGATTAAAATTACTCAAGATAACCAAGGCTTATAAATTATTTCCTTCAAAAAAGCTATCTGAAATTGAAGATTTTAGTAAATTTGGGTTTATCAATTCTATTAAAAACAAATCGGACCTGTACAACAAGTATTTAGATATTAGAAATAAAAAATACCTAGATTGGGCCATATATAATGTATTACATTGGCAACCAAAAAATAATAATGAAAATATATTTCATATCCACGGAAGTGAAGATGCCATATTTCCGATAAAGTATATTAAAAACAGTATTATTGTTGAAGGAGGAACCCATGCCATGATTATTGTAAAAGCAAAGAAAATTAATAACATCCTTGAAAAAATTATTGTGTAAATTATGATTATCGAAAATACATTTATAAAAGATCTAATTTTAATTACACCCAATGTTTTTAGCGATAATCGCGGATATTTTTTTGAGTCGTACAATCAAAAAAAAATGAATAAAGTAATTAAAACAAACTTTCTTCAAGATAATGAATCTCTATCTCAAAAAGGAGTTTTAAGAGGTTTACACTTTCAAAAATCACCATTTGCTCAAGCAAAATTAGTCAGGGTCATTCAAGGTAGTATTTTGGATGTTGCCGTAGATCTACGAAAATCTTCGGAAACATATGGTAAACATTTTAAACATGTATTGAATAGCGAAAACAAAAAACAACTGTATATTCCTATAGGTTTTGCTCATGGTTTTTTGTGCTTAGAAAATAACACGATTATAAATTACAAATGTTCAAACTACTATCACGCTAACAGTGAGTCGTCTATCTTATGGAATGACCCTAACCTTAATATTGACTGGGGAATTAATCAACCTATTTTGGCAAAAAAAGATGAACAAGCAGAAAATTTTACTACATTTGAAAATCCCTTTTAATTTAATAAATTTTTAGTCATGTATAGAGCTTCCCGTGTTGTTATTGTATTAAGTGTTGTAATTGTTGGTATATTTTTTATCAACGCTAAAAAATTCTCGAAAATATCTAACGATAAGAATAACATAAGTATCGATTCTGCTAAAAACACGAGCGAAAACTACGAGATTAGAGCCTTAAAGATTCCTAAAAATTTAAATTTCGCAGGAGAAAGAGTACCTATTGAAAAAATGGATGTCAAAGAAAGAATTGATCGTGAATTATTGGTAAATACCTATTGGCAATCTAATGGCTTGTTATTTTTTAAAAGAGCACATAAATTTTTTCCGGTTATTGAACCCATATTGAAAGAATTTGGAATACCTGACGATTTTAAATACTTGGCTTTAATTGAGAGTGGGTTACAAAATGTAACCTCCCCGGCAGGTGCTAAAGGTTTTTGGCAATTAATGCCCAAAACAGCAAAAGAATATAATTTAGAGGTAAACAGCAATGTTGATGAAAGATATAATATTGAAAAATCAACAATAGCAGCTTGTAAATATTTATTGGAAGCCAAAGAAAAATTTGGTAATTGGACACTTACTGCCGCTGCCTATAATGCGGGCAAAAGAGGAATTTCTAGACGGATTGAAGCACAACAAGTTGATGATTATTACGATTTGCTTTTGGTAGATGAAACTGCTCGCTATTTACCTAGAATTGTTGCAATTAAAGAAATTATATCGAATCCTTATAAGTATGGTTTTGTTTTTGAAAAAGAAGATCTTTATAATCAAATTAAAACAAAAAGTATTAAAATTGATACAGCCATAACAGATTTAGCGAGTTTTGCATTAAACCAAAAAATTAATTACAAAATATTAAAAATTCACAATCCTTGGTTGCGCGAAAGTAAATTGAATAACAAAACCAATCGTGTTTACTATTTTAAGATTCCAATTTAGAATGCATACGGCTTAGATTTTGCTATATTAAAATCTTTAATAATTTCATTTACTATAGTAGCTGCAGGTTTAACGTGATGAATTAACCCTGCTATCTGACCTATTTCTAATTCTCCTTCGTCCAAATCACCTTCAAACATACCTCGTTTGGCTCTTGCTCGTCCCAATAAATCTTTTAACTGTTCGGTACTTGGCTTCTGTTGGTACAAACTTTGAACCTGATTGTAAAAATTATTCTTGATCAATCTAACTGGTGTTAATTCCTTTAAGGTTAAATGTGTTCCTCCATCTTCTGTGGCAATGACAGTATTTTTAAAATTTTTATGTGCCGATGATTCTTCGCTGGCTACAAACCTACTACCAATCTGTACACCGTCTGCTCCCAAAACCATTGCAGCAAGCATACCTCTACCTGTAGCTATTCCACCTGCAGCAATAAGTGGTATCTTTATTTTTTCCTTTACCATGGGTATTAAAGTAAATGTAGTGGTTTCTTCTCTACCATTATGTCCTCCCGCTTCAAAACCTTCAGCCACAATTACATCAACACCAGCTTCTTGAGATTTTAAGGCAAATTTTACACTACTAACCACATGAACCACTGTAATTCCATGTTTCTTTAAAAAGGAAGTATACAATTTAGGATTACCTGCAGATGTAAAAACAATTTTTACATGCTCTTCAATTATTATTTGAAGAATTTTTTCCATTTCTGGATAAAAAAGTGGAATATTCACACCAAAGGGTTTATTGGTTGCTTTTTTACATTTTTGAATATGTTCTCTTAATATATCAGGATACATTGACCCCGCTCCTATCAAGCCTAATCCCCCTGTATTACTCACTGCAGATGCCAATTTATAACCGCTCACCCATACCATTCCGGCCTGAATAATTGGATATTTTATATTAAATAGTTTGGTAATTTTATTGTTCATTTATTTCTTTATCACTTTAAAAGACTTTGACTTCTTATTTTGATTAACTCTTAAAATATAAATTCCTTGAGACAGATTATTTACATTGATCAAAGGATTGTTTTGAGTTACCTTTTTTGCTAACAACCTCTTCCCCAACAAATCAAATATAGTTACTTGAAGATTGTCAAAATTATTGATAAACTGAAATCGAATAGTGTTTTGAAACGGGTTTGGGTACAATTTAAAACTATCCGCAAAGATATTATTTCCTGATAAGGTATTAAAAACTGTTTCAAAATCGGGAATACCATAACCTTCCTGATCTCTCGGGTTTGAATATAAATGCCCTGATTCTTTTATAATTTGAATAATCTCTATATTGGTTTTATAAGGATAGGCTTGCCATAAACAAGCAATGATTCCACAGATTACCGGAGATGAAAAAGAAGTTCCATTTCCTGTTGAAACATTTCCTGAGCCATTAATTAAAGTAGTACCTCCGCCTTTGGCATTAGCATCTGGTTTTATTCTGCTATCTGAGGTTGGCCCAAAAGAACTAAATCCGGTTATATTCTCATTACCATCTACAGCGCCAATAGCCAATACATTAAATCCATCTGCAGGAGCCGTAATATAATGCCAAGGGTTATTACCAGAATTACCTGCGGAATTCACAACGATCATTCCACGAGAAAAAGCAATATCTGCGCCACGTGTAATAAATGTAGTGGTACCATTCATATCTGCATAAGTATAATTATAACGAGAATCATCAAAAGTACTATATCCTAAAGATGTGTTGATTACATCAACGCCAAGGCTGTCTGCTTTTTCTGCTGCTTCTACCCATAAACTTTCTTCTAATGGGGTTTCTTGTGAACCGTCTTCTGTAATAAATAAATAATAATTGGCATCAGGCGCAGTACCCACTAATTGCCCGTCAACAAATGCAGCCATAGTTGACAGTACTGAAGTTCCATGTGAAATACCTGAATAAAAATTAGTACTCCTGTTTACAAAGTCATAACCACCCAATATTTGATTATTATCTCGTATTCTTTGAAAAGCAGTAAAAGTATTAACTCCAAGAAAGCCACCATCCATTACAGCAATGGTCATACCATTACCCGTAAAATTTTGCTGATGTAAAAAATCACCATTTAGTATTTCGATTTGATTTGCCGAACTACCATAATTAAAATCTATTTTTACTTCAAACTTATCTTGAATCACATTAATTGATTTTGAACTAGCATTTAAATTATTAGCGGCGAATTCAATATAATCTACAAAAGACAAATCAGCTAAGGCATTAATATCAGTTTCAGAACCTATAATATGTAGCGCATTTAACCATTTAGATTTAGATTTTACTTCAATTCCAATAGCATTTTTTACAGAGCTTATATAAGTATTTGAAATGGGAATATCTTTATTATCTAAAGTTATATTTTGCTTTGTTCTTCTATCTAAGGCTTTTTGAGTGAGCATGCTTAACGGACTTGCCAAGAAAGCAGCTTCATCTGGTTTATCCTTAAAATAAACCCAAGCATGTTCTTGAGAAGAACATATATTGAATAAGAATAGAAAGGTTAATATGGAAAATATTTTTTTATACATTTCTACTTTTATAGTAAATATACCCTTAACCCTGATAGCTATCGTGACTCAAGAGGATAATTTATAAACAAATTTTTTTAACTCTAAACTTTATAAAATTAAGATATAACTCCCGAACCCAATAATTCATCTTCCTGATACCAGGCGACAAACTGACCTTCGGTAATAGCTGATTGTTGATTTTCAAAAGCAACATACAGTCCTTTTTTTGTTTTGTACAAAGTTGCACTTTCTAAAGCTTGACGATATCGAATACGAGCTTGTACCTTCATCTCTTCACCCTCTTGCAAAGTCAAGTCATTACGAACCCAATGAATTTCATCGTTATTTACAAATAAAACATACCGATACAAACCTGGATGATTTTTACCTTCTCCCGTGTAAATAACATTTTCATTTACATCTGTTTCTACTACAAAGAGAGGTTCTATAGTTCCTCCAACTGCCAAACCTTTACGTTGCCCTTTTGTAAAATAATGTGCTCCTTGATGTTTACCCATAATTTTTCCATTATCTTTTGAATAAATTACTTTCTTACTAAGAAATTCTAGCTCCTCTTCTTTATTATGAAAATTGGGCAATTCCCTTTTGTATAATAGAGAATCTTTTGGGATATCAACGATAATTCCCTCTTTTGGTTTTAATTTTTGTTGTAAGAAATCAGGGAGTCGAACTTTCCCAATAAAACATAGGCCTTGCGAATCTTTTTTATCGGCAGTTACCAAATCTAATTCCGCAGCAATTTTACGAACCTCTGGTTTGGTCAATTCCCCAATAGGGAAAAGAGATTTGGCAAGTTGTGCTTGAGATAATTGACATAAAAAATACGACTGATCTTTATTGACATCTTTACCTGTTAACAAACGATATACTAACTCCCCATCTTTATCAATTTCCGATTTACGGCAATAATGACCCGTAGCTACATAATCTGCTCCTAAATCAAGGGCTATTTTCATAAATACATCGAATTTTATTTCTCTATTGCATAATACATCGGGGTTTGGTGTTCTACCCAATTTATATTCACGAAACATATAATCTACAATGCGGTCTTTATATTGTTCACTGAGATCAACAACCTGAAAAGGGATTCCCAATTTTTCGGCAACAAGCATAGCATCATTACTATCTTCTAACCATGGGCATTCATTGGATATGGTAACAGAATCATCATGCCAGTTCTTCATAAACAAGCCAATAACTTCATAACCTTGCTCTTTTAATAAATATGCAGCAACGCTCGAATCTACACCTCCGGATAAGCCAACAATAACTCTTTTCATTTTACAAAAAATTGAGTTTGCAAAGATAGTAAATTGATTGGTAGTTTACAGGAGTTTGTAGTAAGTTGATGTAGTATAAAAAAATGTTAGAAGTATAAAACTAAGTTATAAATGCGAATCAAGAGTTAAAAACAAACAAAAAAACAAGTTAAATTAGTTGAAAAACAACAGTTTAAACTTGTTTAAGTTATTGACATTCAGTATCTTAATAGTCAATTTCAACAAGATTATTTTGGATACAAACAACAATAACAAGGATTACAAGTTAGTGAAAATATATGATTATGTCTGTAAGAAATTTGAAGAGCACTTACAATTTGAA
>JAKITQ010000051.1 GCA_021647985.1 Flavobacteriaceae bacterium | reverse complement strand
GTGATCCGTCAGTGCTTATTTCTGATGAAGAAAAATCAACTGAAACTGCTGTGTTTCCTCGGTAAAAAATTGTATTTTTATCACTCATATTTGGGTGTTCTTAAAAGTGTTGTTTTTGTTGTTAACTATTTCAAATATAACACTTTACACCCTATTTAACTAATATTATAGTGAATTTTTCGGGTTAAATAGATTTTAATGTTACTTGCATTTAGCCAAAGAGTAAAAATCACCATTCAAATTTAAAGGATTAATATTCTTAGATTAAAATTTGAGTAGTCTGGGGCAATAATTAGATGTACCTGTACTAATTAAATTGTACAGCATTTTTATTAAAGATATTTTTATTGAGAATTTTAAATTTATCTACGATGAAAAATATAATTGTACAATTTTCTATTCCTAATATGACTGTTGAGCAGTATAATCAGGTAACAATGGATTTGGAATCTGCAGGAAAATCTAATATACCTGAAAGGTTGTATCATGTTGCAGCGGCTCAAGGTGATGGTTGGCACGTAACTGACGTATGGCAATCAGAAGAAGCTTTTAATAATTTTGCTGAAAAATGTACCATTTTTAATAAAAAGTGGAGTGCAACCAGTAGAACCATTAATACTGGCTATTCACAATATTATTGCTTGAAAACTTAATTTAAAAAAGTAAGGGATTAAACTCTATAATAATCACCTTTCCAGTTTTTTATAGATTTTTTGATAGCTTCTTCAGACATTTTTTCCTTGATTGCCCTTTCAATTAATGCAGGGAGTTCTTCATCTGAAGCAAAACGCAAACCAATTATTTGACGAACTGTAAGCGCTTGGGGTAAAGTTTTTTTTGTTAAAATATAATGTCTAAAGTTTTCTTCAGCACAAATTGCTCTGTCTTGTGCTTTTAATGCAAATGACCGAGCATAGAATGCTGTAAAAGCTAATAATAAAGACCCTAAAACTAATAAGGAGGCAGAGTACATATTATCATGTGAAGATTTTACTAAATTGACAATAGATCCTATTAACAATATAACAATTCCAATAAGTGTAAAATAATGATAGATCGGTACAAAATAACGATGATTTGAATAATTTTGTGTAGACATGTTTAATTGTATTTAGTTATACTTTGTAAATATAACGTTTTTTAAACATAATGTATTTGTAATTAGAGAGGTAATTAAATGAGTAAAAGAAGCACTTAATGCCCTATTTTAAACAGAATCATCATATTGCGTATCTGCATAACAACAAAAATCATGATTCAATTCAAGGTATCTGGCAAGATCAGTTGGTTTTAAGTGCTTGTCTTTTAAAAATTCATTTATAATCTCGGCTCGTGTTTGTATATTGGTTTCCATGATTTATTTTTGTTTAGTTTAGCTCTTTTTTCAATTTTTTTTAGGAACTGATTTACCAGTTCTTTAGTAGTCTTGTACTTTTCTATCATAGCAAAAGGTCTTTATTATTTGTGTAGTTGTATAAAATAAGTTAACAATACGCTGCAATGAGCCACCTCAAAAGAGATGGCTCGAGCAATAAATTCAAAGTAATTAATACTAGGAAAATATTATTGTTATGTATTAATGCACTTCTTTAATAAAGGTTAACATCAAATTTAGAGTAAACACTTGTTATATCTATACGTCTAAAAAAACATGTTAAATTGGTTCATTGACATTGGTCAGACGTGGTAAGAAATACTCCTATGCCTGCCCGCCTTTAGAGGAATGTAAATAAGTTAAGGAATCAAAATTCTATTTTAATGATTTTCTACCCTAACCCTAAAGGGGAAAATCACTGCATGCTTAACTTTTTTGACTCGCTCTTTAGGGCTAGGGGAAGAACAAAAAAAGCTTAACTTGTTGACATTGGCCTTTGGACGGGGGCTCTGTCTTTAGATTTGTATAATAAAAAAAATGTAGAAAAAATTAATGCTGTAGATTGAAGCGTACTATAAAGTTGTTTCCAGTTTAATTTCTTTCCACTGTTTTTTATTTTTGGTTACTCTTTTTTCGATAACGGCAAAGAGTTTTTTAACCATTTCAGAAGTTGTTTTGTGTTTATAGATCATTACTGCATTTATTATTAAATTAAAGGTTAAAAGTAACTATGAATTCTGAAGAAAATTTAAAGTTTTATGATAAAAAATGAATTTAAAGAAAACTTATAAAGTCAAATATAATTTTTGATCAAATTTCACGTTTGATTTAATTAATATTAATTAGAAAAATATGAAAAAATATATTTTTAAAAACAAACTTTTTGTCATGATATGGCTATTAGTTTTATCTTTTTCTTTTCAGAGTTGTAGTGATGATAATGAAGATTTGAAAACCTTTTTAGAAAAATTCGACAATACAGCATGGAAATTCAACAATGTAACAACAGGTGGTATTTTATATGCAAAAATAAATAATATTCAAAATAATCCATTTGAAATATGGCTTTCATTATTTAAAAACAGCTGTTTTATTTATGAAGGTTTAGCTGACGATGGAATAGTGGAGGTATTGGAAAATTCGGAAAATAAATTGGAAATTAAAATTATTGAAAATCCACAAGAATATTCAATTATTACTTTGACCATAATTGGAGATACTTTAACTGCGACCAATGAGGATTTCGAAGAGGGTATTTCTGTCGATAAGAACACCTTTATATTACTAAAAACCTCTGACGATTTAGATAATTTGGAAATTTGCGTATTTTAATTTTTTAGGTTAAACCCGCCCGTGCCAGTCAGACTGTCTCTGGAGTTTAGTCTTTTATTTTAAAAACATCCCATTTAATGTTTAGACGAATATAGAAAATTGATGGTTGATAAGATTGTGATGGAAACATTGCACACCATTTAGCTTATGCTTAATTTTGTAAGAGATTGGCAAAGTTATTTTTATATGATGCAAAAATACATTTCTTTTACTTTTTATCTTTTCTTTCTTACTGTAGGAGTGGCGTATGGTCAAAATGATACTTCTGAGTTTAGTAAAAATGACAAGCAATCAGTTGATAATTTCGATTTGAATGAAGCTGTTAAAATGTATCCAAATCCAGCAGGTAATTTTTTAATTGTCGATTCAAAAATACCCGTTACCAAAGTACAAATATTTAGTTTACTTGGTACAAAAGTTAAGGATATTGAATTAGATTTTAGAAGCATTTACTTGGGTGAATTAAAGTCGGGTATTTATATGATAAAAATATATTCTGGCAATATTTCTACCACCAAGAAATTAATAAAAAAATAATTTTTGATTTAGGTCTTTACATTACTTTTCTTCACTATTAATCTGATTCTTTAGTCAACAAGCTAGAAATAGTTTTTTGATATTTTGAAAAGTTAAACAAATCATGATGTGTACCGTTTTCAAGACTTACAAATGTGGTTTGATTTTTTTTGGATTGGATAAATAATTTTTTACTGGAACTTATAGGAACTACTTTATCTTTTGTACCATGAAATATTGTTGTTTTACAATTAACATCAGCAATATATTGGTTTGATTTAAAATGATATTTTAATAAAAAATTAAAAGGGAGTATGGGGTAGTGATATTTAACTATATCCAGTAAATTATAAAAAGGAGCTTCTAATATTAATTGCTTTGGTTGATTTTGACTTGCTGTTTTAATAGCGAAAGTACAACCCAATGAGCGGCCATAGATGGATATACTATTTTCGGCATATTTAGTTTTTAAAAAATCATAAGAAATTTGTGCATCTGAGTACATTTGCATTTCATTAAACACTCCTGTGCTTTTACCATAAGACCGATAGTCTATTACAAAAACATCCAAATTGAATTTTGTAAAAAAAGAAGCTATTTCACCCCATCTCACTAAATTTCCTCGGTTACCATGAAAATATAACAGTACTCCTTTTGGATCCGTAGTTTTAAATAAAACAGCATTTATTGTGTTGTTATCCTTTGTTTTTAAATTTATTTCTTCAAAATTTTGTGTAAAAGAAAAGTCATAATTGGCAGCTAAAATTTCATTCTGAAAAATGAATTTTTCTTGAAATAAATAAAAGAATGGCATAGAGATTAGATATAAAATTAAGATGGTCAATAAAATTTTTCGAATCAGTCGCATCTTAATAAAATTTTATTGTTGAGATTGTTTGTTCCTTTTAAAACCAAGACTAGTTTTTTCTTTATCTATAGTTTCTGGTAATTTTGAATTCAAAATTTCTTTTAAAGCCCTGTGATAAGATTCGAAATTATGAATATTTTTATGGCCACCATCAATGATAGGATACAACCTAGTTAAATTTGGTTTTATTTTTGAAAGCTTTAAACTAGTATTGAACGGAATAGTTTTGTCATTAGTCCCATGAATGATTTTTATGGGGCAAGAAACATATTTTAACCATTTAAAAGTAGGCATAGAATATTTAACCACAAGAGATAGAGAAGCAAGAGGGATGTATCTTTGTATATTTTTTAGGATACTGTAATACGGACAAACTAGGATTAGCAGCCTTGGGTTATTAAGTGACGCAAGTTTTGTAGCGAATCCTGTTCCAAGCGACCTCCCATAAATAATGATATATTTTTCTTCAACATTTTTTTTAATTTCATCATATACTTTTTGAACATCAGCATGCATGTCTTTTAAATTTCTTTTACCGGTACTTTTTCCAAAACCTCGATAATCAATCATAATCACATCCCATCCATGTAAGGTGAAGTCAACTGCAAATTTTCCCCAGCCTTTGATGCTTTTAGAATTCCCTTTTAAATAATAAACAACTCCTTTCGGATTAGAAGTTTTAAAATGTAGTCCATTTATTTTTACTCCCTTTTTTATTTCAATATTATATTCTTCAACAACTTGATTTTTATATCGAAATTGAAAATCCTTTGCTAATTTTTCAGGGTGAAATATAAACCTTTCTTGAAAAAAATAAACGAATAATAATATTAGAATAATGATTCCTATTATCACTAATACAATCATCCATGGATTAAATTGCATAACCAAAAATTTCTCTAAGCTAATAAATATTTTAGGAACATATAAGATTTATCATTACTAAAGTTAAATAAATTGCTATAAATAGGTGAGTTAACCAGTAATTGTGACGTTATTTTTTATGTCATCTACTTTCAAATTGCCACAACGCTTTATCATTTAACTAATTTATGTATATCTTGTAATACCTTAAATCCGCAATTGTTTTCGTAGCGAAAAGTCAAATCGTATGCTAGTGTTGGTGTAGCGCAACTTTGAGACACGCAAACATAGTTTTATTATGGTGAGTATCGAAAAGCGAGCGTTTTCAACAATGGCGTGCAGTTTGGCTTTGTAGTAGAAATACACTTGTGGATTTAAGGTAATAGATAAAACTTATAAGCTTATGAAGTATTATGTAATTATTTTCACCCTTATTTTATTTAGTAATTATACCATTGCACAAAATTCACAACAACCCAAAACTGCTTTTACTAAAATGTACTTACCCGTATGGCTTGAAGCAAAAAAACATTGTATAGACGTTGCTAAGGTCATGCCCGAATCATTGTATAATTTTAAACCCACAGCGGCAAGTAAAACTTTTGCAGAACAAATGGTACATATTGCTCATACTGTTGAATTACTAACCCAAAGATATGTTCAAGGTATGGATGTAAAACCAAATACGCCGGATGCATCAAAATTAACAAAAGCAGAAATAATTATTTTATTGGAACATGGGTTTGATTATACAACAAATGTTATTCATGCTATTGAACAAAGTCAATTAGATGAAACTTGCGTAATGTACCATAGCGGAAATACAGTGAGTAGAGCATTTGCTTTTTTTTATGTACAAGACCATATGGCAAACCACAGAGCAAAAGCAAATTTGTATATTAGAATGAATAATATTAAACCACCAGAATATACCTGGTAGAAAACCCAGAAAAATCAAAATGGATCGAGACAAATTTCAGAAGAGAACAGGAGCAATCCATAAAATAAACGACGAATTAGGTAATTTATATGATTTTGTATATAGCGTTAATTTACCCTTTTTTAGATTCTTTTATGGCGTGGTTACAAGCTCTTGCGGTTAACGCCATATAGGTTAAAGACGGATTTTGAGTGCTCGTTGAAGTCATACAAGCACCGTCGGTTATATACACATTCTTACATGTATGCAATTGATTCCATTTATTGAGTAATGATGTTTTAGGATCATGCCCCATTCGAATGCCACCCATTTCATGAATGTCATTTCCTGGAGCCCGTTTGCGATCGTGAGCACGAATATTGGTAAAACCTGCTGCTTCATACATTTCGGTAAATTGCTCTAAATAATCGTCAATCATTTTAAAATCATTGTCGTCATAATCTAAGTTAATTCGCAATTGTGGAATTCCATAAATATCTGTTTTAGTTGCGTCTAAACTAAGTTGACTTTCTTCTTTCGGAATCGTTTCCCCCATCATGTGAGAACCTACTTTCCAGTTTCCATAAGTAGGGTTCAACAAATTATTTTTCAATGTTTCACCCAAACAATCTTGATCTTGATTAATAATTCTATCTGCTCTAAAACCAGCGGCATAACCTCTTAGAAAGTTGGTTTCTTGCTTGTAAACATTTCTAAACCTTGGAATATAAGCACTTGTAAACCTTCTTCCAGAAGTGGTTTTATCTAGCAATCCTTCGTATTCAGCGGAGATGCTGTACTTGTAATTGTGGAATGCTATGTACTTACCAAGAAGTCCGTTGTCGTTACCCAAACCATCAGGAAATCGTTTTGATTTTGAATTTAACAAAATCAAATTAGAATTAAATGCACTTGCATTTACAAAAATAATAGGTGCATAATATTCAGTTGTTTCTTTGGTAATCGCATCAATTACCAAAACACCTGTTGCTTTCTCTTTTTTGTCGTCATAGATAATTGAATGAACAACCGCATTGTTTTGCATGGTTAAATTTCCAGTTTTTAAAGCCCACGGAATCGTACTCGAATTACTGCTAAAATAACCTCCAAACGGACAACCTCTTCGGCATAAGTCTCTTTGTTGACAAAGCATTCTTCCTTGTTTTATAAAAATATCTTTGTTTTCTGTGATATGTGCAGTTCTGCCATAAATTACATGGCGATTATTGTATTTTTCAGCAATAACATTTTTAAAATACTGTTCCGTGCAATTCAGACCGATTGATTTTAAGAATTCACCATTGGGTAAGATATCTAGATTGTCATATTCACCAGAAATCCCCACGAATTTTTCAACATAACTATACCAGGGAGCAATATCTTTATAGCGGATAGGCCAATCTACTGCAAAGTCATCACGAACTGGTCCTTCAAAATCTAAATCGGATAGCCGTTGTGTTTGTCGTGCCCATACTAAGGATTTACCTCCGGTTTGATAGGCTCTAATCCAATCGAAAGGTTTTTCTTGAATATAAGGTTGATCGCTTTCTTTGGTGAAAAAGTGTTTTGAATCTTCTCTGTAATTATAACATTTCGCTGCAATAGGGTTTTGTTCTTTATCACTAGTTAGTACTTTTCCGCCATGTTTTAATTCCCAAGGCATTAAATTGGTAGAAGGGTAGTCTTTTATATGTTCTACATTTCTACCTCTTTCTAAAACTAAGGTTTTTAGCCCTTTTTCTGTAAATTCTTTAGCAGCCCATCCGCCGCTCATTCCTGATCCGATAACAATGGCGTCAAAAGTGTTTTTGGTTGTGCTATCTAAATTAAAATTAGCCATGAATGTTTATTTTTTTAGTGTTGTCGATAGATTTGCAGGTTTCGTAAGTAAAAGCACCTGGAACTAATTTATAAGGCATTTGTTCAGTTAGAATATATTCTGAATTCATATACCCAGATATTGCCAATCGTTTTGTTGTACATAAAAAGGTGAGCAAATCAGAATCTGTATTTTTACCGTCTATAAAAGATTGAAGGATGTTCAACTTTTCATTAGAATTTAAATTGTCGAATTTTTTACCAGAATTTTTTCGAACTTTTTGATGGAACATCCGCAATCCATTCATAAATGCATTTTGATTTTTTTTCGAAGTGGAATCATCAATAATCACCCAAATAAAATTTTGTGCTTTTAATGAAACTCCACCCGGTATATCGGTTTCTGGAAGTATTGTTCCGACCAGTTGTGTAACTAATTTTTCTTCCTCTGAAGTAGTTTTAAGTTTGTTTATAATAGTAGAAACTTTTTCATCAGAATAATCACAAGAAGGAAACAATAGGATTCCACCTGCAACAAAGCCAAGACTTTTAAGAGCATTTCGTCTGTTCATGAGTTTAGAATAAGTTTTACATAAAACGTTGGGGTAAATATATAAAAATTTAGAATAGGTAGTTAAAAAAATAAATACTTTTAATAAGTTATTAATCAGTAAGTTATGTTTATAAATTAATTACATACAAAGTTCCATTTAGATGTTAATAATTGTATAAGATAGATGGTAATTAAAATAATTAATTGTCAATTTTTTTTATCACTTTCGCAGGATTACCAACAGCCACAACATCATTTGGAATGTCTTTGGTAACCACAGATCCTGCTCCAATAACAGCACCGTCGCCAATAGTAACTCCAGGGCAAACAATAACTCCTCCTCCCAGCCAAACATCATTTCCTATGGTTATTGTTTTGGCATATTCTAGCCATGAATTTCTTGTTTTAGCATCTAATGGATGCGTTGCTGTATAGATTTGTACGTTAGGTGCGAACATTACATTATTGCCAATAGTTACTTTAGCGGAATCCAAAATGCAACAGTTATAATTCATAAAAACATTTTTACCTATTTTTATATTGTACCCATAATCACAATAAAAAGGAGGTTCGATCCAAAGGCCTTTATTGGCATTTGTTAATAGTGAGTAGATCAATTTTCGTCTTTCTTTGATGTGATTATCATTCAGAGCATTTATTTTCTGAAAAAGTATTCTTGCCTTATGTCTTTCTTCAACTAAAACCTTGTCATTAGGGTTGTACAAGGCTCCGGTAAGCATTTTATTTTTTTCGGTCATTTTTTTATATTGATCTAGTAGCAGGTTGTATCGGCAATTGCAATGGCCTGAGATATAATTGCAAGGCCTTCATCAATTTCTTCTTTACTCACATTTAGTGGAGGTGCAATAAAAATCCAATTCCAACGAACGAAAGTAAACATACCTAATTCTCTAATTTTAGCTGCCATTTTATTGGTAATTTCCATTTTATCTGCCTTTGCATTCCAAGGTGTAATAGGTTCTTTCGTTTTACGGTTTTTTACCAATTCAATACAACCCAATAAACCTGTGTTTCTAAAATCGCCAATAGAAGGATGTTTGATTTTTAATTTTTCAACTTCCTGTTCTAAATATTTACCCATTTCGTTGGCTCTAGCAACCAAATTTTCCTCCTCAATTATTTTAATATTTTCTAAGGCGGCGGCACATAATGTAGGATGGGCTGAATAGGTTAATCCAATAACCAATGGATTGTCATTAAAATAATTTGCAATTTTATCGGTTACAACCATTCCACCTAATGGAAGGTAACCTGATGTCAATCCTTTTGCTAGGCACATAATATCGGGTGTTACTCCGTGATGATCTATACCAAACATTTTTCCGGTTCTACCGAAACCACTCATCACTTCATCGTCAATTAGTAAAATACCATACTTATCGCAAAGATCACGTACATGTTTTAAATACATAGGTGGGTACTTGATACAACCCGACGACCCTGACTCTCCCTCAAAAAGAATTGCCGCAATACTTTGGGGATTTTCAAAATTGATAATACGATCTAAATGAGCCAAAGCTAGTTCGCCACACGCTTCTACGGTATTCGAATTCCATGGGCAACGATAGGCATAAGGATTTTCTACATGAATAATATTGGGAACCGCCTGGCTATCTACCGGAAATTTTCTAGGATCACCTCCAGCACTTATTGCTCCATAGGTACCTCCGTGATACGACTGGTAATGTGTTATAATTTTATGGCGACCAGTATAGATTCTTGCCAGTTTTATGGCGTTTTCAATAGCTTCTGCACCACCCAAAGTAAAAAATGTTTTTGTAAGGTTTCCTGGAGTTATTTCGGCAATTTTTTTTCCTAATTCACCTCTAACATCTGTTGCCATACCTGGATAAACATAACTAACTTTTTGCATCTGTTTTGCCACAGCGTCGGTTATTCGTTGATTTCCATGGCCAATATTTACATTCATTAACTGAGAAGAAAAGTCTAAATATTTTTTTCCTTCATGATCAAAAATATAGGATCCTTTTGCATGCGAAATATGGATAGGATTTAACCCACCTTGTTTTACCCATGAAAAAAGGGTGTAGTCGAGGTTATTTTTTATATTTTGTTGGCTCATTCTTCGCTGTTAGATGACCGAAGTCGGACGATTAATTAATCTTTTTTTTAAATGCAATCATCATATTCATTAAATGATATAATACTTCCGTCTATTGGACTGATAACATCCATGGAATTCTGATTATTTCTTTCAAATTTTCCGTTGATAAATTTTTTTACTTCGGGTTGTTTAGTATTTTTTTCCATACAGGTATAGTTAAAAAAGAAACTTATTTGATAAGGATTGCTTATCAAATATATAAAATAAAAGTTGATTTGTTTGGGATGTTAAAGGGAAACAATTGGCCGCATACAAAGTGAGACTCTTTTTAGAGAAAATTTTCAGGTAAGTTTACATTGTACCCTTCATATAGGTTTTATAATTAAAATGGCAGCCGATTATTTAACACTTATGAAATGGCTTTATCCACAGATGAATTTTATACTTCAGATTATGACCTTTCTGAGTACTCTGCAAATCAATTTGGTTTTGGAGTTTCTTATACAGACATTTTCGCGAAAGCACATATCTGGAAATTTGGATTAAAAAGTATTGATTTAAAATTCTATCAGTACGATAGAGACACCATTTTTAGTTCTAGTATCATTACAGCAGGCTTCAAGTTTGTAATGGATTAATTAACCATAACATTCTAGCCTAAAAAACCAGTCGTTAGCTTTTAAACTAACGACTAGCTACTAATAATCAATCTGGGACGGGTTAAGGGGGAACTTAATTATAATAATATCCTTTAGTTCTTTTCAAAAGTTAACCTATCTGTACTGCTATTGTAATCACTATCATCTATTAACTCAATTCTGCTAGCTGATGTAGATCCAATATCCCAATCATCATTTAAGTCTTCAAAATTATTTGAAGTGGGTACAGAGAAAAAGATATTGAATTCAATATCATCGTTGTCATCACTACTATCGTTTGTAACTAACCAAGTTCCATTTAAGGTAGTTGTACCATTAGAAGCAGTTAATGTTCCATCTGTAGCAAACGTGAAATTGTAGCCTGTAAAATCTGACGTCTCATCTTGACCTGAATCATTAAAATTCGTAATACGCCAAGTGCCAGATTCCACTACTGATTGGACTTGAGCAATTTGTAGGCTATTGTTCGAGCTGCCATCATCATCCGTTGAGCAGGCAGAAAATAAAGTGATGCTTAATAGCATTATTAGACCGAAATAAAATAGTTTTTTCATAATTTATATATTTACAAACCGATAAGTGTTACTTATACATTATCGTTATTAACAGTTACTTTTAAAGCTAAGTTCGTCGTCATTTCCTTTTTCAAACTCAATTTCTGTTTCGCCAGATTCTTGTTCGATTTCGTGTAAATTCCAAGTGCCGTTAAAGTCTGGTAAACTTGGTATATCGATAATAAAATCGATGTTATTACCTGAGCCTGTTACTGACCAAGTTCCAGTAGTTGTATTGCTGTTTTCCGTAATGGTAATAGTACCATCAGATTTAAAATTGAAAACATACCCATTATATTGGTCCTCTAGGTCATTATCGTTCAGCTCTAATTCATCAACGTTCCAGTTTGCACAATTAGCTAAAATCACTTCTAAATCTCCTGTTGTGCAGTCATCACAATCATCATCGCCATAATCGTTATCATCATCTTCATCACAGCTATCTTCTGCATCTTCAATAGCAGCTTGCAATTCAGAAATGTTATTGATGGTTACTGTCGTTCCGTCAGCAAGAATAACCGTGATAGGAAATCTTATAGTAACTGCTGCATAATCATCTAAATCATCAATAAAATGATACATATCACTATCGTTATTAATAACAATAGTATCGATTAAATCATTGCCCTCATCAAAAATAGATGCACTTATTGGGTATTGAAAATCAATACACTCTATATCATCATCATCAGAGTTTTCCTCTGGGCATTGTGCAATTAATGCAAGTAACTCTGGATAGGTATTTACAACGCTTGTGGTATAATCCGAAAAAACTACCGTTATCGGAAACATAATATCTAATGTGTCCGTATCATTATTATCCGTATCAAATATATCTTCGATGGTTTGGTAGTCGTCTATAGAATCTACAATGATTTCAGTTCCGTTTGCAACTACAGTTACTGGTAATTGTACATTAAAGCAACTGGCGTTATCTATGATATTGTCAAAAGAGCCATCGTTTAGAGAGGTTTTACTCATTAACTTAGCAATGGTAGAATTAGCTAATAGTGTTTGCCCAACTGGTGGGTCAATAGCCAAATCATCCTCGGTACGACACGATGTAAAAAATGCAAAGCAAAATAGTAATGCTAGCAATACTGGTTTTAAAGTTTTCATAAAATTTTCATTTTTTTATTTGTTGATATATGTTTAAAAAGCATTTACTGAAATAACATACAAGATGCTTTCTTGTTTCTGCTTATATTCTTAAAACAACTTCCTAGGACAATGTCCCAAAAAAAATCAATTTTATTTTACATATCTTTATAACCGAAAAATACCACTATCTTTTGCTTAAAGAATTCCATAAAAATATTTGTGATAAAATACTTTTTTCTAAACTCTATGAAAAGTATGCACAAAGTCTCAGCGACTTACTATATTATAAATATGGAGCGCAATTAAACCCTTCAGATAAAGTTCAGGATGCCTTTATAAAAATGTGGCAAAATTGTGCTAAAATAACTCCCCAAACCACAAAATCTTACTTATATACGGTTGTAAATAATATGATGCTTAACGAGGTAAAGCATCAAAAGGTAGTTCTTAATTATAATAAAGTGAAGCCGAAAGATTATACCAATGAGACACCTGAGTTCATAATGCGTAAAGAACAGTATCTTGTACGTTATGAAAAGGTACTTTCCAATCTAAAACCAGAACAGCGAGAGGCTTTTATATTAAGTAAGATAGAAGGTAAAACACATAAAGAAATTGCAGAAATGATAGGTGTTACAAGAAAAGTAGTCGGACATCGCATTTACGCGGCGTTTGCTGTTTTGACAGAACAGTTAGATGATTTTAAATTGAAGTAATTTATGGGACATTACAGGTATAAGTTGTTTTAAGAATATAACGTGAAGTAAATGAAAAAAAACTACCTTATAAAAAAATGGTTAGAAAATGACCTTACATCAGAAGAGCAGAAAGCTTTTGACGCGCTAGAGGAAAAGGCTTTTCTGAACGAGATTATTCAAGAAGGCAAAAGGTTTAAAGGGCAAAATACATCTAAGGTAACGTCTTTTGAAAATCTTGAAAAAGGACTTCATCAAAAACCCAAAAGCACCAAAAATTGGACGAAAACATTGGTTAGGATTGCTGCTGTATTTGTTATTGGTTTTGGGCTTTATTCACTTTTTGATAAAGACAAGCATAGCACGTTTGAAACACAATTAGCACAAACGGAACAAATCACGCTTCCAGATAATTCAATGGTAACTTTAAATGAATTGTCGCAATTGAATTTTAATGATGATTGGAGTAAAGAACGTAATGTAAAATTAAAAGGAGAGGCGTATTTTAAAGTGGCCAAAGGCAATCGTTTTGATGTAAATACTGAATTCGGCACCGTAAGCGTTTTAGGAACACAATTTAATGTGATAGCCCGAGATAGTATTTTTAGTGTGATATGTTACGAAGGATTGGTGCAGGTTCTCTTCAATAATAAGATTACTAAACTTCCTGCTGGTAAAGCATACCGTATCATAAATGGTGCGCCAGAAGCATTTGATATTACTGTTATTCAGCCTGAGTGGTTACGAAGTATGAGGGTTTTTGAACAAGCGAGCATCGGAGATGTTTTTGCATCTATAGAGAGCCATTACAATATAACAATCGTTGCAGACGATATAGATAATTCTATTTTATTTACTGGAGCGTTCGAGCTTGATAATTTGGATAATGCCCTAAAAGCTACTACAAAAAGCCTTAATTTGACCTACGAAATAAATAGCAAAAACGTGGTCGTTATTAGGAATGCAGAAGAGTAATTGGACTTATATCATATTTATAATTTGCATTTTTTGGTCTTTTATGACCCAAGGGCAAACTTCGGAAGAAAAGATTCCGCTTAAAGAGGTGCTCGATATTTTGTCAGAACAACATCAGGTACAGTTCAATTATCAAAGTGATAGATTAAGTAAAATAACTATTTTTCCGCTTTCGCGAAGGCTTACACTTATTGAAAACTTGAAACGTTTAGAAGTTGAAACCTCATTGCGATTCACCAAAATTGGCGCATCAATTTACACCATCACAAAACCATTTAGAATATGTGGTTATTTGCATAATGTACGTTCTTTTAAACCCCTTGAAGGTGCAACCATTAGAGGAAAAACAAGAAATAACGTAAGTAAAAATGATGGTTTTTTTGAACTTACTGTAACTTCACTAGATGAATACATTGAAATTCGATTTTTAGGCTTTAAGACTATAAAACGACAAGCTAGATTTTTTAGTTCAGAGCAATGTGCAACCATCCAAATGTATGAAGATGAGCTAAAAATTGCCGCTGTTGTTGTAGAAGGCTATTTAGTACGAGGTATCGATAAAAATAGAGATGGAACTACAACTATTAATTTTTCGAAATTCACAGCACTTCCAGGTCTTATAGAAACAGATGTATTGCAAGCAGTGCAGGCACTTCCTGGAATACTAAGTGTAGATGAAACCGTTTCTAATATAAACATAAGAGGTGGCTCTCACGACCAAAATTTAATAATGTGGGATGGTATTAAAATGTATCAATCTGGACATTTTTTTGGCTTAATTTCTAGCTTTAACCCTCAAATTACAAAAACGGCAACGGTAATTACCAATGGTACGGACGCTTCATATACCGATGGTGTTTCAGGTAGCATACAGATGAATACTGATGACCAAATACAAAGTAATTTTGAAGGTAGTCTAGGCGTTAATTTTATTAGTGCCGATATTTTTGCAGATATTCCGATAGGAGAAAAATCATCACTACAAGTAGCTGGGCGCAGGTCACTAGATGATGTTTTACGCACACCGACTTACGATGTTTATTTTGATAGGGTAACACAACAAACCGAAATAGAAAATAATGTAGAAAGCGTTGTAAATTCTAATCAAGAATTCAACTTTTTTGATACATCACTACGTTGGTTGTACAATCCATCAGAAAAAGACCGCATACGCTTAAACTTTATTCTTATCAATAATAATTTAACTTTTGATGAAACGTCCTCTATTAATAACGAACTAGACACAAGAAAAAGCAGTCTTTCACAAAATAGTATCGCCGCAGGATTAAGCTACGAACGTGATTGGAGTGACCGTTTCTCAACACATCTTACAGTTTACAATACAGACTATAAATTACAAGCTATTAATGCAGATGTACTGCAGCAACAGCAATTCTTGCAAGAAAATATAGTATCTGAAACAGGAGTAAAATTGAAAGGAATATACAAATGGGATAACTTGTTTTTAGAAGTGGGATATCAATTTGTGGAATCTGAAGTTGTTAATATAAATGATATTGATGTACCACGATTTTTAAGAAGAGATTCGGAAGTTTTAAGGGAACAGGCTTTTTTTCTGCAAAGTCAGTATCAAAATGAAAACAGAGACTTTTCGGTAAGAACCGGAGTACGGTTTAATTATATAAATGAATTTAATGTTCTTCTTGTTGAACCAAGATTGAGTATTAGAAAGAAACTTGGAAAGTATTTTCAAATAGAAGCATTAGGCGAATTGAAACATCAAAATACGTCTCAAATAGTAAACTTTCAAAATGATTTTTTGGGCGTGGAAAAAAGAAGATGGCAGCTTGCGGATAATGATAGCATCCCCGTTTTAAAAAGTAAGCAAGCTTCATTAGGTATGCAATATTCAAAAAAAGGTTGGTTGGTAGATGCAACGGGCTATTACAAAGAAGTAGATGGCATCACATCACAAAGCCAAAGCTTTACCACTAAATATGAATTTACAAGAACAACAGGAAGTTATAACGTAATGGGTCTTGATTTCTTGGTGCGTAAACAAGTTAAGAATTTAAGCAGCTGGCTTAGTTATTCATATATGGTCAATGAGTATACGTTTAACAATTTAGAGGAAATACAATTCCCTAGTAATTTTGACAACACCCATTCTTTTACTTTAGGAACTACTTATTCAAATAATACGCTCAATATTTCTGCTGGACTCAATTACAGGACAGGAAAGCCAACTTCTATTGCCTTACAAGGAAATGAGGTTATTGATGAAGAAGTCAACTTTGATTTTGCAAATAATGCAAGAGTATCAGACTATTTTAGAGTAGACCTATCAGCAATTTACAAATTAAAACTACCTGAAGGTTTACGAACAGAAATAGGAGCATCGGTCTGGAATGCACTTAATAAAGAGAATATCATTAACAACTATTATCGCATTGGTCTTGACAATGCACCTATTAAGTTTTCAAGAGAATCGCTAGGTATAACAACCAACTTTATGGTTAGGTTGTGTTTTTAGGCATTTTTCACTTAGTATAGAATATACTTAAAAATTTATAACGCTGTCCAAAGTATTATCGGTGTCCTTGTAGATGAAGTTTGCCTGATAGCGAATGGTAATTGTTACAGAGGAATGACGATATAGTTTTTGCAACATTTGAATTTGACCTATTAGCTCTCAATTCCAATGTCCACATGGCACCAACAGCCTTTTTTTGCTGGTGAATTCCATACATAATTTAAGCTAGCGGCAAGTCCTTCAATATATTTTTCAGGTGTTATAATTCCTGCTTTGCACAGTATTAAATTAGTATAGTAGCTTGTAAAACCTTCGGCAAACCACAATTCTACCGACATGTTGGTTTCTTCAAAATTAAAGGGTTCTAATGTTTTTGGGCGAATTCTTTCTATATTCTCCATGCATGGAAAAATTCATGAGAAACCGTACCAATATTTCCTTCCATACCACCATTGGCAAGAGCCCTAGTACTTGTTAATATGGTTGAGTTTCTGTGTTCCATACCATCTCCTGAAGCGTTTGGGATATAACAGGCAATAAAAGTATAAGTTCCATAATCAAAATCAGGTAACTCTCCAAAAACTTTTATTTCTTGTAACACTACTTTTTTACTTTTTCAAAATAGGTATCGACTTCTGCTCCTGTACCATTATGATGTAAAGCAAAATTTATGGTATATTCTTTTTGATTTGACTTTACTTTAAAACTTTTAACAGTATGGTCGCTCAATTCTGTTGGACTATCCATAAAGTAATGTAAGCCTGGTGCAAAATAAGTATTGTTACCAAGATTTTTTAACTGGGTAGCCACTTTCCAATGTAAATCTTCGCGAAGTTCGAAATTAACTTTTATCGGTCTCTTGGTATAATTAGGTGCATAAATAAACGTTGCGGGTATATTTAAATGAGCATGAGTTTCATCAATTTGAGAATATGTACCATCGCCTCTGTTACCGAATAAAGTATAAGTAATTTCCTTTGCCATCAGTTTTAACATTGTACACGTTTTTAGCAAATTCATGTAGGGCATACCTTCCGGGTGATGTTCTACTCATTCTTAATTCGAGAATATTACTTTCTAAATTTGAAAATTCTGCTTCAATAATAGCTTCATGATGCACTGCATTATTAAAAGATATTTTATATTGATTGTATGTTTGCGCAGTAATTGTAGTTGGAATTATAAGCAGTAGAAAAATAAGATAGAAAATTTTCATTTTTTTGAAGTTAAATAGTGCCGGTAAATATATTGATAATAAATACAATTTGTGAATAGCATTTTTTTAAATTTATTTTGGTTGAAAAAAGATATACATTTGCAACTCTTATGGAATACGGTAAAATAAATAAATTAGAAGTTGTTAGAATAGATGATTCGGGATATTTCTTTTTAGATGATGAGAATACTGAAATATTTTTAGCTAAATATAAGGTTGCTGAAGCGTTAAATTTGAGTGACCAAGTGGAGGTTTTTGTTTATAAAGAAGAAGGAGATCAACTTTTAGCCACAACAACAAAACCTTTTGTACAAATAGATGAATTTGCTTTTTTAAAAGTAACCGGTTCAAATAAAGTGGGAGCTTTTGTAGATTGCGGTATGCCAAGTGATTTGATGGTGCCATTTTCTGAGCAATCAGGAAGATTAGATGAAGGTAATTGGTATGTATTTTTTATTTTAAAGGATGAGAAAACAGGTAGATTAATTGCCTCACGTCGTGTAAACGATTTTGTATTTTTTGAAAATGTTGATATAAAGCCAGGTGAAGAAGTTGATTTATTGTTGTATGACAGATCGGATTTAGGAATTAACTGTATCGTAAATAACATGTTTAAAGGATTGATTTTTGATTCAGATATTCATAAAAATATAAATCCGGGTGATAAAATCAAAGGCTTTGTAAAACAAGTAAGAGATGATGGTAAGGTAGATGTTACATTAGAACCGATGGGCTATAGAATGAGTGTGGATAAAAACTCTCAAATATTACTTAAAACCTTAAAAGAAAATGATGGATTTTTAAACCTTACGGATAAAAGCAGTCCGGAAGACATAAAATTCGCCTTGGGTTTAAGTAAAAAAGTATTTAAAAAAAGTTTAGGAAATTTGTACAAACAAAAACTAGTTGAATTATATAAAGACGGCGTTAAGTTGGTTTAAAATAAATTATATTTCTATTGAAAAGAAATAATGAAACAAAAAAAAGGCTCTTAAAATTTTAAGAGCCTTTTTTATTAAATGGTTATTGGATTCATCCATTTAAAATTATATTTGGTATTGGGCACTACAATTCGCCCGGCAATACGTTCCATCCTTTCAGGCAGTCTCATCAAATAATTTCTGGCTTTTTCGGCTTCATCTGTAAGATTTGAAATTTTATCTATTTGCCAAGCATTGTTCAACTTTTTTAAGATATCAATGTAGTCAAAACTGGTATAAACTCCAGCTCTTTGCGCAATGTCTGAGAACCTATCAAAAAGAGTTCCTTTATCGTTAAAGGATTCTCTTAAGTGCATTGCCGGCATCACTATTTTATGTTTCATCATATGTAAATAAGCAAGCATCATTTCACTTGGGTCAATCGCGAAAATTTGACGAATAAATTCGGTATAAGCCAAATGGTGTCTCATTTCATCACCAGCGATGATCTTACTCATTTTTGCCAAAGATTTCATACCAGCTTTTTTAGCAATTTTTGCAACATTATTATGAGAAATATAAGTAGCTAATTCTTGAAAACTAGTATAAACAAAATTCTTATATGGGTCTCTAGATGTTCCAATATCAAAACCATCAGCAATTAAATGCTGGGTAGTTACTTCAACTTCACGCATATTTACTCTTCCAGAAAGATAAATGTACTTATTCAATACGTCGCCATGTCTGTTTTCTTCAGCGGTCCATTTTCTAATCCATTTTGCCCAACCGTTATCACCTTCTTCACCACGTTGTGTTATTCCATCCAAATCAAGTAGCCATGATTCATATGTAGGTAAAGCTTCTTCGGTAATCATATCACCAACAAGAGAAATCCAAAAATCATCATCTAGGTCTTTTGAAATCTCTCTAATTTCTTTTACTTCTTCCATAAAATTATCGCTTTGTGGATTAGGTAAAAAATCTGAAGGTTGCCAAATTTTTTCAGGAGCTATTAAAAATTTATCAAGAAAAATATCGATATTTTTCTCTAAGGTGAGCATTACCTCTTTTCTAATGTTATTGATTGACATTTATTTTGTTTTTTTTAGTAGGTTGCTAAGTTAATGAGTTTTTCATAAAGTTTAATTAGCCATCCCCTGTTTTTTTTAGTTGAACGATAAATTAAGTTGTCCACTGTGATCCTTTGAGGGTGCTTCGATTATATTCCATCTAATTCTGGTTGGCATTAACAAAATTGAGATCACTTTCGA
>JAKITQ010000050.1 GCA_021647985.1 Flavobacteriaceae bacterium | reverse complement strand
TTCAACTTCTTCATTTGTTAATGGATCTTTTTCAATGGTTTTGCAACTCGTGTTTCCACCACCGTAATTTGTAATTCTTAAATCAGCTCCTAATATGTTAGATCTGTACAAAAACAGTTCTACTTGACCATCACCATAAGAGGCTGCTTTTTCGTCATCCCACAAATAATCTACATGGTTATATTTGGCTATTGTTTTTTTCATAAAATATTATGTTATTTATTTGTGATAAATTTAATAGATTCACAAAAGTAATCGAATCTATTTGTAGTTCTATCCTGTACTGTCTGTTTTTACTGTGGATAATGCACACCTTTTCTATTAAATTAATTCTAATTATTGATTTTAATTGGTAAAAAGGTTTATTTATTATGCTGTTAATAAACAGTTTATTTCAAGTTCGCAAAATACCTAAATGTTAGCACGCATGAAGATATTGGGCATGGAAAGATCGAAACTCTGACATGTAAGGTTCTTACTGATTTTAAGTTTATTGAAAATCAAAATGATTGAAAAAACGTAACGAGTATCATAAAAATAGAAAATGTAAGAGAATTTAAAATTATGATTTGTTGCGTTAAGTTCTTGAATTTAGGTATAGATATAATTTTAAAAAATAAAAGATTAATTTTTCTTCAACAACAGGATACTACAGGATGCTTTTACTTTTGACATAATATAATTTAGCGATGAAGAAAAAATTGATAAGGTTATCACTTCCGGAACGTATGCTAAAATAACCCATAAATGGAAAAAAGAAGACCAGATATCATTGCAATTAGATCTTCTTGGCCGTTTGGTTAAACAAAATGGTTTCGTTGCAATTAAGCGAGGTCCAATTGTCTTGGCAGGGTATTCTTTGTTTGAAGTGGTGTGGCTGCCTAAAACGATTAATGTGTTGAAATATGAATACAAGGAGTATTAGAGAACGAACCGGTTTAAACTTTTTGGATTGAAGTGAGCTCGCCCGCCGGACAGGAATCATATATTTTTTGCCCTTTTGAAGATTTTTTTGAGTTGCTTTCCGCGCTATCAGCGAGACGGAATGAAAAAAGACGAAACCCGCCTGAATGACGAAGTCGGGCAGGAACGAATGAAAAAAAATTCCCGAAGTTTCGGGATTTAGCCAATTGAAAAAGTTTAAACCGGTTCAACATTCAAAAATTTAAACATTCGTAAAAAAATCATATTTTAACCAACTAAACAATGAAAAAAAAATGAGATTTAATTTTCCGATACTTTTCTTAATAACAGTCCTTTTTTGTTCATGTAACAAAAAGATTCATAACACGACTATTGCGTTTGGCTCGTGTTCGTATGAGTACGAGTCCGTTCAGATGTGGGACGATGTAGTGAAACTTAAACCAAAAGCCTGGGTTTGGTTGGGCGACAACATTTATGGGGATACAGAAGATATGACCCTCATGAAATCAAAATACGATATGCAAAAACAACGTGCGTCATATCAAAACCTTAGAAAAGCCATGGATATTTATGGCATTTGGGATGATCATGACTATGGAATAAATAATGGAGGGAAAGAATACCCAATGAAAGATGAAAGTAAGGCATTGCTTCTGGACTTTCTGGATGTGCCCGCCGATGCAGAAGTAAGAGACCGTAAAGGCGCCTATCAATCTTATGTAATTGAAGACAGCGGACTTAAGATAAAATTGATTTTACTGGATACAAGGTATTTTAGGGATACGATTATTAAAAACCCGAATGAAAAGGAGCATTCTTATTACCTTCCTGATCCGGATGGAATTTTTTTGGGAGAGGCGCAATGGCAATGGCTTGAGAAGGAATTGGCAAATAGCGATGCCCATATCCACCTATTTGGCTCTGGGGTGCCATTGATCCCCGACCCTATATTTGAAAAGTGGGGTAATTTTCCCAATGAACGGACCAGGTTTTTTGAGCTTCTTGTAAAAACAAAACCCGCAAGGCCGATTATTTTGAGTGGGGACAGACATTTTGCCGAATTTTCTAAAATTGAATTGGAAGGTCTTAGCTATCCGCTATATGAATTTACTTCGAGCGGATTGACGCATACCGTAAGTCCGAATCATATTGAAATCAATTCTTTTAGAATTGGAAATCTAATTATAAAAAAGAATTTTGGAGTTATCCATATTTCACATGCTGAAAATGACATTGCGATAAAGATGCAGATAAGAGGTAGTGACAATCAGGTATATGAAGAGGTAGTACTTGTATTCTAACCTGCATCAACCGGTAACCCTCTGTCACAGATTCATTTTTGTGATTTTGGTTCGGCAGGAAATATTTGGGATGATAAAACAAGGTACAAAGTGTGGCTGCCTGAAACCATTAATGTTATGAAATCCGAATACAAGGAGTATTAATTACAATGCTTCGGTAAGTATTTCAAATGTACGCATTAACAAAATTTATTGGGCGGATTATTGTCTGGATTTTGTTTGGTAATTAGATTTAGTTCGATACCCGTTTCATAAGACGTTGTTCAAGGTATTTTGACTTTAGTGAAGATGGAGATGCCAGGTTTGGAGGTAAAAGAATAGCAATCTTTCAAAATGAAATTGTTTAAAAATTAATTTTAAAAATAATCAATAATAAAACTGTAAGACAAATGAATAAATTAATCATTCTATTGCCATGGATAATGTTTTTATCTTTTATAGCAAATGCCCAAGATATAAGTAAAACCATAGAATTAAATAGAAATTGGGAATACACCCATTTTCCATATAGTGAAACAGATCAAAAGGCATTAAAGAATCTTAAATCTACAACATGGAAAAGTGCTGTTGTTCCTGGAGATGTACATCTCGATCTGCAACGAGATGGAGAATTACCCGATCTTAATTACGGTCAAAATTTTTATTCGAGTGTTTGGGTAGAAAGCGAAGATTTTATGTATAAAACCTATTTTGATTCCCCATCACTCAGCAAAGGCAGTAGAATATATTTAGATTTTGACGGATTGGATTGCTTTGCTACAATTTGGTTGAATAACAAAATAATTGGTAAAACGCACAACATGTTCAAAACCTATTCTTTTGACGTAACAGATTACATTAGAGAGAAAGACAATAATTTAATGATAAGGTTGGCTGCTCCCATGAAGGAAGTATATAAGCAAGTGCCAAATGCCAAAGAAGTCATGAGCAAACTTAAAGGTGCCTTTCATGTAAATGAACGGTTGATTACCCGAAAGATGCAAATGTCGTATGGATGGGACAATGTACCTAGAGTAATAACAACAGGTATTTACCGTCCGGTTAAGCTGAGAGTTTGTGAGACGGCTAGAATTGATAATGTTTGGTTTAGAACAAAATTTAAAAAAGATTATTCAAAAGCTACTGCTTTGGTAGATGTAGAATTGAAGGGAAATTTTGACTACAATGGCGATGTTGAGGTAATTCTTAAAAGAGGTAAAAAAGAATACAGTGTTTCGCAAAAAGTAACTCTATTTACTAGTAAAACTACTACTGCTAAAATGAAGATCGCAATATCAGACCCTGAATTGTGGTGGCCTTCGGGATTAGGCGATCAACCAATGTATACCTTGCATGTAAATTTAAAAAAAGACGGAAAAATTACTGATAGCTACGCGCAAAAGGTAGCAATTCGAGAAATAAAGGTAGTCACTACACCCGTTGAGAAACGTATGGTGGATTATGAAATAGGTGAGCCGACAAAGGATACCACCAAAATAATGGATGGAGGATCCGTGGGGTCATGGAGTAAACTAAAACTTGACAAGCCAAAAGAGGTAGATGTGACTCCATTAAAGTTTTACGTTAATGGGCGGTTTGTTTTTATAAAAGGATTTAACATGCAGCCGCTTGATGTGTTCGAAACCGCAATTTCTCGAGAGAAATACTACCGTTCGGTTCAGGCTGTGAAAGAAAGCGGATCAAATATGATTAGAATATGGGGTGGTGGCAATGTAGAAAACCCTGCTTTTTATGATGCCTGCGATGAAAAGGGTATTATGGTTTGGCAAGATTTTTTCTATGCATCAGGGCAGTACCCTAATGATGAGAAGTTTCTGAAGGAAATAGAGGGTGAGACGATTAATGTAGTGAAACTCTTGAGAAACAGAGCCTGCTTAGCTGCATGGTGTGGAGATAATGAGTCAGATATGGTAAACCATGATACAGATATGGCAAATCACGATAAGGGTGTTGGACAGTTTTCCAATAAAATTACCCATGTGGTGCAAAAGCGTGTAATGGCCGAATATGACCCCGATCGATTCTGGCATCCCTCTAGCCCGTCAGGTGGAGGATACCCGCGCAGTCCATGGGGAGGTGATAAAAGAAATTGGGGAGCAGGATCTCCATTTATGGATTATATACACCTCAGAGGCGATGAAGCACGATTTATTAGTGAAGGAGGAACAGCAGGTATGCCACAATTATCTACTTTAAGAAGCTTTATCCCGCAACAGTATGAGTGGCCGGTTACAAATGACTATTACAATATGCATTGGGGAGATGTGCCAACAATGCGAAGAAATTTTCCAAAAAGTATTTGGAAGAATGTAACCACTTATTTTGGAGAGCCTAATAACATCTCTGAATACGTTTACCTAACACAAATTTTACAGGCGAACGGCTATATGCGCATGGCGCAACAATTTCGAAAAAACATGCAAGAATGTGGAGGTATCTTGTATTGGAAATGGGCATCTACATGGCCATCAATATGTATGAGTGTGATGGATTATAATGAACATAAAAAAGCGTCATGGTATATGGTAAAGAAGGCATTTGCTCCTACTTCATTGATGGTGAGCAATGTTGATGATAAACTTTCGGTTTGGTTTATCAATGACCTTGACGCCATATCAAATCAAGAGGTTGTTTGCCAATTGAAAAAAACCGATGGCACCTTAATTAAGGAGTGGACTAAAACACTAACATTTAGCGAGAATAGTTCGGGCTTGGCAATTGATTTGGAGACAACCAGAAAGGCTATTGGAAATGGAGAATACTATCTTAAGGTATGGGTAGAAAATAATGACAATGTACACCCCAATTATTATACAGCAGCAGATATGATTAAAATGAAGACTATACTGGGAAATATTACGGCTTCTGTGCATCGAATAGACACATCTACAGTTGAGGTAACATTTAAGGCAGATGAATTTTCTCCTTTCCTTCTAATAACTTCTGATAATCCATACATTAAAATGTCTGATAATTCATTCTTTATGGAAAAAGGTGAAGAAAAGAAGATTAAGCTTTCTGTTCCTTCAGGGGAGATTTGGGGAGATTTTAGCTTTACCTGGTGGAAAGGCAATACAAAACATTTTATGGTAAAATCAGAAAACATTAAAACGGTTCCAATGGGGCAATAACAGGTTCATTTATTGTTAAATAATTGAAATACAAAACATGAATAATACACAATATGAAAATAAGTAATATGACTTCTAATTCTTTAATAGTATTAACCTTTATTGGAATATATATATTAACTGGGTGTTCTAAACCTGCTGCTGAAATTCTCAAAATTGTGGAAGAGCAAGAACAACCTGTAGAAAAAATTTGGCCAAATAGATTGCGGGGAATAAATATGGCGAAGTTAAGTGCAAATATGATGCAGGAAGACCTATTTAAACAAATGGCTGATTGGAATGTAAGCCTTATATCATTGAATTTTGGAAATGATGAGAAATTGCGTCAACCGGAAATACCAGAGGCACCTGAAGTACCTGAAAACATGAAACCTTATAAGAACGGACTCTATATTCTAGATAAGCTAATTCAGAATGCCAAAAAATATAAAATGTATGTAAATATTCAAGCAAGAGGAGCCGTGGGATCGTCAGATATAATTGTTTCTACCGGAGAAACGACTGAAGAAAATAAGGTTCATGAATTATTTTACTTAAAAAATGTTCAAGAACTATATGCATATTTGGGAGAGAAGTATAAAAACAATCCAACTGTATTAGCATATAATTTTATTGCAGAGCCGCATTCAAAATACATTGTTGAAAATTGGGATACCGAAGTTGTTCCAAATTTTATTTCATCTTTTCGTGAAGTTGACGATAATACATTTTTAATTATTTCAGCTGGATTATGGGGTTTCCCTGACTTTGGTAAAGGAAGTCCGCGAATTTCGGAGCCTGTAAATGATCCGGCAGATAAGATTGTATATGGTATGCATTCTTATGCTCCCCATAATTATACGCATCAAGGAGTTGGCAATAGGCCAGGAAACCTACAATATCCAGGTATGCTAAAAATGTTTAATACCAGTGAATTAAAATATTGGGATAGAAATGAATTGCAAAATTATATTCAGCCGGCAATCGATTTTATGAAAAAATATGATGTTAAAATGATTGATACTGAATTTAGTGTTGTTAGAAACGCATTAGGGGCCGACAAATGGCTTGATGATAGAATATCTACTTATGAGGAATTCGGTATTAGCTGGACGGTGTTCAACTTTGGCACGGAAAATTGGGATGGATGGAATCTAACGGTTGCAGATAATGCGCCATTCGGTAGTGTGCCAGATGGTGGTGCTGAAACTGAAAGACTTAAAGTTGTAAAAAAATATTTAAAAAAGAATACTGAATTTAATGATTAATGCTCCATGCAAAAAAAACGTAGTAGAAATAAAATTAAGTAAATTGTGTTTTTGAAAAATTATCAATCTTCAAATTTAAAAATAACATGACAATAATTTAAAGGAAATAAAAATGAAAAAATATATTAAAATATTGCTCATATCTTCTTTAGTTATTAATTTATTACTAATTGGATATTTTGGTTATACCAGTGAAATAGATATTAAAAATAGTTTAAAGAATTTATTGAAAAGCGAAACTGTAGTTAAAGACGCTCAATTACAGGCTATGAATAATGTTTTTATTCCATCATTTGAAGATACTTGTAATGATAAAGATGGAGAGGAATTTAAAATTCTTGTAATTGGAAATAGTCTTTCTATTCATGCCATAGCTAAAGACATAGGTTGGAACTATTTTAGTGGTATGGCAGCTTCTTCAATAGAAAAAGATTATGTACATCTACTTTTTGATAAAATTGAAAATAAATTAGAGCATAGTAAACTTTGTTTACGAATTTCTCAATTTGCATCTTTTGAACGAAATTTAGCATCATTTAAACCTGAATCACTAGATAGTTTAATTAATTACCAACCGGATTTAATTATCTTTCAACTTGGTGAAAATGTGCTTCTTCAAAATAAAAAAGATCAATTATTATTTGAAGAAAAATACATTGAATTAATAAATAGCTTCAAAAAGAATAGAAACCCACAGATAATTTGTACGACACCATTTTTTCCATCCTTACTTAAAAATGAAATTATTGAGAAAGTTGTGCTTTCAACAAATAGTTATTTAGTTGATTTATCACACTTACCGCTTTTAAATTCAGAAAATTACGCAAAAGATGAAAAAAATTATAATGGAGATAAATCTGTTTGGAAAGTTGATGGTATTGGAATTCATCCAGGTGATATTGGAATGGAGAATATTGCAAAACAGATTTTTATCAATATAAATGCAACTTTATCCAATAAGAAATAATAAAAACAGTATTGCAATGAAAATTAATACTTTTTATCTTCAACAGGATACAACAGGACACTTTTTTTTATAGAAGTATGTAGTTTAGCAACAAGAAAATTTAAATCGAATTTTCAGGTACTTTTAGTGTTTAATTGAGTGATCACCTGAAAAATATATTAAATAAGTAATGAAAAACACGTATTTAAAAATCAGAATAATCAAATTTCTGAAAAATTCATGGTTTTTACCTATGGGAATGATAACGTTATTGTTGTCGTTTTATAGTTGTACAACAAAAGAACCTCCTCCTACACCTCCAAACATCATTTTTTTACTTACCGATGACCAGCGTTGGGATACCATGGGTAGTATGGGGAATCCTGATGTTCAAACTCCAGAAATGGACAAATTGGCGGCAGAAGGCGTTTTATTTTCACATGCTTATGTTACCACACCAATTTGTGCTGTTAGCAGGGCAAGTATACTGAGTGGTCAATACGCTAGAAAGCATGGAATCGTTGATTTTGATACTCATTTTTCGGACAGTACTTATCAAAATACTTATCCGATGCAATTGAAAAAAGCAGGTTATAGGATCGGTTTTATTGGAAAATATGGCATAGGCATGGAAGAGGATTTTCCTGTAGATCAATACGATTATTGGGGTTGTTTTCCAAAACAAGGAGATTACTGGCATAAAGATAGTTTAGGAAATGATGTTCATCTAACTAAGATTTTGGGTGATCGTGCACTTGACTTTATTAAATCATCACCTGATAATAAGCCGTTTAGCCTATCGGTTAGCTTTAAAGCGCCACATAGCCAAGATGGAGATCCAAATCAATTTTTATTTGACTCCACCTATACCAAGCAATATAGCAATAAAATATTTCCGATGCCAACAACTGCTGATTCAAGTTATTGGCATGAATATCCTACTTTTTTCCGTAATAATAATGAGGCGCGTATCCGTTGGGAAACTCGATTCGGCACAGCTGAAAAATATCAAAAATCATTACGAGGTTATCATACTTTGATTTATGGTGTCGACGTTCAAATTAAAAGGATAAGAAAATTGTTGAAAGAAACGGGAAAAGATAAAAACACCATAATAATGCTGATGGGTGATAATGGATTTTACCTTGCCGAACATGGCATGGCTGGTAAATGGTATGTGCATGAAGAATCTATTCGTGTACCATTTATTATTTATGACCCAAGGGTTCCTGAAAAGCAAAAAGGTTTAAAAAACGATCAGATGGTACTCAATATTGATGTTGCCCCAACAATTCTTGATTATGCCGGAGTTACCATACCAGAAACTATGCAAGGTGAAAATGTAAGGAATATTTTATACCAAGAAAATACACCCTGGCGAAGTGATTTCTTATTTGAACATCCATTCAAATATGAAACATTGCCACGTTCTGAAGGAATTGTTACAAAAGACTGGAAGTATGTACGCTATCTTGACAGACAGCCGGGTTATGAATGGATGTTTCATACCGAAACGGATCCATTGGAAAAACAAAATCTAGCAGAGAATGAAAAGTATGCTGATATAAAAGGCCGGTTGAAAAAACGATTTGAGGAATTGGCAAAGAAATATAAATAACAAATTTTTTTATACACGATTAACAAAAACAAATTTAAATGATGAAATCACTAAAATTATCAAATTATCTCTGGATAACACTATTATTCTTTGGGGCTCTCAGTTTTTTTGGATGTTCCGAGCAAGGTGAAAAAGAAACTGCCAAAAATGAACTCATTTCGGGCGAATGGAAGTTTAATGGCCATTTAGGAGATTATATCAACAACATAGCCACAGAAAGAATACTTGATACAACAAATTGGAAAATCATTTATCCCGAAACAGAAGCTGCTTTTGGCTTGAAAGAAGACGATAAAAACTACCCCAAATCCGGACAATGGCGGGGAGAATTCTGGGGCAAGTATATGCTTTCGGTAATTGCAGCTGCTAGGTACTATAACTCAGAAGAATTGAAAGAGCGAATTGCTATCGCAACAGAAGGCTTCTTATCCCACATGGAAGAAAATGGTTCTTTGAGTACTTATGTACATTCCGATTTTGTAGTAGGTAATAACTGGAATGTATGGTCGAGAAAATATACCCTATGGGGATTATTGGAATCATGGGAGCTTCTTCAAGATCCAAAAATATTGAATGCCGCGCAAAAATTTGCTGACCACCTGATATCGGAAGTTGGGCCTGGTGCAGTTGATATTGTATTAACAGGTAATTTTTACGGTTTGCCCAGTACGTCTATCCTGCAACCTATGGTAAAACTTTATAATGCCACTGGAGAAGAAAAATATCTCGATTATGCCAAATACATTGTGAACCAATGGGGGCAACACCCGGATGGATTACCAGACATATTAAATAAAGGGTTGAGCGGGAAACCGGTCAACAATTGGTTTCCTGAAACAGACGCATTTAAATGGGCCAAAGGGTATGAATTTACTTCTTGTGTAGAAGGTATGGTGGAGTTGTACAAAGCTACCGGAACAGAAGATTATCTTAAAGCAGCTAAAAATATCCATGAAGTTTTGGTGAACTACGAACGCACACCTGTTGGAAGTGTAAGCTTCGATGATAAATATGTTGGTTCAGCGGGTTTAATAAATACTCTATCTGAAATTTGTGATGTGGTTTACTGGAATCGACTATCATTTGAGCTTTTTACACTTACTGGAGAAAACAAGTATGTGGAGGAAATGGAGCGAGCACTTTATAATTCAATGTTATGTGCTTTTAATAAGGAAGGAACCTGGGGCTTGCGTAGGTTAAGAACTTCGCATATGCATATTCCGGCAACAAATCATTTCTTAAACCATCACCAGTGTTGTACCGACAATCTACCCAGAGGATTATTTCAGGCTGCGGATTTTACCCTGATGAAAAGAAACGATAATGAAGCATTTCTGTCTTTGTTTAGTGAAGGCAAAGGAGAAATTTTATTGAAAGATCAAAAAGTTGGTTTTGAGATCGAGGGAGATTTTTTAAGTGAATCGAAAGTAAAAACTACTATTTCGTTAAACAAGCCCCTTAGTTTTCAACTACATATTCGTATTCCAGATTGGAGTAATAAGACTTCCTTTAAAATCAATGACAAAGAATTTATCGGTCAAAGCACCAATAATTGGATGATTATTGAAAGAGAATGGAAAGATGGAGATCGTATTGAAATTGCATTTGATATTCGACTCAGATGGGAAACTTTTAAGCCCGAACTATTTGATGCTACCTACAATGACATTGATTTTTATAATGACCAGTGGGCCAAAAAGAGTTTTATATTAAATGGAACTTATGATTTAAACAAGGAAAGGTACAAGCATGTAGTTACATTGGATAAAAACGAAGCACTACCACAGAAAAAAGCGCTCACATTTTTTTACGGGCCCCTTGCCTTGTCAAGAGATATTCGCGTAAGTGGTGATGATATTTTTTCATCTATTATTGCACCTGAAAATATGGACGACATATCAATAAAGCAGATTGAAGCTCCGGCAGATATATGGAAATTATTTGAGGTTAATCTCGGCAATGATCAAATCATTCGTTTTGTTGATTTTTCATCTGCCGGTAATACATGGGATAAAGAGTCACTTTTTAATACTTGGTGTATAGTGAAATAATGTGTTGAATATATTATTCATTACCTTTAAAAATCCAATAGAAAAATATAGTAAAAAGAACAATAAAAATAAATACATCATGAAAAATTACACATTTTACACTTTAATTTTTTTAATGGTTTTTACACCATTTCTAATACGGAGTCAATCAGTTTCTGATAAGTTAACTACAATTCCACAAAATCAATTAAAATTGAAAGGGCATGTTGGTAAGCAAACCGATTTGTTAATAGAAAAGCGAGTATTGGCACAAGACTATGACTATTTGGTAGAGCCATTTCGTCATAAAAATGAAACCCATGTGTGGCAAATGGAATTTTGGGGCAAGTGGATGCTCGGTGCTGTTGCAGCCTGGGAATATACGCATGACGAACAACTTATGAAACATATGAGCGAGTCTGTAACCAGTATGATCGAAACGCAACTTTCGAATGGATATATTGGCAATTATTCGCCAGAATACGAACTGAAAAGTTGGGATATTTGGGGTAGAAAGTACGTATTGTTAGGTTTACTTCGTTATCATGATATTACCAAAAACAAAAAAGCGTTAAAGGCAGCTATAAAATCAGCAGATTATTTGCTTTCACAAGTAGGTCCAGGAAAAGTAAATATCGTTGAAACTGGAAATTATATAGGTATGGCTAGCAGTTCTATTTTGGAACCGATGATGATGTTGTATAATAAAACGAATAAGCAAAAGTATCTTGATTTTTCGAAATATATCGTGGCGCAATGGGAAACTCCTAAAGGTCCGCAACTCATTTCCAAAGCGCTAGCAGGGGTGCATGTAGCAGATCGATTTCCGCAACCAGAAAAATGGTTTGGGCCATGGAATGGGCAAAAGGCTTATGAAATGATGTCGTGCTATAACGGTTTGTTAGAATTGTATAAAGTAACAGGAACTCCCGATTATTTGAAAGCTGTTGAGATGACAATGCAAGATATAGTTGATGAAGAGATTAATATTGCTGGTTCTGGGACTTCGTTTGAGGGCTGGTATCACGGTAAAGAAAAGCAAACAGCACCAACGTTTCATACGATGGAAACATGTGTAATGACTACATGGATGAAGGTGAATTATGATTTACTTCGCCTTACGGGTAAACTGAAGTATGCCGATAATATTGAGCTTACCTATTACAATGCCTTAATGGCCTCTACGCAATTTGGAGGAGAAAAGATTTCAAAATACAGTCCTTTACAGGGATCTAGAGGAGATGATGATAGACAATGCGATATGGATATAAACTGTTGCTCTGCTAATGGGCCAAGAGGCTATATGATGCTGCCACGCTTTGCCATAATGACTTCTGACAATGAAGTTTATGTGAACTTATACTCAGAATTATCAGCGAGATTTACGCTTTCTTCAAAAAATGAAATATCACTTGAACAAAAAACAAGTTACCCAGAAACAGACAAGATTCAATTTACTATAAACCCTGACAAATCGGAAGCGTTTACAATTGCGCTACGTATTCCAGCTTGGAGTACCCAAAACTCACTTATGGTAAATGGTAAGAAAATTGATAAGGTTATCACTCCTGGAACCTATGTAAAAATAACCCGTAAATGGAAAAAAGGAGACCAGATATCATTGCAATTAGATCTTCGTGGCCGTTTGGTTAAACAAAATGGTTTCGTTGCAATTAAGCGAGGTCCAATTGTTTTGACAAGATATTCTATGTATGAAGATGGGTTTGTAGATGAGTCGGTTATGATTGAGAATACAAACAACATCGTTGACCTGCAAATATCAGAGACAAAACCAGAAGGTGTATGGCTTTCCTTTACAGCAAAAGTAAAGGTGGGAACAGGAATACCAGCTACAGAGAGCCCTCTAGCAAATATACATTTTTGTGATTTTGGTTCGGCTGGAAATATCTGGGATGTTAAAACCAGGTACAAAGTGTGGCTGCCTGAAACGATTAATGTGTTGAAATATGAATACAAAGAGTATTAAAAAACCCAATTACAATGCTTCGGTAAATTTTTAAATATTTTCATTGACAGAATCTATGACACAGATTCTGTCAATGATTAAGTCAAATTCGATTATTGTTTCGTAACAGATGGTTAGATACTTTGATTTTATGGGATTTTGAGCAACTTAGTTTGGAGGAAATCAATAACAATCTTTCAAAATGAGATTTTGTATATTAATAATCAATAATAAAATTGCTATCGGCTGATTTTTTTTAAAACACAAAAATATTAGTCAGAATTCCAATATTAAACAATTGATAAATTAAACTAATAAGCAATAATATGAAAAGCTCAAATAAATTAAATATTCTGTTTCTAACGATATTTAGTATTCTTATTTTTAATAATGCCTATTCTCAGGATAGCTCTGTAACTAAAAAGCAATTGAATGCTATGAATAGAGTTAAATTGCCACCATTTGTAGACACTTGTAGTGACAATAGCGGCGAACCCTTTAAGATTTTAATTATTGGTAATAGTTTAGCTCGCCATGGAATATCAGAAAAAATAGGTTGGAACCATCTTAGCGGAATGGCTGCAAGTAATATTAATAATGATTATGCCCACATTCTCTTCAAAAAAATCGAAGTTTTAATTCCAAATAGAAGAATTTGTATGCGGATTTCAACACTATCTAAATTTGAACGAAATTTTCATGATTTCAATTTAAAAACAATTGACAGTTTGGTTAATTATAAACCAGATGTTATAATTTTTCAACTCGGGGAGAATGTAGTCTTTGATAGTATCAAAACAAAGTTATTATTTGAAAAAAAATACATTGAATTAATCAATTATGTTAAAGGTAAATTTAATCCTATAGTAATATGTACAACACCATTTTTTCCTTCTAAAGATAAAAATGAAGTAATTAAGAAAGTAACTTATAAGACGAAGTCTTTTCTTACGGATTTGTCTCATCTTTATCTATTAGATAAAACAAATTATGTGAAAAACGAATTAAATTATCCTGGAGATAAAAGTACTTGGATACACCAAGGCATTGGTGTACATCCTGGAGATTTTGGTATGGAGAATATAGCAACTCAAATATTTCTCAATATCAATGCAGTAATAAATTACAATTCAAAATAAAACAATGAGATTTAAGACAAAAGTACATAGCAACAAAATTATCAGACGGTTACAGCAAGAGTTTAAAATTGAAATTTTAAATAAATAAATAAATTCATGAAAGCACTTCAATTATCAATAGTAAGTTTATTATTTCTAGGAATACTCAGTTTTGTTGGATGTTCCAGTAAATATGAGAAACAGAATGAAACAGAACCCAATATAATTCTAATTTATTTAGATGACATGGGATATGGAGATATTACACTTACGGGTGCATCGGGTTACAAAACTCCAAATATTGATAGATTGGCAAAAGAGGGAATATTTTTTTCTCATTACTATTCGCCACAAGCGGTTTGCAGTGCTTCCCGTGCTGGCCTGCTTACGGGCTGTTATCCAAATCGTATAGGTATAACCGGTGCGTTAGGCAATAAGTCTAAGTCAGGCATATCTGATAAAGAAGAAACTATTGCTGAAATACTCAAGAAAAAAGGATATGCTACCGCAATCTATGGGAAATGGCATTTGGGGTATCAGGAGCAATTTCTACCCACAAATCATGGGTTTGATGAGTTCTATGGGATTCCTTATTCTAACGATATGTGGCCATATCATCCGGCAGGAAATGACTTATTCCCAGACTTACCACTTTTTGAAAATAAAAAGATAATCAACCCGGCTGTTACACCAGAAGATCAGACTCAGTTTACAACAGAATTTACAGAGCGTACAGTCTCATTTATTAAGAAAAATCAAGAAAATCCCTTTTTCATATACCTTGCTCATCCTATGCCGCATGTTCCTTTATTTGTTTCTGATAAATTTAAAGGAAAGTCAGAACAGGGATTATATGGCGATGTTATGATGGAGATAGATTGGAGTATTGGTCAGATATTGAAAACTCTTGAGGAAACAGGATTAGATAAAAAAACGCTTGTCATTTTCACTTCAGATAACGGACCATGGCTTAACTATGGTAACCACGCCGGAAGCACGGGTGGATTTAGAGAAGGTAAAGGCGTAACATTTGAAGGAGGACAAAGAGTTCCTTTTCTTATGAGGTGGAAGGGAGTAATTCCTGAAGGAGTTATATGTAATAGTTTGTCATCGGGAATAGATATTCTACCTACTATTGTAGATATTGTAAATGCACCGCTACCGGAGAAAAAAATAGATGGTGTATCATTATTGCCAATTCTTCAAGGAGATTTAGATGCTAATCCACGTACTTCATTTTATTATTATTATCGAAAAAACAGTTTGGAAGCGGTGAGAAGCGGTAACTGGAAATTGGTGTTTCCACATCCGGGGCAAAGTTATGAAGGGTTTCAACGAGGTAGAGATGGAATGCCCGGTAAAGTAAATGGGAATTTCCCTTTTACAGGAGGTCTGTTTAACTTACGGAGTGATCCAGGAGAACGTTATGATGTAAGTGAATCTAACCCTGATATTGTTGAAGACCTCAAAAGAATAGCAGAGGAAGCACGAAAAGATTTGGGGGATGACCTTACAAATAACCCTGGAAACGGAAGGCGTGAACCAGGTTATTTTAATAGATAGTTGTTAAATATAAATAAACACATCATGAAGATTTACACATTTTACACTTTACTTTTTTTAATGGTATTTACACCTTTTCTAATGCAGGGTCAAGCAGTACCTGATTTATTAAAAACAATTCCTCAGAATCAATTAAAACTGAAAGGTTATGTTGGAAAGCATACGGATTTGTTAATGGAAAAGAGGATACTGGGACAAGACTATGACCATTTAGTAGAACCATTCAGACATAAAGAAGAAGATAATTTGTGGCATATGGAATTCTGGGGTAAATGGATGCTTGGAGCTGTTGCAGCCTGGGAATACAACCACGATGCAGAATTGATGGATCACATGAGCAAGTCGGTAACAAGTATTATCGAGACGCAACTTTCAAATGGATATATTGGTAATTATTCGCCAGAACACCAACTTACAAGTTGGGATATCTGGGGGAGAAAATATGTATTGCTGGGTTTGCTTCGATATCATGATATTACCAAAAACAAAAAAGCGCTGAAAGCAGCTAAGAAATCAGCGAATTATTTGCTTTCACAAGTAGGGCCTGGGAAAGTAAATATTGTCGTAACAGGAAACTATATGGGTATGGCAAGCAGTTCTGTCCTCGAACCGATGATGATGCTTTATAATAAAACGAATGATGAAAAATATCTTGATTTTGCCAAATACATTGTTGCACAATGGGAAACTCCCGAAGGGCCTCAACTTATTTCCAAAGCGTTGGCAGGCGTGCATGTGGCCGATCGTTTTCCACAACCTGAAAGGTGGTATGGGCCATGGAATGGGCAAAAGGCTTATGAAATGATGTCGTGTTATAACGGCTTATTGGAACTCTATAAAGTAACAGGAACTCCCGATTATTTGAAAGCTGTAGAGATGACTATGCAGGATATAATTGATGAAGAGATTAATATTACCGGTTCTGGTTCTTCGTTTGAAGGCTGGTATCACGGAAAAGAGAAGCAGACTACACCAACTTTTAATACCATGGAAACATGTGTAACGACCACTTGGATGAAGGTAAATTATGATTTGCTACGTCTTACAGGGAAACTGAAATATGCTGACAATATTGAGCTTACCTATTACAATGCCCTAATGGCCTCTACGCAATTTGGAGGAGCAAAGATTTTAAAATACAGTCCTTTACAGGGGTCTAGAGGAGATGGTGAGAAACAATGCGGCATGAATATAAACTGTTGCTCGGCGAATGGTCCACGAGGATATATGATGTTGCCGCGCTTTGCAATAATGACTGCTGCCAATGAAGTTTATGTAAACTTGTACACAGACTTATCAGCAACATTTACCCTTTCTTCAAAAAATAAAATAGCACTCGAACAAAAAACAAGTTACCCAGAAGGAGACAAGATTCAATTTACTATAAACCCTAACAAATCAGAGGCATTTACAATTGCGCTACGTATTCCAGCTTGGAGTACCCAAAACTCACTTATGGTAAATGGTAAGAAAATTGATAAGGTTATCACTCCTGGAACCTATGCAAAAATAACCCGACAATGGAAAAAAGGAGACCAGATTGAGTTGCAATTAGATCTTCGTGGTCACTTGGTTCATCTAAATGGTTTTTCCGCCCTTAAACGTGGGCCAATTGTCTTGGCACGGTATTCTTTGTTTGAAGACGGGTTTGTAGATGAAGGAGTAAGGATTCAACACAAAAACAACATAGTTGACCTCCAAATATCAGAAACAAAACCAGAAGGGGTATGGCTTTCTTTTACAGCGCCAATAAAGTTGGGTACAAGAAAACCAACTCTAACAAAGGTACATTTTTGTGATTTTGGTTCCGCAGGAAATATTTGGGATGATAAAACCAGATACAAAGTGTGGCTGCCTGAAACGATTAATGTTATGAAACCCGAATAAAAGGAGTTAAAGTTTGCTGAAAGAGACAGTGAGGGAAGCTAACGATTACATAAACATATATCAATATCAGAAATATCCATGAAAAATAATAAAATGATAAAACTATGAGAAAACATATTTATACACTTGTTGTATTAACTACGGTACTATTTAATACCTGCATATTATATGCATCTGATTTGGAAGTCAAAAATCTGAAGTGCGATTTTCAGGTTGAACCCTTGAGTATTGACAATAAAACACCGAGATTAAGTTGGGAGATTTATGCATCGCAACAAAGAAATATTTTGCAGGATTCCTATCAGGTTTTGGTGGCAACAACAGAAGCATTACTGAGTGAGGAAAATGCAGATATATGGAATTCCGGAATAATAAAATCAAACCAATCCGGACAAGTATTATATAAAGGAAAAGTTTTGTCGTCTGGAACAAGGTACTATTGGAAAGTCAGAATAAAAGATGATAATGGAGTTTTTAGTTCTTTTAGTAAGATATCTTTCTTTGAAACTGGATTGTTTGAAAAGACAGACTGGCATGCCCAATGGATTGCCGCTCCAAGTGTTTGGGAATGGTTTCCAGCATTTATAAAAGATAGACAAACGGGAAAAGAAAAAGGGACTTATGGCTGGGACAATGACGCTCCCATTTTTAGAAAAGAATTTAAGCTTTCTAAAAAAGTAAAAAGCGCAAGAATGTATGTAAGCGGCTTGGGTTTGTATGAAGCATATCTCAACGGAAATAAAATTGGCAACCACCAGCTTGATCCGGCTTTTACACGATATGACAAAACCGTATTGTATGCAACCTACGATATCACATCAGCATTGCAAGAAGAAAATGCAATTGGTGTCATGCTGGGCAATGGGTGGTACAACATGTTTAGTAAAGCTACCTGGGGTTTCGATCATGCTCCTTGGAGAGGGAAACCTCGTGTAATCATGCAGATTGAAGTAATTTATGATGATAATTCCAAAGAAATAATTGTGACCGATGAAAGTTGGAAAACTTCTCCTGCGCCTGTTACTTTTAACAGTATTCGGCAAGGCGTTATCTACGATGCCAGACTTGAGCAAGACGGCTGGAATCAAACTGGATTTAATGAAGAAAATTGGCGTCATGCTTCTTCCATATCCTCTCCAGGAGGTGTGTTAAGGCCTCAAAAAATAGAGCCCATAAGAGCTTATGAAGAACTGAAACCAACAAAAATTACCAAAAAACCTGATGGTCGTTATATCATAGATTTTGGAAAGAATATAGCCGGATGGGCAAGAATTAAGGCAATCGGGGAAAATGGCGATGAAATTATCTTGAAGTATGGGGAGGAACTTGCTGGAGATTCTGTCGATCAAAGTAATATCGATATTTACACCCAAGGCATTGTACAAACCGATAAGTTTATTCTTAAGGGTGGGCAACAAGAAACGTTTGAAACGATATTTACCTACCATGGCTTTCAATACATCGAGGTGTTTGGTTACCCCGGGGAGTTAACAAAGGGCGATATTACAGCTATGGTTGCAGGTACAGATTTTAAATCACGAGGCTCTTTTGAATGCTCCAATCCAATCATAAATAAAATACAGCAAAATACGCTTTCTTCTTTCCAGGGTAACTTTTTTGGCTTTCCGACAGATTGCCCACAAAGGGAAAAAAACGGATGGACCGGTGATGCACAATTGGCAGCCGAAACCGGACTATGGAACTTTCATTCAAATGCTGCGTATGCCAAATACCTGCAAGATTTTGCAGATGAGCAACAACAGGATGGAAATTTACCAGGTATCATTCCTACGTCAGGATGGGGATATCATTGGGCTAACGGGCCGGCCTGGACCGGAGCTTATGCCATTATTCCTTGGCAGATGTATCTCTACGATGGAGATACTGGAATATTAGCCAAGCATTATGAGGGGATTAAAAAATTGGTAAGTTACTTTACTGGAAAGGCAGAAAATCACATATTGTCTATTGGTCTGGGTGATTGGGCTCCTTACGACACCAAAACTCCGGTTCCGCTGACATCTACAGCTTATTATTATCATTTTACAGATATTTTGTCTCAAACAGCAGAACTACTCGGTCATGAAGAAGATCATCAATTTTATGCACAACTTTCATCTGAGATTAAAATTGCTTTTAATAAAAAATTCTATGATTCAAAATCAGGAATATATGCAAATGGCTCACAAACCGCTCAAAGTGCTCCGCTCTACCTAGGGCTTGTCGATAATAGAAATAAAAATAAAGTGATAAAACAATTGCTTGAAGCAGTAAAAAAAACAGACTACCATATTGACGCAGGGATACTTGGTGCTAAATACGTGCCACATGCTCTGGCAGATAATGGACATGTAGATGCAGCTTATAAAATCATGGCAAACGAAACTTTCCCTGGTTGGGGTTGGTGGATAAGACAAGGAGCAACCACGCTCTGGGAGCATTGGGATGGTCGGGAATCAAAAAGTCATGGTTCATTGAATCACATTATGTTTGGAGACGTTAGCAACTGGTATTTTCGGAATATAGCAGGAATACAACCCGATATGAAACAGGTTGGATTCAAGCATTTTGTAATCGAGCCAAAACTTACGGAGCAATTAAATTGGTGTAATGCTTCGTATGAGTCGAGCTATGGAATTATAGCCGTAAATTGGAAGAAGGAGGATGGAAAATTCACAATGAAACTCGATGTGCCTGGCAATACAACAGCCACGGTAATTTTACCTGCATCATCAGCAAAGAAAATTATGGAGGGTGGTAAACCATTAAAACAAAATAATATAGCGGTGCTATCACATGGCAAAGGTCTGGTCACATTAAAAGTAGGATCAGGGTCTTATGTTTTTGAAAGTAGTGTGCATAATTAATAACATTAAACGGGTCAAATTAAGGTTTTAAAATATGAGAAATGGTTTGAAAATAAATTTTATAAGTTTTGCTGCCATGTTGTTACTTTGTTCTGTGATGCTTAAAGCACAAAAGAAAGAGCAAGAAATTCTATATTCAAATGAAGGAAGTGATATTTCAAAAAGCATTTCAGATGATGTTTTACCTGTAATGGCAAGTTGGTTTTGGGGTAAAGACGAATTTGATGCAGATGGGTACAAAGCGTATATTGATGCAGTTTCAAAACATGCACCGTACAATTTAATCGTTCAATCTACAAGAGGGTATTTGAAAGAAGTAACCGATTTTAGTGTATATCAACAAATAAAAAGTGCTGTAAAATACGCTAAGAAAAAGGGAATA
>JAKITQ010000049.1 GCA_021647985.1 Flavobacteriaceae bacterium | reverse complement strand
GAAATAGTCATCGTTTTGTGATGGACTTTTATCTTTATTTATTTATCATATTACATTCTAAAAAAAAGGGACTTATAGCTTTTAAATATCAAATTCGATCAAAGAAACTTGTTATAAAAAAAGGTTGAAAAAGAACTCTTTATCAACCTTATTTATCTTGTTAATACAATTTTATAAAGCGTTATCCATAATTTCTTGAACAACTTCTGGGTTTAACAAAGTAGAAGTGTCGCCTAAATTATCGGTTTCATTACAGGCAATTTTACGCAAAATTCGACGCATAATTTTTCCTGATCTTGTTTTTGGTAATCCACTTGTAAATTGAATTTTATCTAATTTGGCAATCGGACCAATATGCTCTGTTATGATCTGATTGATTTCTTTACGCAAATTGTCGTGAACGCGTGATTCTCCAGTTTCTTTTAAAATAACATAACCATATAAAGCATTTCCTTTTATATCGTGAGGAAATCCTACAATTGCAGATTCTGCAACAGCAGGGTGCTCATTAATAGAATCTTCAATTGGAGCTGTTCCAAGGTTATGACCAGAAACAATGATCACATCATCTACCCTACCAGTAATACGATAATAACCTACCTCATCACGCAAGGCTCCATCTCCAGTAAAATACTGATTTTCATATGTCGAAAAATAAGTCTCCTTATATCTTTTGTGATTTCCCCAAATAGTTCTCGCCATAGAAGGCCAAGGAAATTTAATACACAACCTACCATCAACCTGATTACCTGTAATTTCTTCTCCATGTTCATCCATTAAAGTAAGCTGAATTCCCGGCAACGGAAATGTAGCATAGGTAGGCTTTGTTGGTGTTATATATGGTATTGGTGAAATCATAATACCGCCAGTTTCAGTTTGCCACCAAGTGTCTACAATAGGACTTTTTTTCTTACCTATATTATCATTATACCAATGCCAGGCCTCCTCATTAATTGGCTCACCTACAGATCCTAATACCTTTAAAGAAGAAAGATCATGCCTTTCAACACAGTCTAATTTTTCTTTTGCTAAGGCACGAATTGCAGTTGGTGCGGTATAGAATTGAGTTACTTTATGTTTTGCAACAATTTCCCAAAAACGACCCCAATCTGGGTAATTTGGCACTCCTTCAAACATTACACTAGTTGCTCCATTTGCCAACGGGCCATATACAATATAACTATGACCGGTAATCCAACCTATATCTGCTGTACACCAAAAAATATCATTTTCTCTGTATTGGAATACATTTTTAAAGGTATAGGCAGTATAAACCATATAGCCCGCCGTGGTATGAACCATCCCTTTAGGCATTCCGGTTGAACCGGAAGTATACAAAATAAACAAAGGATCTTCAGCATCCATAATTTCAGGTTCACATTCAGTTGCAGCTTTATCCAATAAAGGTTGTAACCACTTGTCACGTCCGTTTTTCATTTCTATTTCTGAATGGATACGTTTTACAACCAAAACAGTTTCTACACCCGGGCATTCTTTAAGTGCATCATCTACAATTCCTTTCAAATCGATTGTTTTTGTACCACGGTAAGAACCATCTGATGTAATGACCATTTTACAGTCACTATCATTAACCCTAGTTGATAAGGCCATTGCGGAAAAACCAGCAAAAACCACAGAATGAATAGCTCCTATTCGAGCACAAGCTAAAGTTGAAATGGCAAGCTCTGGAATCATAGGTAAATAAATACAAACTCTATCTCCTTTTTTAATACCTTGTTCTTTCAAAACATTTGCCAATTGGTTTACCCTTTCATAAAGCTGGCGATAACTAATATGTTGGGCAGTTTCCTTTGGATCATTTGGTTCAAACAATATGGCTGTTTTATCGCCACGAATTCGTAAATGTCTATCAATACAATTTTCTGTGATGTTTAATTTTGCTCCTTCAAACCATTTAACTTCCGGTTTTTTAAAATCCCAAGTCAAAACCTTATCCCATCGTTTACGCCATAAAAAGTGCTCTTCTGCAATTTCTTCCCAGAATAATTCAGGATTTCTAACCGATTTTCTATGTACTTGAAAGTACTCTTCTAAGTTTTTAATGTGATAATTACTCATGTTTTATTCTAAAATTATAATTACAATCTATTAACAAAAATACTTCAACATTTTCAAATTAGATAATTTAAATTTAATTAAGATTTTTTTGAAACCAACTATCATCGAAGCAAAGACTAGAGGAATTAATTTCGTTTACATTTAGAAATATAATTTAACCATGACATTATTTCTTGGGTATGTTTCAAATAATTAGATATTTCTTGAGGTAATTTATTTTTATTGTTCAGTTTGTCATTCAATTTTTTAACTTCATTCATTGATGGAAAAGCGTTCACAGCGACAAATTTATCTGATAAAAACGAAATAATATTTACCATAATATTGGTGCTAAATTCTGGATGATACTGTACTCCAAAAAAATGAGATTTTCTATATTTAAAAGTTATAGCCTGAATTTTAGAGTGATTATTACTCGCCAGTATTTTTGAATTTTTAGGTGCTTCAACAACCTCATCAAAATGAATACATAATGCTTTAAAATCATCTTCTCTTTGTGTAAAAAACGGACTTTTCTTACCTTCTTCCGTTAATTTAATTGGCTGAGAAATTCCTATTTCTAGGCCTATCGGACTTTGGGCAACTTTACCTCCTGCTACAACAGTTGCAACTTGCATACCCCAACAACTGCCATAAAGCGGAACACCACTTTCAAAAATAACTTGTGCAAATTCCAATTGTCTGATTACCTCGGGTATTTTATCCATAATACATAATGCACTACCTGTCCACATTATTCCGTCGTACTTTAATAATTCCTCTTTGTTTGGTAAAAATTTATCATCATCTGCAGGACAAACTACATCTGGTAGAATAGTAGGGTTAAGTATTTTTAACATTTTAATGAAAAGTAAATTATAAGGAATAATACCCGATTTTTCTCTTTCAAGTCTTGTTCTTTTAACATTCCCTTCAACAATTAATATTTTCATAGGATTAACTAAAGTAAAAAAAAGCTTAAATAATTTCGAAATATCTTTTAAGTTGCCAATCTGTAATTGCCGCATGTTGTTGGTCATCTTCCCACAATCTTGTATGCGCATAGTGATCTACAAAAGTATCACCAAAAAGATCACGAGCAACTGCAGAACTTTTAAATTGCATAGCGGCTTGTGATAAATTTCTTGGCAATAAAAATTCTTTTGACATAGAAACATCATAGGCATTACCCTGAATGGGTTTTGTCGGTTCAATTTTATTTTCAATTCCCCAAATACCAGAGCCTAATGCAGCTGCCAAAGCCAAATGCGGATTTATATCTGCCGCAGAAATGCGATACTCAACACGTTGAGAATTTTCGCCCCCCAGTATTGCACGTAAAGCGCAAGTTCTATTATCAACACCCCATGATGCGGTGGTAGGTGCCCAAAAACCAGGAATTAACCTAGTATAACTATTACAAGTAGATGCCACCATGGCTAATAGTTCTGGCATTAATTTTTGCTGACCACCAATAAACCATCGCATTTTATCTGACATATTATCTTTTTTATTTTTATCATAAAAAATAGCTTTACCCTCTTTATTTTGTAATGAAATATGAATATGCCCAGATTGCCCGGGATAATCTGCTGACCATTTGGCCATAAAACTTGCAATCATTTCATTTTGTTGAGCCCAAACTTTTAAAAATGTTTTAAATAAAACACCATTATCTGCAGCTCTTAAAGCATCTGAATATTCAATTGCAGCTTCCAAAACACCAGGTCCTGTTTCAGTATGTAAACCTTCTAGAGGCATACCCATTTCTTCACATAAATGCATAATTTCATGATAGAAGTTGGCATGTGTTGAGTTACGCAATACCGAATAACCAAAATTTCCAGGGGTCATTGGTTTCAAATCATTATAGTTTTTATCTCGTAAACTTTGCGGCGTTTCATTGAATAAGAAAAATTCATATTCTAATGCTGCACTTGCTTTTAAACCTTGATTATCTAATCGTTGTATTATTTTTTTTAAAATTGATCTTGGACAAACTGCACTTGCTTTATTTTCAGAAAAATCTGCCAAACAAATAATCGATCTGTTATCTTCTGTTGGTAAAAGCCTAAAACTTGCCGTATCGATACTAGCAGTTGCATCTTTAAATCCATCTTGCCACCCTGTAAAGGAATCCTTTTTATACAAGGTATCATTAGAATCCCATCCAAAAACCACATTGCAAAATCCAAATCCTTTGTCTATTGAAGTAAGAAATTTTTTAGCACTCATATATTTACCACGAAGTACACCATCCATATCAACAATGGCCAATTTCACATTCTTTATTTGATTATCTTTTATATATTTTTCAATTTCTTTCATTTTATACATTTCCTTTTATGTGTGTTTTTTATGTATCTAAATTTAAATTTTTATGGTGACACATGCTGTTCGCTATTAGTCATTCCCTTGTGTATCAAAATTTGGTATGCTCGTTTCATGAGCTAATGCGAACTCCTCTTCTGGAGATAAAATCAATCTATGCCTACCTCTTAAAGCAAAATAAAGTAGGCCAATAATTAAATAAGCAATAGCAATAAATACTGCCGTTCTGTACGATTTATCTTGCAATTGAAAATACATAGTTGCAAGCGCTATAACTACTGTTACCCAGGCACCTGTTTTTCCAAACGGACTAACATAAGGTCTGTCTAATTTTGGTTGATTTTTACGTAACAATAAAAATGAGGCACTTTGTAATACATAAGATAACATGGCACTAAAAACTGCAATATTCAACAAAGCACCACCTATGAATACCCCACTTTCTTCACCAGCCAAAAATTTAGTTACCATCAATACAACAAACCCAATTACCGAACCTAAAATCAATGCAGTATATGGTGTTTTTCTTTTACTATGGGTTTTTGATAAAATTACCGGAAAATAGCCCGCCCTTGACAGGGAATAAATTTGTCGTCCAAACGCAAAAATAATGGTATGAAATGATGCGATCAATCCAATGGAAGCGACCAAGGCCAATAGCTTGGCAATATTATTACCAAACAAAACCTTAAACCCGTCTAATAACGGTTCACCGGATTGTGACAAGGCATAAGAACCTAATGAAATTGAAGAATTCAACCACAAAATTAAAAAAGCTGAAATCACTAAAGTAATCATTCCATAGGTCAATCCTTTTGGCATATCTTTCTTAGGATCAACAGCTTCCTCCGCTGCCAATGGTAATTGTTCAATGGCTAAAAATAACCAAACTGCAAAAGGCATTGCTTTTAAAGCTCCCAAAATTCCCATTGGTAAAAACGCACCATTACCTCCTGGTAAATATTCAGCTTCACCAGATTCATTTGCTTGTATATCTAAAGCATATCTAAAAAAATCAATTTTCCCAATGCTGGAGATCCAAAATATTATCAAACAAGATAAAGCCAAAAGGGTAACTACAACAGTAAATTTAAACGACAATTCAACGCCAATTATATTCATCATTGTAAAAATTGTATAAAACCCAAACCACCAAAGTGGTAATATATCAGCACTGGTTTCAAAAATACCGGCCATATAATTACTTAAAAAAAATACAATAACTGCTGGTGTTAATACAAACTCTAAATTCTCTACCAATCCTGTAAAAAAACCTCCCCAAGGTCCCATTGCTGACCTTGCGAAAGAATATGCGCCACCAGTATGTGGTAAAGCCGGTGACATTTCGGCAACACTCTGGGTAAGGCCGATATACATAATTGCAATAACAATGGTTGCGATAAACATGCCTCCCCAACCACCAGAAGCCAAGCCTAAATTCCATCCTGAAAAGTGACCAGATATTACAGCTCCAACTCCCAATGCCCATAAGGACCATACACCTGCGTGTCTTTTCAATTCTCTGGATTCAAAAAAAGATTGATCCATTTTTTTATACTTCACGCCTTTGCTCATACAGGTTTTTTTATTGTAGCTGATAAATCTACAAAAAAAAACTTGTTTTCAACTTCTAATTAAAATTATTGCATTCCTAATTGAATTAATATAAAATCTATAATTAAACCAGTAATAAATTTACTTATTTGCAACTAATAATATAAAATAATTATATTTTTTGAAATCAAAATTTTCACCATTTAACGCAACTATTTGTTTATTTTTGTGATATGGAATTTCAACTAGAATCAGAATTCAAACCAACAGGAGATCAGCCTCAAGCTATTGATCAATTGGTAAAAGGCATGCATGATAATGAAAAATATCAAGTTTTACTCGGGGTAACTGGTTCTGGTAAAACCTTCACGGCTGCCAATGTAGTTGCATTAACACAAAAACCAACTTTGGTTTTAGCACATAATAAAACTTTAGCGGCACAATTGTATCAGGAGTTTAAACAGTTTTTCCCAAACAATGCAGTGGAATATTTTGTTTCTTATTACGATTACTACCAACCCGAAGCCTATTTACCTACAACCGGACTCTATATTGAGAAAGATCTTTCTATAAATGATGAAATTGAACGTATGCGATTGAGTACTACTTCATCGCTCCTTTCGGGAAGAAGAGACGTATTGGTTGTCGCTTCAGTTTCTTGTATATACGGTATAGGTAACCCTGTTGAGTTTAAAAAAAATATTGTTTATATTTCTGTTAATCAAGTGATTGCACGAACCAAATTTTTACATATGTTGGTTACTAGTTTGTATTCGCGTACCGAAGCCGAAGCAAAAAGCGGATCGTTTAGAGTAAAAGGAGATACAATTACCATCTACCCTTCTTATGGAGAATATGGATTTAGAGTTCACTTTTTTGGAGATGAAATTGAAGAAATTGAAAGTTTTGATTTGACAAACAATCAGATCATTGAAAAATTTGAAAATTTAAATATTTATCCGGCAAACCTATTTGTTACCTCACCAGATGTTCTTCAAAATGCCATTCATCAAATTCAAGATGACATGGTAAAACAAGTAGATTATTTTAAAGAAATAGGGAAGCATTTAGAAGCAAAAAGGTTAAAGGAAAGAACTGAATTTGATCTAGAAATGATTCGAGAGCTAGGCTATTGTAGCGGTATTGAAAATTACTCACGCTACTTGGACGGAAGAGAACCTGGTACACGACCTTTCTGTTTATTAGATTATTTTCCTAACGATTATTTGATGCTGGTGGATGAGAGTCATGTTACAATCCCTCAAGTGCATGCCATGTATGGAGGCGACCGATCGAGAAAAGAAAACCTGGTTGAATACGGATTTAGACTACCTGCTGCTATGGATAACCGACCTTTAAAATTTGAAGAGTTTGAAGCCATTCAAAATCAGATTATCTATATCAGTGCTACTCCAGCGGACTATGAATTAAAATTAAGCGAAGGTGTTTTTGTAGAACAGGTTATCAGACCTACTGGGTTACTAGATCCAGAAATTGAAGTACGTCCAAGTTTAAATCAAATAGATGACCTGATCGAAGAAATTCAAAAAAGAATTGAAATTGATGAACGTATTTTAGTCACTACTTTAACCAAGCGAATGGCAGAAGAACTGACCAAATATTTAAGTCGTATTCAAATTCGTTGTCGTTATATACATTCAGACGTTGACACCTTAGAAAGGGTAGAAATTATGAGAGATTTACGACTAGGTATATTTGATGTTTTAATTGGTGTAAATCTTTTACGTGAAGGGTTGGATTTGCCTGAAGTGTCTTTGGTTGCCATTTTAGATGCAGATAAAGAAGGTTTTTTAAGAAGCCATCGCTCATTGACACAAACCGTAGGTAGGGCGGCAAGAAATATTAATGGGAGAGCTATTATGTATGCGGATAAAGTTACCAAAAGCATGCAGCTAACTATAGATGAAACCAATAGAAGACGGGAGAAACAAATAGCTTATAACATTAAACACAATATTACACCAAGACAAATTAAAAAGAATATTGACAAATCCTTAACAAAATACGAAACTGCAAGCTATCAGTATGAAGAAGCAAATTCCAGAGCTGCCGAAGCCGAATTACAATATTTAGCCAAACCAGAAATTGAAAAACGAATCCGTGAAAAACGTAAAAATATGGAGAGTGCTGCCAAAGCCTTAGATTTTTTAGTAGCAGCGAAATTAAGAGATGAGATCAAAGAATTACAGGGGTATTTGTAAATAGTATTGGTTTTTACAACAACCCCATTCGATTAAAACAGCACTATTCCAAAGCTTCCAATTCCATGCCATAATCAAATTGCAAATCTTCGTGTAAAGTAGCTATCGCTTTTTTTATAGTTAAAATTTGTCGGTTAAAAATATTCACAAGTGATACATTGTTCTTATAAGATGGTCGCATATTATTTAATGCTTCGCAAAAATAAAGTAACAATTCAATTTCTGTTTCTTTAATTTTTGAGTATCTAATGTATTTTTTTGTGTTGCGTAAAATCTTTCGAACACTTTTTTTTATGTAAAAATAACTCTTGGTATTTATTGTTTCAAAATCTGATTTTATTTCAGATTTAACTCCTTCTATAAAATTATTCTCATCAGATGATTCAAACAACAAATAGGTGAGCAATTCTTTATTTTCTTTTTTAAATTTTGATAATCGCAAACACAATTCTACGAGTTCTGTTTGCGACCTATAGGTTATTTCTTGCTTTAATATTTTTACTGTTGCAGTTTTCATTAAATATATATCTATAAAATTATTGTGACAGAATCATTTACTAACTTTTTAAAAATAATTTTAGACACTTCAATGGCCTTCTCAAAGCTACTCTTATAATAATTTGTCCTTTTATCAAACCTTGTTTAAGATAATTATTATATAAATTTACAATTTTCTTTTGAAATATTTACTTGCATTTTATATAACAAAAAAACTCACTAACTAAGGCTAATGAGTTTCTATATTAATGTAATTCGATTAAATTAAAGACCGAATAAACCTATACATATCTTTTAGTTTCCTTTTTTATAATCTGCTAAAAATTGAGCCAAACCTAAATCTGTTAAAGGATGTTTTAATAATCCTTTGATGGCACTTAAAGGGCCAGTCATTACATCTGCTCCAATTTTAGCACAATCTATAATATGCATGGTATGACGTACTGAAGCCGCTAATATTTGTGTTTCATAACCGTAATTATCATATATCAATCTTATTTCTTCTATCAAACCTAATCCATCTGTTGAAATATCATCCAGTCTACCAATAAAAGGAGACATATAGGTTGCTCCTGCTTTAGCAGCTAATAAAGCTTGACCTGATGAAAAAATCAAAGTAACGTTGGTTTTAATTCCGTTATCCGAAAAATATTTACAAGCCTTAATCCCATCTGCGATTACAGGAATTTTAACCACAATTTGTGGGTGTAAATCAGCCAAAACTTCACCTTCTCTAACCATACCTTCAAAATCGGTTGCAATAACCTCAGCACTTACATCACCATCAACAATTTCGCAAATAGCTTTATAGTGATTCTTAATATTCTCTTCTCCTGTAATTCCTTCCTTAGCCATTAAAGATGGATTGGTTGTTACACCATCTAAAATACCAAGTGCTTGCGCTTCTTTAATCTGCTCTAAATTAGCTGTGTCGATAAAAAATTTCATGTGTCTAAATTTTAATTTTTATAGGTGACACATGCGATTCGCTATTAGCTATTCCCTTGTGTGTCATAATTTGGAATGCTCGTTTCATATGTTTATTTTTTTACAAATATAGGTTTAATTGAAATATTAAATATTCAAATTATTGAAAAATAAAAATATATCAAGAACTTTTAAAATATAGTAAATTGCCATATTTTTACTGAAATTTCAATCTAAAACAATGGCCTGGATTAAAACAATAGCTTATGATGTGGCGAACCCTGATTTAAAAAGAGTTTACGATCGCGTAAAGGGTCCGAATAATTGGAATCACAAATAATTTTTAAGCAAATAATATGGACGATAAGAAGCATATTTTCATTTCCGGTTTTAAACACATCGCTTATAAACAGGAATCTATTTCAGAAAAAGAAATGATTGAGAAAAGCAAAACATTTTTTCAGTTTATGGACAAGCGACGATCAGTTAGAGAATTTAGTGATCAGGCCGTACCAAAAGAAGTAATAGAAAATATTATTAAAGCTGCATCTACCTCACCATCAGGCGCTCATAAACAACCTTGGACATTTTGTGTTGTTTCCAACCCCGAATTAAAAAGCAAAATTAGAGTTGCTGCCGAAAAAGAAGAAAGAGAGTCTTACCAAAACAGAATGAGTGACAGTTGGCTAAAAGATTTAGAGCCCTTAGGCACGGATATGAATAAACCTTTTTTAGAAATAGCTCCTTATTTGATTATCGTTTTTAAAAAAGCTTTTGATTATGATCAATTTGGTAAGAAAACAAATAATTATTATGTGAATGAGTCTATTGGTCTCGCTTGTGGTATGCTGATTACTGCCATACATAATGCTGGTTTGGCCACATTAACACATACCCCTAGCCCGATGAAGTTTTTAGCCAAAATTTTGAATAGACCAGAAAATGAAAGAGCATTTTTATTGTTGCCCGTGGGCTATCTTAAACAACCCGCTTTTGTACCAGATATTCATCGAAAAAATTTGGGGGAAGTTGCAGAGTTTTATGAGTAGTACTGGGTATTGAGTATTAGGTATTGGACTTTTGGCTTTTGGCTATTTGCTTCTGGCTTTTGGCTTCTCACTTTTGGCAATTCACTTTCAACTTTTTACTTTTTACTTTTTACTTTCAACTTTTAAAAATCACATACCATAATATTTCATAATCATGTTCTCATAAATTTTATCTGGTAAAATACGTTTTAATACAATTGAAAATTTTTGCTTTAAACTACCAACTTTATAGTGAATTTTGGGTTCAGGCGTTTGAATGATCTTATAAATTTGTTTTGCAATTTCTATCGGATCATTACCTTTATCTACATGGGCGTCCATTAAATCAATGTTCTTTTGATATAATTCTTTATAAACAGAATCTTCAAAAACAGGGGTGTGATACCTTCTCAAGGCTATATTGGTCGCAAAATCACCTGGGGCAAGATTTGTAACCCTAATCCCAAATTCTTTAACTTCCATTCTTATGGTTTCTGTAATATTTTCTAAAGCTCCTTTTGCTGCGGAATAAATTCCCCGAAAGGGTAAACCCATATAGCCACCAATTGAAGTTATATTTATGATCAAACCATATTTTTGTTCACGCATAGCTGGTAAAACGGCCTTCATAACTTCAATAGCACCGAACAATATGGTATCAAATGCCTTTTGAATTTCTTGTGATGGCGTTTCTTCTATAGGTCCAGTTACACCAGTACCTGCATTGTTTATTAAAATATCAATACGACCTTCATTTTTAAGAACAGTATCAATTGTACTTCTAATCGTATCCTTTTTCTGGAGATCTAAAGCTAATAATTCAAAATTTGATTTATTGGAAATTGAATTCTTTTGCACTAGCGTTGGGTTTCGGCAAGTTCCATAAACTTTAAACCCTTTTCGCGCTAAAAATTCGGCTGTTATTTTACCAATACCCGAAGATGCTCCAGTAACTAAAACAACTTTACTCATAATTACAAAGATGAAATAAATTTTCGATAATTGACTTTAAAATTTTGGAAATCATCACTTTGTGACTTAATTGGAATATAAAAATGGCAAGCTACCTGCATCACACCGCTACGACCTAATACCTTTGCTGCGTTCCCGCCCTGGAGGATTCAAAGGGAGCTGGTTGTGCAGGACTTGCCGCTACAAAAATACAACCCTTTTACAATTGTGCAACCTTTTTTTACACTTTTTAAAACAATTTTTATACATGGTTTTTTATGTCTTTATATTTAAGTTATATTTGTTTAAAATTAAACCTTAACCTTATGGAAAATCAACAAACACCAACAAAAAAAATAATTTTAAATTACGGAGGAATTCTCGGCATTGTATCGGTATTAATTAGTGTTGTGATATATGCACTAGGGATGCAATATGATCAGGATTGGAAAACAGGGTCACTTGGACTAATTGCCATGGCTGTTATTATATTTTTAGGAATCAAAAAATTTAGAGAATTTAATGAAGATAATTTAAGTATTGGCGAAGCACTAAAAACTGGTATTGGTATTGCCTTGATTGGCGGAATAATTTCAGTTGTCTATTCCTTTATTTTCATGAATTATATTGAGCCTGATTTTATGACCAACACGATGGCTAAAGCAGAAATAGAAATGATAGAAAATTTTCCGCAATTAACCGATGAACAAATTGAGAAACAAATAGAAATGATGAAAAATTTCTCAACGCCTGCAATTACTTCGGCAATAGCTTTAGTTGCTAGTTTATTTTTCGGATTTATATTCGCATTAATTTCTGGGCTTATCTTAAAAAAAGACGAAAATAAATAATATACTTAATGGATATATCTGTAGTTATTCCACTACTCAATGAAGAAGAGTCATTAAACGAATTACACAATTGGATTGTTAAAGTGATGCAAGCCAATCATTATACTTACGAAATACTTTTTGTTGATGACGGAAGTACAGACAATTCTTGGCAAGTAATTGAAGCCTTATCACAAAAAAATAAAAACGTTAAAGGATTAAAATTTCAAATTAATTTTGGTAAATCACAAGCGCTAAACGCTGCTTTCAAGGAAGCTAATGGTGACGTGGTGATTACCATGGATGCCGATTTACAAGATAATCCGGAAGAAATTCCTGAACTTTTTAATTTGATAGTTAAAGAAGATCACGATTTAATTTCGGGGTGGAAAAAGAAAAGGTACGATTCTAAAATTCGTAAAAATATCCCATCTAAATTATTCAATGCTGCAGCTCGTAAAACTTCAGGTTTAAAATTACATGATTTTAATTGTGGACTCAAAGCTTACAAAAATGAGGTAATAAAAAATATTGATGTATATGGTGAAATGCATCGTTATATACCTGTATTAGCTAAAAATGCCGGATTCAATAAAATTGGTGAAAAAATTGTTTTACATCAAGCAAGAAAATACGGAACGACCAAATTTGGACTAGATCGATTTATCAATGGGTTTTTAGACTTAATTACCATAAGTTTTTTAACAAAATATGGTAAACAGCCTATGCATCTTTTTGGCTTATTAGGCACATTTATGTTTGCCATTGGTTTTATTGCATCTTTGTTAATAGGTGTTTTTAAGCTTATAAAACTATACAACAAAGAACCTACTATTTTAATTACGGATAACCCTTGGTTTTACATTGCTATGGTTACTATGGTAATTGGATCCCAACTATTTTTAGCTGGTTTTCTTGGTGAATTGATCTTACGTTCAAAACGTGATGAAACCCGATATACTATCAACAAAAAAATAAATATCTAATTTATAAAATAAGTAAACAAAAAAGGTAAATATCCATATAAAATATTCACATCAAAAAGTTTATCTTTGTCACAATAAACTTTGAAATAAATTATGAATACAACCGAGATTATCAACAAAGCCAAACTTTGGCTAATGGATACATTTGATGCTGACACACAAAAAGAAATTCAGCAATTAATTGATACAAATTCGAAAGACTTAACCGATAGATTCTATAAAGATCTTGAGTTTGGTACTGGTGGCATGAGAGGTGTGATGGGCGCTGGAACAAACAGAATCAATAAATATACTTTAGGTAAAAACACGCAAGGTTTGTCTAATTATTTGCACCGAGCTTTTCCAAAAAAACAATGCAAGGTAGCCATTGCTTATGATTGTCGTCATAACAGTAAAAAGTTCGCAAAAGATGTAGCTGATGTTTTTTCGGCCAATGATATAAAAGTTTTTCTATTTGAAGATTTACGTCCAACTCCCGAGCTTTCCTATGCCGTTCGTGAATTAGATTGTGATGCAGGAATTGTGTTGACGGCTTCTCATAACCCGCCAGAATACAATGGTTATAAAGTTTATTTTAATGATGGTGGGCAAATAATTCCACCACAAGATGGAGACATAATAAACGAAATTGACCATGTTGCCTTTGCAGACATTAAATTCAAGGCTAATGAAAATTTAATTGAATATATTGGAGAAGAAGTAGATGCAAAGTTTATAAGAGATGCAATAAAAAATGCAACTTTTAATAGTACCAAAGAAAAAGAGAAATTAAAAATAGTCTTTACTTCTTTACATGGCACTTCGATTAGCATTATGCCTCAAGCCTTTAAACAGGCAGGTTATATCGATGTGCATTTTGTTGAAGAACAACGCATACCAAATGGTGATTTCCCAACAGTTAAATCTCCTAATCCTGAAGAGCCAGCTGCACTTAAAATGGCTACTGAATTGGCAGAAAAAATTGGTGCCGATATTGTTATTGGAACAGACCCTGATTGCGATAGATTAGGAATCGCGGTTAGAAATTTAGAAGGTAAATTAGTATTGCTAAACGGCAACCAAACTTTTGCAATTCTTTGTGGTTTTTTAATTAGAAAATGGGCCGATGAAGGAAAAATTAATGGCAAACAATTTGTTGGATCAACGATAGTTTCAACACCTTTAATTGAAGAAATTGCCACAAGTTATGGTGTAGAAACTAAAATTGGATTAACCGGATTTAAATGGATTGCCAAAATGATTCGTGAAGCCGAAGGTAAACAGGATTTTATTGGAGGTGGTGAAGAGAGTTTTGGTTTTATGGTTGGCGATTTTGTAAGAGACAAAGATGCAGTTTCGGCTACCTTACTGGCATGTGAAATAGCTGCCAATGCAAAAAGTAAAGGGCAATCTGTTTATTCAGAATTAATTGACCTTTACAAAAAGCACAATTTTTACAAAGAACATTTAATATCGGTAGTTAAACAAGGTGTTGAAGGTGCAAATGAAATCAAACAAATGATGAGTGATATGCGAAAAAATCCAATCACCGAAATCGAAGGTGAAAAGGTGAAGTATTTGTTCGATTATGAATCATCCGTTTGTAAAAATTTATTGACTGATGAAGAGACGCCAATTGATTTACCTAAATCTAATGTTTTAATTTACCTAACGGAAAAAGGAACCCGTATTGCTGCAAGACCAAGTGGTACAGAACCTAAAATAAAATTCTATTTTAGTGTGAAACTTCCCTTAGATAAAATTGAAGAAGCTGTTAAAGTAGAAAAATTATTAGATCAAAAAATTGAACGCATTATTACCGAACTTAAATTGAATTAATGAGTCACTTTACCAATATTCTACGATATGCAAAACCTTATAAACTCTATGCATTTGGCCATATAATATCCAATGTTTTTTACGCTTTATTTGGGGCCTTATCCTTTGTTGCTTTAATTCCGATGTTAGATGTTCTTTTTGGAAATAATAAGGCAAAAATAGTTATCAAACCTGTATATTCTGGCATTTCAAATTTAAAAGATTTTTACAAAGACTATTTGTCATTTCAAGTAAACCAATATGCAGATAATGATGCTTCAAAAGCATTATCTCTTGTAGTGATCTTAATTATAGTATTATTTTTCTTGAAAAATATTTCTGGTTATTTGGCCAACTATTTTATGGTTTTTTTACGCAATGGTGTTGTAAGAGACTTGAGAAATGATTTATATAAAAAAACTGTTGATCTACCGCTCTCTTACTTTTCCGAAAAACGAAAAGGAGATATTATGGCAAGAATCAGTACGGATATTATGGAATTACAATATTCTTTTTTATCGGTTTTAGAATTGATTGTAAGAGAACCTTTGAGTATTATTTTTACAGTAACAATAATGCTTATTATTAGTCCAAAATTAACACTTTTTGTTTTTATATTTATTCCAATCACCGGGTTAATTATTTCAAGGATTGGAAAAAGTTTAAAGCGAAAATCGGATAGAGTACAGAATGAACAAGGCACTTTTTTATCCATACTGGAAGAAACACTAGGCGGTTTACGTGTTATTAAAGGGTTTAATGCTGAAAATAAGTTCAATAATAAATTTCAAGAATCAACTTCTCGCTTTTATCATTTTTCTAATAAATTATTAAACCGTCAAAATTTAGCATCGCCAACAAGCGAGTTTTTGGGTATAACCGTAATATCAATCCTTTTATGGTATGGAGGAAGGATGGTTTTGGTAGATGGTTCTTTAGATGGTAGTTCATTTATCGCATATATGGGCTTAGCATATAATATTTTAATTCCAGCAAAAGCTATTTCTAGAGCCAGTTATAATATTAAAAAAGGCGGTGCGGCTGCAGAGAGAATTCAAGAAATAATCGACACAGGTAATCCGTTAAAAGACAAAAAAGATGCAATTAAAAAACAAGGCTTTGATAGCGATGTAGTATTTAAAAATATTTCTTTCAAATATGATAAAGAATATGTTTTAAAAGACTTTTCTCTAACAATTCCAAAAGGAAAAACAATCGCTTTGGTAGGACAATCAGGTAGTGGAAAGTCAACCATTGCCAATTTAATTACCCGATTTTACGATGTAAATAAAGGTGACATAACTATTGATGGTTTGGATATTCGTGATTTAACCATTCATTCTCTCCGTAATCTATTAGGAATTGTTACTCAAGATGCCATACTTTTTAATGATAGTGTCAAAAATAATTTATTATTAGGAGTTGAAAACGCCACTGACAATCAAGTAATTGATGCTTTAAAAATTGCAAATGCATGGGAATTTGTAAAGGATTTACCTCAAGGTATTGATTCAAATATTGGCGATAGCGGTAATAAATTAAGTGGTGGGCAAAAGCAGCGCTTGAGTATTGCCCGTGCCGTATTAAAAAATCCTCCAATCATGATCTTGGATGAAGCAACCTCTGCATTAGATACTGAATCTGAACAATTGGTACAAAAAGCTTTGGAAAAGATGATGGAAAACAGAACCTCAATTGTCATCGCACACCGTTTATCTACAATCAAAAAAGCAGATAAGATTATTGTTATGCAAAATGGAAATATTGTTGAACAAGGGCATCACGATGATTTATTAGCAAAAGAAGGTATTTACTATAAATTGGTAAATATGCAATCTTTAAGTTAATTACAAAGTTGGTTTCAAACTTAAATTTAAAAACAAAAAACAAATATGGATATCATTAAAAGTCTTGAGTGGAGGTATGCTTGTAAAAAATTCGACAGTAATAAAAAATTAGACGATTCACAAATTGGTATCTTAAAAGAAGCCTTTAACTTAACCGCTACTTCTTTTGGTTTACAACCATTAAAGATGTTGGTAATTAACAGCCAAAAAATTATTGATAGACTATCTCCTCATGCATTTCATCAAAAACAAATTACAACCTGCTCACATTTATTAGTTTTGTGTATCGACACAAAAATAGATGGGACTACAATTGATGCAAAATTTGATCTAGAAAAAGAAATCAGAAGAACTTCTGAGGAAATTGTTGGCAATTTTAGAAATCAACTTAAAGATATGTTTGCCAAAAAATCAGATGACGAAATTGAAAAATCTTCGATCCATCAGGCATATATCACTTTAGGTAATTTAATGACAGTTTGTGCTCTCGAAAAAATAGATGCTTGCCCTATGGAAGGATTTCTACCACATAAATTTGATGAAGTATTAAATTTAGGTGATCAAAACTTAAAATCAATTTTGCTGCTTCCAGTTGGTTTTAGAGACCCAGAAGATTTAATGAGCGCCATGAAAAAAGTTAGAAAGCCAATTGCAAATACTGTAATAGATATTTAAATTAAGAAATTAATGAATCAAGAAATTAGAAATTTGGAGCCTAAGGCTTTATGGAATAACTTTTCAGATATAAATGCTGTACCACGTGCCTCTAAAAAAGAAGAACGAATCATTGCATTTGTGGTGGCATTTGGTAAAAAATTAGATTTAGAAACCGTTATTGACCCTATTAAAAATGTGATCATTAAAAAGCCTGCAACACCAGGTATGGAAAATAGAAAACCCATAGTAATGCAGTCACATTTAGATATGGTTCATCAAAAAAATTCGGATACCATTTTTGATTTTGAAAAGGAAGGAATTAAAATGAAAATTGAAGGTGATTGGGTAACGGCAGTAGGAACAACTTTAGGAGCAGATAATGGATTAGGTGTTGCTGCTATTATGAGTGTTTTAGAAAGCACTGACATTCCACATCCTGCCATTGAAGCCTTGTTTACTATTGATGAAGAAACAGGAATGACTGGAGCTAAAGGACTTCAGGCCGGATATTTAGAAGGTGAAATATTGCTAAATCTTGACACCGAAGAAGATGATGAAATTGACATTGGCTGTGCTGGTGGTGTTGATGTTACTGCAACAAAAAATTATACAGAAATAATTCTTAATGGAAACTGTAAAGCTTTTAAATTATCATTAACAGGGCTAAGAGGAGGTCACTCTGGTATGGATATTCATAAAGAATTTGGGAATGCCAATAAGATTATGAATCAAATTTTTGAGGCTACTCAAAACATAATCAATATATCTGATTTAAAAGGTGGTAGTCTTCGCAATGCTATTCCCCGAGAAAGTTTTGCCACTATAGTTTGCAACACAAAAAATGCAGCTCAATTTATTGCAAAAGCAGAAGAATCTGCTAATAAAATAAAGAGTGATCTATCTGCTATTGAACCCGATTTAGAATTTGTTATTGAAGCTACTAAATGTCCGTTAAAAGCCATGACTGATGAAGATCAGAATAATTTAATTTTAGCAACCAAAAATGCTCATAACGGGGTATTTAAAATGAGTGAAACCATGCAAGGGCTGGTAGAAGCTTCTAATAATATAGCAAAGATTAATGTTATGCATGGTTCAATTGAAATAGGATGTTTAACACGTTCTTCTGTTGAAGAAAGTAAAAAGCAGATTGTAGATCAATTAACAACTACCTTTGAACAAGAAGGCTTTAAAGTGAAATTATCAGGTGCTTATCCGGGTTGGAGCCCTAATGCGAATTCAGCTATTCTTGCTGTTATGGAAAATTTATACGAAAAATTATTTGATAAAAAAGCCGATGTTGTTGCTTGCCATGCGGGCTTAGAATGTGGTATTTTAGGAACCAATTATCCTGATATGGATATGATCTCTTTTGGGCCAACTATAAAAGGAGCGCATTCACCCGATGAAAGAGCAAGTATATCATCGTCTCAAAAATTTTGGAAGTATTTATTAGAGATTTTAAAAAATATTCCTTTGAAAGAATAAGCCCGTATCTAAAATATAAAGTTTAAAAACCTTTAGAAAACTTCATATTTTAGTACATATAGTTGATTGCTCTTTCCATAAAATAAAATGTATTTGTTAATGTATATTTGTTAAATTCTAATATAGGTAAACGACGTTTTTTCAACAAAATTAATGTAATCCCGTATTTCAATAATTTAGTTGTAATTTTTCTCATTTTTTACGAACTAACTCTTACTATAAAACTACTTTATATGTCTAAAACTTATTACGACCCAGCAGATTTAAGAAAATTTGGAAACATCACAGACTGGAATAAAGAATTGGGAGATAAATTTTTTGATTATTATGGTAAAGTATTTGAAGAGGGTGCACTAACATCTCGAGAGAAAACCCTAATTGCTTTGGCAGTTTCTCATACCGAGCAATGCCCTTACTGTATAGATGCTTACACCAAAGACAGCTTACAAAAAGGCATCACTAAAGAAGAAATGATGGAAGCGGTTCATGTTGGTGCTGCAATTAAAAGTGGCGCAACATTGGTTCACGGAGTACAAATGATGAATAAAGTTAATAAATTAGAAATGTAGTAATTGGGCTCAGCTACCTTAAAACTATTGTAATTAAAGTTGAAATGTTATATTAAACATTACTAATGATAAAAAAATCTCTATTTGCTAGGAATAATGATTTGTCAAACGCAGCAAGTCAGTTAAAAATACTGTCAAACGGTATTTTCTCTCCGGATGAATTACCTACGTTTAAGAAAAAACTTAAAGAAACAAACCAATTCCCGTTAAAACCGAAACAATTAGAAATCTTACAAATCAATTTAGGCTATATGTGCAATCAAGTTTGTGCACATTGCCATGTAGATGCAGGACCTGATAGAAAAGAAATCATGACCAAAGACATTATGTTATCTTGTCTTGAAGTTATTAAAAAAACATCTGCACATACTTTAGACTTAACTGGAGGAGCTCCAGAAATGAATCCGAATTTTAGATGGTTTGTTAAAGAAGCATCCAAAGTAGGTATCAAAGATTTTATTGTACGTTCCAATCTAACTATTCTCTTAGCCAATAAAAAATACTATGATTTACCTCAATTTTTTAAAAAATACAATGTTCATATTATATCTTCAATGCCACATTACACTAGAGGTAAAACAGACAAACAAAGAGGCGAAGGTGTTTTTCAAAAATCAATCAAGGCCTTACAAAATTTGAATGCTGTTGGCTATGGTATGCCTAACAGTACTTTGCAACTAGATTTGGTTTACAACCCTTCAGGTGCGTTTTTACCTGGCAACCAAATGGCGCTTGAAAATGATTTTAAGAAAGCTTTAAAAGAGGATTTCAATATTCAATTTAACAGTTTATTTGCCATAACCAATTTACCCATCAGTAGGTTTTTAGATTATTTAATTGCTTCTGATAATTATAAAGATTATATGCACGCATTGGTTGATGCTTATAATCCAAATGCTGTTAAAAATGTGATGTGCACCAATACTATCTCCGTAAGTTGGGATGGGTGGTTGTACGATTGTGATTTTAATCAAATGCTACATTTAAAAGTAAATAGTAAAACGAACCATATTTCAAATTACAACGAAGAGATATTGTCAAAACGAAATATTATTATCAACCAACATTGCTACGGGTGTACTGCTGGCGCAGGAAGTAGCTGTCAAGGGGTTGTTGCTTAAAATTAAATATGAAACGAGCATCTCAAATTTTGACACACAAGGGAATGACTAACCTGCCTGCCGGCGTGGCCAATGTCAATAAGTTAAGCTTTTTTGTTCTTCCCCTTGCCCTAAAGGGAGTCAAAAAAGTTAAGCATTTAATGATTTTCCCCTTTAGGGTTAGGGTAAAAAATCATTGAATGAGAATATGGATTCCTTAACTTATTGACATTG
>JAKITQ010000048.1 GCA_021647985.1 Flavobacteriaceae bacterium | reverse complement strand
ACTTCATTAAAAAATATAACAGGTAAAGTAACCAATCTTAACGCAGCGCTGGCTGATGTAAATATTGTTATTAAAAACAGAAATATCGGTACAAAAACCAATGCCAAAGGTGCGTATGTCATACAAGTTAAAATCGGAGATCAAATTCAATATAGTTATGTGGGGTTTAAAACCATAACCATTGCTGTAGAAGATATAACAAGCGTTTTAAATATTAATATGATTACCGAAAATAATTTATTGGAAGAAACGATTGTCCAGGCAGATAAAAGCCCTAGCAGAGTACTTGAGTTGGCGATTAAAAAACAAAAAATAATTAAAACTTCTAGAGGCACATTTAACCCCGAGGCATTTAATGTTAAATATATGGATGGGAAAAATATAGATTTTAGATATTCTTCTTTAGCAAAGGCAATAGCTTATAGATTTTCTGGTGTAAGCATTGTTACAATAAATTTCATCGATTATATTTATGTTAGAGGTGCAAAAGCAGTTTGGGAAGTTGATGGTGCTGTGTACGATATTGAACCTCCTATAGACCTTTCCCAAATTAAAGACATATCTATTCCTATGTCAAATGGAGCTTTCGTGAGATGGGGTGGCCCTGTTGTTATTGTACGAACAAAATATGGCTCTCCAGAAAACAAAGAAGCTCTAAAAAAAGAAATAGCAGAGAAATACACCAACAAAAACTATTATAATGACGATGCGGTAGCATTTTCTGATTCAAATATTTCGGCTAACAACCATTCAAGTTTAAAAGAAATTAGTGGTACCGTAAAAAATCTTGATAAACCCCTTGCCAATGTAAATATTACCATCAACAATAAAAACAAAAATTTAAAAAGCAATGTACAAGGCAATTACAATATCAAAGCCAATATTGGAGACCTTATTCAATTTAGGTATATGGGTTTTAAAACCGTAACAATTATTGTTGAAGATATTACCAGTGTTTTAAACATTAATATGGTTACCGAAGTTATTAAGCTGGATGAAACTGTATTGGCAACAAACAATTATGAAGGCAAAACCTTAAAAAATGAAAAAAAGAAAAAGAGAAAATTCTTATCTGCAAGAGGTACAATAAACCCAGATAGGGCCGGTTATTCCGTTGGTTATTTTGATGGTATTAATCTAAACAATGTTTATGGAAGTTTAACCCAAGCTTTAGTAGGTAGAGTTTCCGGTTATTATATAAAAGATGGTAAACCTTATTTGAGAGGTACCAAAACACCTATATTATCAGCTCCCGCAATATGGGAGGTTGACGGTATCGTATCTACTGATGAACCTTATTTGGATTTATCACAAATTAAAGATATTCACTTTTTAAAATCTCTCGCTTCTACCAATCGATATGGCTCAGCAGGAATGGGTGGTGTCATTGTAGTAAGTACCAAATACGGTTCTTTTTCTGATACTAAAAATAAAAAACAAAATACTGCTGATAAGTATACCAATAAAAACATTTATACTGACGATGCTGTATCTCTGGATATAAATTCTAATTATAACAATGAAGATATAGATTCTCTAATTGCTATAAAAATTAAAACAAAGGCATTTGCTTATTATCAAAATTCTCTAAAGCATACTATTAAAGATTATAACGTTCAAATTGATCTGGCCAAAGCCTTTAAAAACTATTATAAAGACCTAAATTTGGTAAGTCAAATATTAATGGATATTGCTTACTCTCATAATAAAAATTCAGAAATATTAAAAGCCGTCGCTTTTCAAATGCAGGCATATGGGTTAAAAAATGAAGTCATAAAAGTTTATGAACGTATATTTAAATTACGCCCGCATTATGCACAGTCCTACAGAGATCTTGCCAATGCCTATAAGGACGATGAACAGTTTAATAAATCTTGGAAATTGTATATGAGTTATTTACTTCAAGGCAATGATGTTGAGAATGAAGGTATCGGACAAATATTATACAGTGAAATGGAATGGCTTTATTTTAACGAAAAAAATCAGGCGCTTAAAAATATACAATTTGTCCCTAAAAGTAAAAGCATCAAAGATTTTAAAAACGATGTACGACTCGTATTTGAATGGAATACTTCTGAGGCTGAATTCGATTTAGAATTTGTCAATCCCAACAAACAAGTTTATAATTTTGAACACAGTTTAGTAAAAGACCCACAATTAATTTCTGATGAAAAGAGAAAAGGCTATTCTAGTAAAGAATTTATTATTGATAATTTGAACGACGGAAAGTGGTTGGTAAACATAACCTATCTCGGTAATAAAAAACCAGAGCCAACCTATATTAAAGTCACTGTTTATAACCATTGGGGTAATACAAATCAGCAGGAAAAAATATCGGTTTATAAACTAGATAAAGAACACACCAAATTAAAGTTGTACAATATTGACAATCGATCTTTAATAATGGTGTCTAAGTAAATAGAATTTTTTTAACATCGCTATTTTTAATTTTTTAACGGATTAATTTCTGTACATTATATTGTATTTTTGCGAAAATATAATTACGTATTGATCTTCAAATATTAACCAATGAAAATTAAAACAGCTAAATTTGTTATCAGCAATACCGATATTTCTAAATGCCCTGATGAAGACTTACCTGAATACGCTTTTATTGGTCGTTCTAATGTTGGTAAATCTTCTTTAATCAACATGTTAACCAACCATAAAAATTTAGCAAAAATATCTGGAAAACCAGGTAAAACACAACTAATCAATCACTTTATTATCAATGATGATTGGTTTTTAGTTGATTTACCCGGTTATGGTTTTGCCAAAGTTTCAAGAAACATGCGCAATACTTTCCAAAAATTTATCAGAGATTATTTTGATAATAGAAAACAACTTGTTTGTACTTTTGTTTTGGTTGATTCGCGCCATGAACCACAAAATATTGATTTAGATTTTATGGCAGACCTAGGAGAAAACAACATACCATTTGCCATTATTTTTACCAAAGCCGATAAACTAAACCAAACCACATTACCTAAAAATATTGCAAATTATAAAAAAACATTACTGCAAACTTGGGAAGAATTACCGCCCTATTTTATAAGTTCGGTAACAGATAAGACAGGGAAAAAAGAAATTTTAGAATTTATTAGCAATATCAATACTAATTTAGAATCCAACTAATTGATTTTAATAGATGCATAGTAACAAAACTAACTTACTAGTATTGTATGAAGACAATCATATTATTATTATCAACAAACGAGTTGGCGATATTGTTCAAGGAGACAAAACAGGTGACAAACCTTTAAGTGAAGTGGTTAAAGAATATATTGCCGATAAATATCAAAAACCGGGTAAGGTGTTTTTAGGTGTTGTACACAGATTAGATAGACCTACAAGTGGCATTGTAATTTTTGCCAAAACCTCAAAAGCTTTAGAACGATTAAACAAAATGCTTCGCGAAAAAAGCATTGTTAAAACCTATTGGGCAGTAGTAAAAAACACCCCTACCAATAAAAAAGACACTTTAATTCACTATTTAAAAAAGAATCCTAAAAACAACAAATCAACGGCTTTTAAAAATGAAATTGATGGTAGTAAAAAAGCTATTCTACATTATACCCTTTTACAAGAACTCGAGAATTACACTTTGCTAGAAATAGATCTAGAAACAGGTCGGCATCATCAAATAAGATGTCAGTTGGCAAGCATTGGCTCGGTTATTAAAGGTGATCTTAAATATGGGTCTAAACGTAGCAACAAAGACGGTGGTATACATTTACATGCCAAAAAAATTCAATTCATACATCCTGTTAGTAAAGAAAAAATCAATATCAATGCAGCAGCACCCAATGATGCAATTTGGAATGCTTTAAAAGTCTAATTTTATCTAAATTTCTTTTGTTTAAATAGTTAAGGTTATGCTACTGTTATGGACTAAAGTAGCCAAATTTTTCCACTATTAAATTAATTTATAATTGGCTATAATTTTGATAATTATCTGAACAACAACAGAGTATAACCAGTGTTAGTTAGCGTTTTATTCTTTTATTGCTACTATTCTAATTCTTTTGTAATCAGCAAACCATTTTCCATTAATCAAGCATTTTTCTTTCACTTTTTCTTGTACCTCATTTTTAATCTCTTCAATGTGATTAGAACTAATATCTTTAAAGAAACTTTCTGCAAACATTGAAATCCAGTCTTTTATTCCGGACTCCTCGTCAGCAAGTTCTGTTGGACGATTATAATGTTCCGCTAAAAGAACTCTAAATCCAGCAGATTCTAATTCAGTAGAATATTCGCCAATCGAGGGAAAATACCATAATTCTAATTCAGATTGTTCACTATATCCTCTCTTACTTAAAGAGTTTCTTAGTTGGTTAACTATTGTTTGAACATTTCCTTTTCCACCAAACTCAAGAATTATTTTCCCGTCTGATTTCAAGTTTTCAAACATACATTTTATTGCATTTTTATAGTTTTTTACCCAATGCAAAGTTGCATTTGAAAAAATTGAATCAAATTTCTCATTAAATCTAAAATTTTCAGCATCACAAACTTGAAACTCAATATTTTTAAATTTCAATTTAGCATCTGTAATCATTTCAGGGGATTTGTCAATTCCAATAGTTTCTTTCGCTAATTCATTGATTATAAACGTTAGTTGACCCGAACCACAACCTAAATCCAAAATTCGTTCGTTTTTTTTTGGGTCAAGTAACTCTACAAGGTTTTGACCATAATCATAAACAAAAGAATGTTTCTCGTTATATAGCTCTATATTCCATTTTGTGGTTATTTTATTCATTTTTTTAATGCTTTCTAACATGTTGTGTAAGATTACGTTACGTGAAATTAGCGATTAACTTCATAAGTACAAACCAACTTGAAAATCCGATAAAATTTTCGTAAGTAGGCTCGTACCAAGCAATGAATTTTATACATCTTAAGCTTACAATCTATAATTTTATAGTATAAATCAGGAAGAACAAAAGATTTGTTTTTTAATTCAGTTCTTTGTTGCAAACCGTTGTTTTAAGTAAATTACCCGTATAGTTTGGTGAAAAATATATTTACGTCTTTTTGGTTTTCTGGAAAATTATAAACTTCTACAATTTTTTCATCTTCAATTCTCCAAAGCAAACAAGACATAGCATTTAAATTTTCAGAATTCTCAATATTACTCCAGTTCCTATGACAATCTATCACATAATTATCATTGACACCCATAACTATTGGCTCCGCTTTAAACATTCCTTTATTCAGTTTTTTAAAAAAAATTAAAACAGCGTCAATTCCAGTTTTTGTTCCACTCAATGGATGTTCTCCTGGTATATGCCATTTGATGTTTTCAGCAAGAACTTTTTTAATTCCTTCAATATTGTTTGCTCCATATGCTGTAAAAAAATCGTTAATTAACTTTAAGTTTGGGTGAGTTTGTGACATGAAATCAAAATTTTGTTTAGTTATTATTTTTGTAAAAGCATTTACTGAATTTATCGTTCCTAAAGCGATAGTTCCTGATGCCAATAATAGTTTTTTTTGAAAATCACGTCTATTCATTTTTTAGGCTTCTTTGCTATGGTTTACAACATTCAAATAAAAATATTTTGTTATTTAAGTTTCCTTTTAAAGAATATTGATCATAGCAGTCATTGATTCTCTTAATTCTGCACCAATAATTTCAACAGGGTGAAATCTAATTTCTTCGTTGATTGCAATTAATTTTTGATTATCAACACCATTTTCTTTTCCTTCTCCATATTTTTTACCAATAACATCAATATCCATTTTTTTCATAAAATCTACCAACAAGGGCTTACATGCATGATCAAATAAATAACAACCATACTCTGCTGTATCAGAAATAGTAGCATTCATTTCATATAATTTTTTACGTGCAATCGTATTGGCAATTAATGGTGTTTCGTGTAAAGATTCGTAATAAGCTGACTCTTCAATGATGCCCGCTTCCGTCATAGTTTCAAAAGCCAATTCAACACCAGCTCTAACAAAAGCTACCATCAAAACTCCGTTATCAAAAAATTCTTGTTCTGTAATTTCTTTATCGGTTACTTTGGTTTTTTCAAAAGCAGTTTCACCGGTTGCCGCTCTCCATTTTAGTAAATTAACATCATCATTTGCCCAATCTTCCATCATTGTTCTTGAAAACTCACCTGAAATTATATCATCTTGATGTTTTTGAAACAAGGGACGCATAATATCTTTTAATTCTTCTGAAAGCTCAAAAGCTTTAACCTTGGCAGGGTTTGACAATCTATCCATCATGTTGGTAATACCACCGTGTTTTAAAGCTTCGGTAATCGTTTCCCAACCATATTGAATTAACTTTGCAGCATATGCCGGTGCAATACCTTTTTCAACCATTTTATCAAAACTCAAAATAGATCCAGTTTGTAAAACACCACATAAAATAGTTTGTTCTCCCATTAAATCCGATTTTACTTCGGCTATAAATGAAGAATCAAGAACACCTGCTTTATTACCACCCGTTGCAACTGCATAAGCTTTTGCCTGCTCAAACCCTTTTTGTTCAGGATCATTTTCGGGGTGAACCGCTATTAAAGTTGGTACTCCAAAGCCTCTTTTATACTCTTCTCTAACTTCCGACCCAGGGCATTTTGGTGCTACCATAATTACCGTTAAATCACTACGCACTTGCATACCTTCTTCTACGATATTAAAACCATGAGAATAGGACAAGGTTGCTCCTTTTTTCATCAAAGGTATGATTGCAGTTACAACAGCAGTATGTTGTTTATCTGGAGTTAAATTACAAACCAAATCCGCTGTAGGAATTAATTCATCATAAGTTCCAACTACAAATCCATTTTCAGATGCATTTTTAAAAGATTGACGCTTTTCTTTAATTGCCCCATCACGAAGTGCATAAGAAATATCCAAACCTGAATCTCTCATATTTAAGCCTTGGTTCAAGCCTTGTGCCCCGCAACCAACGATTACAACTTTTTTACCTTTCAATGTTCCAATGCCATCATTAAATTCTGATGCATCCATAAATCTACATTTACCCAATTGTGATAATTGGTCTCTTAGTGATAATGTGTTAAAATAATTTGCCATTATTCAAATTTTAATTTAATTGTTTTTTTAATATTTCTGATATTTTCATTTCTTCTTTTGTTACCGAAATTCTTCCCGATCTTACAAACTGCATAATGCCAAAAGGCAATAACTCATTGTACAAAGCTTCTATTTCTTCTTTTCTTCCCGATTTTTCAATCACAAAAAATTCTGGAGATACCGTAACGATCTGCGCACTGCTGTTTTTGATGATATTTTGAATTTGACGTTCATCAAAAAGTAAATGCGATTTTATTTTAAACAAAGCCGATTGTATGTAAATTGACTCTTCATTGGTATGGTAATAAGCCTTTATTACTTCAATTTGCTTTTCTATTTGTCCAAGTATTTTTTTTACTTGATCCTCTGTTATCTTTACGACAATAATAAATCGAGATACATTTTCAATTTCTGTATTGGAAACTGTTAAACTTTCAATATTTATTCGTCTTTTTAAAAAGATAGTTGAAATTCTATTTAATAAGCCCAAATTATTTTCGGTATAAACGGATACTGTATAGGTTTCTTTTTGCATTTTTAATTTATTTTAATCTAACATCTGATACAGTTGCACCTGTTGGAATCATAGGAAAAACATTACCTTCTTTTTCAACATTCACTTCTAAGAAATAAGATTCTTTTGAATTTATTAATTCCGCAATAGCGTCTTTTAAATTTTCACGTTTACTAACTCTACTTGCCTTAATACCGTAGCCCTCGGCAATTTTAACAAAATCAGGATTGGTCATTACCGTTGAGGCATATCTTTTATCAAAAAATAATTCTTGCCATTGACGCACCATACCTAAAAACTCGTTATTCATTACAATAATCTTTACCGGCACTTTGGTTTGTAAAATCGTACCCAACTCTTGAATATTCATTTGCATACAACCATCGCCAATAATGGCAACAACTTCCCTGTTCGGTGCGCCCATTTTTGCACCAATAGAAGCTGGCAAGGCAAACCCCATAGTACCTAATCCACCTGAAGTGACTTTACTTCTGTGTTTATTAAAATTACCATATCTACATGTAATCATTTGATGCTGACCAACATCAGATACTAAAATAGCATCGCCTTTTGTTTCGTGATTTAAGGCTTCAATTACCTCTGCCATGGTCAATCCTTCATTCGATGAGTTTATCTCTGCATCGATTACTTCTTTAAACTCTATTTTATATAAATCTTTAAATTTTTGCAACCATGATTCATGTTTATTATCCTTTATTAAGGGAAGTAATTTCGTTAAAGTATCCTTTACATTTCCTAAAACAGCTACATCGGTTTTTACATTCTTATCAACTTCAGCTGGGTCAATTTCAAAGTGAATTATCTTAGCTTGTTTGGCATAGGTTTCTAAATTACCCGTTACACGATCGTCAAAACGCATACCTATGGCGATTAATACATCACATTGATTGGTTAATACATTTGGTGCATAATGACCATGCATACCAACCATGCCGAAATTCAATCGATGGTTAGATTCTAATGCAGACAAACCCAACAAGGTAGATGCAGCAGGTATTTCTGCTCTTTCGAGCAATTCCTTTAACTCTTTTTCAGCCTCCCCCAAAGTAACTCCCTGGCCAATAATAACATAGGGCTTTTTTGCATTATTTATCAATTCGGCAGCATCTTTAATCTTTGAAATTTCTATTTTAGGTACAGGAGTATAACTTCTTATTTTTTCGCATTTTTTATACTCAAAATCTAATTCTCCAAATTGTGCATCTTTAGTAATATCTATCAAAACAGGTCCTGGTCTACCCGATTTTGCAATATAAAATGCCTTTGCCATAACTTCTGGTATTTCAGATGCTTTGGTGACTTGGTAATTCCATTTTGTTACAGGTGTTGAAATACTAATTATATCTGTTTCCTGAAACGCATCACTTCCTAAAAGGTGCGACCCAACCTGACCAGTAATACAAACTAGTGCTGTTGAATCGATTTGCGCGTCGGCAATACCTGTAATTAAATTTGTTGCTCCAGGGCCCGAAGTTGCAATTGCCACGCCAACCTTACCGGTAACTCTTGCAAAACCTTGCGCTGCATGTACTGCGCCTTGTTCGTGGCGAGTTAACACATGGTGCAACTCTTTTTGGTATTTATATAGCTCATCATAAACGGGCATTATTGCCCCTCCTGGGTAACCATAAATTAAATCGACTCCTTCTTCCAAAAGGCATTTTACAACTGCTTCTGCACCTGATATTTTTATTGATTTCTCTTTAACCAATTTTTCTTTCGATTTTGTAATTGTCTCCATAATTAACTGTTATGAGTTTTGTGTTAATTTCGATCAAGTCGAATTAAACACCATCTTATCCTACTACTTTCTTATTCTACTACTTTCAACTTTTTTCTTTAAAACTTATCTGTAACACATCCTTCAGAGGCTGAAGAAACCATTTTTGCATATTTATATAAAATCCCTTTTGTATGTTTTGGTTTGGGTTGTACCCATTGTGCTTTTCTTTTTGCTATTTCATCATCTGATATCTCAGCATGTATCGTATTGGTCGTAGCATCTATAGTAATTATATCACCATCTTCCACTAAACTTATTAATCCACCTGATTGCGCTTCGGGTGTAATATGCCCTACAACAAAACCATGTGTGCCTCCAGAAAATCTACCATCAGTAACTAATGCTACGGTCTTACCTAAACCTGCACCCATTATCATGGATGTTGGTTTTAACATTTCTGGCATTCCTGGCCCTCCTTTTGGCCCTACATATCTTATTACTACAACATCACCTTTAGATACTTTACCTGCACCTATACCTTTATTTGCATTTTCTTCTCCGTCAAAAACAATTGCTTTTCCTTTAAACAAATTACCTTCTTTACCACTAATTTTTGCCACAGAACCCTCAGTTGCGAGGTTTCCAAATAAAATTTGAATATTTCCAGAAGATTTCAATGCTTTTTCGGTAGGATAAATAACATCTTGATCATCATCAAATTTTAATGCTTCTACTTCTGCTAGATTTTCAGCCAATGTTTTACCGGTTACCGTCATACAGTCACCGTGTAAAAACCCTTTTTCTAGTAAATATTTCATTACTGCAGGTGTACCTCCAATGCCGTGTACGTCTTCCATTAAATATTCACCACTTGGTTTAAGATCTGCAATCAAAGGAGTTCTATCACTTACTCTTTGAAAATCTTCTAAGGTAAAATCAATACCAGCCGCATGTGCTATTGCTAAATAATGTAATACAGCATTGGTTGATCCGCCTAAAGCATTAACCAAAGCAACGGCATTTTCAAGTGATTTTTTAGTAATTATATCTAAAGGTTTTAAATCTAATTCCAATAAATTTCTAATCGCATTTGCAATTCTTAAGCTTTCATTTTCTTTATGAGGATTTTCTGCCGGTATCGACGAATTATATGGTAATGCAAACCCTAATGCTTCAATAGACGATGCCATGGTATTGGCCGTGTACATACCACCGCATGCACCAGCACCTGGAATTGCACTTTTAATAATCTCTTTAAATTCTACTTCAGATATTTCTCCAGATATTTTTTGTCCTAAAGCTTCAAAAGCCGAAACTATATTCAATTTTTTTCCTTTGTAATTTCCCGAAGCAGTTGTACCACCATACACCATCAATGATGGTCGGTTTAACCGCAACATAGCCATTATAGATCCTGGCATATTTTTGTCACAGCCAACAACAGCTATCAAACCGTCATAACTTTGGGCATTCATAACCACCTCCATAGAATCTGCAATAATATCTCTAGAAGGCAAAGAATAATTCATTCCTGAAGTTCCCATGGAAATACCATCACTTACACCGATGGTATTGAATACCAAACCAACCTGATCTTTTTTGTTTACTTCCTCTTTTATTTGATATGCCATTTTATTCAAATGCATGTTACATGGGTTTCCATCATACCCTGTACTTGCAATACCTATTTGAGGTTTTTTCATATCAGCATCCGACAAACCTACAGCATATAACATGGCTTGTGCAGCCGGCTGAGTTTCATCTTGGGTTAAACGCTTACTGTGCTTATTTAGATTATTCATTAAATTGTAATCGTATTTAAAATACTTTAAATTTTATATATTAATTCCTTTGTTTTATCAAAAAACATTCAAAAATATAAAGCATCTTATGCCTATATTCTTTTTTATTTACTTTATTACAATAGCCAATAGGTTAAAGATCAAGCTAAATTACTGATTCATTGATCTTTAACACATCTAATTTACAAGGTTTAAAACATAAAAAAACCTTCCTGTTCGGGGAAGGTTTTTTATAAAATATTTTATTATATACAACTTCCTAATTTTTCATTATTAAAATAATTAAGACGCTAATAATTGCAGTATATATTGAAATTTGTTTCATTCTTTTTGTGGTATTTTTTATGTGTCAAATATACAACACTTCGTGTAGTTTTGAGTTGTGCATGTTGAATTATGAATATCAAGCAGTTTTCGCATTTAAGCAATGACATGTAACGGACTTTGTGCTAGCTAGATACAAACATACAATGGACTATTAAAATATATAACTTATTTATATTTTAACAAGGATTTCTTTTTAACTATAGACTCTACAGAAACATTCTGAATTTTACTTTCTAGCCATGATATGATATCTAAATACATAAACGATCTTTTTTCATAAGGGTGATTTTCATAAACCTTTAGTTCTTTATGTAATTTAACAAATGCTCCTTTGAGTTCATGCGGATAGATATTACTCAAGTTACGTAAAAACGAAATAAATTTCTTTTGTACAATGTGCAATTCATTCATTTTAATTAAGAACTTATAAGTAGATTTAATCAAAGCTTCTAAATTTTGATCTAAGCCAGCCTCATAATGTGCAACTAGATTTAAAATTCTAGAAAAACAAAGCAAATCTTCGCGCATTTTAAGCTCCTTATTCTTAATGATTTTTTCTAAATAAAATATACATTGCTCATTTTGTGAAGCTCCAAAATATAAACTTGCAAATTTATAATAAAAAACCATGATATGATGTTTATCAATCTTGTGCTGATACTTATCTATTTCTACCAAAATTTCTGGCACTAAATCAATACCTAAATTAAAATTACCTTCTAAAAAATAAAGGTTAATTTTATTCAAATACAGATATAAAAAAGCCAAAGATTCTGTATTTTCATTAATTAAAAAATTATGCTGTTCAATTTCATCCTCTAAATATTGCAAAGTGGTTTTGAACTTGGAAACATGCTGTATTAAAAATAACGCTTCCAATAAATAATTGATTCCTTTTAAATAAAAGACTGGGTTATTTTTTTTCATAGTTGGATTATCATAAAATAAATCCACCCATTTTTGTGCATTTTTATAACAGGAAATAAAATTTTGAGTTATAAAAGCGTACCACAAATAAGCTTTAAAAAGGTATAGCTTTTCTCTAATACCCATTTCTGAAAAATTGAATTTGGGTAAATTGGTGTCAAAATAATTTTTTACCTCCGCAAAATCTGCATCAGTTCTTACATAACCTTTTTTTAATAAAATACTGTACAATTGAAGAGATAAATTAGATAAAGTACTCAAATTTACCGTTCTATTACTTATCTCTTTTGACTGAGAAATTAAATCCTCTGCCCTATTACTCATGCTACGGGTAATATATTGAGATTCAATTATTTTTTCAAATTCTACTATTTCATAAGCCAAATTATTCTCATCATTGTTGAGCGCAATATTCTTTGCTTTTTCTAATACTTTTAAGCTTTGCTTATGCAAACTTTTATTGTATAATATCGTTGCAAAATCGAGCTGTTCTCTTATTTGAGTTTTTATATTTTGATGAAATGGATTCAACTTTAAACTCACTAAGATTTGTCGGTACAAATGCGCCTTAGAATTCGATAATTGTTGTTTCTTAATATTTGTTTTTTCTAAAATAATTTTTTCATCAAAGCCATCCATTTTATCCAACAAAGAAAACAGAGCCATAAAATTTTTCTCTGAATTATCACCCAATCTGCCTGCATACAATTTGAATTGTCTTTTTTCAGACTTTGTCAAAGATTTTACCAATAAAAAAAGTGTATCATTTTTTTCAATAGCCATCGTAACAAAATGTTTATAACTTACTGTTTATCTTATACTTACATTGCTTTTAATAACTTGAATATAGTAAACAAATAAAATTGAAATATCTAATCAATTACATTCAAGTTATTTTTGATACTTCAAAAGTGATAAAAATTATTTAATAATGAGCAAAAATCAAGTGCAAATATTTGACACCACCTTAAGAGATGGTGAACAAGTCCCTGGCTGTAAGTTAAATACAGAGCAAAAAATTATTATAGCGGAACGCTTAGATGAATTAGGTGTTGATATAATAGAAGCTGGATTTCCCATCTCCAGCCCGGGTGATTTCAAATCGGTAGTAGAAATTTCAAAAATAGTTAAACATGCAACTGTTTGTGGACTGACAAGGGCAAATACTAAAGATATTGATGCTGCAGCTCAAGCTTTAAAATATGCGGTAAAACCTAGAATTCACACAGGTATAGGCACATCCGAATCTCATATAAAATACAAATTTAACTCCACTCCCGAAAGAATCATTGAAAGAGCTAAAGATGCTGTTAAGTATGCTAAGACTTATGTTGAAGATGTTGAATTTTACGCCGAAGATGCAGGAAGAACAAATAATGAATACTTGGCGCGAATTTGCGAAGAAGTAATAAAGGCTGGTGCAACTGTATTAAACATACCAGATACTACAGGTTATTGTTTACCTGAAGAATACGGTGCCAAAATGAAGTATTTAAGAGAAAATGTAAAAGGCATTGAAAATGTAATTCTTTCATGCCATTGTCATAATGATCTTGGTTTGGCAACAGCAAATTCTATTGCCGGTGTGCAAAATGGTGCTCGCCAAATTGAATGTACCATAAATGGTATTGGTGAAAGAGCAGGTAATACTGCTTTAGAAGAAGTTGTGATGATCTTAAAACAGCATCCATATTTAAATTTGGATACCAATATCAATACTAAAATGTTATATAGTACTAGCCAATTGGTTAAGCATCATATGGGATTAGTGGTACAACCTAACAAAGCAGTAATTGGTGAAAATGCCTTCGCACATAGCTCGGGAATTCATCAAGACGGAGTAATTAAAAACAGAGGAACATACGAAATAATGAATCCTGAAGATGTAGGTGTAAACGAATCTTCTATTGTATTAACCGCTAGAAGCGGAAGAGCTGCCTTGGCTTACAGAGCTAAAAACTTGGGATATGCTTTGACAAAAATACAATTAGACATAGTTTATCCTGAATTTTTGAAATTTGCAGATAAGAAAAAAGAAATTATTGATAAAGATATCCATAAAATTATCGAATTTTGTAAAATATTAACCGATAAGGTAGCATCATAAAATTATTTCTAATGAATTTAAACATAGCAGTATTACCAGGTGATGGCATTGGGCCAGAAATTACAACGCAAGCTGTTAAAGTTTTAAATGCTGTTGCTCAAAAATACCAACATAATTTTAATTTCACAAATGCATTGGTTGGAGCTGCTGCCATTGATAAAATGGGTAACCCTCTACCAGATGAAACCTTGCAAAAATGTAAAAATGCAGACGCCATTTTGTTCGGCACAGTAGGCGACCCAAAATACGATGAATTAGAAATCGTAAACCGGCCAGAACAAGGATTATTAAGACTGAGACAAAGTTTAGGTTTATATGTAGATATTAGACCCATAGCTACCTACCTACCGCTAATTCATAAATCACCTATAAAAGAAAAGGTAATAAAAAATACAGATTTTATTATTTATAGAGAATTGAGTAGTGGTATTTATTATGGCGATAAAAAAACAGCGGATGATGGCAGTTTTGCGTATGACACATGTTATTATAAGGCAAAAGAAATTGACAGAGTAGCTCATTTGGCGTTTAAAGCAGCAAAATCTAGACGAAAAAAATTGACTTTGGTTGACAAATCTAATGTTTTGGAAACCTCTCGTTTATGGAGAAAAAGAGTTAAAAAAATTGCAGAAGAATACCCAGAAGTAAGTTTGTTCTTTTTACATATAGATAATGCAGCCATGCAACTTATTATAAACCCACGTAAATTCGATGTTATCTTAACAGAAAATTTATTTGGAGATATTTTATCCGATGAAGCTAGTGTTATTTCAGGATCTATAGGTCTATCGGCTTCTGCTTCTATTGGAGATAATGCTTTTTTATTCGAACCTGTTCATAGTTCTTATCCACAACATGCAGGGAAAAATATTGCAAATCCGCTTGCCACTATATTATCTTCTGCTATGTTGTTAGAACATTTTAATTTACACGAAGAAGCTGATGCGATTAGAAGCGCTGTGGATCAATCTATAGAATATAATATTACTACTCCTGATTTGAATGCAACAAAAAAATTCGCACGCACTACAGATGTAGGTGAATTTATTTCAGAATATATTATTGATAAAAAAAATGTGATGCACCCAACTGAAAACATCTCATTGGGTCAATCTACCATTATATAAAATTGTATATTTATTACAAATGTATATCTTTGATGCAAGAGGAATTTAAATATTTAAGATTTCGATATAATGCACTATGGATATACCTAAAATAATTCACCATCATAAAGTATTCTTCAAAAATCAACAAACCAAAAATATTGCATTTAGAAAAAAATCTTTACAAAATTTAAAACGCGAAATTATAAGAAATGAAGCAGTAATTACCGAGGCACTTTATAAAGATTTTAAAAAATCAGCCTTTGAAAGTTATGCTACAGAAATAGGTATTGTACTAGCCGAAATAGATTTAATTATTAAAAATATAAATGCATGGGCAAAACCTAAAACGGTTTTACCTAGCCTTTTGAATTTTCCTTCTTGGAGTAAAATTTACAAAGAACCTTTTGGAAGCGTTTTGATTATTGCACCATGGAATTACCCGTTTCAATTGGCTATAGCACCGTTAATTGGAGCCATAGCTGGTGGCAATACAATTGTTTTAAAACCATCGGAACTCACACCGCATACAAGCAAAGTAATTGCAAACCTAATCGCAACAGTTTTTGATGAGGATTATGTTAAGGTTATTGAAGGAGATGTTAAGGTCGCTCAAGAACTTTTAGAACAACGTTGGGATTATATATTCTTTACAGGAAGTGTACAGGTTGGTAAAATAGTTGCCAAGGCAGCAGCCAACAACCTTACGCCAACCACCTTAGAACTAGGTGGTAAAAGCCCTTGTATTATTGATAAAAGTGCCAATATTAAACTAGCTGCTAAAAGACTTGTTTGGGGTAAATTAATTAATGGCGGGCAAACCTGCATTGCTCCAGATTATATTTTAATCCACGAAAGTGTAAAAGAACAATTCGTAGCACATTTTAAGAAAGAAGTTGAAAATGCGTATGGTAAAGATCCTCAAAAATCTAATGATTACCCTCGAATAATTAACTCAAAAAACTTTAAGCGTTTGCAATTGATGCTTTCTAATGAAGATATCTTACTTGGAGGGGAAACAATGGAAGAAGATTTGTATGTTGCTCCTACCTTACTAAACAACCCTGATTTGGATAGCGAAGTAATGAAGGATGAAATATTTGGACCTATAATGCCAGTTTTAAACTACACTTCTATTGAAGAAATTGATATCATAATTTCACACTTTGAAAAGCCCTTATCTTTTTATGTTTTTACAAAAAATAATGCCTTTGCAAAAAATATGATAACTAAATATTCTTTTGGAGGTGGTGTTATTAATGATACCATTGTACATTTTGCCAATCATCGCTTACCCTTTGGAGGTGTAGGGCATAGTGGGATAGGAGCCTATCATGGTAAAGCTTCTTTTGATACTTTTACACATTGCAAAGGTGTAACTAGAAGGTATAACTGGTTAGACATACCCTTAAAATACGCCCCGTATAAGGGTAAGTTAAAAACAATTAAATTTTTTCTAAAATACTTTTCTTAATTAAAATAACACTTTATGTCACAAGATAATAAAACCTTTGAGGAAGTTGTAAACCACAGAAGGTCTATAAGAAAATATGATCCTAACAAACCTATTGACACCAATATTGTAAAACAGTGTATCGAACAAGCTACATTAGCACCTAATAGCAGCAATATGCAATTGTGGGAATTTCACCATGTAATTTCATCTGATAAATTAAAAAAATTAGCTAATTATTGTTTTGATCAAAGCGCTGCCGAAACGGCACAACAAATGGTTGTTTTTGTTGTGAGAAAAGATCTTTGGAGAAGTAGAGCCAAAGCGAATTTAGAGCATATCAACAAAGTTGCCGGTGGTAAAGACCCTAAAGATTATAACCGACGAGAAAAATTTGCAAACACTTACTACACCAAGCTTATACCTATTACTTATTTTGATTTTCTTGGAATTTTTGGCTGGTTAAAATACATTATTTACTGGTTTATAGGCTTGTTTAGACCCATTTACCGTCAGGGAAGAAATAGTGATATGCGCATCGTTGCACATAAAAGTACTGCCTTGGCCGCACAGACCTTTATGCTAGCCATGGATGCCGTAGGATATGATACTTGCCCCATGGAAGGCACGGATACACTTCGCATTAAAAAACTATTAAATCTGCCTTTTGGTGCTGAAATAAATATGGTTGTTTCTTGTGGTATTAGAATCCCTGAAGGTGTTTTTGGTGCTCGATTTAGAATTCCGTTTGATGAAGTCTATAAATCCATTTAATGGATAATACTATTTTTAAAAAAAATATTTTTACCTAGTTTGTAATTTGTATTTTTGTTTTTCGTCTGTTTGATCATATAATATATTAACTTTGTACATCATGAATTTGATCCAATCAAAATATCAAGTCCTCAGTTTTAAGAAATTCTATTTTTCTTGTATCTGTTGTTGTTAAAAGCAATTTACATCCTGTATCCTATCTCAAAAATTTTATTAACGTATTAGAATCTATAAAACCATGCAATTAGATTATATTATTAACAGTATTCGAAAAAATAAACAAATATTTAAATTAGATTTTAGCTTAAAATCTAAAACCGAATCTTTTACCAATGACCTTTTTTATACGCTTTTTGATACGAATATATCGATGAAAGAAAATATTGGTCATTTGACAAAATCTTTTCAGGAAATTACAGATATCGCCTGTACAATGAAAAATTTTGATTATGAAATTGTTTGGAATAAGTTTTTAATTCGTTTACCCGAAATTTTAAAGCAATTAAATTACGATGCTGATTGCCTGTATAAACATGATCCTGCCTCCAACAGTGTGGAAGAAGTTATTTTAGCTTATCCTGGATTTTTTGCAATTGCTGTTTATAGATTAAGTCACGAATTCAATCAGCAAGAAATGCCTCTTATACCCAGAATGATGAGTGAATATGCACATCGGTTAACCGGAATTGATATTCATCCTGGAGCAACAATTGGTTCTCCTTTTTTTATTGACCATGGTACTGGTGTTGTTATTGGTGAAACTACCATAATTAAGAATAATGTTAAGATTTACCAAGGTGTTACTTTGGGATCCTTACAGGTTTCTAAAGAAATGAAAAATACAAAAAGACATCCTACTGTTGAAAAAAATGTCACCATTTATTCTGGTGCTACCATTTTAGGAGGCGATACAATTATTGGTGAAAATTGTACAATAGGTGGTAACGTTTGGTTAACTACTTCTGTACCTCCAAATTCTACAGTTTATCACAAGCCAGAAACCAAATTAAAAATAAAAAAAGTTTATCAAAACACCAATTTATCCAACTCAAATACAGAATTTTACAACAAATGAAATCTCAAAATATATTAAATTGTATTGGAAATACACCTTTAGTAATTGCTAAAAATTTAATTGCAAACCCAAATGTAACTTTACTTTTAAAACTTGAAGGTAATAATCCTGGAGGTAGTGTAAAAGATAGGCCGGCTTATAATATGATAAAGTCTGCTTTAGAGAGAAATGAAATAAGTAAAAAAACAAAACTTATTGAGGCTACCAGTGGCAATACCGGAATTGCTCTTGCCATGATAGCTGGTTTATTTGACTTGGATATAGAATTGGTAATGCCCGAAAACTCTACCAAAGAAAGAGTACAAACCATGGAGGCTTATGGTGCTAAAGTAACACTTACACCAGCCGACAAGGGAATTGAAGGATCTAGAGATTATGCAGAGAAAAAAGTAAAGAATGAAAAATTTTTTATGCTCGATCAATTTGCCAATGAAGACAATTGGAAATCGCATTATAAAACTACAGGGCCCGAAATATGGCATGATACTAATCAAGAAATAACACATTTTGTTTCGGCAATGGGTACCACTGGTACTATTATGGGGGTTTCTACTTTTCTTAAAGAAAAAAATAAAGCTATTCAAATTATCGGTGCACAACCAACAGATACATCTAAAATACCGGGAATTAGAAAATGGCCAAAAGAATATTTACCCAAGATCTTCAATGCCAAAAAAGTGGATACCGTAATTGAAGTAAGTGAAGATGAAGCCCGACAAATGACGAAAAGATTAGCAAAAGAAGAGGGTATCTTTGCAGGAATGAGTAGTGGCGGTGCTGTTGCAGTAGCGATTAAATTATCTCAACAAATTGAAAAAGGTGTTATCGTTGCTATTATTTGTGATAGAGGTGATCGTTATTTATCTTCAGATTTGTTCGATTAAATTTTAATCGGAATCAGGATTATAATAATTTTGAATTGATAAAATCCATTAATTCCTTTTTACGACTTTTACTTATTGGCAATTGATATTGCCCCAGACTTATGATATTATTTTGAATAAAATTGATTTTATCTAAGTTAATTATATAAGATCGATGAACCTGAATAAAACTATCTTTGGGTAATAAATCAATGACCTTTGATAAATTCAAAAGAGCAACTACTTTTTTATCTTCTAAATAAAAACGAATATAATCACCCATGCTTTCCACATAGATAATCTCATTTATTAATATTTTTTGGATTTTATAACCCGATTTTACAAAAAAATAATCGTTCATATTTTACTTTATCGATTAGAATGGTCAATTCAAAGAATAGTTTGATTCATTAATCAAAAATATTTTAAGGTACAAAAATAACCACTTAACTTTACACATTGTGTAACAAATATCATATTTATGAAACTAAAGAATAACATAGCAATTAGTGAAAGTGGATTTATTTTTAATCCAGAAATAGGGACCTCATTTTCTACAAATCCTCTAGGTATTTCTATTTTAAAACAGTTAAAAACTAATACTTCCTTAGAAAAAATAAGAACTTCTATAGTTGAAAATTATGATGTTGATTCTATTACTTGTGAAAAAGATCTAGATGATTTTTTGAGTATGGTAAATCAATATAATTTACTTGAAGAAAAATAATGGAAAATAGAAAAAACATAACTATAGCTGTAACTGGGCTTAATGCGATTGATAGTCCTGGCCCTGGAATTGCTGTCATAAGAGGTCTTAAAGAAAGTGAATTTTATAATGTTAAAATAATAGGTTTGGCATATGAAATATTAGAACCTGGTATTTACATGGATGATCTTGTGGATAAAGTATATCAAATTCCAGTACCTAATACAGGTTTTGATGCAATGCTTGAAAGGTTAAAATATATTCAGCATATAGAAAACATAGATGTATTAATTCCAAATTTTGATGCAGAATTAATGACATTTATCAAACTCAAACCAATTCTTGAAAAAATGGGAATCAAAATGTTGATTCCTTCCAAAGAGCAATTTGAAGAAAGATTAAAAGGCGTCTTGAATGAATTTGGTGATAAAACAGGTATCAAAGTACCAAAAAGTAAAACGGTTTTTACTGTAGAAGAATTGGAAGAAACATTACAAGATTTTGAGTTTCCGGTGGTTATAAAAGGTAAATTTTACGATGCTTATATTGCTACTTCCTTAGAACAATCTATCTCCTATTTTTATAAAATATCAGCCCAGTGGGGTACACCAATCATTGTACAGCAATTTATTAATGGTAATGAATTTAATATCACCGCTTTAGGCGATGGAAAAGGAACCATGCTCGGTGCTGTTTCCATGAGAAAAACTTTTTCTACCGACAAAGGTAAAGCTTGGGCAGGTGTTTCTATTGACGATCCTAATTTAATAAATATG
>JAKITQ010000047.1 GCA_021647985.1 Flavobacteriaceae bacterium | reverse complement strand
TTTATACTGCATTTTTATTCGCCCAAGCAAAAGGTAGAGATTTTTGGCAAAGCCCTACTTTACCTTTACATATGTTAGTACATAGTATTATGGCTGGAGCTGCAATATTTGCTTTTGTAGGATTATTAATTGATTTAGATAGTTGGATTGGTTTAATCAAAACGACTTTAATAATAGCTTTAATTGTGAATTTATTTACCATGATTACCGAATTAACTATAACACACCCATCTACGGCAGCACATACAGTTGTAGAAATGATTGTAAAAGGAAGATATAAAAATCTATTTTGGGTTGGAGTAGTACTTGTTGGAAATATTTTACCCTTAATATTATTATTGTTTGCACCTAGCCCTATGATTGTAGTAGTTTCGGCTGTGTTCGTTCTTATCGGAATATATGCCACTGAAAAAATTTGGATTGAAGCACCGCAAAGAATACCACTTGCTTAATTAATCCGATTAATTCGATTTATGATTAATTCGATTTAAATTTTAAAAATGAAAGAAATACTAAAAAAGCGGACAAAAAGTATTGCAATAATGGTATGGCAAAACTGTCAAAAAACCGGCAATGAATTCAAAGATTATAAAAATCAATTAATCAGGTGTTCAAGTTCTGTAGGGGCTAACTATAGAGCTGCTTGTAGAGCCAAATCTGCAAAGGATTTTTTAAATAAATTAAAAATAGTAGAAGAAGAATTAGACGAAACAATGTATTTCATTGAATTAATTATAGAAATTAAACCTGAATCACAAAATATTTGGCAAAAATCGTATGATGAATCTGAAGAATTATTAAAAATAATAGTAAAATCAATTGGTACAGTTAGAGCTAAAATTAAATAATCAATTATAATAGTTCATTCCCGTTGTTGGAAATCGGAAAAATTGAACTACTCGAATTAATCGAAAAAATAATAAGATGGGATATAAAAAAGCATCATTTATAGAAGATATAGCAGAAAAAATAGGCATCATTCCTAATCTGCACAAAGAAGGCTACCAAGAATTTGACGGTGATATGCGTCAATTTACAGATGAAGAAGTTGCTCAAATGTATGAGAATTTTCCTCCACCAGAAAAGTGGGATAATTGGGTAGAGTATGATCCAAAAGTTTGGCCAAAAAAAGAAAAAAAAACCTACCAAATTGTTCCAACAACTTGTTTCAATTGCGAATCAGCTTGTGGATTAACTGCATTTATTGATAAAGAGTCTGGTGAAGTTAAAAAATTTGAAGGTAACCCATACCACCCTGGAAGTAGAGGTAGAAACTGTGCCAAAGGGCCCGCAACAATTAACCAATTAACAGATCCTGATCGAATTTTGTATCCGCTAAAGCGAAAAGGAAAACGCGGTGGCGGTGATTGGGAAAGAATTTCTTGGGATGAAGCTTTAGACACCATTTCTGCGAGAATCAGAAAGGCCTTGAAAGAAGATCGACATAACGAAATTGCTTACCATGTAGGAAGACCAGGAGCAGAGGGATTTATGAATTGGGTTTTACCCGCCTGGGGAATTGATGGTCATAATTCACATACCAATATCTGTTCTTCAGGAGCTCGTTTTGGATACAATATTTGGTATGGTTACGATAGGCCTTCACCAGACCATGCCGAGGCAAAATTTATATTATTGATTTCTGCCCATTTAGAATCGGGTCATTATTTTAATCCGCATGCCCAACGTATTATCGAAGGGAAAATGAAGGGAGCAAAATTGGCTACTATGGATCCCCGTTTGTCTAACACAGCTTCTATGAGTGATTATTGGATGCCTTCTTACCCAGGTACTGAGGCTGCAGTTTTATTAGCAATGGCTTTAATTATTTTACAAGAGGGATTATACAATCGTGACTATTTAGAAAATTGGACCAACTGGCAAGAATATTTAAAAGCCCGTCATGCGGATAAGGAAGTGACCTTTGAAAATTACATCGCTGCAATGATTGATGAGTACAAAGAATTTACTCCAGAATTTGCAGAAAAAGAATCGGGTGTAAAAGCTGAAATGATCAGAGAAATTGCAATTAAAATTGGTGAAGCAGGTGAGCGTTTTGCATCACATAACTGGCGAAGTGCTGGGGCTTCTAATTTAGGTGGCTGGGCTGTAGCAAGATGTTTGCATTTCTTAACGGTATTAACTGGAGCAGTTGGTGCTAAAGGAGGAACCTCTCCTAATTCATGGAATAAATTTAAACCATCTGTACCTCATAATCCAAAACCACAAAAGAAATGGAATGAATTGCATTTTCCTAAAGAATATCCTTTGGCATTTTTTGAAATGAGTCAATTATTACCTCATTTTTTAAAGGCTGGTAGAGGGAAAATGGATGTGTATTTTTCAAGGGTATTTAATCCGGTCTGGACCTACCCTGACGGATTTACCTGGATGGAAATGTTTATGGATGAAGATAAATTTGGACTCCATACTGCAATGACTCCAACATGGAATGAAACTGCATTTTTTGCCGATTTTGTTTTACCAATGGGATTAGCATCTGAGAGACATGATATTAATTCTTATGCAACGCATGGAGGAACTTGGGTGGCTTTTCGTCAACCAGTTTTAAGAGAAGCGGCAAGAAGAAATGGAAAACCTGTGGAATATACTTATGAAGCAAACCCTGGGGAAGTATGGGAAGAAGATGAGTTTTGGATTGAATTGAGCTGGAGAATTGACCCTGACGGCAGTATGGGAATTCGTAAACATTTTGAATCGCCAAACAGACCTGGAGAAAAAATTACTATTGAAGAGTATTACCAATATATTTTTGAGCGTGTTCCTGGATTACCTGAAACTGCTAAAAAGGAGGGTTTAACCGAATTAGAATACATGTCTAAGTATGGTGCTTTTGAAATAGAAAAAGGTGAATCATATCACAAAAATGAAACACTTCTTAAAGAAGAGCAACTCAAAGATACTGAGGTAGATAAAAACAATGGTGTTATCCGTAAAAACGGGAAAGATATTGGTGTAATGATCAATGGAGAAGCCATGGTTGGTTTTCCAACTCCTTCTCGTAAGAATGAATTTTATTCGCAAACGATGGTAGATTGGAAATGGCCAGAATACGCCACACCAACTTATATTAAAAGTCATATTCACAATGATGTTTTAGATAAAAGCAAGGGTGAATATGTTTTGGTGCCTACTTTTAGGTTGCCAACATTAATACATACTCGATCTGGAAATGCAAAATGGTTAGTAGAGATCTCGAATAGGAATCCGATTTGGATGCACCCAGATGATGCTGCAAAGTGGAATTTCAATACAGGTGATTTGGTTAAAATGAATACAGATATTGGGTGTTTTATTGATAAAGTTTGGGTAACCCAATCCATGAAACCAGGAGTTGTTGCCTGTTCACACCATATTGGAAGATGGAGGAGAGAGCAAGATCAAACAGGAAATCGCTGGGCAACCAATACGGTAGATATTGATAATAGTAAAAAAGGTGAATGGAGAATGCGTACCAAATCGGGTATCCAACCATTCGAATCAAGTGATAAAGATTCTAAAAGAATATTTTGGAAAGATGGTGGCGTACATCAAAATATAACACATGCTGTACACCCTGATCCTATAAGTGGTATGCATACATGGCATCAAAGAGTAAGAATTGAAAAACCTGGAGAAGGAGAGAATTATGGAGATATTTTTGTGGATACCAATAAATCACATGAAATATTTAAAGAATGGCTCGCGATGACACGACCAGCACCTGGCCCTGACGGTTTAAGAAGACCTTTATGGTTTAAAAGAGCTTTTAAGCCCGACGAGTCTACATACTATATTAAAGAGGATAAAAAATAGTAGTAATTTTGCTAATTATTAAACGATTATGTGACAAATCTAGGAAATAGTTTATTTTAAAATTAAAAAGCGAGAAATTTTTAGTAAATTTCTCGCTTATAGACTAATTAATCAATAAGTTTAAACTCCAAACCTTCTTCTTTCATTCCAAAGAATATGCTTAGTATTATTTAAACTCATTATGGTAGGTTGTTTTGGTTGTTTAATTTCTCTGTTTACTTTCTTACTTATTTTCATAATATATTTTTTAAATTTTGAAGTGCAAATTTACATCAATTATTGTTTTAAACACCTATAAATATAATTCTTTATATCATTGATATATAGCTATATAAGTTAATATTTATTTTTATTTCTATTTTTATTGTTAATAAAAGCATTTGTTACCCAAATAGGTAATAAAAAATGATACTAAATTTACATACATTGAATTGTATATGTAAGTTTGAAATAATTAAAGGTTAAAATAAAAGCAATACGATATCTTATTAATTATGATGTCTCCAATTAATATAAATACTTAAATTTACATATGCTTTACAAATTACTACCATTTATAAATTGGCTGCCTTTAGCAAAAAAATCTTGGAAAGATGATTTAATTGCGGGCATTACAGGGACTATTATTGTAATTCCACAGGCGGTTGCTTTTGCAATGATAGCTGGTTTACCACCAGTATATGGATTTTATACTGCAATGATTACACCAATAATTGCGGCGTTGTTTGGTTCTTCCTATCATTTAATTTCCGGTCCAACTACTGCCATTTCTATTGTTGTTTTCGCTACCATCAGTAAATTTGTTGACCCTGCAAATGATATGGAGCAATATGTAGCCCTTACTTTGGTTTTGACCTTTATGGCTGGTATTATTCAGCTGGCTATGGGATTGGCCAAAATGGGGAAACTAGTTAATTTTGTATCTCATTCGGTAATCATTGGTTTTACTGCCGGAGCAGGTGTATTGATTGGTTTTAAACAACTTAAGCATGTGTTTGGTCTCGACGTTCCACAGGGAAGTTCTTTTTATAATATCATAAAACACATTATTAATAATATTTCCGAAACCAACTGGTATGTTTTTTCTGTTGCTATTGGTACCCTATTGATAGCAATTATTGTAAGAGAGTTTATTAAACCTCTCTCTCGATACTATATGCTAATTGCAATGGTTCTAGGTAGTTTTTTAGCCATTTTGTTAGGAGGAGTATCCAATGGTATAGAAACTGTTGGTGAAATACCATCAAATTTACCTCCATTTCGAATGCCGGAATTAAATTTAACCAATATTCGTAATTTAAGTGGTGGTGCTATTACTCTTGCACTACTAGGTTTAATTGAAGCTGTTGCAATTGCAAGGTCAATTGCCTTAACTTCTCACCAACGTATAGACGCCAATCAAGAATTTAAAGGGCAAGGGCTTTCTAATATTATGGCTAGTTTTTTTTCAAGTTATATGGGGTCTGGTTCCTTTACCCGATCAGGTGTAAATAAACAAGCAGGCGCTAAAACGCCAATGTCAGCAATTTTTGCAGCTTTTTTTTTAATGATCGTTTTATTGGTGTTTTCTAACTATGCGGCATATTTACCAAAACCTGCTATGGGAGGAATAATCTTGCTAGTTGGTTATAATTTAATTGATTTTCATCACATCAAACAAGTGGTTATAAGTAGTAGTCGGGAAATAATTGTTCTCGGTACAACACTTTTTGGAACTTTATTTTTTGAATTAGAAACAGCATTATTCTCTGGTATCGCTTTATCTTTATTTTTCTATTTAGAAAAAACTGCAAGGCCAAATATTGCCGAATTGGGTACTTCTAAAAATCATAGGTTTATCAATATTATTAGAGATTCAAATATTAAAGTTTGTCCACAATTAAAAATTGTTAGAATTGATGGCTCTATTTATTTTGGGGCTTTAGAAGTTGTATCAGATTATTTTAATCATTTATATGAAAAGGGAGAGGTAAAACATGTTTTAATTGTTGCAAAAGGAATAAATTTTATAGATTTAGCTGGTGCTACTTGGTTGAGCCATGAAGCTTATAAATGGCAAAAAAGAGGAGGTGGAATTTATTTTGGTGGCTTAAAAATTGTTAGCCAGCAAATACTTAAAAAAGGTGGGTTTAGAGATCAAATTGGCGAAGAGCATTTTTATCCCGATAAAAAAACCGCTATTTATGAAATTTATAAAAAACTAGATAAATCAATTTGTGAAAACTGTACGGCTCGTATTTTTTATGAATGTTAACTTATTTGTTTTTTTGCTCCTCATTTATATTTTTCATTTTTGTACCTTTATTCAAATTCTCTCTCTTAATAGGAATTATTTTGTATTAAATTATGCTATTAGATAAAAAACTGGATCAATTACCCTTAACAAAATCTAAACCTGATACCCTAAAACATTTATTTGGTAATACAAACACCATACCGATGTGGGTTGCCGATATGGATTTTGAAATAGATCCAACAATTCAAAAGGCGTTGATCGAACGTATTTCTAATTCCAGCTTGGCCTACGAATACAAACCTTCATCCTATTTTGAAGCCCAAAAGAAATGGTATAAAGACCAATATGGGGTAAACTTAAACCCATTAGACATTATTTTCAGTCCTAGCATAACTACTTCTATTTCAATAATTATCGAAAATTTTACATCCGAAAAGGATGGAATAATAATTCAACCTCCTGTTTTTATGGAGTTTAGAGATGTTATTCGAAATACAAAAAGAAGGGTAACTAAAAATGTCTTACAATTAATAAATGGGTGTTACCAAATAGATTTTACAGATCTTGAAAAAAAAGCCAAGGATAAAAACAATAAAATAATGATTCTTTGTAATCCTCATAATCCTGTTGGTAGAGTTTGGAAGATTAAGGAATTAAAAAGAATTGTAAACATTTGTAAAGAAAATAATATAATTCTTATCGCTGATGAAATTCATAAAGATATTGTCTTTTACAATAATGAATTTACATCTATTTTAAAGTTTCTAAAAGATTGGGATAAAATAATTGTCTGTCATTCTGAAGCCAAAACCTTTAATTTAGCAGGAATTTCTGACTCAATAGCAATTATTCCCAATGAAGCACTAAGAAGTTCTGTGAAAACAATATTTAAAAAATACAATCTTGGAAGAACCAATGCCTTGACAAGAACTGCAATAGAAACAGCCTATAAAAAAGGAAATACCTGGTTAAAAAAATTAAATAAAATAATTGAAAATAATGTAAATTCAATTGAGAGAGAATTGATAAAATCCAAATCTAAAATTAAACTGATTAAGCCAGAAGGAACTTATCAAGTTTGGCTGGATTTGAGGGGAATATTTAGTGATTCAAAAGAAATGTTTTCACATGTTACCAATAAATCTGGCATAGGTTTAAATGCTGGACATTGGTTTGGAAGAGAAGGGTCTTTATTTATAAGAATGAACATTGCTACGAGTAATGAAAAAGTTTTATTTGCAATAAATCAAATCATAAAATCAGTGGTTTAATAATGAAATTAAAAAATCATTTGCCAATATTAGATTGGCTTCCAAACTATAAAAAATCTTGGTTTAAAGGGGATTTGTTTGCAGGAATTACCATTGGAGTGATGTTGATTCCTCAAGGAATTGCCTATGCAGTTATTGCTGGACTTCCTCCTATTTATGGTTTATATACTGCCATGATTCCGCAAATAGTTTATGCAATATTGGGTACTTCACGCCAATTGGCTGTTGGTCCAGCTGCCATGGACTCTTTAATTGTTGCCTCAGGAATTGGAGTTTTGGCGACGATCGGATCTGAAAATTTTATCTTTTTATCTATATTATTAGCCTTTATGGTTGGCTTTTTTCAAATTCTTTTTGGGTTTTTTAAATTGGGTTTTTTGGTGAATTTTTTATCAAGACCAGTTATTAGTGGTTTTACTTCTGGTTCTGCAATTATTATTGGTATCAATCAGTTTGGTAATTTATTAGGCATCGATATAAGCAGGAACAACTTGTTTCATGTAATTATCACCGATATTGTTGTACATGTAAAAACTATGCATTGGCAATCATTTCTAATGGGAGGTTTATCTATAATAGTTATTATTTTAATTAAAAAATACTTTAAAAAAATACCCGCCTCCTTGGTTGTTGTAGTTCTCGGAATCACTATTGTTTACATTTTTAATTTAAAAGAACACGGTGTCAATGTTTTGGGTGAAATTCCAAAAGGGTTACCAAGTTTTAAAATTCCAATTTTTGATCAAAAATTATTAAGTGAATTATCTGGTCTTGCCATTACTTTGGCATTAATCGGGTTTATGGAGGCCATTTCAATTGCCAAATCTATAGAAGTAAAACACAATGATTATAAAGTAAAACCAAATAAAGAATTAATAGCCTTGGGTTTTAGTAATATAATAGGTTCGTTTTTTCAAACCTATCCTGCTACTGCTGGTTTTGCAAGAACCGCTGTTAATAATCAGGCAGGTGCAAAAACTCCATTGGCGTCTTTAATAGCCGCTTTTATTGTTGGTTTAAGTTTGATGTTTTTAACTCCTGCTTTTTATTATTTGCCTAAAACTATATTAGCCGCTATTATAATTGTAGCAGCATTTGGCTTATTGGATTTCACCATGCCTAAACGATTGGTCTATTATAATTTTAGAGATCTTATTATCCTTAATGTTACTTTGTTAATGACCATTTTCGTTGGTATAAAGGAAGGTGTGTTAACTGGTGTTGTGCTATCAATAACCATGTTGGTTTACAAGTCTACCAAACCACATATTGCTATTTTAGGTAATGTTCCAAAAACCCATTTTTACAGAAGTATAAAACGTTTTAAAAATGTTATTATTCACAAAGAAATTTTGATTGTTCGCTTTGATGCCCAACTGCATTTTGCTAACACTACTTACTTTAAGGATCAATTACAAGAATTTAGTACCTTTAAAGGTGATAAACTTAAACTTTTAATTATTGATGGAGAAAGTTTAAATGCTTTGGATAGTAGTGCAATTTATGCGTTGGATGAAATTTTAGATTATTTCAACAACTTAAATGTAGCTGTCGCTTTTACTGGATTAAAAGGGCCTGTTAGAGACGCGTTGGCAAAATCGGGATTGATGAAAAAAATTAGGTATGATCATTGCTTTATGAGTATACACGAGGCTGTTGTAAGTTTTGAAAAAATGTGTTTTGATTTGCCTAAAAAGTATTCATATCAAGAATACACCAAACAGTCCAATCACTAACTACACTTATTACCAGGGTAACAACAGTTACAATTATTAATTATTGTTTTAATATTTTTGAGAAAATAGAAAAAAGTTTAACTAACAAATTCATAACAATATGAAAGTAGAACAATTATTTACAGGTTGTCTTGCCGAAATGGCATATTATATTGAGTCGAATGGCGAGGCTGCAATAATAGATCCTTTAAGAGAAACGGAACCTTACCTGAGAATGGCAGAAGCTGATAATGCAGAAATAAAATACATATTTCTTACTCATTTTCATGCTGATTTTGTTTCTGGTCAATATGATTTAGCTCAAAAAACTGGTGCTAAAATTGTATTCGGCCCAGGTGCTAAGGCTGATTATGATATTTATAACGGTAAAGACGGTGAAGATTTCCCATTAGGGAAAGGAAAAATTACATTATTACATACTCCAGGTCACACCATGGAATCTTCCTCATATTTAATTACAAATGAAAAAGGGAATACTCCATGGATTTGCACAGGAGATGCTTTATTTATTGGAGATGTTGGTCGCCCAGATTTGGCAGTAAAATCCGATCTTACACAAGCTGATTTAGCGGGTCATTTGTTCGATTCATTAAGAAATAAAATAATGACTTTACCAGATGATATTATTGTATACCCTAATCATGGTGCCGGTTCTGCATGTGGTAAGAACATGAGCTCAGAAACATTTGATACCCTTGGTAATCAAAAGAAAACCAATTATGCACTTCGTGCTGATATGACCAAAGAAGAGTTTATTAAAGAAGTAACTACCGGATTAAAAGCACCTCCACAATATTTTCCAAATAATGTGAGAATGAATAAATCTATCAATACGAGTATTGATGAAATATTGCACAAAGGAACAACACCTCTTGATGCTGACACTTTTAAAGAAATGAGTGAACAAAAAGATATTTTAGTAGTTGATACTCGCTCTAAAGAAACTTACACTGCCGAAGGAACTGTTCCTGGAGCTTGGTATATAGGTTTAGATGGAAGTTTTGCCCCATGGGTTGGGAGTTTGATTACCAATATAAATCAAAAAATTATCTTTATTGCTGAAGATGAAACCAGAGTGAATGAAATAGCTACACGTTTTTCAAGAGTTGGATATGACAATACTTTGGGATATTTATTTGGGGGAATAAAAAACTGGATAGATCATGGTTATCAGGTAGATAAAATAGGTACTATGTCTGGTCATGAATTTGCTGAATTATTGGCCGCTGGAACTATGGAAAAGGTTTTAGATTTGCGTAAGGAGTCTGAATATTTGTCAGAACACGTTGTTGGTGTAGAAAATTTTCCTCTTGATTTTATCCATACCAACTTTGCTGAAATTGATTCTGAAAAAGAGTACTTTTTACATTGTGCATCTGGATACCGCTCTTTAGTTGCTGCATCTATTTTTAAAGCAAATGGTGTTGAAAATGTAACAGATGTTCGAGGTGGATTTACCGATATTAAAGAAACCAATGCACCTTTAACCGATTTTGTTTGTCCGACAACAATATTGTAAAAACATAAAAATAGATTTAAAAGGGAGTGAAACGCTCCCTTTTTTTATTTAATTTTACCAAACAATTATAAAAAAAACTAAAATGAAATCATTTACTACAAAAATTGCATTTTTATTAATTTTAAGTTTTAGCGTTATAAATTGCGCAGAAAACAAAAAATCAGACACGAATACTACTACTGGTGCGGTAAGTCAAGAACAAAAAGTTGTATCTCTTATTTCTCCGAAAGATTTAAACGAGAAAAATAATGAGATCCAATTGGTAGATGTTCGAACTCCTGAAGAATATGCTGAAGGGTATATTAAAAATGCTACAAATATTGATTTTTTTGATGATGATTTTGCTAAAAATATGGCCAAATTAAATAAAAGTAAAGCAATTTATATTTATTGTCGAGGTGGAAAAAGAAGTGCAAAAGCTTCAAAACAATTAGAAGAAATGGGCTTCACTAAAGTTTATGACCTACAAGGAGGCTTTTTAAATTGGGAAAAAAATAATTTAGAAGTAGAGAAATAGAATTGGTAAAATAGATTAATTAAAACTTTAAAGTTGCTCCGAGCAAGAAGTTTATTTCTGCTTGAGGGTAATATCCAGCTCCTGTAATTGTAGTTACTTTATTTGGGTCAGACCAAGTATCATCATAAGTATAGAAATACCCATTAGAAATATATTTAACATTAAATATGTTGTTTAGCATTCCACTAAACACAACTGATTTAAATAGTTTTTTAGTTTGTAATTCATAACTTACCAACATGTCATTTACAAAATAACTATCTAGTTTTGAGTTCTTGTGCTCAATATTACTCATATATTGTTCTCCTACGAATTTAGATAAAAAACTAATGTTAAAATTTTTAATAGGTTGATAAACAATATTACTAGCTGCTACAATTGCTGGAGAATAAGATAAATCTGTATTGTCAAAATCTTGTAATTCTCCATCAAACTCGGCAAATTTATCAATATTTTTATTGATACTCAAAGCCAAATTAGGCTGCCATTGTAGGTTTTTTAATATGCTTATAGCAGATTCTATTTCTAATCCTAATCGAAAACTTTTTCCAATATTATTGGCAATTGGGTTTCCTACATCATCTAAATTACCCGTTAATACCAATTGATCTTTATAATACATGTAGTAGATATTGGTGTTTAGCAAAAATTTATCTGTTTTATATTTCCACCCTAGTTCAAAATCATCTAACGATTCGGGTTTTACGTCGTTATTAGCCAAATAATCTGCTCGTTTAGGCTCTTTATTGGCTTTGGCATATGATAAATAAAAGTTACTATTATCGGTAAAATAATTCAACCCAAGTTTAGGATTGATAAAATTATTCTTGTCTTTAAAATCTATAACAGATGGCCCTTCGTCAATACCTGTTACTTTATAATCAACATTTCTGTATTGTAAATCGGCAAAAACATTCCAATTTTCATTAATTGCATAGTCGGCTTTCGCATAAATATTAAAATCTTTTTTTATTCCTGTATTTTCATAAAATTTATCGCCAATCATACTACTTCCAAATTGTGCCCAAATTACTTTTCCAAAATGGTCTCCTTCATATATATTATATGCTCCACCAAAAATTAAGTTTAAATTATCATAATTCTTTAAGAGAGAAAAAGTTGTTCCGTAAAAATCGTTATCCAACCATCTTCTTTGTACCAAATCTGTTGTGTTTACCAATGTACCATCTACAGTAATTGGTGTATAACCATAATCTTCAAAATCTCTATCATTTTTATACTGTTCGAAAAAACCTCTACCATAAGTATAATGAACAGCCAAATTTGCCACCCATTCGTTACCAAAATTATGATTAAAATGTAATTGATAGTGATCTTGCTTATAATCATCAACTTGATTATTATAAAAACCAGTAAGATTGCCTGAATCATCAAATATTTCACCTGCAGGGTTATATGTCCTATCTATTTTTAAGGTTTCTGCATCAATACCATACCAAGCTTGATAAGTAACTTCACTTCCGCCAAAAGCAATGGCTTTAATCATGGTGTTTTCATTAAAAAAACTTGCTGAAAGGTAAGCCGATTTTAAATCAGATGAAGCTCTATCAATATAACCATCACTTTGAATTTTCGAAATCCGCCCCGTAAATTCAGCCTTAAAGTCTCCAATACTTTCCAAAACTCCTGTTCCGAACTGTATGTTGGTTTTTAGTGTATTGTATGATCCTCCAGACAGAGCAACTTCCGCGAAAGCGTTATCACGAATACCATTAGTTGACAAACTCAAACTGGCCCCAAAAGCACCGGCTCCATTGGTTGATGAGCCAACACCTCTTTGTAATTGCATACTTTGTGTAGAACTAGCAAAATCGGGCATATTCACCCAAAAAACACCATGAGATTCACTATCATTTAATGGAATACCGTTAATGGTAACATTTACCCGAGTGGCGTCACTACCACGAACTCTAATGCCCGTATAACCAATTCCTGCTCCTGCATCGGATGTAGTAACCACATTAGGCAAAAAGTTTAATAAAATAGGAATATCCTGACCTAAATTTCTTTCTTCAATTTCTTCTTTGGTTAAATTGCTTTGTGTAAATGGTGCTTTCTCAGAAATTCGTGTTGCTTTTACTAATATTTCATCTAAACTGATGGTATCTTTAACAATACCCTTTTCTTGTGCTATTGCAACTACACCAATTAAAAACACTAAAATAAATAAAGTCTTATTTTTCATTTAATTTACCCTTAGGCTTTAATAATTACTATTAAAAATTTCGGAATAAATAAAATGTACCTGAAGAATTTGAATCCCTAAACAGCATTACCTGTTCAGGTTCTATGGGTATCATCTCAGCTTGTTTGTTTAAACAGGCACCCCGAGTCGCTGTAAATTTACGTATGAATTATCTAATAAAACATAAAATATTGTATAAATTTATACAAACACATTAATCCAGATTTGGATTTCTTCTTGAAAACTTTTTAATTGCTTGTTTTTTCTTTTTTCTCAAACGTTTTTCGATGGAGGATTTACTTGGTTTTGTAGCTTTTCTTTTTTTTGAAGTTTTTAACGCATTTGATATGATTTTGAAAAGTTTATCTATAACAATATCTTTATTTTTATGCTGACTTCTTGTGGTTTCTACAGATAAAACCAAAGTATTATCTTTGCTTAATTTAGTTTCTAATTTTACAAAAAGTAGCTCTTTTTCTTCTTTGGTAAACGCCTTTGAGTTTTCTAGATTAAAGGTTAAAACTACTTTTGATGCTACTTTATTTGCGTGTTGCCCTCCAGGTCCGCTAGAGCGGATGGCTTTGAAGTTGAATTCTCTTTGAAGGGTTTCTTTGTTCATTTAAGTGTAAAATAAATACTATTCATTTATCCTAAAAAGGAATCCAAATCTTTTCTATTTTCTAATATCTGATCAATGGCAATTACAGCGTCTTCCAGTCTAGTTTTTGTGCCTCCTTTCAAGGTAATATAAGGCCTTTTATATTTTATTAAAGCATTTTCAAAGGCTTTAAACATTGCTTCTCTTTGTTCTGGTCTATCACGTAAATCATCCGCTTCCCATGGTGTATCTGTATAGGTAAGCAGATATAAATCATATTGATTTTTTAAAGCTGCATTATCTAATTCGGGATCAACAAAGCCACCATAATAAGCTTCAGAATATACTTTAGTTTCTAACAAATCGGTATCGCATATCAATATTTTATTAGCTTTATTAACAAGATCATTCTCTAATTTCATTTGCCCCACGGCAATGGGTATCAAATCCTCATGTTGACATGTTAAACGTTCATTATTCCATTTATTTTGTAAATATTCTCTGGCATATTCTCTAACCCAAACTGTATTATAATACCTGGCCAATTGCCTGGATAGCGTTGTTTTACCTGTAGATTCAGGCCCAAATAATACAATTTTTACAAGGTTTGCAGTTGCTTGTTGAGGTATTTTTTCCATGCTAAATAACCAGATATGGCAATAAAAATAAATATTAAATATTGAAAGCTTGTAAATGCAAAGCCTTTGTATAAATATAAAGGTACAGAAATTATATCACCAATTATCCAGTAGATCCAATTTTCAATTTTTCTTTTAGCCATCAACCACATACCCACAAAGAAAATCGCCGTTGTAAAGGTATCTACATAGGCGGTCCAACTAGTCCATTTATCAAAATAATTATATATCACAAAAACGAATAGAAGTGTTGCGCAAAAGATATAAACAGATTGAATTTTTTCTTTTTTTGTTGTTCTACTTATAGGAGTTACATGTGTTGCGTCTACTTTTCTTGTCCAAATATACCATCCATAAATACTCATTATAAAATAATAACCATTAATCATCATATCTCCCAATAAACCCCATTTTAACAATAAATAAACAAATATGGAAGTGCTTATCATACCCGTTGGGAATACCCAAATTTTATTGTTTTTAGAATACCAAACAGATAAAAATCCGAATATCACCGCAATAATTTCGAGAACAATATTTTTGGTTTCATAGCTTTGGTATTGTTCAAATAAATAATCAATAATTTGGTTCATGGTGGCTGCGATCGTCTGTTACAATTTTTAGCATAAAAACACAATTTTTTTCTTGGAGTAATACTTTGTCTATATGGGTATTTATAAATTCTAAATACTCACCAAATATTTGTGTGCTTAAACCATTTTCTTCTGTATGAAAATTAGAGTTTCTAAGAATTTTAATAAATGTTTTAATAGGTGATTCAAAATCCTTATGCAACGGGTACATAGAAATATCAATAGATACTTTCATTTTTTAAAATTTTATTTAATACTTGATTATTTTCTTCAAAAGCAGTACCAATTACAACCAAATCTGCGCCATTTTTATAGGCCATTTCAAGTTGTTTTTGATTGCGAATCCCTCCACCAACTATGATGGGTATATTAGTTTTATTTGAAACCTCTTTTATAACTGCTTTGTTCACCACATTTTTGGCTCCACTCCCTGCTTCTAAATAAATTAATTTGTTTCCCAAATACATCCCTGCACAGGCAGTATTGACAATTTTTTTAATATTTTCTTGTGCAATTGGCTGTGTATTACTCACTTTTTGTACGGCGGTTTCTACACCTCCTTCAATTAAAATATAACCTGTTGAAATAACTTCTAAATTGGTGTTTTCTAATAAAGGGACTGACTTAATTTGCTGTTCAATTAAATATTCCGGATTTCTACCAGATAGTAAAAAAAGAAATAAAACAGCGTGTGCTTCTTTCGTAATTTGGCTATAATCTCCTGGAAACAAAACTATTGGAATGATAGTTGATTTTTTTAACTCCTTTACAAATAAGTCAGTAATTCCGTTTTTAACAGTGCTTCCGCCAACAAAAATAAAATCTACCTTATTGTTGTTTAATTTCTTTGCAGCTTCAGCAATTTGGCTTAATTCCAATTTATCTGGATCTAATAATATGGCAAGTAGTTTTTTACCCTTTTTTTTTGCATATAATATTTTGTCATAAACTTTTTCCATTAACTTTAGTTATTTAAGGGCGTCTCTATTAATTAATTCACATCAAAATTTTCAGGGAACAAAGGTAACAAACAATTTGCTTCGGCAATTTTTTATTGAAATAGCTAAGGCTATATGTCTCGCACCTCATTTATTCTCTTTGTTTTTTGAAAGAAATGAATTAATAGAGGTGCCCTTAATTTTAACATGAGGCAAAACATAAACCAAGGTAAAACCTTCATCAAAAAACATAAAATTCACATCATATTCTTTTTTCCAGTTTCCAAAATGTACTCTACCGGTTGATTTTTTTTCTGCAAACAAAAAAGGATCCATAGCAATATGATCATGAAAACTCAAACCGCCATAGGGGTAAGTTTTGTACATGGCCTCTTTTGCACACCAAATTACCGTGAGTTGTTTCACCATATCTTCATTTGAAAGTGAATCGATATTTGTATTTACAAACCTATTACCTATTCTTATAATTTTTTCTCTAATTTTTTCAATATCAATTCCTACATCGTTATCACTAACAATTATTGCTGAAAATTGATATGAATGTGTAATAGAAATATGTTTTCCATCTCTCAAAAGAGGTTTGCCATAGCTATTATAATACAAATCAAAGTCAGTATATCCCGCTTCTTTTAACAAATGCCTTACACTTAAAAAGCCCCGTTGATGCAATTCTGATTTCATTCCGTTTAAACGCTTTTTACTTAAATCGTTCAAAGCAACAGTATGTAGTAAATCACTATAAGATTCATCAATTTTCCAAACAAAAATAATTGTTTTTTGATTCGGTTTTATGGTTTTGTAAATAGGCATTATTTTCTCATAGGTATTTTGTATTTTTGCATCCTAAAAGCAAATATAATTATTATGAGTTCAGAAACATCAACTTACGTAAAATTTAAAGTAAAGGACATAAATTTAGCCGATTGGGGCAGAAAAGAAATTCATTTGGCTGAGGCGGAAATGCCTGGTTTAATGAGTTTAAGAGAAGAGTATAAAGATGAACAACCTTTAAAAGGTGCTAGAATTGCCGGTTGCTTGCATATGACCATACAAACTGCGGTTTTAATAGAGACTTTAATTGCTCTTGGTGCAGAAGTAACATGGAGCTCTTGTAATATATTTTCTACACAAGATCAAGCTGCTGCGGCAATAGCCGCCGCTGGAGTTTCGGTTTATGCTTGGAAAGGATTATCTGACGAAGAATTTGATTGGTGTATTGAGCAAACTTTATTTTTTGGAGAAGATAAAAAACCATTAAATTTAATTTTAGATGATGGTGGTGATTTAACAAATATGGTTTTAGATAAATATCCAGAACTCGTAAAAGATATTAAAGGGCTATCGGAAGAAACAACTACTGGTGTTCACAGATTATATGACCGAATGAAAGCTGGTACTTTACCAATTCCCGCAATAAATGTAAATGATTCTGTTACCAAATCTAAATTTGACAATAAATACGGATGTCGAGAAAGTGCTGTTGATGCTATACGTCGTGCAACCGATACTATGATGGCTGGTAAAGTTATTGTTGTTGCAGGTTATGGCGATGTGGGTAAAGGTACTGCTGCTTCATTTAAAGGAACTGGTGCGAGAGTAATTGTAACCGAAATCGATCCAATTTGTGCCCTACAGGCCGCAATGGAAGGATTTGAAGTAAAGAAAATGGACAATGTAATCGCTAAAGCGGATATTGTAATAACCACAACAGGTAATAAAGATATTATACAAGAGCGTCATTTTAGAGCCTTAAAAGACAAAGCTATTGTTTGTAATATTGGTCATTTTGATAATGAAATTGATATGACTTGGTTGAATGATAATTATGGCAATTCTAAAATAGAAATCAAGCCGCAAGTAGATCAATATAACATTGATGGCAAAGAAATTATACTATTGGCTGAAGGAAGATTAGTTAATTTAGGCTGTGCAACAGGTCATCCAAGTTTTGTAATGAGTAACTCATTTACTAATCAAACCTTGGCACAATTAGAATTGTGGTTACACCCTGAAAATTATGAGAATAAAGTATATATGTTACCTAAATATTTAGATGAAAAAGTTGCGCGTTTACATTTAGAAAAGATTGGCGTAGAATTAGACGAATTGAGACCCGATCAAGCCGAATATATTGGCGTAAAGGTTGACGGACCATACAAGCCGGAATACTACAGGTATTAACAAAACTAATATCTATAACTTCTGAGTAAATACTCAGAAGTTATTTTTATTTAAAACAAAAAACATCCCTAATCATTAGATCAAATCATCATGAAAAACATTTTAGTTCCAATAGGAGATCATGAAAATGCAGTGAACACTTTACAATACGCTATAGATTTTGCCGAACAGGTTGAAGCAAAGGTGTACTTGGTTCATATCTACAGCAGTTCAAAGGTAAGTGGCTCTTTTGTAAACATGGATAATCTTTTACAAAAAGACAGCAAAGAAATTTTAAAAAGTCATGTAAAAAATGTGCAAGTAAAAAATGTTGAAATAATTTCAAGTACTTTAAAGGGGCATTCTATAATAGATACTTTAAAACAATTAATAAAATTGTTAAACATTGATTTGATAATAACCTCAACAAAAAATGATATGGCTGATGCGTCTGTTTTTATAGGTAAAATTGCTGGGAATATCATTAAAGATACAGAGGTACCTGTTTTAGTTATTCCAACTGAAGCAAAGTTTAGACCAATCTCAAAAATTTTAATGACTATCAAATCCGGATCAATCAAATCTTTAACTACTTTAGATTTGTTGGTTAAAATTCAAAATACTTTTAAATCAACCATTAATTTATTACAGGTTAAAACACCTAAATTAGATGCATCAGAATTGGCATTAAATGAGAAGTTAAGTAGTTTAATCAACACCTTAATTCCCACCAATAATGCAACTGTTTTTCAAGGTGTACTCGAATTTTTACATGAAGAAAACCCTGATATGATTTGCGTTATAAGAAGAAAAAGAGGATTCTTTAAAAAATTATGGCAAAATGACAAAGTAAAAAAAGTTGATTTTGATAGCAATATTCCCTTGTTAGTTTTAAAAGGATTGTCGTAATTTGTTTTTATTTATTATTAACCGGGGTTATAGCCCCGCCTGAACGAATTCATTCGGGCAGGTCAGTTGGTTAACCTCGAGTACAAAAGGGTAAATGTATTTTGTTTATATTTTATACAGTGAAAATTTTAAAAAGTTCTACATTGGCATGTCGACTAATGTAAAGCAAAGATTAAAAACACATAATTTAGGTCGAGTAAAATCAACAAAAGCATACATTAAATGGAATTTGGTTCATGTAGAAGAATTTAAAACAAGAATTGAGGCTAGGACTAGAGAAAAATACTATAAATCTGCTGCAGGAAGAAGATGGAGAAAAATTAAATTGGGGTTATAGCTCAGTTGGCTAGAGTGCTTGACTGGCAGTCAAGAGGTCCGGGGTTCGAATCCCCGTAGCTCCACTAGAACACTTTTTAGTCTCCATTTAAATCCTTGCAACACCATGGGTTGCAAGGATTTTCGTTTTTATTTTGTGTTTTTTTTTAGACATCAAAGAAGTAAAAAAAATCAAAGGTAGATATAGAGTAAATTGTAGAATATATCATAGCCAAAAAAAGAGTTAGGTCACTATCGTATCTATCTAATTGATTTCGGTAATAGCAAAGAACACGATTGTCTATTTTGACATTTTTGATTTGTTTAACCCTTTTGTTATTGTACAAGATTTGATACTATTTAAGACTCAATCAGGACATAAGGAACAAATTCCACCCTTACTTTGGTATATAATATTAATAAAACACCCCTTACATTGTTACAAATAATTATTATATTTGCCCTTACTTTGTTACATTATATAAAAATATTTTGAATTTCAAAAGACATATATTACATTATTTACTAGAGTGGAAAAGTCATAAAAATAGGAAACCTCTTGTTTTAAGAGGTGCCAGACAGGTTGGTAAGACAACTCTGGTAGAACAATTTTCTAAAACATATAAGCATAGTATCTTAATAAATCTTGAAAAGCCAGAGCATCGTAGATATTTTGAAGATTTCGATGATGTAAAAATTATCATTGAATCCCTCTTCTTATCAAATAATATTTCTTCAAGTGAAATAAAACACACACTATTATTTTTGGATGAAATTCAAGAATCACCTAAAGCAATACAATTATTAAGATATTTTTATGAAGAATTACCAGAATTACATGTAATTGCAGCAGGATCTTTATTAGAATTTGCTATGCATAGAGTAAAGAGTTTTCCGGTAGGAAGAATTGAATACTTATATATGTATCCTTTAAATTTTCGTGAATATCTGTTGGCCTTAGATCATAAAACTGCATTGGAACAACTTAATCATATTCCGGTAAAACCATTTGCTCATAAAATTCTGTTAGATCTGTTTAATAGGTATGCGATAATCGGAGGCATGCCAGAGGTTATAAAAACCTATATATTAAACCAAAACATCAGTGATTTACCAAGAATATATGAAAGTATCTGGGGTACTTATAAAAATGATGTTGAGAAATATACTACCAACGAAACGGAAAGAAAAGTAATTAAACACATCATATCAACCGCGCATCTCTATTTAGATCAACGTATTAAGTTTCAAAACTTTGGTAATTCAAATTATAAATCCAGGGAGGTAGGCGAAGCGATGAGAAATCTGGATGAGGCTAAGATCATTCAGTTAATTTACCCAACAACAGATGTGGAACCTCCAATTAAATCTGATTTAAAAAAATCTCCCCGACTTCAATTTTTGGATACAGGGTTGGTGAATCATGCTTTAGATATTCAAGCACAAATGTTAGGTATGCATGATTTAAGTACGGCTTTTAAAGGTGCAGTTATTCCTCATTTAATAACACAGGAAATCCTTTCATTAAATACGATCAGTAGTAAAAAAACAAACTTCTGGGTACGAGAAAAAAGACAAGCCACTTCTGAAGTAGATCTGGTCATTTCCCATAAAGGAAAAGTTATTCCAATCGAAATAAAATCGGGAAGCACTGGTTCTTTAAAGTCTCTACATCAGTTTATGGAACGTGCCAACCATCCTTATGCAATTAGAATGTATGCAGGCGAATTTAGCATAGAAGAAACTAAAACACCTGGTGGAACACCATATTTTCTGATGAATTTACCATACTATTTAGGAACTAAGATTCCTGAATATATAGATTTTTTTTTTTAAAAAATAATAGTTTTTAAATTGGTCAGACACTGTCTGACCAATTTAAATAAAACAACTTAAATGATGAAGCTGTAATTTGAGGTATATTAGGTTTATCCAATCATGCCATGAAACCAAGTTAGATTCGATTAAGGATGAATTTTGGCTATTTAGAGTAAAATAATCGAATTTATAAATGTTAAAATTTTGTTAAAGTGCAGAATTGATACTAAAGATTTCTTAGTGCGTATTCAACGTATCACCGTCCATTAAAAAACACTGTAAGACCTTATAATATATGGGGCTATTAATTTTCCTTCCTGCCTGTAGCTCAATGTCAATAAGTTAAGGAATCCATATTCTCATTCAATAATTTTTTACCCTAACCCTAAAGGGGAAAATCATTGAATGCTTAACTTTTTTGACTCCCTTTAGGGCAAGGGGAAGAACAAAAAAGCT
>JAKITQ010000046.1 GCA_021647985.1 Flavobacteriaceae bacterium | reverse complement strand
TTCAAGCCAAAAGGATGGGAAAATCAGTCATTTTAATTGAACAAAGTACTAGGATTGGAGGTTTAAGCACTGGAGGTCTTGGTCAAACGGATATTGGCAATAAAGCGGCAATAGGAGGGATTTCTCGTGAATTTTATGAAGGAATCAAAACATATTATAATAACCCTGATAACTGGAAATGGCAGAAAAAGGAAAATTATTTGGATGGCGGACAAACCAGGACCGAAAAGCAGGAAAACTCTATGTGGACATTTGAGCCTTCAGCAGCTTTAAGCGTTTATGGAGATTTTATCAAGAATGAAAAAGTCAATGTGGTACTTAATAAAAAGTTAGATAGAACAAATGGTGTCATAAAAATTGATGGTGAAATTATTTCTATTAAAATGTTGTCAGGAGAAGTGTACCATGGAAAAATGTTTATTGATGCTACTTATGAAGGTGACCTAATGGCCGCTTCAAAGGTTAGTTATGCCATAGGTAGAGAATCTAATGCTACATATAAAGAAACCATGAACGGTGTAAATACTGTACTGATTGATACTACCATGACAGGTCTTCTTGCCTATAATGCACATAACCATAATTTTGTAGATGGAGTAGATCCATACATAGTAAAAGGAGACTCTACTAGTGGGTTACTGCCATATATCGATCCAGATGGACCAGGTGAAGAAGGGGCAGGGGATAATAAAGTACAAGCCTATTGTTTTAGAATGTGCTTGACGGATCATCCTGAAAATAGAATTCTATTCGAAAAACCAGAAAACTATAATGACCTTGACTATGAGCTACTCTTAAGAAATTATGAAGCAGGCGAAGAAGGTTTTCCTTGGATAAACTCCAAAATGCCCAATCGAAAAACCGATACAAACAATTGTACAGGCTTTTCGACGGATTTTATTGGCCAGAATTATGATTATCCCGAAGCCACTTACGAAGAAAGAGAAAAGATTATAGAAAGGCACAAAGATTATCATAAAGGATTGATGTGGACATTGGCTTATCATCCAAGAATGCCAAAGCATATAAGGGATGAAGTATCAAAATGGGGAACAAGCAAAGATGAGTTTGAAAGTCAGGATGGTTGGCAGCAACAATTATACATTCGTGAGGCAAGAAGAATGATTGGTGAATACGTTATGACCCAGTACAACTGTGAAGGACTTGAAGTGGTGGAAGATGTTGTTGGTATGGGAGCTTATGGTATGGATTCGCATAATATACAAAGGTATGTGAATGCTGAAGGGTTTGTAAAGAATGAAGGCAATGTAGAGGCGCATGTAAAGGAACCTTATCCTATAAGTTACCGGTCTTTAATTCCAAAAAAAGAAGAATGTACTAATTTGCTTGTGCCAATTTGCCTTAGTGCTACCCATATCGCTTTTGGCTCGATACGAATGGAACCTGTATTTATGGTACTTGGGCAATCTGCCGCTACAGCGGCCTGTCTTGCCATTGATCAGTCTGTAAGTATTCAAGAATTGGACTATCAACTGTTGAAATCAAGATTGCTGACTGACCAACAGCGATTGTCATGGGATGTTAAGTAGCGTAAATATTTTATTGAAGGGAAGCGCTACTATCAATACACTAGGTTAGAGAAATTAGAATGTATAAATTTATTTAAAATAATTTTTCATGTAAAACAAAGGTGTATTTCACAAAATTAAAGTTGCTATTTACTTGTTTCGCAGCACAATAAATTCTGTTTTAGAACGGTGAAATATATAAAATACAATGACCCCAAAAGAAGTTATGTAACAGCTTATGTTGAAAAACACAGTAAGAAAAATTAATTTTTTATTGAAATAAATAAAATTATTAATTGGAGATGTCAAAATAGATACTAAACTCACAACATGTTAACCCTTCTACAATTAATTACCAAAAACTGATATAACCAATTTACGGGAGCCACCACTATTTCTATGTTCACAAAGATAAATTCCTTGCCAAACACCTAAATTTAATTTTCCGTTGGAAATTGGAACTTGCACTGAAGCACCCATTAACGAAGATTTTATATGAGCTGGCATATCGTCAGAACCTTCATAATTATGAATATAGTACGGTGCATTTTCTGGAACCATTTTATTCAAATGACTTTCAAAATCTGTTCTTACTGTTGGATCTGCATTTTCATTAACAGTAAGACTGGCAGAAGTGTGTTTGATGAATACATGTAGTAAACCGATTTCTATACCTTCTATTTCTGAGATATTTTGTAAAATAGTATTTGTTATCAAATGAAAACCCCTTGCATATGGTTTTAAATTTATTTGTTTTTGAAAAGTAATCATGATTCAAAGTTACGTAATTCTACTTTTTATAACCAATTTTTGTTCTGCGAATTTGATTTGACTTTTTATCAAGAAGTTGATCTAAATAATCAAAAATCAATTCAATATTTTTATTCTGATTTGATAGTTTTCTTTTGACTTTTTCAATTTCCTGTTGTAGTTGAAGAGAATCCGTTAAAACAACTCTTATTTTTATGAAAATTCTAATAATTTGAATGTTTACAGAAATTGCTTTATCACTTTTAAGTACACTTGACAACATTGCTATTCCATGTTCTGTAAATGCAAATGGAGTATATCGCAAACCCTTTCTATCATTTTTGGAGGTCACAAATTGTGACCTCCAGTTTTTAAATTCTTCTTTTGTTAATTCAAACATAAAATCCTTTGGGAAACGTTTTATATTTCTTCTTACAGCTTGTTTAAAAACTTTTGTTTCTACATTATATAGTTTTGCCAAATCACGATCTAACATTACTTTTTGACCTCTAATAAAATATATATTATTTGTGATGATTACATCTGAAATTGAAATTTCATTTCTCATTACAGTTCGATTTTTAAGAGGAAGAATCTAATTATTTAATGATTATAAAGAAACTAATTCTTGAACCCAGAATTTAAAAACTAATGTTTATCCCTTATTTCCTAACAAGAGAATTTCACTACACACTATTTCGGTTATATATTTTTTATTTCCTTTTTCATCTTCCCAAGAACGTGTAGTTAATTTACCTTCTATAGCAACTTCTTTTCCTTTTTCTAAAAACATTTCGGCGAATTCTGCTGTTTTATTCCAGGCTACTATATTATGCCATTCTGTATCCTTTACTTTTTCTCCTTTGGCATTATTATAGGTTTCATTGGTTGCCAAAGAAAATTTAACCAATTTTTTTCCTGACTCAAAAGTTTTAATTTCAGGTTTCATTCCTAAATTTCCAATTAACTGTACTCTGTTTCTTAAGTTATTCATGATATTTAATTTTGCACTTGATTTTATTCAAGTTGGTTAATATTCTATAATTTATAAATCATTGATTTGATTTGATACTGCAAAGATGAAACAGACAGTTGATTTGATTCGGTTACTAAATAGTTACTTTCGTATGTAATTGAATGTAGTCGTTTGTATTCAATTAAAATATTGTACATTGCGGGTGTAAAATACTGATTATGAAATGCATTGAAAATGATATTGGTGAAGTATGGAAAAAATTCAATCACCCAAATTTAAAAGACGATTACACAATTTATATTTCTAACTATGGTAAAATTAAAAAGAAAAAATACGGTGAGCTCAAATTAATTAGCTGTTATTTACTACATAAATACTGGTCTTTTGGAATTCCAACAAAAAAAAATAAAACAAAAACCTTATATGTACATAAAGAAGTTGCAAGGCATTTTATAAAAAAAACTAAAGACCAATCTTTTGTCATTCATTTAGATTTTGTTAAAACAAATAATAAATTTTATAATTTAAAATGGGCAAGCCAAAAAGAAGTATTTCAACATCATGAAAATAATCCAGTTATCTTAAAACGTAAAAAATATAAAATTCCAACAAATTCTAAATTATCTGCTCAAAAGGTAAAAATTTTAAAACGGAAATTATTTGACCCAAACAGAAAAACAAGATTAAAGATATTGGCAAGACAATTTGGTATTTCACAAATGCAATTGCACCGAATTAAAACTGGCGAAAATTGGAGTCATGTAACAGATTATTAAATAAATGAAAACAAAAAAATGTTTGGAATGTAATATTCCCATTATTGGTAGAATCGATAAAAAGTTTTGCAGTGATTATTGTAGAAATACATACAATAATAAGGTGAATTCTGAAAGCAAAAATTTAATTAGAAATACAAATAATCGACTTAAAAAAAATTATAAAATATTAACCGATTTAAACAGTTCGGGGAAAACAAAAACGACCAGATCAAAATTAATAGATCATAATTTCGACTTCAATACTTTTACTTCAATTTATACTACCAAAACAGGAAATGTTTATTATTATGTATATAATCAAGGATATTTAAAATTAGAAAATGATTATTATTTATTGATTAAAAGTGAATAATGAAATTACTTTTAAAATGTAATGATTATTAAAATTCTGTCGATAATAGTGAATAAACTGCTTTTAAATTCTTAAAAAAATTATTTGTTTCACTTGTAGCCATGTACGAATTTAGAATCCGATAATCTTATTTATGTAACATTTTCATTTCTAAATCGTCTAAAACAAAAAAAACATGTTTAAATATTTTCCTTTTGTATTGCTGATTTTTAGCACTTGTATCTATGCCCAAAACACTAGTGTTATCTCTGGAGTAGTAATGAGTCAAGAAAGCAATGAACCGCTTCCATTTGCATCCATTAGTTTAAAAAACTACCCTATTGGAACGATTAGTAATGAAGAGGGTGAGTTTGATTTTTATATCCCAAAATCAAAAAGGCAAGACACAATTTCGGTAAGTTTTATCGGTTTTAATAGTTTTGAAATACCAGTTTCTATTGTTGGTGGAAAATTAAAAATTACATTACAGCCAAGTAGCAATGTATTGGATGAAGTAATTTTAAGTCCATTTAGCCCTCTCGATTATATTAAAAAGGCGCTAGAAAATTTAAAGGGAAATTACCCACAAGATGCCTACCAAACGATTGCATATTACCGAGAGAAGTTTGTAGAAAATGGCGCGGTAATCAACAAAGAGGAGGGTGTTTTTAAAACATATTATCCTTCTTCTAAAGATACCATTAAAAACCAACACCAATTGTTATTGTACAAACCGGAAGAAGACCCTAAGGAGTTTCAATTTATGAGAGAGTGGTATGAAAAAAAACAAGACAAAGAAAAAAAGAAAGCTATAAAAAAAGGAGAAGGATTTGAGGAAGATGAGTTTGATACGGATATAGATTTAGACCTTGGTGGGCCTGAGACTGTAATTAATTTAGATATTAATAGAGACTTAGATCATTATCTAAAACCAAAATATTTTAAAAAATATGAATATTCTTTTGGTGAAGAAACTTCACTTAATGGAGAACAAATCGTAACAATTAATTTTAAATCTAAGGGGAAAGTCGATCATAAAAGAGACCAAGGAAAAATATTAATTAGTAGAGAGAGTTTTGCTATTGTTCGCATTGAACAATCTGGTAAATTTAGCGTTCCATTTATTATAAAACCCATCCTATTTTTGGTTGGTTTAAAAATTGGAAACCCTACCTTTACAAGGGTAATTAGCTACCAACAATATAAAGACATTTGGTATCCAAAATTATTTCGCTGGGACGCGGATATAAAATTAACCAAACGTCATACTTTTAGTGCAAATGAAGAATCAAATATCAAAGTAGGCCAAGTATTCTTTATCAATAAAATTGATGTTGAAACAAACCCAATTGAAAAAGAAAAAATATTTGATACTAACAAAGATATTGAAGAACAAATTTATTACGATTTAAATATATCTTGGGAGGGAATGAATGTAATCAAAGATTGATACCCTATTAATCGTTCTAGGGCAAAGATAAGTTCTCTCTTTAATTTGTACATTTACTTGCTAATATATCCCGAATATACTTTCGGTATATTTCAATTAACACAATAATTAAAAAATGGTAGAAGATTTCGTCAATGGTCTTAACGCAATAGTTTGGAGTAATGCTTTAATATTTGTTGCTCTCGCATCTGGCTTATTTTATTCGTATAAAACAAAATTTGTTCAAATTAGAATGGTCAAGGAAATGGTCAAACTTTTGTTTGGAGGTAAATCTTCAGAGCATGGTGTTTCTTCATTTCAAGCTTTTGCCATTGCCATTTCGGGTCGTGTTGGTACAGGCAATATAGCCGGCGTTGCGACTGCGATTGCTCTTGGTGGTCCTGGTGCTATATTTTGGATGTGGGTAATCGCATTTTTAGGCTCGGCGTCAGCATTTATTGAAGCAACTTTGGGTCAGTTATACAAAGTAAATAAAGGCGGAGAATACCGAGGTGGACCGGCATATTATATAGAAAAAGGATTGGGTGTTAAATGGTTTGCAACCTTATTTGCCATTGCTACTATTTTAAGCACAGCCTTATTTTTACCTGGTGTTCAGGCAAATAGCATTGCTGCAGGAATTAAAAACGCTTTTGATGTAGATGTTGCTTATACGGGTATTACCATTATTATATTTCTTGCCGTAATTGTATTTGGAGGCGTAAAAAGAATTGGTAAATTTTCAGAAATCGTAGTTCCGTTTATGGCAATTGCCTATGTGTTACTTGCCGTAATTATTATTGGTATGAATTTTAGAGAAATTCCCGAAATCTTAAGTTTAATTATCAGCTCAGCCTTTGGTGCAAACCAAGCTTTTGGAGGTATTGTGGGTATGGCAATAATGTGGGGTGTAAAACGTGGTGTTTATTCTAATGAAGCAGGTCAAGGTACAGCACCTCATGCAGCAGCAGCTGCCGAAGTGAGTCATCCAGCTAAACAAGGTTTGGTACAGGCATTTTCGGTATATATTGACACCTTGTTTATCTGTACTGCAACTGCATTTATGATATTATTTACTTTTCAATACAATGTTATTGACCCAAATGGAGGTTTTCTATTCGAACATATTCCCGGAGTAAGCTATGGCCCTGAATATACCCAACTGGCTATTGAACAACAGTTTCCCGGTTTTGGTAAAATATTTGTAGCCATTGCTTTATCGTTCTTCGCTTTTACAACTATAATGGCATATTATTATATAGCAGAAACCAATGTGAGTTATTTAGATCATAAGAACGAAAAAAAATGGATGATTTGGGTACTTAGAGCTTTATTACTTGGAGCGACTTTTTACGGGGCAATTAAGTCCGCAGAACTAGCATGGACTATGGGTGATATTGGTGTTGGTATTATGGCCTGGTTAAATTTTATTGCCATTTTCTTATTGCGAAAACCAGCACTGGCACTTTTAAAGGATTATGAAAAACAAAAGAAAAAAGGTAAAGATCCCGTTTTTGATCCCGATGCATCGGATTTAGGCATAAAAAATGTAGATATCTGGAAAGAAATTGCAAAAAGGATTAGAGAAAAAGAAGAAAATAAATAAAATATTCTTGAAACCGAAATTTAACTTTTATTGATTTTTTACCCTAATCCTAAAGGGGAAAATCATTGCCTGTTTAACTTTTTTGACCCCCTTTAGAGCAAGGGAAAGAACAAAAAAAACTTAAGTCATTGACCTTGTCGACAGACAGGGGGTGACTTTTTATATGCCTCGATAATATTCTAAAACCTGAACTCTCAAAATATATTCATATTTGGCTTTTGAAAGATTTAGTTTTGCAGTATCGAGATTGTTTTTACTAATTAGGTATTCTACAATATTGGAAACACCATTATTAAACCTAATTTCATTGGTTTGAAATGACTGTTTATAAGCAGTTTATATTTTGATCTAATTCATATCAAATAAGTTAGCAAACAAATACCAACTAATTAGTACCTTTGCATTCCTTGATAATATTATAGTTATAAGAAAAAAAATATTAAAATAGATGAAAACCATAAACGATATAAATTTTGAAAACAAAAAAGCTCTGATTAGAGTTGATTTTAATGTGCCATTAAATGATGAATTTCAAGTAACCGATACTACCCGAATTGAAGCTGCAAAACCTACAATTTTAAAAATTTTAGAAGATGGAGGAAGTGTTATTTTAATGTCGCACTTAGGTAGACCAAATGGTGTTGAAGATCGATTTTCATTAAATCATATTGTTAAAGTAATTAGTGATATAATTGGCGTTCAGGTTAAATTTGCTCATGATTGTATTGGTGATGACACCGAAAATTTAGCTGATAAATTAGAGAACGGGGAGATTCTACTTTTAGAAAACCTGCGTTTTCACCCTGAAGAAAAAGCTGGTGATAAAAATTTTGCAGAAAAACTTTCTAAATTAGGTGATATATATATTAACGATGCTTTTGGTACAGCGCATAGAGCGCATGCATCAACCACAATTATTGCACAGTTCTTTCCTGAAAACAAATATTTTGGACTTTTATTGGCCAAAGAAATAGAAAGTTTAAATGCTGTTTTAAGCGATAGTAAAAAGCCCGTAACTGCCATAATTGGAGGAGCAAAAGTTTCTTCAAAAATTGATGTAATCAAAAATATAATCGATAAAGTTGACAACATCATAATTGGCGGCGGAATGGCTTATACTTTTATTAAAGTTAAAGGTGGTAAAATTGGTGATTCTATCTGTGAAGATGATAAATTAGATGTTGCACAAGATATTTTAAACTTAGCCAAACAAAAAAAAGTACGTATCCATTTACCAATAGATGTAATTGCTGCCGATGCTTTTAGTGAAAAAGCAAACACACAAATTTGCCCTGCTAATGATATTCCTGATGGCTGGCAAGGCTTAGATGCCGGACCAAAAACCAATGTTGGTTTCTCTTTTGTTATAGCTGAATCAAAAACAATATTATGGAACGGGCCAATAGGAGTTTTTGAAATGGAAAAATTTGCCAAAGGAACCATTGAACTTGGTAATGCTATTGTAGATGCAACTGCCGATGGTGCATTTTCACTTGTAGGTGGTGGCGACTCCGTTGCAGCAGTAAAACAATTTGGCTTTGCAGATAAAGTAAGCTATGTAAGTACAGGAGGTGGTGCAATGTTAGAAATGCTAGAAGGTAAAACTTTACCCGGTATTGAAGCAATAATGAAATAATGTTGTTTGTTGATTTGTTTTTTGTGTAATCGTAAAATTCTTGCCTTTAAGAAATAAAACAAATTAACCACTAAACGGATAAACAAAAAACAAACCATCAAATTAATGAAATACACAACCCTACCAAACACAGATATTAAAGCAAGTAAAATATGTCTAGGTACCATGACTTTTGGCGAACAGAATACCGAGGCCGATGCCCATGAGCAACTAAATTACGCAGTGAGTCAAGGTGTAAATTTTATTGATACTGCTGAATTATACTCGGTTCCAGGTAGGGTAGAAACACAAGGTCTTACCGAAAAATATATAGGAACTTGGTTAAAAGAACAAAAAAGAGAGCATTTTATTATTGGTACAAAAGTAACCGGGCCAAATCCCGGACTTATTTATATGCGTGAAAATTTAGGTTTTTCAAAAGAAGTTATTCACGATGCTTTAAACAAAAGTTTAACTCGTTTACAAACTGATTATATCGATCTTTATCAACTACATTGGCCAGAGCGAAAAGCCAATTTTTTTGGAAAAAGAAATTTTGATCTACAAACAAACGATCCTTGGGATGACAATTTTTTGGAAGTTCTGGAAACTTTAAATGCTTTGATTAAGGCTGGAAAAATACGCCAAATTGGTTTATCTAACGAAACTTCATGGGGTGTAATGCATTATTCACATTTGGCAAAAACCCATAACCTACAAGGCCACATTACCATACAAAATGCCTATTCACTTTTAAATAGAACCTTTGAAATTAATTTAGCTGAAGTTTCATACCGTGAAAATATTGGGTTACTGGCCTATTCTCCATTGGCTTTTGGCGCTTTAAGCGGAAAGTATTTAAATGAAAGTCCGAAAGAAGCAAGAATGGAATTGTACCCGCAAATGAAAAAAATGCGTGCCTATTTGGGTGATCAAGCCATTTTTGCAACGAAAAAATATCAAGAATTAGCGAAACAATATAACATGAGTCTTACCCAATTAGCATTGGCCTTTGTAAACCAGCAACCTTTTGTAACCAGTAATATTATTGGAGCAACTACCATGGAGCAACTCAAAGAAAATATAGCAAGTATTGATGTTCATTTAACTGAAGAGATTTTGAAAGCAATTGATGCGATTAATGAATTACAACCCAATCCGGCACCATAGGAATTTTGAGTTGTGAATTTTGAGTTCTAACTAAACCACTATGGACTTAAAGTCCATAGGTTTTTAAATCTGACTAAAGTCAGCTGTATGTAATCACTCAATGTTAAAATTGTCGTTATCGTTTGTTGACTTTCTATGATGTTCTAAATAATCGTTAACCTTGATACTGTATACCCATTTGTTCTTTGGTCTAACATACTCACAAAGATAAAAATTTTTAGAAGCTAAAGCGAGATGCACTAAAGTGCATAGTTTTAACTATTTTTGAGACCAATAAATTAAAAATTCTTAATTAAGAAAAGGTAAATTTCAAAAAACAAACCTACAGCAAATTCATAACTTATAATTCATAACTCTTAACTCAACATTCTATTTGTACCCTAGTTTAGCTCTCACTCTAGCCAATACTTCATCAGCAACTTGCTGCGCCTTTTTTGCACCAATGGCAAGGGCTTTATCAATTTCAGGTAAATTATTTATAAAGTAATTGTACGATTCCCGTTCTTTTGCATATTTTGTAATAAGTAATTCAAAAAATTCTTGTTTCGCATGACCATAGCCATAATTACCAGCCAAATATTTTGCTCTTAATTCTTCAATTTGTTCTTTGTTAGCAACCAATCGATAGAGCGAAAATAAATTACAAGTATCCGGATTCTTAGGTGCTTCAAGAGGCGTAGAGTCCGTCTTAATTTTCATAATCTGTTTGCGTAACTTTTTATCAGTTAAAAATATATCAATAATATTTCCTTTGGATTTACTCATTTTCTCTCCGTCGGTTCCTGGTACATACATGGTGCCATCTTGAATTTTCGCTTGTGGTGGAATTAAAGTATCTCCCATTTGGTGGTTAAATCGATTGGCAACATCTCTACTCATTTCTAAATGTTGTAATTGATCTTTACCTACAGGAACCACATCTGCATCATACAACAAAATATCGGCTGCCATAAGCATTGGGTAGGTAAATAAACCTGAATTTACATCTTCTAATCGATCGGATTTATCTTTAAAACTATGCGCTAAAGTCAATCGTTGAAAAGGGTAAAAACAACTTAAATACCAGGCTAATTCTGTAACCTGAGGCACATCACTTTGCCTATAGAATACCATTTTTTCAAGGTCTAAACCAAATGCCAACCAAGTAGCAGCTGTACTATATGTGTTTTGTTTTAAGGTTGTTGCATCCTTTATTTGCGTAAGTGAATGCATATCGGCAATAAACAAAAATGATTCACCATCAGCTTCTTTCGACATTTCTATAGCCGGAATAATGGCTCCTAGTAAATTACCTAAATGTGGTGTTCCGGTACTTTGTACACCTGTAAGTATTCTTGACATTTCAACTAAATTTTCAACAAAAGTAACCTAAAATAAAAAAGCGACAAAAATCACTTTAATATTTATTCGTGAGACTCTAAAAAAAATAATTTCAATTTTTTTAGCAAGTCGAGCTAATCCCGCTTTTTTCAGCGGGATCTTGGTTAAGCTGCCTGCCGGACAATGTCAATAAGTTAAGGAATCCATATTCTCATTCAATAATTTTTTACCCTAACCCTAAAGGGAAAAATCATTGAATGCTTAACTTTTTTGACTCCCTTTAGGGCAAGGGGAAGAACAAAAAAGCTTAACTTATTGACATTGGCCTGCCGGATGGCGGCACCTCGACCTTTGGGTAGATTCCTATTATTGGGTCAAGTCCGTCAGCTGACGGATGAGGTTTAATACCTTTTATTCAAAATACAATTACTTTTTAAAAAGGCCCGCAATAAATAATACCGCTACAGCACCAACGGTTGAAGTAATTAAAGAACCTGTAATCCCTCCACCAGTGCTCATACCGAGCATACCAAAAAGCCAACCACCAACGGCACCACCAATAATACCAAGAACCATATTAATTAGAAATCCAAAGCCACCGCCTTTCATAATTTTTCCGGCAAGCCAACCTGCAAGAGCTCCAATAATAATAAAATATAAAAATCCCATACTTAAAGTTTAAATAGTTAATAATCAATAAATTTAAATAAAATAAATATGAAATTCACTTTAAATGAAAATAAAGATATAAAGTAGTTAATTAGTTTTTATAGAAATTTTTTTTTAACCCTTTTGGTTTTATCTTTGTAATTAACAAATCATAAAATAAATTTATGCCAAAAAAAATAACATATTATGAACCTAAAGAGGAAAAAATCAATGTGGTTTCACATCTAATAGGTTTGATATTAAGTGTCATTGCCTTGATTCTCTTGGTGTATTATGCAGCAAAATACGGTACGGCCAAACATATTACAAGTTTTGCAATTTTTGGAGCAAGTATGGTTGTATTGTATGCTGCTTCAACGGCATATCACTATTCTCAAAATCCGAAGTTAAGAGCCAAATTAAATATTCTTGACCATGCGGCAATTTATATTTTAATAGCAGGTACTTATACGCCTTTTGCTTTAATCATATTAAAAGGTTGGGTTGGTTGGACTATTTTTGGTGTTTCTTGGACCTTGGCTTTCGCCGGAATTATTTTTAAACTATTTTTTATTGGTAAATACGATAAAATTTCAACCATTACCTATGTTTTGATGGGCTGGGTTATCATTTTCGCTATAAAACCGCTAGTGGAAAATTTCCCTTCAAAAGGATTGATTTGGTTATTGGCTGGGGGACTATTCTACACCATAGGTGCCTTATTATTCAGTATCCCTAAAATAAAATACAACCATGCCATTTTTCATATTTTTGTGTTACTCGGAAGTTTTTCACACTTTATGGCCGTCTTTTTCTATGTACTCCCTAAATAAAGTTGAGATACAAATACTTTTTATAATTACATTTCTAACTTCTCGCTTTTGGCTTTTAACTAACTTCTTATAGATCAACACGTTACTTGTGCTTTGTAGCTTGTGAAAACATATCACATATCATGTATTACAAACTTGAACTTCCCTTTTCTACTTTCAATTTTTACCTTTTAACTTTCCTACTTTACACCCGTTTCCTTTTGATGTAAATATCTAGTCAACTGCATAGATAAATCTAATAAAATAATTTTAGCATTACCGTTTCTTTCAATGTGATATATGGCATCATCTAAGGCTTTGCTAATATCTTCAATATTACTTCCATGGACAAATGGAGCAAATTTTTTTAAATCAAACCCACTAGTATCAGATTCAAAATAAACCAAATTACCAGCTTGATAATTTACCAACATGGCCTGACGAAAAAATTGAGAACAATAAAGTAAAAATCGCTTTTGGGTTTCTCTTCCTGTTTTTGCAATTTCATTACTCCAAGTAATTAAATCATGAATTACAGTAGCGTTACCTTTTGCTTTAAATGCCGTTCTGATCCAGGTAATAAACCATTTTTCAAAAATTGTTTCATTGTCATTATGAAGTAATAAATGGAGGGCTTTATTGTAATCTCCCTGCGATTGTTGCGCAATTTTAGCAGCTTGATTTTCGTCAATACTATGCGCAATGATTAGCGTATTTCTAATATCACTCTCACTTAAAGCCTTGAAGTGTAAAATTTGACAACGAGATAAAATCGTTTTAATTATTTGCCCTTCATTTTCTGCAATCAACAATAAAAGTGTTTTGTTTGGCGGTTCTTCAATTAGCTTTAGTAATTTATTGGAAGCGGCGATATTCATTTTTTCTGCCATCCAAATAATCATTACTTTATACCCACCTTCATAAGATTTTAAAATTAATTTTTTAACAATTTCTTCGGCTTCATCTACCCCTATCTGCCCTTGTTTATTTTCAATACCCAATTGTTGGTACCAATTAAATAAACTCCCATAAGGGTTATTATTGATAAACTTTCTCCATGTTTCTAAAAACAAGCTACTAACTGGGTGCTTTTTAACTTTTTCATTCGCAGCTACCGGAAATGCAAAATGAAGATCGGGATGTACCAATTTCTCAAATTTTAAATTACAGGCATTATTACCAGTATTGTTCTCACCTGCATTATTATTACATAAAATATATTGAGCATAAGCTATAGCCATAGGTAAGGCACCACTTCCTTTTGGGGCAATAAATAATTGCGCATGTGGTATACGACCGTTTTCAACAGTTTGTATCAAATGGTTCTTAATGTTTTTTTGGCCAATAATATCTTTAAAAAGCATCTTACAAAGAAAATAAAATTTTAGTTAAAGAAGCGTGATTTTAATTGAATTTTTAAGTATTTACTTATACAAAAATCTGTATTTTTGCCAAAAATCAAAATTTAGTACCCAAAATATTACCCAAACTTCAATAAATTAAATTTTATATTTAATTATGGTTATCATTACATTGCAAAGAAACAAATGTATCGGTTGTAATTATTGTGTTGAATTAGCTCCCAGACAATTTCAAATGTCAAAAAAAGATGGCAAATCTGTATTATTACATGCCATAGACAAAAAAGGTTTTTTCACTTTAAAATCACCCGATGTTTCTATGTTAGAAAATGTAACAAAAGCCAAAGAAGCTTGTCCGGTAAATATTATAAGTGTAAAGTTAAAATAGCAAACTGTTTTAATTTGGCAATATTGAGTATATTTACCTAAATTTTTTTCGAACTTACATTGAGATTTTTTTGTTACTAATTATTGATAGTTTAATGCTGTAGAAATTTAAATGAAAATTTGCCCTAAAAATTAGGTTAAAATCATTAATTAAAAAAATATCAATTAAAAATATAAACATACTATGAGCTGCAACTCTTGCTCAACCTCTATAAATGGCCTGCCGTTAGGCTGTAAAAACAATGGGGCCTGTGCTTCTGGAAGCTGTGATAAACTTACAGTTTTCGACTGGTTATCTAACATGACCTTACCCAACAATCAAAAACCTTTTGATATAATGGAGGTCCGATTTAAAAACGGTCGGAAAAGCTTTTACAAAAACGTAAAAAACATATCTCTTTGTATTGGCGATATCGTTGCGGTTGAAACTTCACCTGGACATGATATTGGTGTTGTTTCCCTTACGGGAGAATTGGTTAAAGTACAAATGAAAAAGAAACATGTGGCCATTGAAAGTGAAGATGTCAAAAAAATATATAGAAAAGCTTCTCAAAAAGATATCGATATTTGGAAGTCGGCTCGTGAAAGAGAAAAGGAAGTACAAAGAAAATCTCGCTTAATTGTAAGTAGATTAGGTTTGAAAATGAAACTTTCGGATATTGAATTTCAAGGTGATGGCAACAAAGCAACTTTTTATTATACTGCTGATGAACGTGTTGATTTCAGGCTTTTAATTAGAGAACTTGCCGGTACGTTTAGTATTCGTGTTGAAATGAAACAAGTTGGTTTAAGACAAGAGGCTGCTCGCTTAGGCGGAATAGGATCTTGCGGAAGAGAACTTTGCTGCTCTACTTGGTTAACCGATTTTAGATCGGTAAGTACTTCGGCTGCAAGATATCAGCAATTATCATTAAACCCTCAAAAATTAGCAGGCCAATGTGGAAAACTAAAATGTTGTTTAAACTACGAATTAAACTCTTATTTAGATGCTTTAAAACATTTTCCTAAAACAGATCTTTGGTTACAAACAGAAAAAGGAGTTGCCGTTTTTCAAAAAATGGATATTTTTAGAGGTTGGCTTTGGTATGCCTATAAAGAAAACCCTGTACACTGGCACAAGTTAACTGTAGAGCAAACCAACCTAATCATCGCTTTAAATAAAGAGAATCAAAAAGGGCAAAGCCTTGAAGAATACGCAATAGACATAGCTGATGAAGTAACAGTAGAGTCTCACTTTACAGAACTCGTTGGTCAGGATAGTTTAACCCGATTTGACAAACCAAAATATAAAAAGAAACGAAGAAAAGGCAGAAATCAACGCCAAAAAAACTTTAAAAGCAACTCCAATAACAATTCAAATAAAAATAAATAACTGTTGTTATGCAATACCCCAAAATAAAGTCATTTATTGGTAAAATAATTTTATTTTTTATCGTTATTATATCCATAGGGTCTTGTACCAAAAATATGGTATTTGACAAATATCAAAGCATTGACCAAGTTAAGTGGCATAAAGATTCTATCGTGAATTTCACCATTAACTCTTTAGATACACTTAGTAAAAACAATATCTATATCAATCTTAGAAATAATAAAGATTATGAGTTTAGTAATTTGTTTTTAATTGTCAGTATTAAATTCCCTAATAATTACCAAATCGTTGACACTTTAGAATATGAAATGACAACACTTGAAGGTCGATTTTTGGGTACGGGAATTACAGATATCAAAGAAAATAAAATGGAATATAAAACCAGTGTGAACTTTCCTATTCAAGGAGATTACGAGATATCCATTCAACAGGCCATGAGAAAAACAAGAAGCGTTGACGGTCTTATTTATCTTCATGGAATAACCGATGTTGGATTACAAATTGAAAAAGTAAATTAAGCATGACAAAAAAAAGTAAAAAAGCGACTATACCTAAATATACCAAATGGATTTGGAGAATATTTTTTGGCGGGATTACCTTCGTTTTTCTTATCTTTTTATTGGCTTCTCTAGGGGTCTTTGGTAGTTTACCTACTTTCGAAGAATTAGAAAACCCTGAAAATAATTTAGCAACCGAAGTAATATCCATAGATGGTAAAACATTGGGTAAATATTATCGTGAAAATCGTACTCCGGTAAAATATACCGAACTACCTAAAAATTTAATTGATGCCCTAATTGCGACTGAAGATGAACGGTTTTTGGAACATTCGGGAATTGATTTTCGAGGTACCGCAAGGGCAGCAATTAAATTTGGGAAAGGTGGTGGGGCTAGTACCATTACACAGCAACTAGCAAAAATGTTATTTACAAAAAGAGCCTCGGGCAATATTTTTAAAAGGTTAATTCAAAAAGCAAAAGAATGGATTATATCAATTCGTTTGGAAAAACAGTACACAAAAAATGAAATTATTACGATGTACCTTAATAAGTATGATTTTGGGCATAATGCTGTTGGAATAAGATCGGCTGCAAGGATTCATTTTGGTAAAGAACCTATTGATCTAGCCATAGAAGAATCGGCCATGTTAGTTGGAATGCTCAAAAACTCTTCTTTGTATAACCCAATGCGCCGTCTTGAAATGGTTCAACAACGACGCAATGTAGTTTTAAAACAAATGACTAGAAATGAGTTTATTTCGGATAAAGTAAAAGATTCATTGCAAAAATTACCTTTAAAATTAGATGTTAATTTAGAAGGGCATAGCGATGGTACTGCAACCTATTTTAGAGAATATTTACGCGGCTTTATGAAGGGTTGGATCTCAAAAAATCCGAAACCAAATGGTGAAAGTTATAATATTTATCGCGATGGTTTAAAAATTTATGTGACCTTAGATTCTCGCTTACAAAATTATGCCGAAGAAGCAATGAGCGAACATATGAATAATTTGCAAAGTGCTTTTTTTAAACAACAAAAAAATAATAAAACTGCTCCTTTTTATGACTTAGATCTCAATCAAATAGAAAGAACCATGTACTCTGCAATGAAAAGAAGTGATCGATGGAGAAAAATGAAAAGAAGTGGCAAAAGTGAAAAAGAAATTATAGGATCCTTTCAAGAAAAAACAGCAATGAAGTTGTTTTCTTGGAAAGGAGATTTTGATACCATTATGACCCCTTATGATTCGATAAGGTATAATAAACATTTTTTACAGTCGGGTTTATTCTCAACCGATCCACAAACCGGGCACGTAAAAGCTTGGGTAGGAGGAATTAATTATAAGCATTTTCAATACGACCATGTAAAACAAGGTAAAAGACAAGTTGGTTCTACCTTTAAACCATTTGTTTATGCCACAGCAATAAATCAATTGGGATTATCTCCATGTGATCAATATCCTAATACCCCTTATACAATTCCAAAAGGAAAATACCATTTAAATGAAGATTGGACCCCTAGAAATTCAGGCGGTGAAAAAGCTTATGGTGGTATGCGAACATTAAAAAGTGCTTTGGCCAATTCTATTAATGTGATTTCGGCAAATTTAATTGACCAAACAACACCACAAAATGTTGTTCGACTGGCAAAAAACCTTGGTATAGAATCAGATATCCCAGCAGTACCTTCTATAGCACTTGGTACCATTGATTTAAGTTTGTATGAAATGTTAGGCGCTCTTAATACTTTCGCAAACAAAGGAATGTTTGTAAAACCAATGATGATTTTACGTATTGAAGATAAAAACGGTACTATTTTAGAAGAATTTACACCCAAAACTAAAGAAGTTCTCAATGAAGAAATAGCCTATACAATTATAAATTTAATGGAAGGTGTTACTACTGGTGGATCGGGAATTCGATTGAGAACCTCAAGCGGTAAATATCCTGATGATATTGTTACCGGTTACCCTTATCAATTTAAAAATCCTATTGCTGGAAAAACCGGAACTACACAAAATCAATCGGATGGTTGGTTTATGGGCTTGGTACCAAATCTTTCTACAGGTATTTGGGTTGGGGCTGAAGATCGCGCAGTTCATTTTACAGATTTAGGACGAGGACAAGGCGCATCTATGGCACTGCCAATATGGGCTTTATATATGCAAAAGGCTTACGCCGATGAGGACTTAGATATTAGTACAGAAGATTTTGAAAGACCGGAAAATTTATCAATCAACCTTGATTGCAATAAAAAATTAGATTCTGAAAATACCAAAGACGATAAAAAGAAACCTAAACCAGGTTCTGAAATAGATTTTTAATATGGCCCTAAAAGCTGCGTGGAATCCAAGTAAAAAAATAATTAAAAATAGCAACATTTATAAAATGATGCTAAAAAATGGATTTGAAAAATACGAAGACTTTTGGAAGTGGTCGGTTCAGGAAAAATCGGAATTTTGGTCACAAACTGTTTCTAATTTAGAAATAAAACTTCGAAAAAATTACACGTCAATAGTAGATGTTTCGAAAGGTGTAGATCAGGCACAATGGCTCCAAGGCGCCAGACTTAATATTGTTGATGCTTGTTTTCAAAACAAAGATGAATCCACTGCCGTTATTTTTCAAAAAGAAGGCGGTAAAATTGAAAAAGTAAGCCAAAAGCAATTAGAACAACTTGTAAACCAAATTGCAAACAGCCTAATTAAACTTGGCTTAAAACCCAATGATTTTATTGCCATAGATATGCCTATGACCTTGGAAGCTATAGCCATTTATCTTGCTGGTATAAAAGCTGGAATACCCATTGTAACTATTGCCGATAGTTTTACTGCCAATGAAATTGAAGTGCGATTGAAAATCACAAAACCCAAAGTAATTTTTACGCAGGATGTGTTGCAGCGATCTGGTAAATCCTTAGCTCTTTTTCAAAAAATAAAAGATGCAAATGCTCCAAAAGCCGTAGTAATTAAGGTTAGTGACGAAAATATCCCTTTAAGGGAAAAAGATATATATTTTAATGACTTTTTAGTTGAAAATAAGCACTTCAAATCCATTATTCAAAACCCAGATGATATCATTACTATTTTATTCTCATCGGGTACAACAGGAGAACCCAAAGCAATTCCATGGACACATACCACACCAATTAAAAGTGCATCAGACGGATATTACCATCATAATATTCAAAAGAATGATGTGGTTTGTTGGCCCACCAATTTGGGCTGGATGATGGGGCCATGGTTAATTTTTGCCTCCTTAATTAATAAAGCAAGTATTGCCTTGTATTACGGTGCTCCAATGGGAGAAGAGTTTGGTGCATTTGTGCAAAATACCAAAGTAAGTATGTTGGGTATTGTACCGAGTATTGTTAGAAACTGGAAAAGCACTTTGTGTATGGAACCTTTGGATTGGAACATCATAAAATGCTTTAGTTCAACTGGCGAAGCTTCCAACCCAATTGAAATGGAATATTTGATGCAATTGGCTAATAACAAACCTGTTATTGAATACTGTGGTGGAACAGAAATTGGAGGGGGCTATGTTACAAGTACCCTTGTACAACCTAATATTTCAAGTGTTTTTAGTACACAAGCCCTAGGTGGTGAATTTATTTTACTGGATGAAAACAATGAAATATCTAACAAAGGTGAAATGTTTCTAATTCCGCCTATTATGGGTTTATCTAATAGTTTATTGAATAAAAATCATCACGATGTTTATTATAAAAATATTCCTAAGTATAAAGGGCAAATTTTAAGAAAACATGGTGACCAGTTGATGCGTTTAGAAAACGGCTATTATAAGGCAGAAGGAAGAGCTGATGACGCCATGAATTTAGGGGGTATAAAAGTTAGTGCCATGCAAATTGAGGAAGTTATCAATCGATTAGATTTTATTAAAGAATCGGCTGCCATTGCTATCTCACCAAAATCTGGAGGACCAAGTGCTTTGGTTGTGTATTATATAGAAAATGTAACCGAAATTGATAAACAAGACAGGTTGCAAATGGCCAAACAAATCATTCGAAATCGCTTGAACCCTTTGTTTAAAATTAATGATCTGGTTTTGATAGATAAGTTACCCCGTACAGCTTCTGGTAAAGTAATGCGAAGAAAATTAAGAGATAAGTATAGTTTTAAAGTAGACAACGATTAATTGTGACTATTAACAAATAAATCATAACAATGAAAGTAATATCATATAACGTTAACGGTATACGTGCAGCAATAAGAAAAGGTTTTATAGATTGGTTAAAGGCTGCAAATCCAGATGTGATTTGTATTCAAGAAACCAAAGCCCACAAAGAGCAACTTGACCTAAGCCTTTTTGAGGACGCAGGTTACCCATATCATTATTGGTTTTCTGCTCAAAAAAAAGGTTACAGTAGCGTTGCTATACTTTCTAAAACCAAGCCCAGTAATGTGGTATATGGTACTGGTATTGAAACGATGGATTTTGAAGGGAGAAACTTACGTTTGGATTTTGATCAGGTCTCTGTAATGAGTTTGTATCTACCATCGGGAACCAATGATGCTAGGCTTGATTTTAAACTAAATTACATGGTTGAATTTCAAGAATATGTAAACAATCTTAAAAAAGAAATTCCGAATTTGATTATTTGTGGTGATTATAATATTTGTCATGAAGCCATTGATATTCATAATCCTAAAATGAAAGGCGTTTCAGGATTTTTACCTGTTGAGCGCAAATGGATAGATGAGTTTATGCAAAGTGGTTTTATTGATACTTTTAGATATTTTAATAAAGAACCTCATCATTACTCGTGGTGGAGCTATAGAGCTAATGCCAGAAATAACAACAAAGGATGGCGAATTGACTATTGTTTGGCGAGTGAACCTCTTCAAAAGAATTTAAAACGAGCCTTTATTTTACCCGAAGCAAAACATAGTGATCATTGTCCGATAGGTGTAGAATTAGAGTTTTAATTATTGATAAATACCAAGCATACTATCCTTAATTTAACTCTAATATCATGTTTAAACCAAGTCCTAAAATTATCATTATTGCAGCTTTTTTTGCCATTTATGTTATTTGGGGATCTACCTATTTATTAAATAAAATTGCAGTTTCGGAAATTCAACCTTTCTTTTTAGCTGGTTTAAGGTTTTTATGTGCCGGAATTTTAACTTTGATTATTGCAAAATTTTTAAACTTAAACTTAACTATTACAATACTTCGTTATAAACTTAGGCTGCAATAGTTCCATAGTATAATAGTTCTTGGGCTTTACGTTTATTTTTAGCAGAGTGTGGGTTAATACCGAACTTGCTAAAAAATCGATTCAATTGTA
>JAKITQ010000045.1 GCA_021647985.1 Flavobacteriaceae bacterium | reverse complement strand
GTAAATATTTTGAGAGAAATAGAGAGTATATGAAATCAAAAAGTAGAAAATTTAAGACCAAGAATCAACCTACAATTTTAAAATTGTTGTAGTGAAATTTATACGCCCGGTGAATAATCCGGGTTAATCTACTTTTAATAAAAAGTAATTGCGTTTTCCTCTTTGTAGTAGAATAAATTTTTCAGCAATCAAATCTTTAATATCAATCACAAAATCATCTTTTACTTTTTCTTTATTTACAGAAATTGAATTTTCTTTTAATGCTCTTCTAGCCTCTCCATTCGATTTTAAAAAACCTGATTTTTCGTTCAAAGCTGCAACAATATCCATACCGTTTTGTAAATCTTCCCTAGTTATTTCCCCTTGAGGAACCCCTTCAAAAACATCTAAAAAAGTTTGTTCATCCAATGTTTTTAAATCATTTGCTGTTGATCTTCCAAACAAAATAGCCGAAGCTTTTACTGCATTATCATAGGCCCCTTTACCGTGAGTCATAATCGTAACTTCTTCTGCTACTTTTTTTTGTAGAATACGTAAATGTGGTGTTTCCTTATGCTCTATTATCAATTTTTCAATAGTTTCCTGATCTAAAAAAGTGAATATTTTAATATAGTTTTCAGAATCGATATCGCTTGCATTTAACCAATACTGGTAAAATTTATATGGTGAGGTTCTTTTAGCATCTAACCAAATATTTCCTCCTTCGGTTTTACCAAATTTAGTGCCATCTGCCTTTTTAATCAATGGGCTTGTCAATGCAAAGGCCTTGCCTTGAACTTTACGTCTAATTAGTTCTGTACCAGTGGTTATATTACCCCATTGGTCACTACCTCCTATTTGTAATTTGCAGTTTTTATGCGTGTATAGATGTAAAAAATCAAATCCTTGAACCAATTGATAAGTAAATTCAGTAAAACTCATTCCTTCTTTCGATTCTGCATTGATGCGGTTTTTAACCGAATCTTTAGCCATCATATAATTTACGGTAATATGCTTGCCAATATCTCTAATAAAATCTAAAAAAGAAAGGTTTTTCATCCAGTCGTAATTATTAACCATTTCTGCCGCATTATTAATTTCGTTTGAAAAATTAATAAATCTTTCTAAAGTCATTTTTACACCAGCAACATTTTTGTTTAAGGCCTTTTCGTCTAATAAATTTCTTTCATTTGATTTTCCTGAGGGGTCTCCAATCATACCTGTTGCACCACCAACTAAGGCAATTGGGTTATGACCTGCCTTTTGAAAGTGCATCAATAAAATAATTTGTACCAAACTACCAATATGTAAAGAATCAGCAGTTGGGTCAAATCCAATATATGCAGTTGTTGGTTCTTTTTGCAATTGTTCTTCTGTTCCTGGCATTATATCATGTATAAGTCCGCGCCAACTTAATTCTTGTACAAAATTCTTTATCATTATTAAAAATTTTGTCAAAGATAAAAAAGAAACTTTTTAATGGGTTCAAATAGCAAATAAACTTTATATTTTAAATATATTGCCTCTAATTAAAATTTTACAATCCTATTAATTATTTTCGCTTTATGATTTTAGTAACTGGTGGTACAGGTTTGGTTGGTTCTCATTTATTATATCATTTGTTACAAGAAGAAAATAGCATCAAGGCAATTCATCAAAAAACAAGTGATTTAAATGCGGTTAAAAATATTTTTGCTTATTATACCTCTGATTTTGATACTGTTTTTAACAAAGTTATTTGGGTTTTAGCTGATCTCAACAATATTCCTGCTTTAGAACATGCCTTTAAAAACGTTAAACGGGTTTATCATTGTGCGGCTTTTGTTTCATTTGATCCTGCTTATTACAAAAAAATGCGCAAGGTAAACATTGAAGGCACAACCAATATTGTAAATTTATGTATATCGAATAAAGTGGATAAGCTTTGTTATGTAAGTTCTATTGCAACCATAGAAAAAAATATAAAAAATCAAGCTATTGATGAGTCGGAAAACTGGAATAGTGCCGTGCAAAAAAGTGGCTATGCCATTACAAAATACGGTGGTGAAATGGAGGTTTGGAGAGCATCACAAGAAGGTATACCGGTTGTAATTGTTAACCCAGGAGTCATATTAGGCTCTGGATTTTGGCACAAAGGATCCAGTAATTTATTTACTAAAATTAACAAGGGTTTTAATTTTTATACTGAAGGAGTAACTGGTTTTGTAGGTGTTAAAGATGTGGTTCAAGTCATGGTTATATTGATGCACAGCAATATTAAAAATGAACGATTTATTTTAATCTCAGAAAACTTATCATTTAAAGAAATATTTAATAAAATTGCAGATGCATTACATAAAAAGAGACCTAAGATTAAAGTTTCTAAATTTTTAACTGGTTTAATATGGCGATTAGATTGGATTATAAGCAAGGTTTTTAGAAAATCACCTTTACTTACTAAAAACTCAGCCAATGCTTCACAAGCAAAAAATTATTATACTTCAAAAAAGTTAAACTCAGCAATACATTATAAATTTGAAAAAATAGAAACGGTTATTTTAGAAATTGGTAGAAATTTTAATCAAACTAAAGGTGGGCTCTAAAGTTCTACTACTCTGCTTTTTTCATATATTTATCAAGAGATTTTTTTAATTTATCCGATTTCATGTCCTTCTTAAAAAGTGTATCTCTTTTTGCTTCATATTTATTTTTTAATGTTTTTAACCTTCGCTCCACTTCTATAAAGATTTCTTCATATTCATCAATATTTGCAATATAATATGTATTACTTAAAGCAAATTGTATACTGTCAATTTTATATTTTTCATATACCAAAGACATATATTTAGTGCCTTTATCAAACTTTGTTGTTTTTATGCTGGTTGCGCCGTTGGCCAAATGCATGTCATACAATAAATCGATCATCTGATTTTTAGGAATCAAATTCTCTGGTTTTTTATATTTTATCTTGCTATCACACGCCACTAAAAATATAAAAATAACTATATAAATTATTCTTTTCATTATCTATTAAAAACTAATCTTTGCCCTTTAATGTTATCATTAAATTTACCTTGATCATATATTAAGTTTCCATTTACAAAAGTATGGCTTATGGTTGAATGGAATTTAGTTCCTTCAAAGGGAGACCAACCACATTTGTATAAAATATTTTCTTTGTTAACTACTTGGGTTTTATTGGTGTCAATCAATACCAAATCGGCAAAAAACCCTTCCTTAATAAAGCCTCTTTTTTCAATTTTAAATATTTTAGCAGGGTTATGACACATTTTTTCTACAAGTTTTTCTATAGAAAATTGATCATTTTTAACAGCTTCAAACATAGCCAATAAGCCGTGTTGCACCAAAGGGCCTCCACTAGGTGCTTTGGTGTAAACATTTTGTTTTTCTTCAAATGTATGCGGTGCGTGGTCGGTTGCAATTATATCCAACCTGTCATCTAGTAAGGCCTTCCATAATCCTGCCCTGTCTTTTGCTGTTTTTACAGCTGGATTCCACTTAATCAAATTCCCTTTATCTTTATAATCACTTTCGTCGAACCATAAATGATGTACACAAACTTCTGCAGTAATTTGTTTTTCCTCTAGGGGAATTTTATTCGTAAATAAATTGGTTTCTTTCTCTGTAGACAAATGAAACACATGTAATCTGGCTCCGGTTTCTTTTGCCAAGGCAATTGCTTTGGAAGATGAAATATAACAAGCTTCTTCGCTTCGAATTTTTGGGTGTAATTCTATAGGTATATCTTCACCATATATGGCAATGTTTTTTTCTAAATTGTTTTTAATGGTTTGCTCATCTTCACAGTGTACCGCTATCAACATTTTAGTAGATGAAAATATTTTTTTTAAAACCTCTTCATCATCCACCAACATATTACCGGTTGACGAACCTAAAAATAATTTTATACCTGCAACATTTTTAGCATCTGTTTTTATAAGTTCATCCAAATTATCATTGGTTCCTCCAAACATAAACGAATAGTTGGCATAAGAATTTTTAGCTGCAATTTTAAATTTATCTTCTAACACATCCTGTGTAGTTGCTTGTGGAATTGTATTGGGCATTTCAATAAAGGATGTAATTCCTCCAGCAACAGCTGCGCGTGATTCTGAAGCTATATCGGCCTTATGCGTAAGACCAGGTTCGCGAAAGTGTACTTGATCATCAATTACACCTGGAATTAAAAACTGATCTTGTGCATTAATAATCAATGTGTTATCCGGATAATTTTCTATGTTTTTTTCAATGCTCGAAATTTTTTCCCCTTCAATAAGTACGTCTAACACTTTTGTTATACCCTCATTAACTACATTTGCTTTTTTTATAAGTACAGCACTCATATTTCTAATTTTATTATTACAATTAAATATTGTTTTAACGTTATCCTTTTTTTGGTAATCCTTTGAAGCGCATTTTTATAATTCCAAAAACAGCTTCGGAAATGATTGAATTATTCATTTTCGATTCGCCCAAAGTTCTATCTGTAAAAATTACCGAAACTTCCTTGATATTAAAACCATGTTTCCAAGCTTTGAATTTCATTTCAATTTGAAAAGCATACCCTATGAATTTAATTTTATCTAAATTTATGGTTTCCAAAACCTTACGATTGTAACAAACAAAACCGGCAGTTGCATCATGATAAGGTAACCCGGTAACCAATTGTACATATTTAGAAGCAAAGTAGGAAAGTAATACTCTTTTCATAGGCCAGTTTACCACATTAACACCTTTTGAATATCGTGAACCAATAGATACATCCGCACCATGTTTTACACATTCGTCATACAACCTTATCAAATCTTTCGGGTTGTGCGAAAAATCTGCATCCATTTCAATGATATAATCGTATTTTTTCGAAATAGCCCATTTAAATCCGTGAATATAAGCGGTTCCTAATCCTGTTTTGTTTAACCTAATTTCTAAAAATAAACTTTTAGGATACTCTTTTTGAAGCTTTTTAACAATTTCAGCAGTTCCATCAGGTGAATTATCATCCACTATTAAGATATCAAATGATTTTTTTTGAGAAAAAGTCGCTCTAATGATATTTTCAATATTTTCCATCTCATTATAAGTAGGAATAATAACCAAAGTATCTTGCATATATATTTTTTAACTTGTGCAAAGGTAAAATAATTTATTGCTAATTTTGTAATTAGAATAATGTATATGATCTTATTGCGAAAACCAAAATACCAATTTGTTTTTTTTCTTATTCTTTTCTTTGTTATTAATTTATTACAAAGCTATTATACTCGTTTATTAGGCGATGAAGCTTATTATTGGGTATGGTCTAAAAATTTGGATTTTGGATATTTTGATCATCCTCCTTTGGTTGCTATTTGGATTAAAATTAGTAGTTTTTTCTTTACAGGAGAGTTGGGTGTTCGTTTCTTCTCAACCATTAGTTTTACTATTATGTTGGTATTCATTTGGTTGGTGATTGATGTTCCAAAAAAATGGAATTATGTATGGCTGTTCTTTTTATTAGTGATATCCATGGCTTTATTAAATGCTTATGGGTTTATCACAACACCTGATACACCACTTTTGCTATTTGTTAGCTTGTTTCTATTAGCATACAAGCATTTTTTAAAGCGTAAAAATTTGTCGAATATCCTGTTTTTAGGTTTCTCTATGGCAGCAATGCTATACAGTAAGTACCAAGGCGTATTGGTAATCTTTTTTGTTGTTATTTCTAACCTTTCTTTATTAAAAAATAAAAGGTTTTGGCTTGCTGCTCTATTTGGGTTAATTTTATTTTTTCCACATTTATATTGGCAATATACAAACGATTTTACCTCTTTTCGCTATCATTTATTTGACCGTCATAAAACATTGTACAAAATTTCAAATAACTATTTGTATATAATTAACCTATTTGTTATTGTAGGTTTGACATTTCCAATTGTTTATTTTGCTTTTTTTAAAATAAAAATAAAATCTTTATTTGACAGGGCTCTAAAATTTATAGTTTTTGGCTTTATCATTGTTTTCTTTTTTTCTTCCTTTTCATCGAAAACTCAGGCACAATGGAATAGTGTAATTTTAATACCCTTAATAATTTTGACCTTTGGTTATTTTATTGACCATAAAAATGCAAGAAAATGGATTGTTGTTTTAGGTACAATACAATTGATTTTATTATTTGTTAGTAGATTGTTTTTGATCAATGCAAACTTGTCACCTGTACAACTTGAGCCACATCTATCTAAATTATGGGTCGAACCTCTTAAAAATAAAACGGATGGAAAGCCTTTGGTGTTTGTAAATTCTTATCAAAATGCCTCTTTATATAAATTTTATACCGGAATTAATACGCACTCTTATAGTGTTTTAAAAGGAAGAAAAAGCCAGTATAATTTAAAGGGGCATGAAGCGTCTATACAAGAGGAAAATGTATTTGTTGTTGGAAGTTTAATGGATACAAAAGAACCCTTAGTAAAGTCAAATAAGAACTTTATATATGAATATGAAATACAAAATTATTTTTCTTTTGAGAATGTAAAATGTTTGATTGCTCAAAATGAATTAATTTTAAAACCAGGGAGTAATGAAAAAATTACTTTTGAATTCGTCAATACTTATAATAAAAAAATTACTTTTGAAAATGTATATTTCGTAGGTGTTTTTCAAGATATGAAGAATAAAATACTTAAAAAAATACCACTTAATATAAAAGTATTAAAACCGATAAACGGAAAAGAAAAAATATTTCTTGAGGCAAACTTTATAGTACCTAAAATTGAAATAAATGAAAATACTACTTTTAGAATTGCTTTACAATTTTATGATTTATTAGAAGGTTTTCAGGGAAATAAAGTAAAAGTAAAAAAAAGATAAAATGTTTGAGGGATTAGAAAAATTAACTTTTTCAAGTGACTGGATTACTATTGTTTTAATGGTGGTTCTAATTTTAATAGCCTTGCTTAAAATAATACATAACGAGCGGTTTTCAAAGTTGTTTTCACTAATGTATTCTGAAAAATATTATACCGAATATTCAAAAACCAACCCACTTTTATTAAATAATTTCCATATTGTATCTTTTTTTATTGTAATATTTAACATTTCATTATTAATATTTAATAGTTTTAATGAGTTTTCTCTTGTAAAAATGGATAATAAGTTACTTTTTTTTACACAAATAAACTTATTGGTTATTGGCTATTTTTCATTGCGGTATTTTTTAGGATTTATCCTCGCATATCTCTTTGATATTGATGACAAACAAAAACATGTTACATTCCTAAAAATAAGCAACTTAATACTAATATCTATCTTATTATACCCCTTGTTAATTCTAATTAATTACAGCGTGGGTTCTTTTCATAAGTTTATTATAACTTTAGGTTTGATTGGAGTGATTATATTGTTCTTTTTGCGTTACTTTAACCTGTTAAAAAAAGATAAAATAAATTTTAACAGTTTGTTCTATTTATTTTTATACCTTTGCGCCCTTGAAATAGCGCCTTTTATAGTTATTTATAAAACGTTTGTTGATTAAACAAAAAAATATGAAAGTAAAAACTATACTCGTTTCACAACCAGCCCCAAAAGCAAAACAATCTCCTTATTTTGATTTAATGGATAAACAGAAAGTGAAAATTGATTTTAGATCATTTATTCACGTTGAGGGTTTATCTGCAAGAGATGTTCGAAATCAAAAAATAGATTTCTTAAGTTTTACAGCGGTAATTTTTACTAGTAGAAATGCTGTTGATAATTATTTTAGATTGGCTGAAGAAATGCGTATTGCTATTCCAGATAGCATGAAATATTTTTGTTTATCCGAAGCTGTTGCCTTTTATTTACAAAAATACGTTGTTTATAGAAAGCGAAAAATTTACGTAGGAACTAGAACTTTTGATGATATTTTACCATTGATCAAAAAACATAAATCAGAAACTTATTTATTACCATGCTCTGATAAAGTTAAACCTTCTATGCTTAGCAAACTAAATGAGCTTGATCTTAATTGGGAAAAAGCAACATTGTTTAAAACAGTTATTAGTGATTTATCTGACTTAGAGGATGTTTTTTATGATGTTTTGGTGTTTTTTAGCCCTAGTGGTATAAAATCATTATTTGAAAATTTTCCGAGTTTTAAACAAAACGATACACGTATTGCTGTATTTGGTAATTCTACAGTAAAAGCTGCTGAAGAAGCTGGGTTAAAAATTGATATCGCCGCTCCTTCTAAAGAAACGCCATCAATGACAATGGCTTTAGAAAAATATATTAAAAAAGCAAATAAATAATTTTATACGAAAGTCTGAATATTAAAGTTAAAATAAAAAACACGCTGTTGAAGCGTGTTTTTTATTTTAAACAATAGTTCTAATATTTTTGTATGCGGTAACTCGTTGATATTAAAATATTAAATGCAACATTCATATCTCAAAATTACACGAAATGTTGTTTTAAGTAATCCCTTTTAATCTTCTGTAGTAACTTCAATTATTTTAGCTTCTAATTCTTCTGCCAATTCAGGGTTGTCAGCTATCAAACTTTTTACAGCATCTCTTCCTTGCCCTAATTTGGTGTCTCCATAGCTAAACCATGATCCACTTTTTTTAATAATACCATATTCTACACCTAAATCTAGTATTTCACCAACTTTAGAAATGCCTTCACCATACATGATGTCAAATTCTGTTGTTTTAAATGGAGGGGCTACTTTATTTTTAACCACCTTTACTTTAGTGCGATTACCTAAAACATTATCTCCATCTTTTATTTGTGTACGGCGTCGAATATCTAATCTAACCGAAGAGTAAAATTTTAAAGCATTACCACCGGTAGTGGTTTCTGGGTTACCAAACATTACACCAATTTTTTCACGTAACTGATTGATAAATATCACTGTACAATTTGTTTTACTAATAGTTCCTGTAAGTTTTCTAAGTGCCTGAGACATTAATCGAGCATGTAAACCCATTTTTGAATCACCCATTTCTCCTTCAATTTCACTTTTTGGAGTTAAGGCTGCAACAGAATCAATAACAATAATATCTATGGCTCCTGAACTTATTAAATTATCAGCAATTTCAAGAGCTTGTTCACCATAATCTGGTTGTGAAATAATTAAGTTTTCAATATCTACCCCTAATTTTTCTGCATAGAAACGGTCAAACGCATGTTCGGCATCAATAAAAGCAGCTATACCACCGGCTTTTTGAGCTTCAGCCATAGCATGCAATGTTAATGTGGTTTTACCTGAAGATTCTGGACCGTAAATTTCTATAACCCTACCTCTGGGGTAGCCGCCAACACCTAGTGCTAAATCCAAACCTAATGAGCCAGAAGAAATTACTTCGATATCTTGACGTGCAACATCACCCATTTTCATCACAGCGCCTTTACCATAAGTTTTATCTAGTTTATCTAAAGTTAACTGTAGTGCTTTTAATTTTGCTAATTTTTCTTTGTCTTCTACCATTTTCTAGCTTATATTTTAATGATTTAACCGAAAATATTCGGGTAGCTAAAATAACAAATAATATGTGTTTTATAAGCTATTTTATAAAGATTATCTAACAATAAATATTTAATCAATAATTATTGTTAATGGTATCGTTATTTAATATAATAATTAACTTTTATTAAAGTAAGATTGAAGTAATTACATAAAATTATTATTTATTTTTTTATCATATAAATATGTGGTATACCATCTTCTATATAGTCTTCTCCTTGTTTCTTAAAACCTAGGGAATTGTAAAATTTTCTTAGATAAGTTTGCGCCCCAATCTTTATTTCATCTGTATTAAAAAGTTTTTTAATCTGTGATATAGATTTTACCATTAATTCATAGCCCAAACCATCTTTGCGAAAGTTGGGGTGAACCACTACTCTACCAATTGCCGCTTTTTTGTAATAATCACCAGGTTTAAAAATACGGGTATATGCTATGATTTGGTCTGGGTTTTCTTCCGCGAAAGCGAAAAAGTGATAGGCAATTTTATCTTTTCCGTCTAACTCGCTATACGGACAATTCTGTTCAACCACAAAAACTTCAATACGTAATTGTAATATATTATGAAATTCGTTTGTGGTAAGTTTATCGTATTTTTTAATAGTCCATTGCATAAATATTGATAAAATTAGTGATGGTGTGCATACATATTTTTATACTTGATAAGATACCACTTTTTAGTGGAGTAATTCAACTTACAGTTTTATATTCGCTTTTAATTCTCTTTTAATTTAGTTTCATTAATCTTGAATTATAAATTCTTTATGATCATCTCTATCAAATTCAGGTTGTAAATTAGAATGATTAATATGGAATTTTTTAAATAAGACAAATTCTACTTTTTTACAAATTTTATCAAACTTAGACAATTTAATATCTTTTTTAAATTCAATATGCGCCTCAAAATGCACATCATGATCATTTAATTGCCATATATGTACATGGTGAATATTTTTTATTTCATCAATTTTTAATATTTCATTTTGAATATCTTCAATAGTCAAATTTTTTGGTGCAAAAAGCATTAAAATTTTTAATGAATCTATAAATATTTCCCAACTCATATATAATAAATAAATAGAAATAAGTATAGTAAGTAACGCATCTATCCAATAAATTTGAAAATATTTCATTAATATACCACCTATTAAAACGGCAACTGAAGTTAGTAAATCGGTTATTAAATGTAAATAAGCCGATTTCATGTTTAAATTATATTCGGCATCTCTTTTTAACAATAAAACGCTTAAACCATTACCTAAAATTGCAACCAATGCCAACCAAATAACCAGGTTACTTTGAATTTCTTGTGGATGACTAAATCTTTTTATAGCTTCAATTGCTAAAAAAACAGCAATAATAATAAGTGTGGCTGAATTAAAAAAAGCTGCAATAATTTCAGCTCTTTTAAAACCAAAAGTTTGATGTAGAGTTTGTTTTTTTCTATTGGTTAATATATTAGCTATATAACTAATTATTAATGAAATAACATCAGATAAGTTATGAACAGCATCTGAAATTAAAGCTAAACTTCCTGAAATAAACCCTCCAATTACTTGAGCTACAGTTATAATAATATTTAAAAAAATAGAAAATAAAAGTCTTTTACTTGATAATTGTGTGTGATTATGGGAGTGGTTATGACTCATCTATAAATACTAATTAACAATTTTTAGCAGGTATTTTATTTACTCTATTTTGATGTCTACCACCCTCAAAATCAGTATTTAAAAAAATATTAACAAACTCTAATGCTTCTTCTAAAGAAACATATCTAGCTGGGATGCTTAAAATATTAGCATCATTATGTTGACGAGCTAATGCAACTAATTCTTTATTCCAACACAAAGCAGCTCTTATTTTTTTATGATGATTTGCTGTCATAGCAGCACCATTACCACTTCCACATAAAATAATACCAAAATTTGCTTTTCCGCTTTCTACAGCCTCTGCCACAGGATGAATAGCATCAGGATAATCCATACTGTTTTCATCATCAGTTCCATAATTAATTACTTGAACGCCTTTAGTTTTTAATTTTTCTATTATTCTAAACTTGTATATTGTTCCGGCATGATCATTGCCAATTGCTATATTCATAATACTATAATTTTATTACAAAATTAGTCTTTTGATTTTTATAAACATAAATTTATAGTATTGTTAATTAAATTTTATAATGATTTAATTATTAATAAATTATAAAATATACTGATTGTGAATAAAAAAGTATTTAAAATTTAAAACTATTTTTTGATAATTAAAATAATTTTACAATACAAATATATAATTCAGTTTAACAAATATTTTTATATTTATTTAAGGTAATTTTATTAACAGTTTATAAGCGTTTTATAACAAAAAAATAAAATTTAGTTATAAGCAAAATATGATTAAAACCACTATCAACAGGTTGTGAATAAGTATTAAAATAGTATTGATTTATAAATACTTAATGTTTTATAAAATGTTTATAGTTTTTTAAAAACCACAAATCAAAATTAATTTAGTTTTTTTTATAGTATATATTAACATACTATATATACCATCATTTAGTTTTAAATTTTTTTAAAGAAAAATGATAATTATATAATAGTTGTTAATAACAATTGATTTTTTTAAATAACAATTGAATAATATATTCATTAGTGCCTGATAAAAAGATAAAAGCCGCTTGTCTTTAAGTATACTAGAAAATTTTAATAGGACAACAATGACAATTAAACTTGAATTGTTTTTGGAAGAATTTTAGATGGAGTAGTTTTAACAACTTGATCACATTGCACTTTATTAAATGTCATATCAATACTTATTTTGGTAATTAATAAACCCAAAACAAAAATTGTAAAACAAAGAAGCATTATTTTATAAATTGGTTTCATCTTAAACATATATATAAAAGACGTAACATATTTAAATATGTTACAAAAATGTTAAAATTTAACATCTTTAATAAAAGATAATCATTTATAATGATACAGGATTGACAATTGTAAACCTAGTTTTATGCATTTTAAATTATGCATTTACCAAATTGCAATTAGTTCTTAATATTAAAATAATAATAACTGTATGATTATTATGAGTACTTTTATCGACATAATTAAATTAAATGTCAAGAAGAAAAAAAAGTATTTATAAAAAGAAAGAAAATGTTGTTAAAAATTTGAGTAGAAATATTTTAGAAGTTTTTAATAATGATTCAAGCAAAATACTGAATTATAAGCAAATAGCAAGTAAATTAGATATTGATGATGCTAATGGAAGGAGTCAAATAATTAAGAAATTAATTGATTTAAAGTTACATGAAAGAATAGAAGAAGTATCTAGAGGTAAATATATAATTAAAGAAGAAAATCATTATTTTGAAGGAATTGTTGATGTTACTTCAAACGGAAATGGATATGTTGTTTGTGAAGAATTAGAGCATGATATTTATATACCAGCAAGAAATTTAAACCATGCTTTAAATAATGATTTGGTGAAGGTTTATGTATATAAAAGAAAGAAAAATAAAAAACAAGAAGGAGATATAGTTGAAATTTTAGAAAGATCAAAAACTGAATTTGTAGGCGTTTTACAAATGAATAAAAATTTTGGTTTTGTGCTCCCAGATGACTTTAAAATGTACAGTGATATATTTATTTCAGAAAGTAAATTAAATAATGCCCAAGATGGCGACAAAGTATTAGCGAAAATTACTGATTGGCCTAGTAATTCAAAAAATCCGTTTGGTAAAATTATTGAGGTATTAGGAAAACCTGGTGATCATAATACAGAAATGCATTCTATTTTATTAGAGTATGGTTTACCCTATAAGTTTCCTGATGAAGTTGAAAATTATGCTTCGAAAATTCCTATTACAATATCTGATAAAGAAATTAGCAAACGAAGGGATATGCGTGATGACTTAACTTTCACTATAGATCCGAAAGATGCTAAAGATTTTGATGATGCTTTATCTTTTAAAATATTAAAAAATGGTAATTATGAAATTGGTGTTCATATTGCAGATGTATCTCATTATGTACAAGAGAATACTATTTTAGAAGATGAAGCTTATAAAAGAGCAACATCAGTATATTTGGTAGATAGAGTAGTACCTATGTTACCAGAAATTTTATCTAACAATGTGTGTTCCTTACGTCCTAATGAAGAAAAATTAACTTTTTCAGTTGTTTTTGAAATGGATAATAAAGGTTATGTTTTAAACCAATGGTTTGGTAGAACTGTAATTTATTCTGATAAAAGATTTGCTTATGAAGATGCACAGGTTATTATTGAAAACCCTAACGAAAATCCCAATGATAAAATAAATATTGCAATTTTAAAATTAGATGAATTAGCAAAAATAATACGTAAGCGACGTATGCAACAAGGAGCGCTATCATTTGATAAAACCGAGGTTAAATTTAAATTAGACGAGAAGTCAAATCCAGTTGGTGTATATATTAAAGAATCTAAAGATGCTAATAAATTAATTGAAGAATTTATGTTATTGGCTAATAAAAAAGTTGCAGAATTTATAGGTAAAAAGAAAGAAAATAATAAAGAAAAAACTTTTGTTTACCGAATTCACGACGAGCCAAATATTGAAAAATTAGCTGCGTTACAAGGAATAATAGCTAAATTTGGTTATAAAATTAACACAGATACAAAAAAACATACTACCGATTCATTGAATAAATTATTGGCAGATGTGCACGGTAAAGCCGAATCGAATATGGTGGAAACCTTAACAATTCGAACCATGAGTAAAGCGATATACACAACGGATAATATTGGTCATTATGGATTAGCTTTTGATTATTATACCCATTTTACTTCTCCTATCCGTCGTTATCCGGATGTAATGGTACATAGATTGTTACAGCATTATTTGGATGGAGGAAATTCTCCTAATACTGTGATTTATGAAGATAAATGTAAACATTCAAGTGAGAGAGAATTTATGGCAACTAAAGCCGAAAGAGATTCTATAAAATATATGCAGATTAAATATATGCAAGATCATAAAGATCAAGAGTTTAAAGGTGTAATAACTGGAGTTACTGAATGGGGTATATATGTGGAAATAATAGAAAATAAATGTGAAGGAATGGTTAGAATTAAAGATATTCGAAGCGATTATTATATCTTTGACGAAAAACAATATGCCTTGGTTGGTCAAGAAACTAAAAACATGTATCAATTAGGTGGTGAAGTAACGGTTATTGTTAAGAATACCGACCTTGAACGCAAGCATTTGGATTTTAATTTAATAGAATAATTTTATAAATAAATAATGATGAAAAAAGGATTAATAGTTTTATTTTTTATTTCAAATTTAATTTTTGGTCAAGAAAAAATAACTAAAAATTTAGGAGATTTTAATGAATTGAAAGTATATAGAGGATTAAGAGTTGTATTAATTAAATCAGATATACCTAAAGTTACAATAGAGGGCGAAAAATCAAAAGAAGTAATAGTAAAAAATGTAAATGGAGTATTAAAAATTACGATGACAGTTCTAGAGTCTTTTTCTGCAGATCAAGCAAAAGTATCTATTTTTTATAACAATGATATTGATATTATTGATGTTAATGAAGGGGCATTTGTAAGTGCTGAAGAGATAGTAAAACAAGAAAAATTAGTATTGAAATCGCAAGAGGCAGGTAAAATAGATTTACATATTAATACTAGTTATTTAGAAATAAAAGTAGTTTCTGGAGGGCAAATTGATTTGGAAGGTTTTGCAAAAAATCAAACTATAAAAGTCAATACGGGCGGTATTTATAAGGCTAAAAATTTAGATACCGAATATACAAATATATCAGCATCAACAGGTGGAATTGCGACAATTAAAGTTTCAAAATTAGTGGATGCTAATGCTAATTTAGGAGCTATGATTACCGTGAAAGGAGATCCGGAAGAAGTTAAAAAGAAAGAAACTTTAGGAGGGTATGTAAAAATTTAAGAATTAAAAATTTAAGAATTAAAATTAAAGTATTAAATTTGCTTAAAATAATTACAGATGATTTTACAAACAATATTTTTAGGCTTTGTTGGCCCATGGCAATGGATAATAATTGGTTTAGCGATTCTTTTATTATTTGGAGGTAAAAAATTACCTGAATTAATGAAAGGCTTAGGTACTGGTATTAAAGAATTTAAAAATGCCACAGCCTCTGAGGATGAGGATAAAGAAGACAAAGAAAAAGAGAATAAAAAGTAGTTTATACTTAGATATTTAATAGTAAACCTCGTAATTAATTACGAGGTTTTTTTGGTTTATTCTTATTTGCATTTGCTGTTTCGGTAATCTTATTTGCTGCCAATAAAGAAGCTGTCATATCATTTAACATATTACTCGCAGCCATTGGGTTATTTGGTAACAAAATCAAATTACTACCTGATTCTGAGCCTATAGACTGTAAAGTATCATAATGTTGCGTGATAACTATTAATGCAGATGCTTCTTGTGGGTTAATACCAGCGTTGTTCAAAGTTTCAACACTTTCTTCTAATCCACGAGCAATTTCTCTTCTTTGATCGGCGATACCTTTTCCTTGCAGTCGTTTACTTTCGGCTTCCGCTTTAGCGCGTTCAACTATTAAAATTCGTTGCGCATCTCCTTCAAATTGTGCAGCCACCTTTTCACGTTCGGAAGCGTTAATTCTATTCATGGCAATTTTTACATTTTCATCTGGGTCTATGTCCGTTACTAAAGCTTTTATAATGTCATATCCATAATTCAACATAGCCTCTTTTAAATCGCGTTTAATAGCCAAAGCAATTTCATTTTTTTTGATAAAAACATCATCCAATATCATTTTTGGCACTTCGGCGCGAACAACATCAAAAATAAATGCAGTAATTTGTTCTTGGGGGTTTTGAAGTTTATAAAAAGCATCATAAACATGGTTTTTTTGCACTAAAAATTGTACAGAAATTTTTAAATGTACAAATACATCATCTTTCGTTTTTGTTTCAACAATAACATCTAATTGTTGAATTTTTAAACTAATTCGACCCGCAATTCTATCTACAAAAGGAATTTTAAATTGCAGTCCGGCATGACGAATACTTAAAAATTTACCAAATCTTTCTACTATGACTGAAGTTTGTTGTTTTACTATAAATAATCCTAAAAAAAGAATTATAAAAATAATTAAAACAACTGGAATGTATGATAACATAAAATATATTTAAGGGTTAATAATTTATAAAAATACAAATTAAATAAGTCATTTTATATAGAAAATAAATGTATTATATTTAACAACTTAAATCTTAACAAATGAAAAAATTCTTAGGTATTAGTATAAGTATTGTTGTAGTTGTTTTGCTGGCATATTTTTCCTTTATTTATTTTGCTACCTATAGTGAAGGATATAGGGCGGGCGAATTGGTTAAAATTTCAAAAAGAGGTTTAATTTTTAAAACCTGGGAAGGAAGGTTGAGTCAAGGTGTATCTGAAGAGCAGCAATTTAATTTTTCTGTACAAAAAAGTGATAAAGAGGTTTTAGATAAATTAAAAGAATTGCAAGGTAAAACGGTTAAATTAACTTATATAGAAAGGTTTGGTACTTTTATTTGGTTGGGTGATACAAAGTATTACGTAAAAGAAGTAGAAGAAATAAAAGGGCGTGATACACATAAAGACAAAGAATGAAACAAAACACCTTTAAATCTGCAGATGATTCTTCCATAGTTTTAACCGAGTTGATGCTTCCAATTTATGCTAATTTTAGCGGTAAAATTCATGGCGGATTTATATTATCCCTTATGGATAAAACGGCTTTTGCATCTGCTTCTAAATTTTCTAGTCATTATTGTGTGACAGCTTCGGTAAATAGAGTTGATTTTTTAAACGCAATAGAGGTTGGTGAATTGGTTACTTTAAAAGCTAGAGTAAACTATGTTGGTAATTCATCAATGGTGGTTGGTATTAAAGTAGAATCTCAAAATATTAGAACAGGCTTAATAAGACATTGTAATTCTTCTTATTTTTCTATGGTTGCTAAAGACGATCAAGGAAAAACTGTTAAAGTTCCTGGATTGATTATTTCTAACCATACAGATTTACGTCGATTTTTACGTTCCATAAAACATATTAAAATGCGCAATGAACGAAAAATTGAGTTTAGCGCCGAAAATTTTATCCCTAAAGATTATGATTATATTTTTAAAAAGTATAATGTAAAATTAGATTTGTAAAACAAGTTGGGTAACTTTACTTTATAAAAACAATGGTTTAGAATTTAAAACGAATTTAAGTTTAATTATAAGCTTAGTAATTTTTCCGGGGGATGTTTTCCATGTAAAAAATCATCTATTTTTTGCCCTTGTGATTTTTGAATAGTAAATAATGTGGGTATTCCGTTGTTCTCTGAAATTAGATAAATCACAATCAACCTAAACATTAAGATAAGCAACTTTACCTTTTTCGGTAAGATACGGATAGATTGATTGGTTAATAATATCGGCATATTCTTTTATCATTTCTTTGGAGATATGTTTATGTGTTAATTGAGCAGATGAAATCCAAAAATCGCCTAAAATCTGAAACCGCCTATATAAAAAGGCATATTCATTGTGCAAAATTTCTTTTCTCATTATTCCTTTTTTGATTAACACTGCAAATAATCCAAGAAATTGACTTTCTCTAATTTTAGACAATTCCAAATAATGCGTTTTAATAATTTTGTTCTCTCTCATTATCTGAACAAAATCCAAGAGAAAAAAACGGTACTCATAAAAATCACTCATTATAGAAGTAGATAAATTAAGTAACAGTTTCAAGCTTACTTCTTCTTCTTTATTATTAGACATTTTTAAGTCAATATGCTTGACCAAATTAAAATATAAAGTTTCAATAATATCTTCACGTTTCTTAAAATGATAGTTTAAGTTTCCTTGACTAATTTCCATTTTTTTAGCAATTGACCTTAGTGTTACCTGCGATAATCCATTCTCATTAAATAAGCCTAATGCAGTATCTAAAATCCTTTCTTTTGTGTTTTTCATTCAACAAATATAAATATTTTAGTAACACTGACCTAAATTAATTAAGAATTAGTACTTTTGACCTAAATTAAAATTTATGAAAAGAAAAATATCAATATCAAAATTGCCTAAAAACAGTAAGGTTATAAGTTTTATAACTAAAATAAACTATGAAGACACATTTGCTGTGGCATTACAAAATAAAGATATTGGAATTGAAGAGATTTACTTAAATGTATTTGCTCATAGTCCAAAATGGGTAAATAATTTATTGAAATTGAGAAATAAAATTGTAAAAATCTTTGGAATAAATACCAATGTTGGAGAAATGAAAAAAGAAAACCTAAAAGTAGGCGAGAAAACAGGAATATTTAAAATATATGCAATTTAGGAAAATGAACTCATTGCAGGAGAAGACGAAAAACATCTCGATTTTAGAATTTCGGTACTTAAAAATGAAGAAATATTAACTATAAGCACCTTGGTGCACTATAATAACTGGTTTGGAAGATTGTATTTTTTTATTGTAAAGCCATTTCACAAAGTCATAGCAAAATCAATGATGAGAAGTGCAGTAAAAAATCATAGAATATAACATGGGCGAAGCGAACAGATAAGTTTCTCAAAAAAGATAAGAAAGTATACATAAAATAACCATACTGGGAGCAGGAATTGGAGGTTTGACAACTGCAATAGCGCTAAAGAAAAAAGGGTTTGAAGTAGAAATATTTGAAGCTACATCTAAATTCAAAAAAGCAGGTTCGGGAATAAATTTGGTATTAAATGCAATGCAAGTTTATAAGCAATTAGGCCTGTATAATAACATACTAAAAGCAGGTAGTTACACAAATATAATGGCAATTACAGATAAAAAATTAAAGCCGTTATCAGTTGTTTATTTAAAACTGTTTGAAGAAAAATATAATGTAAAGTCTGTGGCAATTCACAGAGCAACATTGCATCAAATTTTGTTGGAAAACCTTAATGATACGCCAATTTATCTCGGCAAAAAATTAAAATCATTTGAACAAACAAATGGTGAAGTTAATTTGCAATTTGAAGATGGTACAAAACACCAAACCAAGATTTTGATTGGAGCAGATGGCATTCATTCTATAGTTAGAAAGTCAATATTTAACAATACGGAATTACGAGTAGCAAAACAATTTTGTTGGAGAGGAATTGCAAATATAGAACTACCAAAAAAACACCAAACTGAACTAAACGAGCTTTGGGGAAAAGGAAAACGCTTTGGTTTTGTAGCTATTGGCAAAAACGAATACTATTGGTACGCTCTGGCAAATTATAAGGAAAATTTTAGAGAAGAATACAATGGAGTGGATTTGGTGAATTTCTATTCAGATTTTCATCCCATAATTGGTAGAATAATTAACGCTACTCCAAAGGAAAGTATATTGACCAATGAAATGGCAGACTTAAAACCTATTAGAACTTGGTATTATAAAAATGTTTGTTTGGTAGGTGATTCGGCTCACGCAACCACACCAAATTTAGGACAAGGCGCTTGCCAAGCAATTGAAAGTGCTTTGGTTTTAAGCAATTGTTTGGAAAAACAGAAAACGATTGAAAGGGCTTTTGAATCGTACCAAAATATAAGAATGCATAAAGCAATTAAAATTGTAAATACAAGTTGGAAAATTGGTAAAATAGCACATCTTGAAAATAATTTTGCGATTAAATTGAGAAATTTTATTTCTGGGGATATTGACCTTCCCTAAAGATTTTGGTCTAAAAGGTAAGATACTTACAAACTTACAGTTATTTCCTTTACGCTTAACGCGAAGAAAAAACCTTAGAATTTTACTTTAATTTTAGCATTGCAAATTGTATTCTAGAAATAGTTCCCTCTTTACCTATCAAAGAAATAATATCAAATAAATGAGGCCCTTTTAAAGCACCAACCAAACTCAAACGCAAGGGCTGCATCACTTTACCAAATCCTATTTCTTTAGAGTTAATCCATTCTTTTACTGTATTTTCAATGTTTTGAGTATCAAAACCATCAATATTTTCTAATATATCAATCAATTCTTGCATCAATGTATTTGTACCTTCTTTCCAATTTTTCTTTGCAGCTTTTGCATCAAAATCAGTTGGAGCTAGAAAGAAGAAATTACTTAAATCCCAAAAATCAGAAACAAAAGTTGCACGTTCTTTGATCAATGCAATTACTTTGGCAACGTAATCTAGGTCACTTACTTTGTCATTCCCATGCTGGTTGTCATTTCCGAGCAGGCTGGAATCTTTTGATTGCTCAAGAAAAAGTTGTGCCAATTCTTTATCGGATTTTTTAATCAAATATTGATGTTGAAACCACTTGGTTTTGTCAACATCAAATTTAGCTCCAGATTTACCCACTTTGCTTATATCAAATGCTTGGATCAATTCCTCTAAAGAGAAAATCTCTTGTTCTGTTCCAGGGTTCCACCCTAAAAAAGCAAGCATATTGATAAAAGCATCATTAAAGTAACCATCCTCTTTATACCCACGCGAAATATCTCCAGTTTCTTGATTGGTATAAGCTAAAGGAAATACAGGAAAGCCTAACTTATCACCATCACGTTTGCTTAGTTTTCCTTTACCAGTTGGTTTTAAAATTAGTGGTAAATGGGCAAACTCTGGTATATCCCAACCAAATGCTTTGTACAATAAAACGTGTAATGCCATGGAAGGTAGCCATTCTTCACCACGAATAACATGACTTATTTCCATCAAATGATCATCAACGATATTAGCCAAATGGTAGGTTGGCATACCATCAGATTTAAATAAAATTTTATCATCTAATAAATTGGTATCTATTGTAATTTCACCGCGAATCATGTCTTGCATTTTTAAGACCTCATTTGTTGGTGTTTTAAATCGAACCACGTATTTTTCACCATTGTCTAAACGTTTTTGAACCCCTTCCGCGCTAAGCGATAAAGAATTAATCAACTTTAAACGGTTGTGGTGGTTATAAATAAATGTTTTGCCTTTTTCTTCGTGATCCTTTCTATGAAAGTCTAATTTTTCAGCAGTATCAAAAGCATAATAGGCATTATCAGAATCAATTAATTTTTGGATATGTATTTTATAGATATCTTTTCTTTCGGATTGGCGGTAAGGTCCAAATTTTTCATTTTTTGCTATAGTTTCATCAGGTGGAATTCCACACCAATGCAATGCAGCCATAATATATTTCTCGGCATTTGCAACATATCTGTTTTGATCGGTATCTTCAATTCGCAATATAAATGTACCGCCATGTTTTTTAGCAAATAGATAATTAAAAAGCGCGGTTCTAACACCACCAATGTGTAATGGTCCTGTTGGACTTGGAGCAAAGCGTACTCTTACGGGTTTTGACATGCAATAAATTTTGCTTGTAAAGATAATCGAAATAAAGAAGTTGACGATTCAAAGTCAGAAGAAAACAATAAAAATGATTTTGAAAGACATGTTGTATTATTTTGATTCGTGAGACTCTAAAAAATTAATTTCAATTTTTTAGTTAGTCGAACTAATCCCGCTTTTTGTACTGAACTTGTTTCAGTATCTAGCGGGATCTTGGTTAATACCTCGACCCTTGGGTCGATTCCT
>JAKITQ010000044.1 GCA_021647985.1 Flavobacteriaceae bacterium | reverse complement strand
TTTTACAAAGTCCGCAAAATTTACAATTTTGCGTGTCTATTTTAAAAGAAAAAATTGTAAATTTGGCTAAGTGCTTAACCGAAAAATAGTGAGTTTTTAACCCCTTACTGTTCATACACAAATCGTTCTCTGCAAGCGTGAAAGACGAACTACAAACAAAAATTCTACTAAAAATGCCACCACACAATTATGCACATTTGTTTTCTGCCAATGCTAAATCCATCACTAAAAACAAAAGAGCATAATTTTTGCCCACGCTCACTAAAAAAATGCTAATTTTACGACATTGAAATATGACAAAATTTATACAGAAAATAATAGACGAAATAATAGACCAATATTTATATGCAGATGAAACAAATCGTCCGTGGATAATTGGTTTTAGTGGTGGAAAAGATTCGACTGTTATGCTTCAACTTGTTTGGAAAGCAATTGAACAAGTAAAAGAATTAACTGGAATTACAAGAGAAATTTATGTGGTTTGTAATGACACAATGGTGGAAAATCCTATCATAACAGAATATGTGCATAGGGTTTTAGACAAAATAGAAATTGCAGCACGAGACCAAGATATGCCAATTAAAGTTGTAAAAACAATTCCGAGATTGGAAGATTCTTTTTGGGTTAATCTAATTGGGAAAGGTTATCCTGCACCAAATAATGCGTTTAGATGGTGTACAGAAAGACTAAAAATAAAACCGACTTCAAGATTTTTAATTGAACAACTTGATGAATTTGGAGAAGCCGTAATATTGATTGGAACAAGAAAAAGCGAAAGTGCTCAACGTTCTAAATCAATGAAAAAGCACGAAATAAGAGGGAAAAGATTGTCAAAACATCCAACGCAACCAAATACACATATGTATGCGCCAATTCGAAATTTAGAATTGGAAGAAATTTGGTACACCATAAATACAATGGAATCGCCTTGGGGTTCGGATAATTCAGAATTATTTAAACTATATTCAGACGCAAGTGCTGATGATTACGAATGTCCAACAGTTGTAACAACTGATAAGCATAAATCTTGTGGACAAAGCCGTTTTGGTTGCTGGACTTGTACAGTTGTTAAAAAAGATAAATCAATGACTGCATTGATTGACAATGGTTTAACTTGGTTAACACCATTATTGAATTTACGCAATCAAATGGTTGATGAAAGAAATATTGCGAAAAACAGAATGCCCGAAAGAAGAAATGGAACTAAAGCCATAAATGGTTTTGGTCCATACACACCTGAATATCGAGCATCACTTTTAAAAAGATTATTAGAAGCACAAAAAGAAGTGCAAAAAGACAAACCACACATAGAATTAATTACCAATCAAGAATTGGTTGCTATTCAAACAATTTGGTATCGTGATTTTATCTTTAATCATAAAATTTCCAAAATTTACCGTCAAGCCTACAAAATCAAATTAGATATGAAAGACCACAACGAAAAACACGAAAAAGAATTAGAATTATTAAAAAAATCGTGTAAAGAAAATCCTAAAGATTTTGAATTAATTCAAGAATTACTCACACTTCAAAAAAACAAATCACTTTTAAACAAAAAAAGAGGTTTAAAAGATGATATTGAAAAACGAATAGAACAATACATCAAAAACGAAAAATAATTATGTTTATAAAAGAAATTGTTCTTGATAACTTTAGAATATACAAAGGAATAAATCAAATTGAATTATCGCCAACAGATGATAAAAATATCATTGTTGTTAGTGGTAAAAATGGTTTTGGAAAAACCACTTTTTTAATGTCTTTAGTATGGTGTTTGTATGGAAAACAAATGGAAAAAGTAGATGAACTTTACCAAAAAGAAATTGCAGACAAAGGTGGTTATGGAAAATATATAGGAAATAGTTTAAACAGATTGGCAAAAGTTGAGGGCAAAACAAAATTTTCTGTTTCTATTACCTTTGGAGATGTGAAAATCCCTGAAATAACGTGTTCTGAAATCAAAATCACAAGGTCTTACGACATAGTTACAAGCACAAGTGATAAAGTTGAAGTTTTAGTTGATGGCTTTAAAAATGAACTAATTCAAGACTTAACTTCTGACGGAAAACAAGATGGAGAAGAAATATTTATACGAGATTTTATTTTACCTATCGAAATTGCAAAATTTTTCTTTTTTGATGCTGAAAAAATAGTCTCGCTTGCAGAAGTAAACTCACCAGAGCAAAGAAAATTATTGAGTAAAGCATATACAGAGGTTTTAGGAATAAAAAAATATGAAGATTTAAAAGAAAATCTTGATAATTTACAAGATGATTACCGAAAAAAATCTGCAAAACCACAAGAAAAAACAGAATTAAACCAAATTAAAGTTGATATTGACAATACTCAAATTGAGATAGATTCCATTGAAGACGACATTCAAAAATTGAATGACGAGAAGATGGAAAAAGCAATTGAATCTCAAGATATTCAACGCAAATTAATTCAAGAGGGAAATCAAATGACCCTTAAACAACTTAATAGTTTAAAAGAAGAAGAAACGACTTTAAATGCCAAATTAATAGAGTTGCAAAATAGTTTAAAAGAACTTTTTGACTTAATTCCTTTTGGACTTGCAGGAGAAAACCTAATGGAAGTATCTACGCAATTAAAAAACGAGCAATCAGTAAGAACAAATAAATTTAAGCAAGAAGATGTTAATGATAAAGTAAAAAGTGTTTTAGATGATTTAGAAGCATCAAAAAAAGAATTTCCTGTAGTAATTAAAACAGATATTAGAAATTTTTATGAAGAACAAATTTCAAAATTAATAAAAAAACACTTCTTTTCAGATACTGATGAAATTCCGAATAATTTTAAAGTCTTACACGATTTTTCTGATTCGGAAACTAATGAATTTAATACTTTGATAAATAATTTAAAACTAACTTTTAAAGAAGCATTTACAAGGTTAAATAATGAGTATTCTCGTTCTAGAAATCAAATTAATTCTATCCGAAGAAAGATTAGAAATGCTGAAAAAAATGCAGAAGATGAATATGTTTCTAATTTAAGAGGAGAAAAAGAAAAATTAGACAAACGTGTGCTTAGTATTGAAAATGAGATTGGCGATTTAAAAGAGAAAATAGGTTCTTTTAAAAATAATATTAAAACATTTAAACAACGTCAAGAAGAATTAAGAAAAAAGATTGATGATTCTCGTAAATATAGTGCAAAAGATAAAAAAGCACAGGATTTAATTAAGAGTTTAAAGACTTTTATTAAATCGTTAAAAGAAGAAAAGAAAAAATCTTTGGAAGAGAATATGCTTAATCAATTAACTACTTTAATGCACAAAAAGAATTTTATTAAAAAAGTTGTAGTTGACATAAACCTTGCTGGTGATGATGTTGATATAAATCTTTTTAATGCAAGAAAAGAAAAAATTGACAAAGGTTCGCTTTCTATGGGAGAACGTCAAATGTACGCTTCTGCCCTATTAAAAGCCTTGGTTGATGAATCAGATATTGAATTTCCTGTTTTCATTGATTCGCCAATGCAAAAATTTGATAAAGACCACGCAGAAAATGTAATTAATGAGTTTTATCCTAATGTTTCTAAGCAAGTAGTATTATTTCCTTTAATTCATAAAGAGTTAACAGAAGATGAATTTGAAATGTTGAAACCAAGAATTAGTAAATCTTTTATCATTAATAATATAAGTATTGATTCTTCTGAATTTTTAGAAGTTCAACCAGAAAACCTTATTAATAAATATAACGAACTCTATGCAAATTAATATAAGAACATCAGAAGCAAACCAAGAGATTGTTAGAAAACTAACGAGTAAATTGCCTGTTGGTACAAAAGAAAATGTTATTGCAAGAATTGCATTAGGGTATTCACTACAAACGAATAAAAAATTCAGTAATTCCGATTTTAATTTATACGATTCTAAAGGGAAAGAATACAAAGACCATATTTTATTTGATGCAAAATATAGAGGATTTTTCCTTGCTCTAATTTGTCAGCATTATGGTATTTATAAAACCAATGAAAATATTCCTAAATTTATTAAATTACACATTGACCACGGTTTAGAAAAAATGGATAATCTGTTTTCAAACAGTAATAATTATACATTTTTTGATTTTATGATTGAACACTTAGATAAAGGTATTTCATCTTTAGAAAGTGTAACCGTTAATCTTGATGCAGTTCGAAATAAAAATCAAAATATTGAAAAAACTTATTTTGGAGAACCTTTAAAAATAAATCTCGGGAAGAAATTAAATTCAGATGAGGAAGTTAATTTAGGATTCAATGATACCGATTTGTACAATAATAGTCATATTGCAGTTGCGGGAAGTTCAGGTACTGGAAAAACACAATTTGCTTTAGAATTATTAAACCAAATAAGTGAAAAGTCTAATCATCACGTAAATTTCATTTACTTAGACTTTAAAGGTGTAAAAGATGATGATTTAAAACAATTACAACCTTTTTTTGATAAAACAAAAGCAACTTTTATAGACGCACCAAAAACACCTTTCCCTGTAAACCCATTATCATTTATTGACAGCATTAATGAAGTTGATAAGCAAATGGGAATTGATAAATTTGTAGATATTATCTGTAAATATTCAAATCTTGGCATCAAACAAAGAGGAATATTAAGAAACGCTACGAGTGAGGCGTTTTTAGATAAAAAAACAGGTTATTATCCTTCTTTTCCAGAAATTAATGAGAAACTTCTCGATTTAGTTGGAGAAAAACGAGATACTTTAACGGAAATTATAGATGAAATCAGTAGGTATAATGTATTTCAAGAAGATAAAAAAGGAGTTTCATTTCTAAATCAAAATACTTATCTATCTTTATCAGGAGATTTATCAAATTCTGTTCGTTTTACTTCTTTATTCTTAATTATAAATTACATTTATAATACATTTATGAATATGGAAAATTCGCCTACCAACAATGGAAATAAAGGTATGCGATACCTTTTGTTGATTGATGAAGCACACGTAATCTTTAAAGAACGAAAATATCAAGATATTTTAGAAAAAATATTAAGAGAAATACGCTCAAAAGGAGTTTCTGTTGTGCTTTTATCACAAGGAATTGAAGAATTTAATCAACCAAATTTTGATTTTTCAAGTATGTGTGAAATGTCATTTTTACTTGACATCAAAGACAAGACTAACAGTAAGGCAATAAATAAATTCTTAGGTTTCAGTAAATCAGAAGGAATTAAAGCAGCAAGAAGTTTAGAAAAAATAGAAAAAGGACAAGGAATATCAAATATAAAAGAATATCCAAAAGGCGAATTATTTGAATTAAGACAATTTTATAGAGATGGCAACAAATAAAACAGAATATCCAAAATATAAAAAAGGTATTTCAATAAAGGATTTATATTTAGACCCAAATAATCCACGACTACCAAATTACGTTCAAGGTAAAAATGAGGATGAAATTATTTCTCATATGCTACTTGAAGAATCTACATTAGAATTAATGCAAGCAATTGGTAAGAATGGTTTTTTTCAAGGTGAACAATTATTAGTTATTGAAAAAAATGGTAAATACGTAGTAGTTGAAGGAAATAGAAGGCTAACATCTGTAAAACTTTTAAATAATCCAAAACTTGCAAAGGTTCAAAATTCATTAGTTCAAAAAATATGGGAAGATGCAATTTATAAAGACGATAATATAATAGAATTGCCCTGTATGCTTTTTGAAAATGAAAATGATATACACGATTATCTTGGGTACAAACATATCACAGGAATTCAGCCTTGGAATCTTAGGCAGAAAGCAAAATATTTAACTTATTTAAAAGAACGCAATTTCCCTAAACAATCTATATTTACCGCAAGTTTTGACTTGAGAAAAATGATTGGTAGTAAGCAAGATTATGTAAATAGAATTCTTGTTGGTTATCAAGTTTATGTAAAAATAAAAGAAAAGGCTTTTTTCAAGATTAAAAACCTTAATGATGAAGGTTTTTACTTTAGTTATATTGCTGATTCATTAAGACACACTAACATATCAAAATATTTAGGCGTCAACTTAGATAGTGATAACCCATTGGAGCAATTAGAACTTAAAAAATTAGAGAATTGGACTACTTGGCTTTATAAACCAATTGAGGTAAAAGGAAGAGTAACAACAAGGTTAAAAGGGAAAAGTGATCATTTAAATAAATTAAATGCAATCTTAGGAAATGAAAAAGCAAAAGAACAATTTATTAAAAATGATTCTACATTAGAAGAAGCATATACTTATACTGAAGATTATCATCTCATTTTTAAAAATTCTATATCAAATTCAATTTCAGAATTAAAACGTGCTAATAGTATAACTGATAATTTAGAAAGTTTTTATGAAAACTTAGAGGAAGATTTAAAAAATGTAATACGATTAGCACGTTTAATCAATAGTGCAAAACAAGAATTGACTAAAAATGAATTTGAAGGTGATGAGTTATAAAGATAAAATAACAGAACAATTTGAAAGGTTTGTTTTAAAATCCCCAAAAAATAAACCTAAACATTTAATCCATTTACACGCAGATTTTATAGAGTTAAAAACTTTATTTTGGGCGAAAGATAGTTGGGTTACGATTACTGATATAATTACACATTACAAAGACGTTATAGATTCTGATATAGAAAATGATTCAGAAGGTAATGGAACTAATAATTCGGATAATGATGACAAATTAAAATCTAAAACATTAGAAATTTTTGATTTAATTGATGAAAGGAAAAATATTTTTAGTGATAAATATCCTTTTATAATTGATGAAATACATAACAGAATAAAACTAAAAAATGATTTAACACAGGAGAATTTACTATATCTTAAATTATTATTAGATTCTAATTTAAATAATTTTAGCAATGTTTCTAACATTTTAACCTCTGAATTTGAAACAATATCTGCAATTGCACTTCAAAATTATTTACCTAATTCAACCGTTGAAGAATTGGGAAATAATTCAGTGCTAAAAGGCAATACAAAAAGCAAGATTAAAGTCCTATCTAAGAGGTTGAATGTGAAAAGAAATAAAAAAGAAGTAAAAAAACTCTCGAAACTGGCTAATAAAGAAAAAGGATTAGACATTATTGCTTATTTACCTTTTGAAGATAAAATTGCAAGTATGATTGTTGTAATGGCTCAATGTGCTTGTGGAAAAGGGTGGAGTAATAAAAGAGGAGAAACAGAAAGTTATGAATCATTCTTATATTTCTATAAACTAAGACCGATTCATTCAATGTTTATTCCTTATGGCTTAACAAGTAATGATAATGAAGGTTTTTTAGAATCCGATAAATTAACAAACCGCTTAGTTTTTGAACGAAAAAGAATCATAGAAAATATTCAAAATTTGGATTTTTTTAATAGTCTGAAATCTAAAGAAATAGTTGAGAGATGTATTACGTTTGAGTATGCTGAAGTATAAAAATCCAACGCTAAAGCCATACACATTTACAATCGCTTCAGCCAACGCTAAAGCCAAAATTGCAAAAGAGTATGGCTTGCCTACGCTATCAGCAGAATGGAAAAGAAAAGCCTGCAGAGAACAATGTATAAAAATAATAGCGGTTTTAGTGCTAAATTAAAAGGCAGTACCTTTCTATAAGGTTTAGTGATAAATTAAAAGGTCAGAGCCTTGAAATCCGCTACTATTCTTATACTAAACGTTACAGCACATATGTAAAAGCTCAACCAGTTTGTCTATTATATTGAGAATAAAAAATGCGGGTAAGAATCAAAAACAAATTAATCTTTTTCAAACTTATCTAGCAATTACTAACTTTAAACAACTAAAAATTATCAATTAAAATGCATTTGACAACAGAAGAATTATTTACAGCTTTATCTAAACATCTTCCGAATCTTACCAAAAAGGATATCGAAGATTTTATGAGCATTACTACTTATAAAAAAGTTGAAAAAAGTAAAATCATTCTGAAAAATGGGTTACAAACTAAAAAAGTATTTCTGATATTAAAAGGCACAGTAAGAGGCTATATTATTGATAAAAAGGGCCATGAAATTACTATTTTAATAAGATCCAGTGGAATATTCGTAGCAGATACGGGAACATTGTTTACAAGCGAACCCCAAAGAATGGCTTTTAAATCAATTGAAGAAACTCATATATTATTATTTAACTACAAAGATTTCGAATTGCTCGCAAATGAGAATCCAAGAATAATGCATTTACATTTGCAGTCACTTAAAGAAGCGATTACCAGACTCTTTTACAGAATTGAAACCTTAACTACCATGACCCCCGAAGAGCGATATAAAGATGTATTAGAGCTTAACCCAGATTTTATTAAAACAACAAATGCTAAATTCCTGGCAAATTTTCTTGGTATTACCCCGCAATCTCTTTCCAGAATCATGAAAAGAATAAAGAATAATAGAAGTTAACATAAGTTAAATTTTATTATAAATATCCTCCCTAAATTGGCATTCCAAAATCTTTACATATAATAATTCCAAATAAACTTCTCTAAAATGGAGGAGATTAATAAATAGCATACTAAACAGCATGAAATTTAAAATATATATTCTTTTTACACTTTTTTCAACAGGCTTATTTGCTCAAGAAAAATCTGATGAACAAAAAGCTGCAGCAAACGCAACAAATCCTTTGGCTTTTGTTACCAAATTGCAGATTCAGCCTAATTACACTTTTAAAGATAACGGAGGTGAACAGGTATCTATATTTAACAGAGTTATGCAACCATCAAAAACTATTGGTTTACCGTTTATAAAAAGCAAAAATCCTAAAATCTATTCCATATATAGATTAGAAATGCCTATTGTAAGTCAAACCTTTCCAGACAATGTTGGAGACGCAACTGGATTATCGGATTTCATTGTTATTGATGCCATTACTTTTAAACTAAAAAAAGGTTTGTTCGGTATTGGACCCGCTTTAATCATACCTACTGCAACTTCTGAATATCTGGGAGCGGGGAAGTGGAGTACAGGTGCAGTCGTAGTTTATGGAACCAAAGCATTTGGTCTATCTTTAGGTGCTTTAGGACAACAATTTTTTTCTTTTGCAGGAAACTCAGAGCGTCCTGATCAAAATTATTTATTATTACAACCCATTATTACTAAAATTTTCAAAAAAGGATATTTTATTAATTACTCTCCCATTATGAAATTTGATTGGGAAAACAGCACCTACAATATCCCAATAGGGTTTAGTATTGGAAAAGCATTTTCTAAAAGTTTAACGATGTTTATAGGTACAGAATATGTTGTCACTGGACCAGGTCAGGGAGATTTTACAATTCGTTTAAATATAAACACCATGTTTGCTAAATAATAAAAAAATGAAAAAAGTAATACTAACACTAATTATTGCAATACTAAGTTTACAATATGCAATTGCACAAGGTGATGGAGCACGTATGACATTATGGGGACCAACGGGTGTAACAGGTGTGATTCCTAAATGGATGGGATTAAATCAAAATATGACTCCTGCCCACATTTTAATTAAAGGAGCCGATATAACTATTAATGCTTTTCCTATTACTGCTGTTCATAATTTTGGAATTGCAGGTAGGTTTGCACAAGTAATGGTAAATGCAGTTCCTGGTAATGTTTCTGGAACAATTATTTCTTCCTCGATTCCAGGAAACCCCCTTCCTGAAAGTATTTCTGTTAATGCAAATGGATTTGCAGATGGTTTTGTAGGTTTTAAACTTGGATTAATAAATCAACCAGCTTTGAATGTTAAAGAATACATAGCCTATAAACACAAAACATTTTCAATGACCAGTTATACACGTATCTGGTATCCGGGTTCTTATGACCAAACAGAAAACATGAATCTTGGCAGCAATCGTTGGACTTTTGAGCTGGGATTACCAATGAATATCTATTTAAGCAAGAAAAACCCAAAAAGAGCCACTTGGTTTGAAGTCTATCCTGCCATTCATTTATATACTGCAAATACAAATCCAACAAATATCACCAATGCAGATAAAACCGAACAACTTCCGTTATTTACAATTGAGAATCATTTAAGTCATAATTTTACTGATAAATTTTGGGCGGCACTAGACCTTCGATATCAATATGGTGGAGAGCTAAAAGCTGATGGTATAAAACAAGACAACCTCATAAATGCTCTTGGAGGTGGAGGAACTTTAGGGTATCAAATAATTCCGCCATTAGCAGCCCATATATCCTACGGATATGTATTTACAAACCCATCTGATGTAAATGCAAATATGATTAAAGCTACGATAGTTTTTACGTATGCTAACTTAAAGAAATTACAAAATTAATACTAAAAAAAATGAAAAAAACAATCCACTTAATCACACTTATATTACTGATAAGTTCTGGTATTTATGAAGTTAAAGCACAAAAACTCTCAAACCAATATATTGGAGAAGTTTTACCTTTTGCGCCAAAACCGATGTCTGCAAAACATGCAAGGCTTCAGGATTCAAAAATGGAGTGGCCAAAACAAGAACAACACATAGCTAAAGATGCACCAAATATTTTAATTGTAATGTTAGATGATGTCGGTTTCGGTGTTGCAGAGACTTTTGGAGGTGGGGTAAAAACACCTACTTTAACGAAATTGGCAGATGAAGGTGTTACATACAATACTTTTCATACTACATCTATTTGCTCTCCTACACGGGCTGCACTTTTAACGGGTAGAAACCATACTCGTGTTGGATATGGTTCTATTGCTGAACGTGCTGTTGCCTGGGATGGTTATACCGGTATAATGCCCAAAACAGGAGCCACCATTGCCGAAGTATTAAAGGCTTATGGCTACAGAACTTCTGCCTTTGGAAAATGGCATAATACTCCTGCACTTGAAACAACAACTGTAGGCCCTAAAGAGCATTGGCCTAATAATTATGGTTTTGAGTATTTCTATGGCTTTTTTGGAGGTGCTACTTCTCAATATGAACCTAGGTTATACGAAAACTATAATCCTATTGAACCACCTATTCACGATCCTACCTATCACCTTACGGAAGATTTAACAGCGAAAGCTCTTAAATGGTTAGACGACAAACAAGCCTATACACCAGACAAACCTTTCTTAATGTATTGGACACCTGCAGCTGTTCACGGACCTCATCATGTTTTTAAAGAATGGACAGATAAATACAAAGGAAAGTTTGACGATGGTTGGGATGCTTATCGTGAAGCTACTTTCAAACGTCAGCTGGAATTAGGAATAATTCCAAAAGGAACAAAGCTAACACCACGTGACACAACTATGGAATCATGGGAATCTATACCCGAAGACGAAAAGGATTTCCAACGTAGATTAATGGAAGTTTATGCCGGTTTTGTAGAGCATACAGATGTACAGGTAGGTAAATTAATTGATGGCTTAGAAGAACGTGGATTAAAAGAAAACACCATCATTATTTATATTTTCGGTGATAATGGATCAAGTTCGGAAGGACAACAAGGTACTGTTTCTGAAATTCTGGGTCAAAATAACATCCCCACAAAAATATCACAACATATTGCAGCGCTTGAACCTCTTGGAGGTTTAGATGCACTTGGCGGCCATAAAGTAGACAATCAATATCATGCAGGTTGGGCCTGGGCAGGTAGCACACCGTTTAAAGGTGTAAAATTGATGGGGTCTTATTTTGGAGGTACCAGAAACCCAATGGTAATTTCTTGGCCTGAAAAAATAAAACCCACCAAAGAAATAAATAATCAGTTCCTTCACGTGGTAGATATTGCACCTACTTTATACGAAATTTTAAATATAAAAGCACCAAGAGTTGTTAATGGCTGGGATCAATTACCTATTGATGGGGTAAGTTTTGCCTATACTTTCGATAAGAATTATCCTAAAAGAGAAAAAACTAATCAGTTTTTCGATAATAATGGTAGTCGTGGTATTTATGCTGATGGATATTTTGCCGGAACTTTTGGTCCGTTAATTCCGTGGAATAAACCGCTGTCCAAAAAAACCTGGCCAACATGGGATTCTGCAAAAGATCAATGGGAGCTTTATAAACTGGATGAAGATTTTTCTCAGGCAAATGATCTGGCTAAAACAAACCCTAAAAAACTGGAAGAAATGAAAGGGCTTTTTCTTGAGGTAGCAGAAGAAAACAAAGCCTTTCCTATTGGTGCAGGCATGTGGTTAAGATTACACCCTGAAGACCGAAGAGAAACACCTTATACAGAATGGAATCTTACTCAAAATACCCGAAGAATGCCAGAGTTTGCTGCCCCGGGATTAGGAAGAGATAATAATACCGTGACTTTGGATATTGATGTAGATAAAAATGCATCAGGAGTTATTTATGCATTGGGTGGTTATGCCGGAGGATTAAGTTTGTATATGGACAAAGGTTATTTGTATTACGAATATAATTTTTTCCTTATTCATAAATACGAAACACGCTCCAAAATGCCTATTGCTCCCGGAAAACATACTATAGAAGTTGTTACAACCAGAGCTAAATTAGGAGGCCCTTTAAAAGCAGTGTTGAAAGTTGACGGCAAAGAAGTAGCGCAATTAAATACAGAAGTATCATTAACTGCTATTTTCTCTCCAAGTGAAACACTGGATATTGGCATTGATTTGGGATCACCTGTCTGCGAAAGATATTATGACCGTAGTCCTTTTGAATTCAATGGTAAGATTGAAAATGTACATATGGTTTTAAACAAATAAATATGAAAACGAAATCACTTAAAATCATCCTAGGAATAGTTTTTACAACTATATTATTTTCTTGCGACAACACATTAAAACCAGAAAAGGAAAACACTAATAATGTAGAAGCCAATGCTGAAAAAGATAAGCCAAAAGGCAAACAGACTCCTGCACCAGAATTAGGGACATTAAAAGGAAAAGAATCTGAAGCATTTTATATTGGTGCTAACACAATAACCACCTTTTATCCTATAGCTTTTTTTGAAGATTTAATGAGAGGTAGAGCTGATATTAATGCTGAAAAAAAGACAGGAAACCCCAGATCTATTGTTAACCAGTTTGGGTTAATGAGAAAGTTAAGAGGTCCTGAATTTAAACAGATTGCAACTCCCAACAATGACACTTACTATGCTCAATCTTTTGTGGATATAGCTAAGGAGCCATTGATATTTCATATACCTGAAATTGAACCGGATCGTTATTTTGTATTTCAATTATGGGATCCGTATGGTGATACTTTCAAATATCTAGGAAGTAGAACTATTGGCAATAAAGGAGGTGATTATGCTTTTGTGGGACCGGATTACAAGGGTGAACTGCCTGAAAATCTGAATATTGTAAATTGCCCGTATAATAATTTTGCTATCTGGGGACGCATAGGGACTTTACCCAATAATAATGACGAACAAAAGGTTCATGAAATTGAAGATAATCTATCATTAATTTTTCTTAGTGATTACATAGCTGGCAATGGTAAGCCGGCTGCTAATCAAAACTTTACAGATAAAAGGATTGAGCTATTAATACCTGAAGATTTACCGGAGGGACTGGAATTATATTACAAAATAGCAAAAGCACTCGAACATACGCCTGCAAAAGATTTAGATGTTGTACTACAAGAAAGTATGAAAAGTATAGGGTACGATAAAGAAGGAACAATCTTCGATTATAAAAGCTTAAATGAAGCTCAAATCCGTGGACTAAAAAAAGCAGCCCTTTATGCGTTAAACCTTATGGATGTTACTGCGAGTACTGTCGGCATTGAAACGAATGGATGGAGATGGAGTCCTAAATCAGGTATCATGGGGAATGATTATTTGTTCCGTGCTGCTTGGGCAAAATGGTACACTGGTGGTAACTCAGCCGAGGAAGCTATTTATATGGATGGTAGAACTGATGATAAAGGAAACCCTTTTGATACTTCAAAAAAATACACCTTACATTTTGATAAAGATTCACTTCCCAGAGTTAAAGCATTTTGGTCAGTATCAATGTATCATTTATCTGATGGTTCTTTTGTTGAAAATGAAATAGATCGGTATTCCATAGGAAATAAAACAAAAGGGCTTACTTATAACAAAGACGGATCTCTTGACATCTTTATTCAAGCGGAAGCCCCTAAAGAATCAGTACAAAAGAGTAATTGGCTGCCCACACCAAAAGAAGGCGGTTTTTATTTAAACTTGCGTTTGTATAATCCTGATCAAAGTTTACAAAAAGGCACATGGAAACCACCAATGGTAAAAGTGAATAATTAAGCAACAAATCAATTGGTTTAAAAGCTTGTTTAGATAATGAAGAAATTAAATTTATGAAAAAAATAATAGTTGTCGTTTTTACTTTGTTTGCCCTTATGGCTTGTAATAACAGTAAAAAACAGAATAATAAATCCGAAACAAATACGATTGAAATATCTGAAGAAGAGCAAGCCTATAAAACAGCTGTTGATGCTTATATCTGGGCATACCCAATGGTATCAATTGGTGTTACTTGTGCTATGGCAACCAATGTGCCTAAACCATTACCCAATGCACACGCTCCTTTAAACACTTTTGGTAGTGTAGGTAAACTATTCACAGCAGATGACACAGATGTTGTGTCTTCAAATGTTGATAATTTGTATTCTTCAGCATTTTTAGATTTAACCCAAGGAGCCGTAGAAATTTCTGTTCCAGCAACCAATGGACGCTATTACTCTATGATGCTAATGGATGTTTATTCTAATGTATTCGATTATATCGGATCAAGAGCAACAGGAACAGATGCTGGAAAATATTTAATTGTTGGTCCTGATTGGAAAGGTGAAAAGCCCAATGATGTATTAAAAGTTTTTCAAGCACCTACAAATTTGGTTTGGGTTATTGGAAGAACTTTAATTGATGGACAAGACGATTTAAAGAATGTTCATGCCATACAAAAACAATATATTGCCACGGTCATTCCTCCCGCAACGGCTTCACCTTCATCTTGGAGCGTAAGAAACGCTTTCCCTGCCATAGACAAAACAAAACCTCCGGTAGTTAATGTGAATACAATGGACTGGAAGACTTACTTTACCTGGGTTGGTAAATTAATGATGGAAAATCCGGCACCTAAATCACATCAAGATTATGTTGATACTTTTAAAAGTATTGGCCTTTCATTTGAAAAAGGATTTGATGCTTCATCATTAACACCTGAGCAACAAAAAGGATTAGAAAGAGCAGTTGATGCTGCATTAAAACAAATAGAAGCTGCTGCAAAAAAGAAAACAGGAGTAATACACGAAGGATGGTTTTATAGTTTAGAAGCAGGTGTTTGGGGAGAAGATTATTTATATCGAGCTGCTATTGCCTACCGTTCTTTAGGTCAAAATATTCCTGCCGAAGCGGTTTATATGAATACTACCGAAGATAAAGAAGGAAACTTACTAGATGCAAGCAAAAGTAACTATAAAATAACTTTTACTAAAGGTCAACTACCACCTGTTAATGCATTTTGGTCGTTTACAATGTATAACGAAAACAACTTTTTTGTACCAAACCCTATTGATAGATTGGCGATAGGAAATAGAACAAAATCTATGAAGCCAAATAAGGACGGTTCGTTAACCATATACTTTCAAAAAGAAGCACCTAAAGGAAATGAAGGAAACTGGCTACCAGCTCCAGATGGAAAATTTAGGGTTTCATTACGATTATATGTGCCTAAAGAAAATGTAATCAACGGAAGTTGGTTGCCTCCGGGAATTGAAAAAATAAAACAATAAAAAATCAAGAAAAAATAACATACTTAACGAAATTGAAAAACATAATTTTTATTGCCTCTGTACTAGTATTTTTTCTTGTGCTACCATCACAGGCACAAGACAAACCCAATATTGTTATCATTCTAGCTGACGACTTAGGCAATGCAGATCCTGGTTTCGACATCAGTGATGGTGGCTTACCTCATGAGAAGCCGGTATTGCCAACAGATAAATAAAAAAAATTAAAACTAAAAAAGGAGAATTAAACATGAAAAAAAATATTGGATTATTAATGATCGCATTCCTAGTTGCAATTGCAAACTTGAATGCACAAGACAAAACAGAAGCTGATTCGAACTTATTAGGATTACCTGGTGATAACCTGGATCTTTATGCAGTATTAGACCTTTTTCAAGAGTCGAAAACAATTGAGGCTTTTGAGGAATCGTTAAATGATGAAAAAAAAGGGATAAATAATCTGGATTTGAACCTTGATGATGAAGTTGATTTTATTAAAGTTGAAACAAAGCAGGAAAAAAATGATTTTGCATTTGTACTTCAGGTTGATGTCCTTAAAGGAGAAATTCAGGATGTCGCAGTAATTTTAGTATCAAAAGATGATGCTGAAAAAGTCACTATTCAAATAGTTGGAGATGAATCATTGTATGGTAAAGATTATGTTATTGAACCAAAATCAGAGACAGAGGCCGTAACTGCGAATCCCGGGTATTCAGGAACTGATACGGTTGTTGTAAAAAGCGAACCATCTACTGTTGTTGTGGTTGAATCGGAACCTATTGTTCATTATGTTTATTCGCCTGTATATGTACCTTATCATCCGCCCTATTATTATGGATACTGCCCTCCATATTATCATCCATACCCGGTAATATCAATCAATATTTATTTTGGCAGAAATCGCCATCATCATAATCACTATCATGGAGGCCACAACAATCGTGGTGGAAATACAGTAGTAATCAATAATAACAACAAAACTTATAACAACTATAGCAAAACCAGAAACACCTCTAATACTGTGGCTCGAAATAAAAGTGATGGGAACTATAAACGTAACGATGCTTCAAATCGTGCATCAAATGGTGCTAAGAATATTAACAATAAGTCGGTACCGGATTCTAAAAAAAATGCAACAAAAAATAATGTGAAGGACAATAAGACTTCTGTGCCTTCAAATAAATCCAATGTTAAACCTGCAACTAAACCTTCGAACAAACCAACAACCAGACCTGCTAATAAACCTTCGGGAAAATCAAAAGGAGGAGGGAAAAGGAGATAAAAATACGTGCTGTAACAATGTATATAAAAAATAAGCGAGATAGCAGTAGTATCAAGGCTTGTAGCCCGTTTTAACATTCTTGTAAATTGAAAATTTTGTGCTTCGAAATCGCTTACTTTTCATATACTTACCGTTGGCAACAAGCTCAAATTAGAACGCTAAAAAATGAAAGAACAAGGAATTAAAATTTTATATGGAATTTTAGCAATTGGAATTATAGTTTCAATCTTTCATATTTTTAATGATAAAAATGGTTCTGGATTAGGAAATGTAATTGACACTTTTACGATTACATCAATAATTCTATTTCTTTCAACAATTGTATTTATTTTAATATCATTCAAAAAAAACATTAGAAAAATAAGTGTTTGGTTTCTTCTAATTTTAAGTTGTCCACTTGCAATTATGTCTATGACTCATTTGACAAAAGAGTATTCTCTGAAAATTAAAGAAACGACAACGCCAAAAAAATTTGTTTATAATGTGAAAGTTGACTCAAAAACTTATGAACTTGATAAAATCAAAATTCAAAAATTAGTTGACAGTTTAATAAAAGTCAAAACAGTTGAAAGACCAGCAGAATTAGCTTTGAGATATTTTAATGGAAAAACCTATAACGACACAATTGAAAGAGATTGGGCAATTGATTTGCGAACAAAAACGGAATATAAAGCATCTATTATTGACACACTATTTTATTCTAAAAACGGAAATGAAATTGTTGCAGGATTATTAATAAATAAAGTGTTTAACGAATATAAAGACTATCCGAATGGTGGAATTGAATATTTTGGAAAAGGTTTTGAATTTGAGAAAAACGGCTTTAAACCAATAAAGATGTTGAAATATTCTGTAACAGGTTATGACAATTATAAATCGTGTTCCGAAAGATTAAGATATTATTATTTTAAAAAAATCGGAACTTATGAAAACGAACAAAATATGAACGACACAAGATTTTTAAACCGAAAATAAAAGCCAGATTGCCAACACCGTATATAATTTATTGCTTTTTTAGGCATACTTACGAAAGTCCAAACGGACTTTCTTGGTTAGTGTTTTATTTACTAAATTAGTAGCTTAACCACGCAACAAACCATATACAAAACCGTTGTAGAGCATACCTTTACGTAGAAATCAGGTCGAATAAATCTCTAATCTTTGCGAAAAAATAGAATGAAAAATAACAGACCAATTAAGTGGTTGGAAAAATCATGGACTGAATATCTGACCCAATGACTGACCAAAAAACTGCGGCGGAATATACAGAGAAGTAGGAGTGAATCTCGTTTTTTTTATCTTTTAGGAGAATAATCTGCAAAAAAATTGTGTTGTTCATTTGGACTTAAAATCAGTTTGCATAAAAGAAGAAATGTAAATAGCCGACTAAAAGCATTATGGGAAATCGTTGCGGAATTAATTTAATAACGCTCTACAACACCGTATAAAATTAATGCTTAAGGTCTGTGTTTAACCGAAGTTTCGGCATATTTATAAAGTCCACAAAATTTTTCAAATTTTGCATTCAGCGGAAAAATATGATAAAACTTAAAAAATTCTGCTAAGTGCCAAACCCGAAAATTATTGTATTTTTAACCAGCACTAACTTTATACCAAACGTTAGGTGTCATTAGAAACTATGGAAGATAAATACATTAAATACAAAAAAGAAAGAGATGTTCTTTTTGTTTTTGGAGCAGGTGCTTCCATATCTGATGGAGGACCTTTACAAAAAGATTTATTACCCGAAATATTAAAGGAAGACTATGGAGGTTCTGAATTAGCAAACCTTGTTAAACAATTTATTATCAGCAATTTTGACACAAAAAACGGTAGTTATCCTTCTTTAGAATCTGTTTTTGGGTACTTAGACTATTTTATCTCGAAAAAAGAAAGCCTAAAAGGAGGACATACAACCATACAGTTAATAAGAATTAAGGAATCACTTATTCGCTTGATACATCACAAAATAAGTGAATCAAAAACTCGAAAAGGGATATATATAAAGTTTTTAGAATGCGTTAATGAAGTGAATAAAAATATTTCCATAATTACAATGAATTATGATACATTTCTTGATGAATCCTTTGATTTTCTTTACCCAAGTGAAGTATTAATTGATTATTGTATCAATTTTATGAACTATGAAGATTATGATAAAATTGATGCTTTTAATTGGTGGATTAACCCAAGAGAGCCTGTAAGTATTTGGGATAATAAAACACCAACACCAATAAAAATAATAAAGATTCACGGTTCTTTAAATTGGAAATATTGTAATTGTTGTAATCAAGTATTATTAACTCCTTGGGACACTGATATAGATTTAAAGTCGCAAGGATTTAAGGGAAGAATAGGTGCCAGTTGTGAAAACCCTGAAGAAATAGTCTTTGATTTAATATGTCCTAATGATGAGACTCCTTTTGATACTTTTATAGTACCCCCATCTCACATAAAAGATCTTAACCATCCAGCAATATCAAAGTTATTTGATGAGGCAGCAATAGAAATCAGAAAAACTAAAAAAATTATTTTTGTTGGTTATTCTTTTCCAGAAGCAGATGTACACATAAAAGCATTGTTCAAAAAGAATATGTTAGATTCTATCGAAATAGAAGTTGTAGACCCTTTTCTTAACGAGAATATTAGAAGCAGTTATAGAAGCATAAGCAATAAGGTAGTTTTTGTTAAGGATAGTTTTGAAAATTACATAGAAAACAACCTAAAAGAAATATTAAAAACGAACACCTAACAACGGCTATACTTAATTGCTTAGTTATGTGCTACTTTGGAAAAATCTCTGATTTTTCCAAGTTGGTTTTGTACTTAGAAAGTTAAGTGCTAAATTGTCGCAACTAAGCATAGCCAAAGCGTTGTGAGCCATATGAGAATGAAATTGAGAATTCAAGAAAATGATAAATAATGAATTGTAATAATTGTAACTCTGAACTTAATCAAAAAGATGATTTTTGCAAAAAATGTGGAGCAAAAGTAATTAAAGAAAGAATAACAATAAAAAGTTTGTTTTCTAATTTACTCGTAGCATTGGGTTGGGACAGTAATTTTTTTGTTACCCTAAGATTTTTATTATATAAACCTCAGATAGTTCTTAAAGAATATATTAGTGGGACAAGAAAAAAGTATGCAAATCCGTTTACTTTTTTTGCTATAAGTCTTGCTATTTCACTATTTATTTTCAACCAATATTCAGAGCAATTTATTCAATTATCAACTAATGCAAGTTTTCAACAAACAGATATAATAGAAAACACAGCATCTAGTGACATTAAAAGTAAAGAGATATTTGGTTATGAAAACCAAGAAGAACTTGGAAAAGCAATGACAAAATATATGTTGAAATATTACAATCTATATGCATTTCTTTTATTGCCACTATATACATTAATAGCATTTCTTGTTTTCAGAAAACCCTATAATTATGGTGAACATTTAGTAATCAATACATATTTACAAAGCACATCAATATTTTTGGGTATTATATTATTTTCATTCAGTCTTTTAACAGGAGTTAATGTATTTGGAGCAGGCATTACAATCATTACGTTTTTGTACTACTCTTATGTTTACAAAAGACTATATGAATTGACATTGGGACAACTTTTATTAAAAATATTGAAATTTACAGGTATACTACTTTTACTTTTTACAATACCTATTATCATAGGCTTTATTTATGCAGCCAACAAATAATTTATAAAAAATGAAATACACAACAATACATCTAGACGAAAACAAAATTGAATTTTTCAATACTCTTTTAGGAAAAGAAACAGTAAAAGTTAATGGAAAAATCGTTTCAGAAAAGAGTTCAATTACAGGGACAGAACATAATTTTGTAATTAACGAAAATGGAAATGAAATTCCTTGTAAATTAACAACTGGATTTAGTATGAATGGAGTTGTATTTAATTTATATAAAAACGAAAAACCAATTATTGAAATGCCAAAGAGTAGTAAGTTAGCATTTATATTTCTTGTGATAATTGGTATAATAGTTGGATATGCAATAATTGGTAAATAAATACGGCTCACAACAATGGCTATAGTTAATACGGGTTTTGGTGCTTAACCCAAAGTGAAGTACTTTAAACAAAGTCCGCAAAATTTACAATTTTGCGTGTCTATTTTAAAGAAAAAATTGTAAATTTGGCTAAGTGCTTAATCGAAAGTTCAGTCCTTCGAAATCCCGTACTAACCATAGCCTAACGTTCTAAGCCATAAAAAAAACTAAATTATGAAATATTTTTTTTATATAATACTATTATCTGGTCTGCTATCCTGTGATTTAAATATGAGTGATGATGGACCTCCATATTATCGTTTAAATGAAAATAACATTCCTGAAAATTATAATGATGAAGGAAAAATATTTTCCTTTATTAATAGTCAAAATGGAGAAATAGTTAGATTAAAAATTACTAAATATTGGAAATATGAGCAATCATATGGAGAATTATTTAATACTGAGTATAAATATGAAAGGTTATGGGTAGATGCTGAATTATTAGATCTTACAAACAACTCAAATAGTTTTAAATTATTAGATATTTCTCAAGGCTATAGTGGAGAACCGAATAGAATGGAAATTAATGTCTTTATCCCACATTTTTACAATAATCAATTTAGAAGATATACTTATAGATTTTTTTATCCTGATGAAGAATTAAGTTCTTTGTTAATTAACAATAAACAGTATAATAAAGTTGTAATACTAGATGGCGCTAATGATTACTTTGCTTTTTTTGACAACTCAACAATAAATAAAGTTTATTACGATTTACAATTCGGAATTATAGGCTTTAATGATACTATAAATAATATTCAGTATCGTATAATTAATTAAAAATGATGTTTAAATAGAAAAATGGAAACAAAAAACCAATTTGTGCGAAAAATAATGCTAACGCGAATGTAATAATACTCGTTGACTGAAATACAAAAAACGGCTTAGAACAATGTATATATTTAATGCTAAAGTCTGTGATTAATCAAAGTTTTGGCATATTTATAAGTCCGCAAAATTCTCAATTTTGCGTTAATATCGGAAAGAAAAAATTAAAAATTTCGCTACTCGAGAAACTTCAAATTATTTTCTTATTTTTATCGCACTAAACATATACGTGACGTTGGCAATAATCCCCCTACTAAAAAATCAGTTGAGTTTTTAAGCTAACGAATCTTATCTTTGTGATTGCTCCTTGTCGAGGCCGGTTTTCGCATTGGTACTTTTCAAGTCCGACCGTAATCAAGGTTTGAATGT
>JAKITQ010000043.1 GCA_021647985.1 Flavobacteriaceae bacterium | reverse complement strand
ATATGGATAAAATAAGAAACAGCAAAACAATGCTCAAACAATGGTTTATGGCAATGCTACTAACAGACCAAGCTTATAGCATTTACGAATTGTTTAAACAAAATGCTGTGCTAATTAGAACTTAGCCTAATTCATTTAAACATCATGATCTAACTAACTATAAATCAGTATTATAGAAAACATAATAGACTATTAAAATAATAAAAAAATAATTTCATTTAATCTACCTATTTAAACTTTACTGGCAAACAAGCTTCTATTATATTAATTATACTTTTAATACGCATAATTATACTAAAAATAAATAATTATCGTTTAATCCATGCATATCTTAACAATTGCAATATGAAATTGAATACAATAATAAAATTCTTCATTGTGATTACGCTATTTGGATTTACAAATAATAGTGATAATCGGCTAAACGAACCTCCTTCTAAAAAGGATTTTGTTTATCTAAAGGAGATTATGACTAATCTAAGATCAGATATAAGGTATTATGGTTCCAATAATTTTATTGGCCAACCTATTGATGGTTATAATGCACCAAAATGCCTTCTTAGTAAAGAAGCGGCTTATGCCTTAAAAAAAGTACAAGATGAGTTAGAAAAAATTGGATTCGGCTTGTTAATATATGACGCTTACAGACCACAAAGAGCTGTTGACCATTTTATTAGATGGGCAAAAGACGAAAGTGATACAGCAATGAAACTTCAATTTTATCCTAATATTGACAAAAAAGATCTTTTTTCAAAAGGTTATATTTCGGCAAGATCTGGACACAGTAGAGGTAGTACAGTAGATCTTACTATAGTGTCATTAAAAACTCGACATATTTTAAATATGGGTAGTGCCTATGATTTATTTGATGAGGTCTCTGGCATTGAAAATAAAAGTATTACAAGTAACCAAAAATCTCTTCGTATGTTGTTAAAACGAAGAATGGAAAAACACGGATTCATATCTTACGAAAAAGAATGGTGGCATTTTACATTAAAAGATGAGCCTTACCCTGATACATATTTCGATTTTCCTGTAGAATAAAAAAAACTTATTAAATATACCTAACTATATCAATAAAAAAACCCTCGATAGAATCGAGGATTTTTAAATTATACTTACTTCTAAAAAACATTAACTCTGCATCAATTAGCTTCGTTGATTATTTTAATAAGTTCGTTTTGGCAAATATCATTATTATCAAAATACCAAACAAAAATCTACTTATTTTAACAATTCATAACTTCGTTTGATAAACTCAGTCATTTCCTTACCTTGTAATAAGTTTTGTGATAATCTAGCCAAATCTAAGGCTTGATTTACATATTCAGATCTTTTGGCCTTCGCTTTTAAAATCTTTTGCATTAATTCACTATTGGTGTTTACTACCAAATTATACATTTCGGGAAAATTACCCATACCCATCATACCTCCACCACCGGTTTGCTGCATTTCTTTCATTCTACGCATAAACTCTGGTTGTGTTATAATAAATGGATTCGATTTAGAATCTAAAGCTTCCAATTGCACTGTATATTTTTCTTTTGGTACAACCTCTTCAACAATTCCTTTTAATTTTTCCTGATCATCATCACTCAGTTTTGAAATTTGATTTTCATCTTTCGAGATTAATTTATCGATAGAATCAGCATCAACACGTACAAATTTAATAGGTTGTTTTTTATCAGATAATTCTGAATTTTCACCTTCTAATTTCTGAATCAAATGGGATGCTATTGGTGAATCCAATAACAAAACCTCATATCCTTTTGCTTCTGCTTCTTCAATAAAACTGTGTTGTGCATCTTTATCTGTAGCGTACAACACAACTACGTTTCCATCTTTATCCGTTTGCGAAGGTTTTATTTTATCTTTCAGTTCTTCAAAAGTAAAATAAGCATCATTTACTGTTGGGTATAATGCAAATTTCTGGGCTTTTTCAAAGAATTTAGGTTCAGAAAGCATACCGTATTCAATAACGATTTTGATATCATTCCATTTCTCTTCAAAACTTTTTCTATCATTTTTATATAAAGAATTTAACTTATCACCTACCTTTTTAGTAATGTATGATGCTATTTTTTTTACTGCACCATCCGCTTGTAAATAACTACGAGAAACATTCAAAGGAATATCTGGAGAGTCTATAACACCTCTTAACATTTGTAAAAATTCAGGAACAATTCCTTCCACATTATCCGTAACATAAACCTGATTTTGATACAATTGGATCTTATCTTTTTGCACATCCATATTTGCCTTCATTTTTGGAAAATACAAAATCCCCGTAAGGTTAAATGGGTAGTCAACATTCAAATGAATATTAAACAAGGGCTCTTCAAACTGCATTGGATACAACTCCCTGTAAAATGATTTATAATCTTCATCTTTTAAATCACTTGGCTGTTTTATCCATGCCGGATTGGGATTATTGATAATATTATCAACGGCTATCATTTTTTGATCTTCCGTTGTTTCCTTACCATCTTTGTCTTTGGTAGTTTTTGGCGTATGCTTCGGGTCTGCTACCTCTTTAGTACCAAATTTGATAGGTATTGGCATAAATTTATTATACTTCGACAACAATTCATTGATTTTACCTTCTTCCAAAAACTCTAATGAATCATCATCTATATGTAAAATAATTTCTGTCCCTCTTTCTTTTTTATCTGATTTTTTTAAGCTGTATTCTGGAGAGCCATCACAAACCCAATGTGCAGCCTCTTCATCTTTAAAAGATTTTGTCAAAATCTCAACCTCTTTAGAAACCATAAATGAAGAGTAGAAACCCAAACCAAAATGACCAATAATTCCTGAGTCATTTTTTTCATCTTTGTATTTTTCTAAAAAATCTTCAGCACCTGAAAATGCAATATCATTGATGTATTTTTTAACCTCTTCTTTGGTCATTCCAACACCTTGATCAATAATATGAAGTTTTTTACCTTCTTTGTCAATTTTTACTTCCAGTTTGATATCGTCAAGGTCTCCTTTAAATTCTCCAATAGAAGCAAGGTGATTTAGTTTTAAAGTTGCATCAGTTGCGTTGGAGATTAATTCTCTTAAAAATATTTCATGATCAGAATATAAAAATCTCTTGATCAACGGAAATATATTTTCAACTGCTACATTAATTTTTCCTTTAGCCATAATTATATTAGTTTTTAAATTTTATTAATATGAATAAAACTATTTAATCAAATTAAATACCAAAAAATTATTTATGACAAGATGACAGAAACTATTTTTCAAGAAGAAGAAGAAGAAGAAGAAGAAGAAGAAGAAGAAGGAAGTTAAAAGTAGAAAGTAGAAAGAAGTAATGGGAATTCGTAAAATTTAATACCTGATACCAAATACCAACAGCCAAAAGAAGGAAGTTAAAAGTTGAAAGAAGTAAGTAGTAATGATAATTCGTTAAATTTAATACCTGATACCAAATACCCACGGCCAACAGCCAAAAGCCAAGAAACATTATAAATTTACTGTAATTCCCTCAAATAAATGTCATAACAAATTAGTATATTTGATTTGTATTATTTCGCTTTAAAAAATAGTACTTTAATACTACTAAAAGAACACTGTATATGTATAATTCAAAAATAACTGGACTTGGTTTTTATGTGCCAGAAAACGTAGTTACCAATGATGATTTATCCGGCTTAATGGACACCGATGATGCATGGATACAAGAAAGGACAGGAATAAAAGAAAGGCATTGGATACCCAAAAACAGTGATGACACTTCGGCGGTAATGGGTGCAAAAGCTGCAAAAATTGCTATTAGAAAGGCAGGATTAACAAAAGATGATATAGACTTTATTGTGTTTGCAACTTTAAGTCCTGATTATTTTTTCCCTGGTTGTGGCGTACAAATACAAGAAATGTTAGAGATGGACACCATTGGAGCCATAGACATTAGAAATCAGTGCTCTGGATTCGTTTATGCCTTATCAACTGCAGATCAATTTATTAAAACTGGTATGTATAAAAATATTTTAGTTATTGGTGCTGAGTTTCATTCCAATGGATTGGATAAAACAACTCGTGGTAGAGGTGTTTCCGTTATTTTTGGTGATGGTGCTGGGGCGTGTATCTTATCAAGAACCGAAGATAATAAAAAAGGAATTTTATCCTCTCATTTACACAGTGAGGGCAAACACGCCGACAAATTAATTGTTGAATCACCAAGTATAAACAATTGGGTTCCAGAAATAATAGACTCGAAAGGCGAAGACATTTCTTTTTACCCATACATGGATGGCACCTTTGTTTTTAAACATGCTATAGTTCGTTTTAGCGAAGTAATTATGGAAGGCTTGGCTGCGAACAATTTAAGTCCGTCAGATATTGACCTCTTTATCCCCCATCAGGCCAATTTGAGAATTTCTCAATTTGTACAACACAAATTTAAACTATCTGATGATCAGGTTTATAATAATATTATGAATTATGGCAATACTACGGCAGCATCCATTATAATTGCATTGAGTGAAGCATTTGAAAAAGGCTTAATAAAAGACAATGACCTAGTTGTTTTAGCTGCTTTCGGTAGTGGATTTACTTGGGGCAGTGTTGTAATTAGATGGTAGCCCGCCCATCCTAAGTACATCCCATTGGGAAGTACTTTTGGCTTGGTTAAACAATCGCCAAAAGTATTTTTTACCATTTGCTATTAACATTAAACTGTAAGTAAAAATACTTTTAACTTTATACTTTCAACTTTCTACCTTATAATTATCATCCCAATCTTTTACATGTGGTTCTCCTAGTTTCCCAACCGATTTAGCCACCACCATCGAAACGGCTGCATCTCCAGTAACATTAACAATAGTTCTACACATATCTAAGGGTCTGTCAACTGCAAATATTAATGCCAATCCTGCTTCGGGAATTCCTGCATAGCCCAATACGCCAACTAACATTACCATCCCAGCTCCTGGTACAGCAGCACTACCAATAGAAGCTAATGTTGCAGTGGCAATAATACCTAATTGAGTTCCAAGTTCTAAATTCATACCAAAAGCTTGTGCTATAAAAACCGCTGCTACTGCTTGGTATAAACTTGTTCCGTCCATATTAATAGTAGCACCAATAGGCAATACAAAACTTGACACTTCTTCTTCTACGCCTAAATGCTCAGTAACTCTTTCCATCGTTACTGGTAAGGTTGCTGCACTAGAACTTGTTGAAAATGCTAATAATTGTGCAGGAGATATTCCTTTCATAAAAAAAGAAGGTTTCTTTTTAGTGTATAAAAACACGATTAGATTGTAAACTACAATCATAACCATCAACCCTAATACAACTGTTAATGCATACCAAGCCAATGCTTTAAATAAATCTATACTGGGTGATTCGACAACCAAAGCTGCTAACAACGCAAATACACCATAAGGTGCTGCTAGCATAATTAGATCGACCATTTTTAAGATTACTTCATTAAATCCGTCAAAGAATTTTTTAACCGTTTCTCCCTTTTTTTCTGGTATTAATATCAATCCTATTCCGAAAAAAACAGCAAAAAATATCACTTGTAACATATTACGATTACTAGTTGCTGCAGCAAAAATATTTTGAGGAACCAAATCTTCAAGCGCCTGCAACGGACCACCTTCCTTTTGCGTTTTAGCTGATTCTTTATATTTGGTTGTATTCTCGCTATAATTCTCAACCATTTCTATTCTAGTAGTTTCAGTAATTGAATTACCTGGTTTAATAATATTAACCAATAATAAACCTATAGAAACAGCAATTAACGTAGTGAATATATATATAGTGATAGTTCTACCTCCCATCTTAGAAAGTTTTGAAATATCTTTTAAATCTGATACTCCTTTAATAAGTGCAGCCAAAATTAAAGGTATGGCTATCATTTTTAATACATTGATAAATATTTTACCAAAAGGTTTTATCCAGTCTTGAATAATCTCTCTACCTCCATCAACAGTAGTCATTATTACTCCTACGAGCACACCTAAAGCCATTCCGATCAATATTTTCCAGTGCAGTGCTAAGTTTTTCATATTACGCGAGTTAATTTTTTAGAAATATATAAATAATAATTGTAATTTTAGACAAACCAAATTTTAATTTAAATATTTAGTATTATGAGTGGTATTTTAGACTTATTAAATAGTAGCATGGGCAAAGAACTTATCAATGGAGCAAGCCAACAAATGGGATTGAACAAAGCTAGCACGGCATCTGCTTTGGGTGCAGCAATGCCATTAATTTTAGGAGCAATGAAAAACAATGCATCTTCCTCTAGTGGAGCTGCTGGCTTATTAGGAGCTTTAGGAAACTCCAATCACAGTGGTGGTATGTTAGATAATTTAGGAAGTATATTAGGAGGAAGCAATATTGATGATGATATAATGAAAGATGGTGGTAATATTTTAGGTCATGTTTTTGGAGGGCAAGAAAAAAACGCTGCCAATGCCATTAGTAAGTCTAGCGGAATTGATATGAATTCGGCCATGAATATGATGAAGGTTGCAGCTCCTTTTATTATGAGCTATTTAGGCAAAAAAACCACAAGCAATGGTGTTTCCGATCAAAACGGTATAAGCGATTTATTAGGGAGCTTACTCGGTGGAGATAGCAGCGGACAACAAGATTTAGCTTCAAAAATTCAAGGCTTTGATAATAATGATTTTTCTGTTGATGATATAGCAGGATTAATGACAGGTGGAGGAAATAGTGGAAACATTTTAAATTCTTTAGGAAAACTTTTCAATTAGATAATTCTTTTTCAAACATCATTATCAAACTTTACAATAAATAAGAATTATTCAAGTTATCATGGTTAATTCATAATATTTATAAATAAATTACTTATTTTGTTATCAATTAAAAAAAGTAATTTATATTTGCGCTGTGATACAAATTACAACAAACATATCTACTATTTATACAAGCCGTACACTTATGGTTTCTACTTTTGCAGTAAATACCCTTTAGGGTTATTCAACATATTTCAATCCGTACAATATAATCAACTTTACAAGCCGTAAATATTTGATTTTCAACAAAAAAAAGCATATTTCAATTAATAAAATTATAAAATGATAGTTTCAAAATTTGGAGGAACCTCAGTGGGTTCGGCAAAAAATATAAATAAAGTAATAGAAATTATAAGTAAAAAAAGTAAAAAAACTGTTGTTGTAGTTTCTGCCATGAGCGGTATTACAAATTTATTGATCAAAGCATCTCATCATGCCAATACAGGTAGTAAAGATTATATTGAAATCATAAAAGATATTCAAAAAATACATATTGATACTGTTGAGGAATTGCTAGATAAATCCAAACAATTAACTTGTAATAAATTTGTTATGCAACAGTTAAACCATTTAAAAGATACTTTGAATGGCGTTTATTTATTGCAGGATTTGTCTGATAAATCGGCTGCTAAAATAGTTAGTACCGGTGAAATTTTATCTTCACACATTATCGCAGAGGCAATGATTAGTAAAGGCTTAAATGCCTGCCATAAAGACAGCCGAGAATTGATTAGAACAGATAATAATTATAAAGATGCCAATATCAACTTTGAAGTAACTTATAAAAATATACATCAATATTTTTCGAATAATAGAGAAAACATAACCGTTTTACCTGGGTTCATTGCGTCTGATGACAAAAATAAAACAACAACTTTAGGAAGAGGTGGATCTGATTTTACTGCTGCTTTAATAGCAAATGCAGTAAATGCCGAAATATTAGAAATATGGACAGATGTTAGTGGTATGTTTACCGCAAACCCTAAACTTGTAAAACAAGCCAAACCCATCAAACAAATTACTTACCAAGAAGCGATGGAATTATCACATTTTGGGGCAAAAGTAATTTATCCTCCTACGATACAACCTGTTTTAGAGAAGAAAATACCAATTGCAATAAAAAATACGATGGCCGCCAATGATAATGGTACCCTTATTACCGAAAGTAAAAATGGGTCAAAATCAACGGTAAAAGGTATTAGTCATATTGAAAATATTGCTTTATTGACTTTAGAAGGAAATGGTATGATTGGAGTTCCAGGTATATCTAAACGTTTGTTCGAAGCATTAGCACAACAAAACATCAATATAAAATTTATAACCCAAGCTTCAAGTGAGCATTCTATATGTATTGCTATCGATCGTATGGAGACTGACAAAGCTAAAATTGCGGTTGACAATCAATTCGAATTTGAAATCTTACAACATAAAGTAAATCCGTTAGTTATTGAAAATGATTTGGCAATTATTGCTTTGGTTGGTGACAATATGAAATCTCATCAAGGAATTAGCGGTAAAATGTTTAGTGAACTTGGTAATAATAACGTAAATATTAGAGCCATTGCACAAGGATCAACCGAAAAGAATATTTCGGCTGTAATCGCTAAAAAAAATGTAAAAAAAGCATTGAACACTTTACATGCTGTCTTTTTTGAAAATCAAATCAAACAAATTAATCTTTTTGTTATTGGTATTGGAAATGTTGGAGGGAAATTACTCGAGCAAATTAAACAACAGCAAGAATATTTGATGAATCATTTACATTTGAATATAAGAGTTATTGCAATTTCTAATTCAAAAAAAATGCTTTTTAATGGAGAAGGAATAGATTTATCTGATTGGGGTAAACAATTATCTGCAAAAGGAGAAAAAGCTGATTTAGATAATTTTTATAAGCATGTAAAAAAACTAAATTTGAGAAATAGTGTTTTTGTTGATAATACAGCTAATGATACCGTTCCCTTACAATATGCAAAATATTTAAAAGACAGTGTCGCGGTTGTAGCTTGTAATAAAATTGCTTGCTCATCGGCATTTTATAACTATAAAAATTTAAAATATTTATCTCGAAAATACAATGCTCCATTTTTATTTGAAACCAATGTAGGTGCAGGTTTACCTATCATTGACACCTTAAACAATTTAATTGCTTCGGGTGATGAGATTATTGAAATTCAAGCCGTTTTATCGGGTAGTTTAAATTTTATATTCAATAATTTTGACAAAGACAATTCCTTTTACCATGTTGTAAAACAAGCCGGAGTTGAAGGCTATACAGAACCAGACCCTAGAATTGATTTAAGTGGTGTGGATGTGATGAGAAAAATTTTAATTTTGATGCGAGAAAGTGGTCAACACATGGAGCTTGATGATATATTAAATGATTCTTTTTTACCAAAAAAATCGCTTGAAGCGGAAAGTGTTCCTGATTTTTTAGAAAGTTTAAAAGGTCAATCAAAACATTTTGAAAGTTTGAGAAAAAATGCCGAAGCAAAAAATTGTAGATTGAAATATGTTGCCGAATATAAAAATGGACAAGCCAAAGTAGGTTTACAGCATATTGCTAAAGATCATCCTTTTTATAATTTAGATGGCAAAGACAATATTGTGCTGTTTTACACCAACAGATACAAAGATCAACCCTTAATTATTAAAGGGGCTGGTGCAGGAGCTGATGTAACTGCTTCAGGCATTTTTGGTGATATAATTAGAACAGGGAGTAAGTGAGTTATGAGTTATGAGTTATGAGTTATGAGTATTGAAAAATAAGATAATAAAAAATGAATGAAATAAAAATATTTTCACCAGCAACTATTGCAAATATTTCCTGCGGATTTGACGTATTAGGCTGCTGCCTTGAGGCTATTGGTGACGAGATGATTATAAAAAAATCAAATACAAAAGGCATACAAATCACTAAAATAATAGGCGAAGACTTACCTTTAGAAACTGATAAAAATGTTGCTGGAGTTGCAGCATTAACTTTATTAGCACATTTGAATTTTGAAATTGATTTTGGATTTGAAATTGAGATCTATAAAAACATTAAACCAGGAAGCGGTATTGGTAGTAGTGCTGCAAGTGCAGCAGGTGCTGTTTTTGCTTTAAATGAATTACTCAACAAACCCTTTTCAAAAACAGAATTGGTTGCCTTTGCTTGTGAAGGAGAAAGACTGGCATGTGGCTCACCAATTGCCGATAATGTTGCTCCTGCTATTTTTGGTGGATTCACTTTAGTTAAATCAACGCAACCTTTAAAAATAATTGAATTACCAACTTTAGATGGATTATATACAACAATTATTCATCCTCAAATAGAAATTAGAACTGCAGATGCAAGAGCAGTATTACCCACTAAAATTGATTTAGATGCGGCAGTAAAACAATGGGCAAACGTAGGTTCGTTAATTCATGCATTACACACCAATGATCATGAGCTTTTTGCTGATTCCTTAACTGATTTTATTGTTGAGCCTCACCGATCTAAATTAATACCCGACTTTGATCTGGTAAAACAAAGTGCCTTAAAAGCCGGTGCTTTGGGTTGCGGTATCTCAGGGTCTGGACCTTCTATTTTTACATTTAGTAAAACACTTCAAGATGCTGAAAATGTTTCGAATAGTATTCGTAAAATTTATTCAAAAAACAATATTCCGTTTCACATTTACATCTCAGAAATTAATACGAAGGGAATAAAAATTAAAATTTAGACACATAAAACGAGCATGCTAAAAAGCTTATCAATCAAGGAAATAGCCTGCACTCAACTTGATTGGGTGATTAATAGCGAACCTGACTGCGGCAGGCAGGCAGGCAGCATGTGACCAATTAAAACAATAAATATAAACACATGAAATTTTTTAGCTTACATAATCAGTCTCCAAAAGTAAACTTTCAGGAAGCAGTTATCCAGGGAATTGCACCAGATAAAGGCTTGTATTTTCCCGAAAAAATAAGTCCCTTACCAAGGGAGTTTTTTGAGAATATAGAACAGTTTACTAACCATGAAATTGCCTATCAATTGATCCAACAATTTGTTGGTGATGCAATTAATGAAAAGGATTTAAAAGCAATTATATTAGATACTTTAAATTTTGATTTTCCTCTGATTGAAATAGAAAAAAATATATTTAGTTTAGAACTTTTTCATGGCCCTACAATGGCATTTAAAGATGTGGGTGGAAGGTTTATGGCTCGTTGTTTGTCTTATTTCAATAAAGACAACAACAATGAAGTGACAGTTTTGGTAGCTACCTCCGGAGATACGGGTGGTGCAGTAGCCAGTGGTTTTTTAGATGTTAAAGGTGTAAATGTGGTTATACTTTACCCAAGCGGAAAAGTTAGCGATGTACAAGAAAAGCAATTAACCACTTTGGGTAAAAACATTAAAGCCTTAGAAGTTGAAGGAACTTTTGATGATTGTCAAAAAATGGTAAAAACTGCCTTTTTAGATAAGGAAATTACGAATAAAATACAATTAACATCGGCTAATTCAATCAATATTGCCCGCTGGTTACCACAAATGTTCTATTTCGCTTTTGCTTACAAACAATTAAAAAACAAGCAAAAAGAAATTGTAATTTCTATACCAAGTGGAAATTATGGTAATATCTGTGCCGGAATGATGGCTAAAAAACTGGGCTTACCTATTGCGCATTTTATTGCTGCAACCAATGCCAATAGAGTTGTTCCTAATTATATGGAAACAGAAAAATATACACCAATGCAATCTGTTGCAACCATTTCAAATGCAATGGATGTTGGTGATCCAAGTAATTTTATTAGAATTCAAAAAATTTATGATAATAATTTTAATGCTCTTAAAAAAGATTTGAGTTCCTATTCTTTTTCGGATGAAGAAACCAAAGAAGCCATGTCAGAAATATATAAAAATGGCGGTTATATTGCCGATCCACACGGTGCAGTTGGTTATCTAGGTCTAAAAAAATACACAAAAAACAAATCTGAATTTCAAGGTATATTTTTAGAAACAGCACACCCCGTTAAGTTTTTAGATGTGGTAGAATCTGTAATAGATAAAACCATTGCTTTTCCCGAACAAATTAAAGCGGTTATTGACAAACCCAAAGTAACTACTTTTATTAGCTCCTATGATGCAATGAAACAATTTTTACTAAAATAAAATATCAATTTAAATTATAATTGCTGTCCGATTAAAATTCTTATTTTTGTTTTATTCAATAAAATGATATGATCAAACATTTATTTCTGTTTTTTTTACTTTGTTTTAGCTCCATATTAATAGCTCAAAATAAAAAGTTTACACGTCAAGACTCTTTAAGAGGAAGCATTACAAAAGAAAGGGTTTGGTGGAATTTATTACATTACGATCTTCAGGTAAAAATTGATGCGGAAAACAAGTATATATCAGGATCTAATACAGTTCGTTATGAGGTTTTAAAAAATCATCAAGTACTTCAAATTGATTTGCAAGATCCGATGCAAATCATAAGTATCACTCAAAATAAGCAAAATTTAAACTATAAGAAAGAAGGTAATGCCTATTTTATTGAATTACTAGAAAAACAAAAAATTGGTGACATCAATGCGCTTATCATTGCTTTTCAAGGCAAACCTAAAGAGGCGAAAAATCCCCCATGGGATGGTGGATTTACATGGAAAAGAATTTCAAATCTGGATGAAAATTCATCCAAAACACAAAAAAACAAAAATATCATAAGTAATTTTATTGCCAATTCAAATCAAGGTATTGGAGCGAGTATTTGGTGGCCTTGTAAAGATAACCCATATGATGAACCCGATAATGGCATCAACATAAAAGTGACCCCTCCTAAAGGTTTGATGGCTGTTTCTAATGGAAGGTTAAAAAAGGTAACTGAGAATCATGATGGAACGAAAACTTACCATTGGGAAGTTAAAAACCCCATCAATAGCTATGCTGTAAATGTAAATATTGCCAATTACGAACATTTTTCAGAGATTTACAATGGAGAAAATGGTAATTTAGATTGTGACTACTATGTACTGCCAAAACATTTGAAAAAAGCCAAATTGCAATTTCAACAAGTGCCAAAAATGCTCGAGGCATTTGAATATTGGTTTGGCCCGTACCCTTTTTATAAAGACAGTTTTAAATTAGTAGAAGTACCTTATTTAGGTATGGAGCACCAAAGCTCTATAACTTATGGTAACGGATTTGAAAATGGATACTTAAAAAAAGATTTAAGCGGTACGGGTTGGGGTTTAAAATTTGATTTTATAATTATTCACGAGTCTGGACATGAGTGGTTTGCAAACAACATTACCAATAAAGATGTTGCAGATATGTGGATTCATGAAGGTTTTACAACCTATAGTGAAGTGCTATATGTAGACTATCACTTTGGAAAAAAAGCAGGCAATGAATACCTTATAGGTTATAGAAAAAAAGTAAAGAATGACCGACCAATAATAGGGGAATATAAAGTGAATTACCAAGGTTCTAATGATATTTACATCAAAGGAGCGGCTATGATTCACACCATAAGGCAAATTGTGAATGACGATGATAAATTTAGAAATATGCTAAGGGGTTTAAACAAAGATTTTTATCATAAAAATGTATCAAGTGATCAAATTGAAAAATATATAAGCAATTATTCAGGCTACGATTTAAGTGCATTTTTTGATCAATATCTAAGAACTATTAAAATACCTAAACTAGAATACCGAATTAGTGCTAAGCAGATAAAATATAGATTTGGCAATACCGTAAAAGGATTTCAAATTCCTGTCAAGGTATATATCAACAATGTAGAAAAATGGATTCACCCAACAACCCGGTGGCAAGAAATACAAACAACATCTAAATCAACAATACGAATCGATGATAACTTTTATATCTACTTATCCAAATAGATAAATTTTAATGTATTAAGAGTAAGATGTTTGAAGTGACAAATAAGTGAATGGCCTAACTTTGAAATTGTGCATATTTCTAAATATCTCGAAAAGATATAAACTTATCTGTATAATAATTAAATAATTACTTATGAAACGAGTATTCCAAATTTTGACACACAACGGAATGCTAAAAGCGAACAGTATAGCCAGCCTGTGACGAGCGAAGCCGAAGTATCACCTATAAAAATTAAAATTTAGACATATGAAAAAATGGTTTTTAAGATTTGTAATTCTAATATTTGCTCTGGTTTTAGTAATAGTTTCCATCTCTCTATATAATTTGCGTGACCGTCACCCAAATTATTCCATTGACCTTAATATTAAAGCTTTAAAATCACCACAAGTAATTTCGGCTGGTTTTGCAAAAATGCCAATTACTCCAACTATAATTGATACATGGAACGATGCAAACAATGATTTTACATACAATAAAGACGACGGAGATACTTTTAATGATGTAAATAATAACGGAAAATTCGATGCTTTTTGGATTGCAGGAATGAGCAATAAAAAACCTGCACAAGGAGTACACGATGATGTTTGGTCCAGGGTAATGGTTATAGATGATGGTCATGTAAGAATTGCTTTAATCTCATTGGATGCCATTGGTTTTTTACACGATGAAGTTGTAGATATTCGGAATATGATTCCTAAAGAATTAGGTATTGACTATACCTTAATTTCTTCAACACACACCCACGAAAGTAATGATCTTATTGGTATTTGGGGTGGCAGTATTTTTAAAAGTGGTGTGGATCCAGAAACGATGCAATACGTTAAAACACAAACAGTAAAGGCGATTACAGGTGCCGTAAATAGTTTAAAACCAGCCCATTTAATATTTGCAGAAGACCTATCTGGTGAAGATGCCAAGTATATTAAAGATACAAGAAAACCAATAGTTAAAGCAACTGGAATTCATTTAATGCATGTGGTGGATGCCGATGATGGATCAACTTTAGGTAGCCTTATCAACTGGTCTAATCACCCTGAAACACTTTGGAGTGAAAATTTATTGATCAGTTCTGATTTCCCCCACTATATTAGAGAAGCTTTGGAAAAAGGTGTTTATAACGACGGAGAACTAGTTCAAGAAGGTCTTGGAGGTGTGTGTGTTTATTTTACGGGTGTTATTGGTGGACTTATGGCTCCTCACCCAAGTATATCTATTCCCGATCCCTTTAAAGATACCGTTTATGCCAAACCAACTTTTGCCAAAGCAAAAGCTATTGGAGATCAAATCGCCATATTATCCTTAAATGCCTTAAAAACGAAAGGCGATACCATTCTAAAAACCAATATCTCTTTAAGAGCCAAAACAATTAACTTGCCTTTAAAAAATAATACTTTTATTTTTGCTAGTAGTATTGGGTTGATTAGAAGAGGTTTACCAGAACTATTTAAAACAAGATCTGAAGTAGGAGCTATAAGAATAGGGCCAGCCATGTTTTTAAGCATTCCTGGCGAAATATATCCTGAAATTGTTTTTGGTGGTATTGAAGCTCCAAAAGGTAGAGACTTTGATATTCAGCCCTTAGAGATCCCTCCTATTCAGGAAATTATCAAAGACAAATATAAATTTTATTTGGGTTTATCAAATGATGAAATTGGGTATATCATCCCTAAAAGTGAATGGGATGTAGAATTGCCTTATTTATACCACGATAAAGGAGATACCTATGGGGAAGAAAATTCGTTGGGGCCAGATACCGCTCCTATTTTATACAAAGAACTTGTTGAAGTAATTAAGGATTTAGATAAATAGTTTAAACACTCATTTTCTCATTCGTATACAATTACTATTCAGTTTAATAATTATGCTTTCATTCTTTTTTATACTGCGTTCAGGATGTTTGAAAAACTTAGGTAATGGTGCCAAAAATGGTATTGATCTGTACTTAAATATTCAATTACTTTTATAATCTTATACGGGTGCTAAGCACAGGTAATTTAGCATGGTTAACAACATCTTCTGTAATACTTCCACTAAAAAAATGTGCTAATCCTGATCTTCCATGTGTTTCCATCGCAATTAAATCTGCTTTAATTTTTTTAGAAAAATGATGAATACCATCTTCTACAGTTTTATCATTGTAAATATTTACGCTGTAGTTTTCCAAACCAACATTTTTTGCAAAAGTTTCCATTTTAGACTCTGCAGCATCCGTTGTAGTAAAAAAGGAAGGTATAATAACAAACAATAAATGTATGGTAGTATCTTTTTGTTGTATGAATTTTTTTAACTCTCCGAATGAGTGGATTGTTTCTGAATTAAAAGATGAAGCGAACACCACATTTTTTAGATGAACTGTTTGATTGGTTTTGATTACTAAAACAGGTACATTGGCTGATAAAATAATATTGGCAGCATTAGAACCCATAGCGTCTTCTTTCCAGTTACTTGTTCCGTGGGTACCCATAATTATTAAATCTGGGTTTTTTAAACTTTCGTTTTCTAATATCTGCTTTATTTCTACGCCCGATAAAAAATGCTCTTTTAACGCTACACCTTCAAGAAAATTACTACTTGATATGTTATCAAATTTTTCTTGGTGGTTTGTTAATTCATCCGTTAATGCAGCATGTACCAAATCAATAGATGCACCACTTTTTCTTGCAATTTCTGCGGCTTGTTTTAGCGCATTAAGTGCACATTCTGAAAAATCTGTTGGGACTAATATTCTCTTCATAATTCTAATTATTAATTCAATAAATTATAATTATTACATTCTTCCTTTCATCATCATGTTCCAATATAAAAATGGCAATCCGAATTTTTTTAGAATCCACATTAACCAACCTGGTTTTGTTGTATCAACAAAAGGTTTTATCATCGGGTCGGTATCTCTTATACTATCATACTTAAATTCTGCCAATAACATTTTACCATAACCTAGAACTAATGGACAAGACGAATAACCAGAGTAGCTCATAGATCCTATTTTTCCATTTTTCATAAGAGATGTAATATTGTCCACAACTATTGGGGCCTGCTTACGAATAGCAGCACCGGTTCTTGCTGTGGGTAAAGCAACACAATCTCCAACTCCAAATACATTACTAAAAAGTGGGCTTTGCATCGTGTGTTTGTCAACATGCATCCAACCTTGATTAGGGCCTTCAGTATAAACTAAAGGAGAGTTCTTTACTACATCAGGTGCTTGTTGCGGTGGAGCTAGGTGCAAAAAATCATACGGAATTGAAACTATTAACGGGTTCTCGGAAACTATTTCTCTTTTTGGAGCATTGTTTTTATCATTTACAACAGCACCTTCGATACCTGTTACTTCATAATACACCAATTGTTTATTACCATCTACTTTTACTAAATTATGCTTATAATATTGCGTAATATCGTATTCTTTTAATGCATTTTCTAGTCCTGTCCGAAATTCTTTCACACCAAAAATGACACTACCATTGGTAGCAAAAATTATATTGGTTTTATCACCAATTTTCTTCTTATTTTGAAGATAATCAGAACTCATATACATTGCTTTTTGTGGTGCTCCGGGACATTTAATAGGTGTCGTAGGTTGCGTAAATAATGCATTTCCACCATCAAACGCTTGTAAAGCTTTCCAAGTTTTTTCTGAATCAACATAATTACTAACTACATTATCTTTTTTCATTGCTTCGGTAAGACCCTCTACTAAATCGTAGTTGTCAACCAATCCAGGAGTAACGACAAGATAATCGTAAGAAATTTCTTCACCATCGGCAAGAATAATTTTATTATCTGTTGGTTTTAATTCTTTCGCATATTTTTTAATCCATGTAGCTTTTTTCGGCATTACAGATGCTTCAGAACGAATGGTATTCTCTAAGTTATAAGTTCCTGCACCAACTAAGGAATAGGCTGGTTGGTAGTGATGTTTTTCAGATGGTTCAATTACAGCTACGTTTAATGAACTATTTTTTTTTAATAGTTGTGCAGCAACCATGATTCCACCGGTTCCTCCACCTATTACTACTATTTGAAATTTTTTTGACATTTCTTTTTATTTTTTTTAATATTTAATGAGGTAATTTATGTTTAATTAATCCGTAAACAAATGTACCAACCAAAGCACTGATCAATGTAATAATTAATGTATAAAATCCTGAGCCAATAAGAATATATAATGGCCCGGGACAAGCGCCTGTCATAGCCCAGCCTAAACCGAAAATAATACCTCCAAAAACATAACGATAATAGGTGGTTTGTTTAGGCATATGAATTATGGTTTGCCTTTGTGTATCACGAATATTGTAGCGTTTAAAAACCCAGACCATTACTATTCCTAATAATACAGCTGTTCCGATAACGCCATACATATGAAACGATTTAAAACGAAACATTTCATAAATTCGATACCATGAAAGAAATTCTGATTTTGCCGCAACAATACCAAAAAAAATTCCGATTATAAAAAATTTAATATACTTTACCATTACTAGAATTTAAAGTTTTAACAGATGAGGAAGAAATAAATATGTCATTATCAAGCCTCCTATAAAAAAACTGATTACTGCAACTAGTGAAGCTGGCTGTAAATTACTCAATCCGCTAATGGCATGTCCAGATGTACAACCACCAGCATAACGAGAACCAAAACCGATTAAAAAACCACCACCAATTAAAAACACCAATGTACGTAGTGTTAATACATTTTCCAATCCATAAATTTCTGAGGGAATATATTCTGTTCCAGCTTTATTAATTCCGTATTCTTTTAATTCCAGAATTAAGTCTGGATCAATTTGCACAGCAAAATCATCTATTAAATAATGTATAGAAATAAATCCACCAACCATACAACCCGCTACAAAAACTAAATTCCACGATTGCGCTTTCCAGTCATAGTCAAAGAAAGAAACATATTTTCCCGCTCCTAAGCCAGAACATATTGTTCTCATACTTTCAGATACTCCAAACCCTTTTCCAAAGTACATTAATAATAACATGACAAAAGAAATTGCAGTACCACCAATATACCACGGCCATGGACCAACAAAATCAGTAAAGAAAGTATGCCAAGTGGTAAGAAAGATCATAGAAATTGAATTGAATAATACTTTTAGGTTAGCAAATATAGAGAATTCTAATTGACTTTTTTAAAGTTTTGTAATTATCAAGTTACATTGTCGAAATATTGTTATTCCTAATTATTTTTATATATTACATCATTCTTTTTAAAAAACAAAAACATTAACTTATGAAATTAAAAATATTTTTTTATGCAATTATAGCTTCTTTGTTTTTCGCATCTTGTAACTCTTCGGGTAGCAAGGAATACGATACTCGAGCTGTAGAAAGTCTTGACAAACTTACCGAAACCATTGGGAAAATGGAAGCTTTAAGTTATACGGTTCAAAGTTATGTCGTAAATGATAAAAGTGAAGTAATCAGTAAAACAAGTGATGTTTATCTTAAAGGAGCCAATAAAATGTTTATTGAAAATAAGAGCAGCAGAGGAAATAAAAGTTTTTGGTATAACAAGGGTAAATTTGCATACTTCTTATATAACAAAAACGAATACGATATTTTGGATGCTCCCGATAACACGCTTAAACTTATTGATAGTATCCATAGTAAATATGGAATTTATTTTCCTGCAGCCGATTTTTTATATCCAACTTTAACGGATGACATGATGGATAATTACAATCAGATTTTATTTTTTGGTACAGAAAAAGTAGATGATATTGATTGTACTTCGTTAGAAGCTTCAAATGAAGAAAATATTATTCAAATTTGGGTAGCAAAAGAAACCAACTTACCTCATAAAATGGTGATTACCTCAAAAACAAACAAAAATAAATATTATGAAGCGGTATATACCAATTGGAGAATCAATCCAAAACTTCCTGATGTATTGTTTGCGTTTCAACCACCAAGTGGTTCAAAACAAGTTAAATTTCAACCAAAAAATTAAAAGCTAGATAGACATGAAAAATCATAAACACATCCTTTTTGTTATATTACTAGTTTTAGGTTCAGCAGCAACCGATTTAATGGCACAACGCATGAGAGGCGGTGGAGGAAGCCGTGGTGGTGGCGCAAGTAGAAGCTTTAGTGGCGGTGGAAGAAGTGGTTCTATTAACGGAGGTTCAAGAAAAGCAACTTCCAGACCAAGCACGAGTCAGTATAACAAACCTAAAACTACGCGACCATCTACAAGTAATAGATCAAGGCCTACTTCAAGTAAAAAATCTAATGTTAGACCATCAACAGGCAATAAAAAAAATACTGCCAACAGAGCAAATGTAACTCCTAAAAATAAATCTAAAAATACTAATAACAGAGCAAGTACAGGTAATCGTAATGTTAATAAGAACAGAAATGTTAATGAAAATATTAACCGTAATGTAAATGTAAACCGAAATGTTAGAGTAAGTCATGGTGGTGGTTATTATAACGGTCATCGTGGGTATCATGGCTACCGTTATCATGGTTATCACGGTTATCACTATGGACCCATGTGGCATCCCTGGGGCTTCTTCGTGGCTACAATGGCAGTTACCGCAATTATCGTGTCTGTAAATAGTACGCCATATTATTATGACAGCGGCGTATACTATACCCAATCCTCTGGAGGTTATACAGTTGTAAATGCTCCTACTAACATTGTGGTAAACACTTTACCAGATGGAGTAGAAACCATTAAATTAAACGATGACACCTATTATTACTTTGGTGGCGCGTTTTATATTAAAGAAAATGGAAAATATAAAGTAATTGAAGCACCTGATGGAGCTGTGATTACCAATATTCCTGAAGGTGGTGAGGAAGTAGATATTGAAGATCAAAAATATGTAGTTTATAATACTACTTATTACCAACCTTTTTCTCAAAACGGAAAAGACTTGTATCAAGTTGTGCAAATGGAAACAGTTGAGTAAAAAAATTATAAATAAGGCTTGAGTTTCAAGCCTTATTTATTTAATTCATTATTTACTATGCAAAAAATTATTATACTAATTTATTTGCTTATTCCGATTACTTTAGTTGCTCAAGAACAGTCTGATGTTAATAAAGCAGCCGATGACGCAACAAACCCATTAGCATTTGTTACTAAATTACAAGTTCAACCCAATTATACCTTTATGGATAATGGAGGCGATCAATTGCTTTTAGTAACTCGGATTATACAACCAACAAAAACAATTGGCTTGCCTTTTATTAAAAGTAAAGATCAAGACCGTTGCAAAATAAACAGCTTCATTAAAACGCCTGATTTTCAACTTATTTTTCAAAGTCAAATCATTTTTAGAGCGTAATTTCTTTTATTTTGAACAATACAATCTCATTTTTAGGGTTGTTTTACCCTATTTTTGAGAATTAAGCATAATTATCCCTAGACTTCTATATAAATTATAACACATTGCTTCCATTAAGTTTTGGGTATGCATTTTTTCGATTCCACGATATCTCGCAATACCTCCTTTAAACCATGATTTTATACCTCCAAAGGTGCGTTCCACCTTAAACCTTGTTTTGCCTATTAGCTTATTAAATCTCTTTTCCCATTTTGTTAATGGTTTGTTTTTTACTGCTTTTTTTAAAATATGATTTTTTAGTTTTCTCTTTTTTAGTATAGCTGCATTTTTCTTAGATTGATACCCTTTATCTCCTTTTAAAGGAATATCTTCAGGTAGTTCTATATTTACAGTATCTAAAACTTCGTCTACATTTGATACTTCATTTTTACTTACTGTGGTTGTATGCACACCTAGGACTAAACCTTCATCGTCGGTTACGTGGTGCTTTTTAAAACCAAAATGATATTTACCTCGTTTTTTTAACCAAGTCGCATCTTTATCAACTCTAGAAGCATAATCTTTTTTTACAGACACCTCTTGTTCTCTATCCTGAGTTACTTTATGGGTTGTTTTACCTTTTGGACGTAAAGGTGTATCTATAACACTCGCATCTATAATAATTCCTGTTTTAACAATAATTTGATGCTGTTTTAATTGTTCATTTATAGATTTAAATAATTTTTCAAAAGTTCCTGTTTTTGTTAATGCTGTCCTGAACCTACTTAATGTGCGAGTGGACCAAGAATTATAACACGCGTGTTTGCAGGTTATAATTTTGAAAACACCGAACCAGGAGATGAGAATTGGGCAGAAATGGGTTACAAAAATGGTGTACCGATGGGTGCCGATATGAAAGTAAATACAGAAGAAAAGCCTGTTCAATTAATGATTTACGCATTAAAAGGATCCAATAGTGGAAATTTAGACCGAGTACAAGTTGTAAAAGGTTGGGTAGATGCAGATGGAAATAGCAAAACAAAAATTTACAATGCAGTTTTGTCTGGAGATAGGAAGATAGATAGCAGTGGGAAAATCCCTGCTGTTGGAAATACGGTTAACATTCCAGAAGCATCATACACAAATACCATAGGTAGTGCAGAATTAAAAACAGTATGGACAGATCCTGATTTTGATGCTTCTCAACCAGCCTATTATTATTTAAGAGTATTGGAAATTCCAACACCACGTTGGTCAACGTATGATGCAAAAGCATTAGGAATTGAACCTCCAAAAGATTTTCTAGCAACCATTCAAGAACGCGCATGGTCGAGCCCAATTTGGTATTCGCCAAAGTAATATTTATATATTGGATAAAAATTCAAAACTAAACCACTATGGACTTAAAGTCCATAGGTTTTTAAACCTTATTATAGTCAGCTGTACGTTATCACTCATATAGGGCAACACTGACTATTTATTAGTACCTTGAATTAATATTTGGACAACCTGTTGCTCTTGGTTTTCCACAAAATAGATTATATCCTATTGTAAATTGATCCCCTGTATAAACCGGGCTAGTAGTAGATTCACTTTCATACCAAAGTATAATCGGTTTAGGTGTATTTTCAAATTCTATTGCTTAACCCGGATTATTCACCGGGCGTATAAATTTCACTACAACAATTTTAAAATTGTAGATTGATTCTTGGTCTTAAATTTTCTACTTTTTGATTTCATATACTCTCTATTTCTCTCAAAATATTTACAATAATTTGCTTTAAAACATCCTTTTTTAATGAATAGACATGGGTGTCCCAAGGATGTTGAATTTTTATGTTTCAACAACCTTT
>JAKITQ010000042.1 GCA_021647985.1 Flavobacteriaceae bacterium | reverse complement strand
ACGAGAATTAAACATGAAAGAGGGGGTGTTGCATCGTAAATTTATTGCCGAATTGAGTAACGGAGAACAAATTAAAGTAAATACATCTCGTTTTTTAAGCCTCAAATTTAATGAGGCTGGTGCTATTAAATACAGTATAACGCCTGTAAATTTTAGTGGTGAAATTGAATACATTCCTTATTTAGATGCCGGAATTGTCAATGAAGATTCGAATTATGATGAGACTTTTTGGGATATTCTTCAAATTGAAGAAGAAGAGAATGAAGCCTATATATTATCTAAAACCTTTAAAACTGAATTCCATGTATGCACAGGAATGAAAATTGAATTCGCGCTAAATGATTACCAAATAACTCTGGATAAAAAAGCTGAAATTTCTGACAAAAGTATTGCCTTTAAATATAAAACGAATGTAAAACAAGGCGATACCTTTACAATTTACAAGTTTGGTGGTTATACACAATCTATGAACCATGAAAAAAATGAACTGATTTTTGCATTAGAAAAAGTTCTTCAATCAGTTAGTATTATTGGTTTTAATGACTTATTAGGGAAACAAAAAGAAGCCTGGGGTAAAATTTGGGAAACAGCTGATATTACTATTGAAGGGGATATCAAGGCACAACAGGCCATCCGATTCAATATTTTTCAATTAAATCAAACTTATTTGGGGGAGGATTCTAGGTTGAATATTGGTCCGAAAGGATTTACCGGTGAAAAATACGGTGGAAGTACTTATTGGGATACCGAAGCATATTGTATTCCATTTTACATGAGTACAAAAGATAAGATTGTAGCAAAAAACCTTTTGTTATACCGCTATAATCAATTAGATAAAGCCCGTGAAAACGCTGAAAAATTAGGTTTTAATAATGGTGCAGCACTTTATCCAATGGTTACAATGAATGGTGAAGAATGTCATAACGAGTGGGAAATTACATTCGAAGAAATTCATCGTAACGGTGCTATAATCTATGCCATTTATAACTATGTAAATTATACAGGTGATTTCAATTATATTCTTGAATATGGAATAGAAGTTATGATTGCAGTAGCCAGATTTTGGCAACAGAGAGCTACTTTTTCAAATGCAAAAGATCAGTTTGTAATATTAGGTGTTACCGGACCAAATGAATATGAAAATAATGTAAATAATAACTGGTATACCAATTATTTGGCAAAATGGTGTATCGATTATACTTTAGAAAATTTACAAATATTAAAAGAGAATCATAATGAAGATTACCAAAAAATAATATCAAAAACTAAATTTACCGATAAGGATTTTAAGGCTATGAAAAATGTTGCTGATCATATGTATCTTCCATTCAGTGAGGAAAATGGCGTATTTTTACAACAAGATGGTTTTTTAGATAAAGAACTTATTCCAACATCGAAATTATCAAAATCTGAAAGGCCAATTAATCAAAAATGGTCATGGGATAGGATTTTACGGTCTCCATTTATCAAGCAAGCCGATGTTTTACAAGGTATTTATTTCTTTGAAAATAGATTTGATGATCAAAGCATTAAAAAACATTTTGATTTTTATGAACCCTTAACAGTTCATGAATCTTCATTGTCTCCGTGTGTTCATTCTATTATCGCCTCAAAAATTGGCATGAATGAAAAAGCATACGAAATGTACCTACGAACCTCTCGTTTGGATCTAGATGATTATAACCACGAAGTACACGAAGGTTTACATATTACAAGTATGGCCGGTACATGGCTTTCTATCGTGCAAGGCTTTGGAGGTATGCGAAACTTCAACAATACTTTAGCATTTAACCCTCAAATTCCTAAAGAATGGAAATCATATTCCTTCAAAATTAATTATCGGGGAATAACTTTAAAAGTTTTCAAAAGTCAAAATGTTTGTACATTTACTAATGAATCTGATACTCCGGTTGAAATTTTAGTTGCCGGTAAAAAGATTGTTGTTAATTCGGAGGTACTGGTTGAATTATAGTCAAACCCTGACAAAACATAAATTATAATATAAATCATTCATGGTTAAAATCTTAATCACACAGGTAATGATGATATGAATGTTTTAATTAACTTTTAAAAAACATTAAATTTTAATGAAATACTATATTAAATTTTCAATACTATTTTTACTTTTTACAAGCTTTCTCTTAGCACAAGAAATTCAAAAAGTTGAACCCCCTTTTTGGTGGGTTGGTATGCATAACCCAAAACTTCAATTATTAATTTATGGTGAAAATATTTCAGAATACGTAGTAAATATATCTGATAAAGAAGTAATATTAGATAGTGTTACCAAAACCGAAAATCCAAACTATTTATTTTTAAACCTCGATTTTTCAAAAGTAAAGCAACCGAAAAAAATCAAAATAAACCTTGTAAAAAAAGGACGAAAAAACTTAAGAATTGATTATGAATTAAAACCAAGAGCAATCAATTCGGCAAACAGAAATAGTTTTGATAGTTCGGATGTAATTTACCTTATCATGGCCGACCGTTTTGCCAATGGAAATCCTAAAAACGATTCCCTTAAGGATGCAGTAGAAAAAGTAGATCGAACCAAGAGTGGAGGTCGTCATGGTGGTGATATACAGGGCATTATAAATAATTTAGATTATATTAAAGATCTTGGAGCTACCGTTTTATGGAGTACGCCTTTATTAGAAGATAATGAGCTTGTTTATTCTTATCATACCTATGCCCAAAGCGATTATTACAAAATTGACCCAAGGTACGGGACCAATGATGATTATAAATTATTGGCAGATGCGTTGCATCAACGAGATATGAAACTCATCATGGATTATGTTACCAATCATTGGGGAAGCAAACACTGGATGATTCAAGACTTACCAACTGCAAATTTTATCAACCAATGGCCAGAAGGTTTTCAAAGAAGTAATTACAGAATGACCACACAATTTGACTCTAATACATCCCTAATTGATGCTGAAGCTTGTATGAATGGTTGGTTTGACATTACCATGCCCGATATGAATCAACGAAATCCTTTACTTTTAAACTATATTACCCAAAATGCAATTTGGTGGATAGAATATGCAGGATTAGATGGTTTGAGAGTTGATACTTATTCCTACAATGATAAAGAAGGTATTGCAAAATGGACCAAAGCGATTACCGATGAATACCCTAATTTTAATATTGTTGGAGAAATTTGGATGCACGATCAGGCACAAATTGCCTATTGGCAAAAAGATAGTAAAATCGGAGCAATTCAAAATTATAATTCACACTTACCAAGTGTAATGGATTTTACCCTTTACGATGAACTAATCTCGGTTTTTAATAAAGATAAATCAACATGGAATGATGGAATAATTAAAGTTTACGAAAACTTTGCCAACGATTTTCTATACCCAGATATTGACAATATTTTGGTTTTTGCTGGCAACCACGATACCAACCGAATTAATGAAATTTATCAAAATGATTTAGATAAATATAAAATGATTATGACACTAATTTTAACCATTCGAGGTATTCCGCAACTTTATTATGGCGATGAAATAGGTATGCTTGGTAATAAAGATAAACTAGGCGATGGTGATATTAGAAGAGATTTTCCGGGTGGTTGGCCTAATGATTCGCAAAGTGCTTTTACACAAAACGGACGAACCCAAACACAAGAGTCTTATCATGCTTTTACTAAAAAATTATTACACTGGAGAAAAGATAATGAGGCCATTCATAATGGTAAAACCTTACAATATATACCAGAAAACAATGTCTATGTGTATTTTAGAATAGCTCAAACCGGAACAGTGATGTTGGTTATAAATAATAATATAGAAACACAAAATTTAGATCTTTTAAGATTCGCTGAGGGTATTAAAAAATTTACGAAAGGGGAAGAAATAATTTCAGGAAATGAAATAAGTTTACAAAAACAGTTAACTATAGCCGGTAAAAAATCAATGATCATAGAATTACAATAGTATTTTTATTGACGATTAATTTTATTTAAAATATTTAAATCCGAGAAACAAATGAAAAAATTTATATTAATTGTTGGTTTATTACTAATCTTTATTAGTATCAGTTGTAATAAAACAAAAGAAAAGTCATTGACACCAGTTCAAATTCCTTTTTTTTGGGAAAGTGCCAATATTTATTTTCTCTTAACCGATAGATTTAACAATGCGGACACATCCAATGATATTAATTTTGAGAGAAACGATAGCACTGCCGTTTTAAGAGGATTTGAAGGTGGAGATATTGATGGCATTACTCAAAAAATTAAGGAGGGCTATTTTACCGATTTGGGTATTAATGCCATTTGGATGACTCCTTTGGTAGAACAAATTCATGGTAGTACAGATGAAGGAACCGGCGTTACTTATGGATTTCATGGGTATTGGACAAAAGATTGGACAACTTTAGACCCAAACTTTGGTACCATGCAAAATTTACAGGAATTGGTAGAAACTGCCCATAAAAATAATATTCGAATCATTATGGACGCCGTGATTAATCATACGGGTCCGGTAACACCGCAAGATCCTGTTTGGCCGAATAACTGGGTAAGAACAAGTCCAAAATGCACTTACCAAAACTATGAAACATCAATAAATTGTACTCTCGTAGAAAATTTACCGGATATTCTAACGGAAAGCAATAAAGAAGTAGAATTACCGACCTTTTTGATAGAAAAGTGGAAAAAAGAAGGTCGTTATGATAAGGAAATTAAAGAATTAGATGCCTTTTTTGAACGTACCGGTTATCCTAAATCACCTCGATATTATATCATAAAATGGTTGACAGAATATATCAAAGAATTTGGAATTGACGGATACCGCGCTGATACTGTTAGACATATTGAAGAAGATGTTTGGTTAGAATTTCAAAAAGAATGTCAGTATTCATTTGACCTTTGGAAAAAAAATAACCCAAATAAAAAATTAGACAACACTTCTTTTTATACGGTTGGAGAAGTTTATGGCTATGAAATAATAAAAAACGGAGCCGAATTTGATTTCGGCGATGTAAAGGTCAATTATTATACACATGGTTTTAGCAGTATGATAAATTTCGAATTTAAAGGAAATGCCAAAGAAAATTACGAGGCTATTTTTTCAAGATACGCCAGAGTTTTACAAGATACTTTAAAAGAAAAAGGAATTTTAAATTATGTAAGTTCACATGATGATAATTACCCTTTTGATAAGGAAAGAAAAAAGCCTTTTGAAGCAGGTACAAAACTATTATTAGCTCCAGGAACATCTCAGGTGTATTATGGAGACGAGGTTGCAAGAGCCTTGATCGTTCCGGGAACCATTGGAGATGCAACCTTGCGATCTGTTATGAATTGGGATTTTATTTCTAAAGACGAACAATCTTTAGCAATTTTAGAACATTGGCAAAAATTGGGTAAATTTAGAAGAGGTCACCCGGCAATTGGTGCTGGTAAGCATAAATTAATAAGCGAAAACCCATATGTTTTTCAAAGAAATTTTACGGATGGAAATTATGAAGACAAAGTGATTGTTGGATTGGATTTAGATATTGGTGATAAAAAAATTAAAGTTTCAGATGTCTTTAAAGATGGAGACCTATTAGTGGATAAATATTCCGGAAAGGAACTTAAAGTAAAAAATGGATTTGTTTTGGTCGATTCTCCTTTTGATATTGTTTTATTAGAAACTAAATAAATGATGAAAAAATTAATTTATAGTCTTGTTTTAATCCTATTCATTGGTTCTTGCACAAATAAAAAAATAGAATTACTTACTGTTAACCAGGAAGTTATTGAACAAAAAGAGCATAAAAAAGTAATTTATCAGGTTTTTACACGCTTATTTGGTAATGAGAATACTACCAACAAACCCTGGGGTAACATAGAAGAAAACGGTGTGGGTAAATTTAATGATTTTACCAACAAAGCCTTAGAAGAAATAAAGAACCTTGGTATTACTCACATTTGGTATACAGGTGTATTACACCACGCTACCATTACTGATTATTCCAAGTATGGCATTAGTAATGACGACCCTGATATTGTAAAAGGTCGTGCAGGTTCGCCTTATGCCGTAAAAGATTATTATCAAGTTGATCCAGATCTGGCAGTAGATGTATCCAAACGAATGCAAGAATTTGAGCAGTTGATAGAGCGCACGCATAATGCTGGAATGAAAGTTTTAATTGATATTATACCCAATCATATCGCTAGAGCTTATGAAGGGAAAAATAATCCGGAAGGTGTTAGTGATTTTGGAGCACAAGATGACAAATCTGTTACGTATAAAAAGAACAATAACTTTTATTATGTGGTTGGAGAGAATTTTAAAGTACCTGTTTGGAAAAATAATTATTTGCCTTTGGGCGGAGAAAAAAATCCACTTGCTGATGGAAAATTTAAAGAAATACCTGCAAAATGGACAGGTAATGGATCTCGTTTGGCACAACCCGATTTTTATGACTGGTACGAAACGGTAAAAATAAACTATGGTATCAAACCAGATGGAACAAAAGATTTTGACACCTTACCCAAAGGTTTTGATAAAAAGGGGTTTAAAGAACATGTAACTTTTTGGAAAGACAAAGAAATTCCAGATTCATGGATGAAATTTAAAAATATTACCATGTTTTGGTTGGAAAAAGGTGTAGACGGACTTCGATTTGACATGGCTGAAATGGTACCTGTAGAATTTTGGAGTTATTTAAACGCAACAATAAAAGTGAAATACCCCAATACTTTTCTTTTGGCCGAAGTATATAATCCATCCTTATATCGTGATTATATTCATATAGGAAAAATGGATTATTTATACGATAAAGTTGCCTTATATGATACTATAAAACATATTGTACAAGGTTATGGTTTAACCGATAATTTACCCCAAATTCAAAATGAACTTGCAGACATAGAGCATCATATGGTTCATTTTTTAGAAAACCATGATGAACAACGCATCGCCAGTCCAGAATTTGCCGGTTCGGCAGAGAAAGGGAAACCTGCTATGGTTGTCTCTACAACCATAAGCTCCTCTCCTACTTTACTTTATTTTGCTCAAGAAGTTGGTGAGCCCGGAAGCGAAAACGCTGGCTTTGGTACGCCAAGTAGAACCTCTATATTTGATTATATAGGTGTACCAAATCACCAGAGATGGATGAATAGTAAAAAATTTGACGGTGGTGGCTTAACTAAAAGTGAAAAAGATTTATATGAATTTTATAAAAAATTGCTCAATTTTACCATTAATAGCAGTGCCCTAATGGGAAATTATGAAGAAATTCACAGTTACAATCGAGCCAATACAAAAAATTACAATCATCGTGTATTTTCATTTGTTAGGTGGAGTGGTGATGAAAAGCTAATTATAATCACTAATTTTGATGATAATAAAAGCTTTAATTTCAATTTAAAACTTCCAGATTCAGTTATTTCTGCTTGGCAATTAAAAAATGGCCATTACACATTTACAGATCAATTAAACATGAATAACTCTTTTGAGTTAGTTGTAAAAATGATTATACCAGCATGCAGTTGCAACTTAAGCCATTGGCCTCTTTGATATTAAAATTAGAAGGGGATAAATTACTAGAAGTTAAATAAAAGGTAAACCCCATCGGTCAGCTGATGGACTGAAACAATAGGAATTGACCCAAAGGTCAAGGTACAAACATAAAATTAATGCGGCAACCTATGTTTAACACCATGATAGATAAAAGCGCCTAAATGAGCCCCCAAAAGCACTACCAATATAGCTACAACACCTTTACCAACCAAGGCATACATTGGTCCGGGGCATGCGCCACCCAATGCCCAACCCAATCCAAAAATAATACCACCAATTAAGTTACGTGAAACGCCTTTCTTTTTATCAGCAACTTCAATGATATTACCTTGATATGTTTTTAGGGTTTTATTTTTAAAAAAATACATGATAATTATACCAATTACAACTGCCGAACCAATAACGCCATACATATGGAATGATTCAAACTTAAACATTTCATAAATTCGATACCATGAAATCACTTCTGATTTACTCAATACTATTCCAAAAAAAATGCCTACAAATAAAAACTTAATATACTTCATGTAATAAATGTGTTAAAAAATATGGGGTAAAATAAACCATGTCATTATCAACCCGCCAATAAAAAATCCGGCTACGGCAATAAATGATTCCTTTGATAGATTGCTCAAACCAACAATAGCATGACCAGAAGTACAGCCTCCGGCATATCTAGATCCAAAACCAACAAGAAAACCAGCAGTTAATAGTAGTACGAATCCTTTAAAGCTGAACAATGCATCGATACTGTAAATTTCATCAGGCAAATAACTTGAGCCTGCATTTGCAATACCAATATTAGATAACCCTTCTATAGTTTCCTGACCTAAAGAAATACTATTATCTAAAATTAACCATTGATTGGTTATAAATCCACCAATTATTATTCCAAAAACAAAAACCAGATTCCATTTATTTTTGCGCCAATCAAATTTAAAAAAGTCAACCCATTTACCAGCTCCTCCCATGGCACAAATAGTTTCTAAATTTGACGATACTCCTAACCTTTTACCAAAAAAAAACATTAAATGCATTATAAGTGCTAAGAGGGGACCTGCAACATACCAAGGCCAAGGTTGTAAAATAAAATTCATAATTTTTGAAGTTAGTAATGTAAATATACTCGATTAAAAAAAACGCCTTGTAACAATAGTTACATGCTATAAATCTGCTGTCAAGTAATTAAAAAAAACTTTGTAAAATAAAGTGCTTCACATTTTATTAGTTTGTATAGCTGTCTGGTTTGATAATCCTTTTAGAGAATAACTACATTGTTTATAAAGTATTCTATCTATAAATCAATATTCAAGTACCTCAATTCTATTCCTAAAGAGCTTAATTTTACTTTGATTTTCTAATTGTTTCAATAGCCTAGAAACAACCACTCTTGATGTATTTAAATCGATTGCAATTTCTTGATGTGTAGTCTTCAAGGTAGTCTCTCGCATGATTTTCACTTTATCGGTAAGGTATTTATACAAACGTTGATCCATTTTCATAAAAGCTAGTGTATCAATGGCCTCCAACATTTCATTCAATCGAATATTATAACTATCAATAACAAAATCACGCCATGATTTATATTTCACCATCCAATCTTCCAGTTTTTCTACAGGAATAAAAATTACCTCAGAATCTTTTTCTGCTACACCTCGAACCTTACTTTTCGAAGCGTTTAAACCACTTCCAAATGAAATGGTGCAAGTATCACCACGTTCTAAAAAATATAAAACTATTTCATCACCATTATTTATTTCTCTGCTAATTTTAATAGCTCCATTAAGCATTAAGGGTATGCGATTAAAATTATCTCCAATATCCAGTAATAATTCGTTTTCTTTAATTTTTTTTAAAGACCCAACCTCAACAATTTCATCAATTAATTCTGGTTCAAAAACCACTTTGTAAAATTCATTTAGTTTTTCTCTAATCATTTTAATTGTCTTTATATTTTAATACTCTGTTATATTTTTGTATAATACTTATTTAGAATTAGTTATATTACAGTGTTTGTGTGCAATAACTTCTTGATATTTAAAATATTTAATTCGTATTAAGTATCCAAAATTACACGAAGTGTTGTATTTGGTACAAGATATAAAATAACTAAGTTTATTTTATAATTTATTCTCTATATAATTTAATATTATCTCTGTAGCACCTGTATGATTAGAAATATAATTTTTTGAAAGTTTTCCTTTTTCTATTCTGTAATTTTTATCCTCAAAAAGTTTACTTAAATGTGTATTCAAAGCATCATTCGTACTAATAACCTTGCAAGCTTTTATTTTAACCAAATCGATAGCTTCTTGAAATTTTTTATAATTCGGTCCAATAATTAACGGAAGCCCAAAAGTAGCAGGTTCTAAGACATTATGAGTTCCATTTTCTAAACCTCCACCAATATAAGCTGTATCTGCATAACTATATATTTTAGTTAAAATACCTATGGTATCCACAATAAAAACCTGTGCCGCATTACTTTTAATTTTATCTGAATATAAGGTTGTTGGTTTTTGAATCGCATTTTTTAATTCATCTATTGTTTTTTCATTGACATTATGCGGTGCAATAATAAATTTTTCATTTTCACTTGCGTGGAAATTAATATAGTTTACCAAATATTGTTCATCTTTTGGCCATGTACTTCCGGCAACCAAGGTATATTTACCTTGAATAAAATCTTCGATAAACATCAATTTATTATCTTGTTTAGTAATCTCAAAAACGCGATCAAAACGAGTATCGCCACTTAGCGTAACATTCTTAAAATCAATTTTTTGTAATAAATTAAAAGACACTTGATTTTGAACAAAAAAATGTGAAAAAGCTTTTAATGAATTACGCATCCAGCCTCCGTAGGGTTTAAAAAACGATTGATTTTCTCTAAATATTCCCGAAACTAAAATTGTTTCAATATCTTGTTTTTTAAGTTGATATAAAATATTAGGCCAAAATTCATATTTAACAATAACAACAAGAGTAGGGTGAACTATTTCCAAGAATTTTTTTGCATTATTTTTTGTATCTAACGGGAGATAAGTAACCACATCCGCAAGAGCGTAATTTTTACGAACCTCATAACCCGAAGGGGAGAAAAAAGTCAACACAATTTTGTAATTTGGGAATTGTGACTTGATCTTTTCTATTATTGGTCTGCCTTGTTCAAACTCTCCCAATGAAGCGCAGTGAAACCAAATAGTTTTATCATTTTTTGAAATTGCAGATGCCAATTTAGAAAATGTTTCTTTCCTGCCTCGCATAAAAAGACCTATCTTGATATTAAAAATGGCTATCATTTTTAATAAAAAACCAGTAATATAAATCGCTATGTTATATAAAAAATACATTGAGCTCGCTAAAATAAATATTTTGGTTTTAAGCGAGAAAATTATTTGTATTTTTGTTTGTCTTATTTTCATTATAAGACGAAATAAAAAAGATAGATAATGAAGAAAATTCAAATGGTTGACTTACAAGGTCAATATAAAAAAATTCAACCCCAAGTTGATAAGGCAATACTTAATGTAATTGAATCGGCAGCCTTTATTAATGGTCCAGAAGTAAAACAATTTCAGTCTGATTTAGAGACGTATTTAAATGTAAAACACGTTATTCCTTGCGCCAATGGCACAGATGCATTACAAATAGCAATGATGGGTTTAGGCCTCGAACAAGGAGATGAAGTAATCACAGCCGATTTCACTTTTGCTGCAACCGTTGAAGTGATTGCGCTTTTAAAATTAACCCCTGTTTTGGTTGATGTAGAAGCCGATACATTTAATATGGATATTGATGCCTTAAAAAAAGCTATAACTCCAAAAACTAAAGCTATTGTACCAGTACACTTGTTTGGGCAATGTGCAAATATGGAAGCCGTTTTAGAAATTGCAAAAGCGAATAATTTATTTGTAATAGAAGATACAGCCCAGGCAATTGGTGCTGATTATATATTTAAAGATGGTACAAGTAAAAAAGCTGGTACTATAGGAAACGTTGGAACCACTTCATTTTTTCCATCGAAAAATTTAGGTTGCTATGGTGACGGAGGAGCAATTTTTACCAATGATGATGCACTGGCACATATTATTAGGGGCATAGTAAATCACGGTATGTACAAAAGGTATTACCATGATGTTGTTGGAGTTAACTCAAGATTAGACAGTATGCAAGCAGCTGTTTTAAAGTTGAAATTACCTCTTTTAGACTCCTATTGTGATACCCGACGAAAAGCAGCAGAATATTATAACGACAAATTTTCTGTCTCCAATAAAATCACAACACCTATAACCAGTAGTTTTTCAAGCCATGTTTTTCACCAATATACACTTCAGGTAACTGGTGTTGACAGAAATGCATTACACCAGCATTTGTTAGACAATAATATTCCGAATGCTATTTATTATCCGGTTCCATTGCACAGTCAAAAAGCTTATGCAGATAAACGTTATAAAGAGGAAAATTTTACAGTTACAAACACGTTAATTGAAACAGTAATTTCTTTGCCCATGCATACCGAATTAGATATTGAACAACAAAATTTTATTATCGAAACGATTTTAGATTTTGTAAGGTAAATAAAATTGAATATCCTTTTAAATAAAATAATAAAATTCCCGTTTTAACGGGAATTACATTGTAAAAAACAATTGTTAAATGAATAAAGAAAAACAAAAAATATTAATAACAGGCGGTTTAGGTTTTATAGGTTCACATACCGTTGTTGAATTGCAAATAGCAGGTTATGAGGTTATTATCATCGACGATCTATCGAACTCTAAAATTGAAGTTTTAGATGGAATTACATCCATAACAGGAATAAAACCAGAGTATGTTAACCTTGATTTAAAGGAAAAAGATAAAGTTGCCAACTTTTTTGAAAATCATAAAATTAAAGGTGTTATTCATTTTGCGGCATCGAAAGCGGTAGGCGAAAGCGTAGAACAACCATTAAAATATTACGAAAACAACATTACTACCTTGGTGTATTTGTTAATGGAGATGGAAAAAAACAAAGTAAATAATTTTATTTTTAGTTCTTCATGTACAATTTATGGACAAGCAGATGAATTACCAATTACAGAAAAAGCACCCATTAAAATAGCTGAATCCCCTTATGGAAACACCAAACAAATTGGTGAAGAAATAATAAAAGATACTAGTAAAATTAGTGATTTGCAAGCTATTGCATTGCGATATTTCAATCCGGTTGGAGCCCATGATAGTATTAAAATTGGAGAATTACCAATTGGTGTTCCACAAAATTTAATTCCTTTTGTTACCCAAACTGCTGCGGGTATAAGAAAAGAATTATCTGTTTTTGGTGATGATTACCCAACCAAAGATGGCACAGCGGTGAGAGATTATATTCATGTGGTTGATCTTGCAAAAGCACATATTGCTGCATTGCAAAGATTGATTTCTGGCAAAAATAAAGAAAAAATGGAATTTTTTAATGTTGGTACTGGTACAGGAAGCTCTGTATTAGAAGTTATTCAAACCTTTGAAAAAGTGAGTGGTAAGCATCTTAATTATAAAATTGTTGGTAGACGAGAAGGCGATATTACTTCGGCTTATGCAGATACCTCTTTTGCCAATAAAGAATTGAATTGGAAAACAAAATTAGGGTTGGAAGAAGCTTTGGCATCTGCATGGAAATGGCAGTTGAAACAATTGAAACAATGAAAAATTAAACAATGAACAATGAACAATGAACAATAAAATTTTAATAACAGGTGGTGCTGGTTTTATAGGCTCTCATGTAGTACGGTTATTTGTAAAAAAATACCCAGAATATCAAATTTTTAATTTAGATGCGTTAACCTATGCCGGAAACTTAGAAAACATCAAAGATATTGAAAAAGCGAATAATTACACTTTTGTTAAAGGTGATATAAAAAATATAGAATTTATAAATAATCTTTTTCAAAAACATCGTTTTGAAGCTGTTATACATTTGGCTGCCGAAAGTCATGTTGATCGTTCTATTACGCACCCCAATGATTTTATTGAAACCAATGTACTTGGAACGGCTAATTTGTTAAACGCATTTAGAGGTATCTGGCAAGATAATTATAATGATAAATTATTTTATCACGTTTCCACGGATGAGGTATATGGTTCCTTAGGTAAAACGGGGTTGTTTACAGAAACTACTTCTTATGATCCACAGTCTCCTTACGCAGCTTCAAAAGCGTCTTCAGATCATTTAGTAAGATCGTATGGTAATACTTATGGTTTGCCTTATGTGATTAGTAACTGTTCAAATAATTATGGTGCAAATCAGTTTCCTGAAAAGTTAATTCCACTTTTTATTCACAATATTAAAAACAACAAAGCACTTCCCGTTTACGGTGACGGAAATTACACTCGAGATTGGTTATACGTGATTGATCATGCTATTGCCATTGATGAAATTTTCCATAAAGGAATAAATACAGAAACCTATAATATTGGTGGTTTTAATGAGTGGACCAATTTAAATTTGATCCATTTATTATGTGATTTAATGGATGATAGATTAGATCGTGAAAAAGGTACTTCGGCAAAACTTATCACTTTTGTAAAAGATAGAGCTGGCCATGACCGTCGTTATGCCATTGATGCCAATAAATTAAATAAAGAATTGGGTTGGAAACCAACGGTAACTTTTGAAGAAGGTCTTGCTAAAACTCTGGATTGGTATCTTGAAAATGAATCTTGGCTAAACAGTGTTACCTCGGGTGCTTATCAGGCGTATTATGAGGAAATGTATGGGTAGCTGCTGGATAGAGTAAAATAGCTAACATTTTCCAACACTCGAATTGAATATTACAATTAAAATATTAAACCTGTCAAAACATGACAAGTGATTCATCCTAAAAGATGTATACACAAAACAAGTTATAAAAAAATTACTTCTAAAAATAAATACATTATGAAAAAAATAAATTATACTACTTTAATTATTACCATAGTTATAACATCGCTGTTTACTTCGTGTGATTTTGTAGACAAAGATGGAAATAAGGTTAAATTTGATTTGGTTGAAGATAATAACTTACTTCAAGACAAAAAACTTAAAACACTACTTGATGAATACACTACAGCATTAGATATAAAAAATCATACTATAGAAAGTTTTACTAAAACTAGAAAGATAGCAGCAAAAATAACTCGTTATATAGAAAGTCGTATAGCCCGTTTAGAAGAAAAACCTAAAGACTGTATCAATCAACTAAAAAAGTTAAAAGAAGCCGATGCAAAATTAGATATTACTCTTCAGAAACTTTCTGAACTTGAAGGAACTTTATTACATGATGCTATGGGTGTAGGGTTAATACCTTTTGGTGGTTATATTATGCATGTACTTAATGCTCAAATGAGTTGCTCAATATCTGTTAATGTAACTAAATAAGCAACTATGATAAATTTAAAAAAAATACACACGTAAAACTTAATAACATTATGAAAATTTCATTTAAATCAATTATAGGCTTATTGGCCTTTGGTCTCTTTTTTTCAAACCAAAATGCTGAAGCACAAATATGGGAGAAACTCAAAAAAAATGCAGAAGATAGAGTTGAAAAAGGGATAGATGATATTTTAGACGGAGAGAAGAAAACTGAAAAAGAAGAACAAACAAATAACGACAAAAAGAAATCAGAGAAAAATTCAGACTCTAAAGAAGAGATAGATCCCGAAAAAGAACCACTTGAAGTTTATAGAAATTATAAATTTATCCCTGGAGAAAAAGTTATTTTTTACGATGACTTAAAACATGAAGAAGTTGGAGAATTCCCTTCTCGTTGGGATCTTCTTAAAGGCGGTGCAGAAATAGTAACTTTTAATGGAGAAAAAGTTATTATGGGTGTTTTAAAATACAATAACCTGATTACACCTCTATTTAAAAATTCAGGCTACTTGTCTGATGAATTTACTATTGAATACGATATTTATGTAGATGATAATAATAGAGAAGAACAATATCATAGTACTTACCATATAGATTTTTCTGAAAGTACAGTTGGAGGTAGAAGTATATATATGAATGCTAGTAAGTACGGAAAATTTACTGGGTATGTGAGAGATTCTAAAGGTAAAACTTTTGGATTTGAAAGTGTTAAAGTTGGAGAAAACTCTTGGTCTCATATTGCAATGTCTTATTATAAAGGAAAATTTAAACTCTATATAAACGGAACACGAGTTTTAAACCTTCCTAATTTTTCTATTACCCCTAATGTTTTTGCAATTGATATTGTTGGTCGCAAAGATGATAGATATGGCATTAACATTAGAGCAGCCATAAAAAACATACGTATTGCACATGGCGGAGGACAAATGTACAAGCGAATTATGGCAGACGGGAAATACGTAACCAACGGTATTTTGTTTGATTCTGGCAAAGCGACTATAAAACCTCAATCTATGGGGATTTTTAATAAAATAGTATCTATAATGAATGAAAATCCTGATTGGAATTTTCAAATCATTGGGCATACAGATAATGATGGTAGTAGCGAAAAAAATCTATTATTGTCTCAAGAGCGTTCCAAATCTGTCAAAGAAACATTAATAACTCTTGGTATCAAAGCGAAACGATTAACTACTTTAGGAAAAGGAGAAACAGAACCGTTAAATACAAACAGTACTCCTGAAGAAAAATCAAATAATAGACGTGTAGAGTTTATCAAAATTTAATAGGCAGAAACCAATACACTAAACACAACAAAAAATATACGTATTAGCGGATTTAGTACTAAATTAAAAGATAAGTGCCTTTAAATCTGCTACTACATCTATTCAGATCGTTGCATATTTTTATGGTAATTAGTAATAGTCAAATTCAATTTTAAAGGTCAAAATTATATTTCACTCCTGCTAAAAATTGAAATCCTTGCACGCTAAAATTAGAGTATTCTTGGTAATTATTATTTAAAATATTATTGAAGTTTGCAAATACGGCAAACTTATCGTTGATATTATAAAGTCCGTTTAGATTAACATCGAAGTAGGCGTTATTGGTAACCAATGCAGGCAGTGTTGTTGTAGTTGAAAAAATATCTTTTCTTTCGCTTGCAAAAAATAGTTCGGCACCAAAATTTAATTTTTTTAGTTTGTAATTTGCTAAAACTGTAGCTTTGATCATAGGTAAATTCCAAGCCTCAATTTGCGTATCTAAATTGTAAGAATTGAATTCAAAATTTCCGCCAAATTTGAATGCTTCATTAAAATCAACAATTAATTCACCACTAATACTAATTGTACTTACATCATCATAAATTACTTGAAATGAATTACCTGCCTCATATCCTTCTTCTACAAGGATTAAACCATCTGTTTTTGATTGATTCAATAAAAATAAAGGTTTATCGGTTTCGTTTATATACGATGCTTTAAAATTGAATCGAATATTCGATTTTAATAAGCCTTTAATTCCACCGTATGCGTTGAATTGCTGACTTGTTCTTTGGATATTTAAGGTAGGAGAAACAAATGGGTTTTGCTCAACGAATTTTTTATAAGAATTTTGTTGTAAATCACCAATTACTCCTGCATAAGCAATCAATGATTGATCCGTTATTTTATAAGAAGCTGTAATATTTGGGTAAACAAAAAATTTACTTCCTTGCCTGGTATCCGTAACACTATAATACAACCTTGCTCCTAAGTTCACAGTGAGATTTTCTCGTAAAATTTCAAAATTAGGTTTTAATCCGATATTGAAAAAAGTAGATTTCAAATTATTGGTTTTAAAATAATTATTTTCAAACATGGTGTTTAAAAACTCTATACTCATTTCTGTATATATCATTTCTTGCCCAATAGGAAAATCAACAATACCACTTATAAATGCATAATTTTCACCACTATTTGCTTTATCAAAAAATCGACTAAGCTTTACTTTTCCACTGTGTGCCAGTGATTCAAAAAATTCGATTTCACCACCAAAATACAACTCGTTAAAAAATTGTTTTTCGTTAATTGACTTTATAACTTCATTGTTAAAATTTAAAGCTTCTGGTAAACCATACCAATTATTAGATAATTGATTAAAACCGGCTGTTCCCTGCCATTTAAAATAACGCTCAGTTTGGTTGTAAAATAAATCTAAATTAAAACGAGTAAAACTATCGTCTAGTACTACTCCATCTATACCACCTCCTGAGCTGTGATAATTAAAAAAACCTCCAAAATTATTATAATTTGAAGTGGAACTATGGGCAAAAAGCTCTACAATAGGTGTGTTGTAATTTCCATAACCAAAAGAAGCATAATTATCATAAAAGCGCTCTTTAGGTGCTCTTTTTAACGTTTTTGCCTTGCCCTTAGCAGGCGTAAAAGTAGAAGCAACGGGTACTGAATTTATAGTGTATTTAAGGTCTTTTTTAATGTTAATATCAATAGAATCAACTTCTGGATTAATATTAATTTTAAAAGCATCAGAAACTGTTGGACTAAAAGATTTTACTACCGTAATTTCTTCTGTTTTAATTTTGTCTTTTTTCTTTTTTTGAGAAAAAATTACTCCACTTAAAATAAGGAATATATATAGTATGAAATATTTTTGATTCATTTTTGTTTTCCTATCCAGGTTACTTTTCAATAATTACAGATGCATTGGTTTTTGCTTCTTTCTTTTTAATTTTGTTTAACTCAATTTTTGCTTCATCATTTATATCTTCGAAATTTGAAAACTTAGTTAATACACTTTCTAAAATATATGATGCCTGATAAGCATCTTGTAATTCATAATAATTTTTAGCCATGATTATTAAACCTTTGCCGCCCCAATATTTAAATGACGAAAAATCAGAGGCTAATTTTTGAACGGAAACATTAGATAATTTATAATTACCCTCGCTATTTTTAAAATAAGCATCGTAATAAATGGCTTCCGCTTTTAATTCGCCCGAAGCAGTTTCTTCTACAACTTTAAAAGCATCTTGCGCTTTGTAAAAATCACCTGTTTCAAAGGCAGATCTTGCAATAATTATTTGTGCATCTGATTTAATATTTTCTTCCAATTTTTCATTTTGCAGTACAATTTCGGTATAAGCCACAGCTTTATCATAATTTTTTAAGGCGTAATTACCTTTCATTAAATTATTTTGAGCAAAAGTGATATTTTGAGGGGAGTCTGCTTCTAATTCTAATCGTGTCAATATTTTTAAGGCCTTATCCCAATCTTTATCTTCCATATGGTAATAAGCCACTTTAACCAAAGCTTGTTCAGTAAAGTTGTTTTTACCTTGATCGAGTACTTTATTATAATAGGGAATTGATTTTTTTATTTGTTTATCCAGTTGGTAAGATTCTGCCAAATAAAAATTAGAGTTTAAAGCATTGGCTCCTTTTGGAAAGCGTTTTAGATATTTCTCAAAGCCTTCAATGGCTTTTTTATGTTGGTTATTCAAATAAAATTGTTCCGCTGAAGCGAACATGGTATTATCTAATTCTTCATCGGTAATATTTATATAATCCACATTTTTAATTAGAGCTTCGTAGGCATCAACTCTACCCATTTCTATATAAATTTGTTTGGCATTAGAAATTGCTTCCTTTGCTTCGGCAGTGGCCGGATAATTTTTAATTACTAATTTATATTTGTTTAAGGCTTTTTCATTTTGATCGTCATTATAATAAACCAAGCCTTGTTTTAAAAGAGACTTAGGAGTTAATGAACTCATTTTATAGTTACTAACAACTTGACTATAAGCATTTAATGCTTTTTTAGAATCGTTTTTTCTTATGTATGAATTACCAAGTTCATAAAAGGCATTGTCTCTTAATGTTGATTTTAAATAAAGTTTTGTGAAATCTTTTAAAGCTGATATTTTTTTATCCAAATCACCCATAAACCCGTAAGAAAGTGCCAATTGAAATTGGGCATAATCTGTGTCTAAATCATTCGCATCAATTACTTTTTGATATTCGGGAACTGCTTTGTAATAGTTACTTAAAGCAAAAAAGCTGTCTCCTAAACGCAGATAACTATCCGTAAGTAGCTGCTTATTTGTAGGGCTGTTATCGATAAATTCTTTAAAGTACCCCCCTGCTTTGTTATAGTCTTTTAATTTAAAATGGGTGTAGGCCAAATGATAATTTACCAATTGGTTTTCGTTAATTTGATCGATGTCTGGTTGTTTAAAAAATAAATCAAATCCAGCTTGTGCATCTTCAAAATTATTCGATCTATAGTTTGCTTCAGCTTTCCAAAATATAGATTTCGATTTATAGTTTATATTGGGCGCATCTACCAGAGACAAATTAAAATATTTAATGGATTCACTAAACTTTTGTGCATTAAAAAGCTGTATTCCATATAAATAAGCAACTTTTTGATAGGCTTCAATGTTTTTTTGACCTTTGTTGTTATTCAAATATTCTAAGGCTCCTTTATAATCTTTTGAAGATATAAATGCACTGATTAATAGGTCGTTAATTTCATCGATTCCCTCATCATCAGGATATTCACTAATATATTCTAGAATTACTTCGGCAGTACTCTTATATGGGTTGCCTATTTCATAACTTAATTTGGCATAATTTAACCAAGCATCTTTTTTAATAGCTGCATCAAAATCCATTTGTTTGGTATTTCTAAATGCATTGAGCGCTTCTTGTTTTTTATCGCTCAACAAATAAGATTCGGCCAAGTGATAATATGCATTTTGAGAAACTGCATTATTTCCGTCGATAATTTTAGTAAACCAAAGTAAGGCATTATCGTAATCCTTTTGCTTATAATACGCATAACCCAATAAATAATAATCTGTATTGTTCCACTTCCCTTTTTTTCCTTTGTAGGCCAACAAATATGGGATTGCTTTATCAAACCCATTCAAGTTAAAATAACTTTCGCCAATAATTTTTCTAATTTCAGATTGTTGAATCCCCTTAGAGTTATTTATTAAAGGTAAAGCGGCATCAATGGCTTCTTGAAATTTTCCTGTTTTAAATTTGATATTTGCCATATAATAAGGTATGTCATCATCAAACTTACCAGCATTAGCTGCCTGATTCAAGTACTTATCCGCTTCAGCATAGTCATCATCTCGATATGCTATATAACCGTAATAATATTTTGCTTGAGCTCCATAAGTAGTAGAATTCAATAACTGAGAAAAATATTTTTTCGCGTTAGAAAAACTTCGAACTGCAAATAAACTATATGCTTTTTTAAATACAAATTCTTCATTGTTGAAATTACTTAAATTAGAGACGTCGATTTTTGAAAACCATTTTAAAGCATAAGAATATTTACCATTGCTAAAATAATAATCGCCAACTTCTAAATAGGCATGGTTGCGCTTTGTACTTGTTGGGAATTTTTCAAAAAAAGATTTCATTAAATCATCGCCATTATTTTGCCCCAATCTAATGGCACAAAATGCCTCATAATAATACGACCTGGCTTTTAATTCTGAATCATCACCGTATTGATCTTTAATTTTATGAAATAATATCTGTGCTGCGCTATAATTTTTATTTTGATAAAGATCAACAGCATGATTATAGTGCACCAAATTATTAGTGTAGATCTTAGATTGTTGTGAGAAAACAATACCAAAAACGCATAAAAAATATAATATTATTAATTTGTTATATTTCATGTGTCTAACATTTTAATTTTTATAGGTGACACATGCTGTTCACTATCAGTCATTCCCTTGTGTGTCAAAATTTGGCATACTCGTTTCATGTGTCTAATTTTTAATTTTTATAGGTGACACATGTTGTTCGCTATTAGTCATCCCCTTGTGAGTCAAAATTTGGTAGGCTCGTTTCATTTAAAGTGATTCGTTTAATAAAGGTCTAAAATCATAAGGTTTTTATGAACTAACGTTTAATTAATGATAAATTGTAATATTGTTAATTAGTTAAGTAAATTGTTAAAAAGTAAACCATAAAATTTATAATTGTTATAATTATTCTTGAATTAACTCATGCATCAAATTATTAAAATCTTCAACAAATTCTTCATAATGGATTCCCGTTGCAGGTCCTGAAAAACCAGTATGAATCCTTCTAACTTTGCCTTTTTTATCAATTATTATCGCTGTTGGAAAAGACATTACTTTATTCAGCATAGGCAAGGATTCACTAGCCGATTCTGTTGTTGAAGTTCCGGCTATGACATAATCATAGGTTACATTTAGTTTTTCCTTCATGTTTAGAATCCGTTTTTTTGCATATTCAAAATCGGGTTTTACCTCATAAGCCAATCCTAATATTTCAACACCTTTATCTTTATTTTTTTTATACCAAGCCGCCAAAAATTTAGTTTCATCCATACAATTCGGGCACCAAGTTCCAGAAATTTGTAGTATAACAACCTTATTTTTAAATTTTTTGTCCTTTAAGCTTACTTGCTTTCCGTTGAGGTCAGGAAACGAAAATTCTATCTTTTCATAACCCTCTTTTAAAAAGGTAAGTACATTGGCATCAGGTAATTTGGCATTGGCGTTCTTAACAGATGTAAAAGTTTCATACCATGATTTACCCGACCAAAATTCACCTTTCAGAATTGAATCATTCTCTTTAACCGCTTTAAATTTAAAAAGATGATTTCCGTCAAACCCAAATAAGTACATCGTATCTTTTTTTGTGTACCCATCTAAATATCGATAATCACCAGTTGTAGTTAAAAAAGTTCCTTTTAAAGTATTATTTTCTGACCTAAAAATACCAACGGCCGAAGTTTCTTTACCATCTTTAAAAAACGTTGTTTCCCATGTACCATCAAAAGTATTGTTGCTACTCACATTATCAAATCGACCTTTTTTATGATATACTGCTTTAAACGGAAGTATATAATCTTCGGCATAATTTTTTATATAAACACCTGTTAAAATAGTGTCGTTTATTTTTGCTTTTACAGATATGTCAAAAATATGCATATTAAAAAATATAGAATCCCTAATAACTTTAACTTCTTCAATTTTTAAGGTTTCATCACCATTGATTAAATTAATTTTAAACTTTCCTATATGCTCTATTATCTCAAAATTAAACGGAATGGTATTATTTTGTACTAATATTTCACCTCGCCATATACCTGTTTTTAAAGCATGCGCAATAGGCTCTGTTTTACAAGAAAACACTGAAATTAGTAAGAAAAAATACGATATGTATTTAATTTTTTGCATATTCCATGAATTTGTTTTTGATTTTATTTCCATTCTATTTTAAAGACCTTATTGCTCATTTTTTAGTTTCTTTCCATGCCTCCAATAAGGTACATTATGGAGTTGTGAATATATACAATTCCTTTAAATCCATAGGAATATTTTTGTTAAAATAGAAGTTAAATTTATTATGGTTTGATGTTTTTACTGGTTAATTCTTAACAGTAGATAATCTCTATGTTTTTTGAGGGTTGCTTTTTTGAATACATCCTTGAACAAAAAATATAAGTAAAAATAAAATTTTGCAAATTTTCTTTATTATTCAAATATAATGCTCTTTATTATTTAAAATTTAAACAGTAAGTTTGTACTAACCAAATTGAAAATAATTGTAACAAAATGCTTGAATTAAAAGATGCTTCAATTTTTCAAAGAGAAAATTTAATTTTATCTAATGTAAACCTGCATATAGGAAAAGGAGAATTTAATTATATTATCGGTAAAACCGGAAGTGGTAAGAGTAGTTTGATGAAAACTCTTTATGCAGATTTACCATTGATAAATGGAGAAGGTAAAATTGTTGGTTTTGATTTGAATAATTTAAAAGAAAAAGAAATTCCATTTTTAAGAAGAAAAATTGGAATCGTATTTCAGGATTTTAAATTGCTAAACGACAGAACCGTTTTTGATAATTTACTATTTGTTTTACGTGCTACAGGATGGAAAAAAAAGATAGAAATAGATGCGAAAATTAATGATGTTCTTGAAAAAGTGGCCATGAAAACCAAAGGGTTTAAAATGCCATATCAACTTTCAGGTGGAGAACAACAACGTATTGCCATTGCTAGAGCTTTATTGAATAATCCGGAAATGATTTT
>JAKITQ010000006.1 GCA_021647985.1 Flavobacteriaceae bacterium | reverse complement strand
ATAACAGATTGTCGTTAATCTATTAATATACTGATTATCAAGGTTTTATCCTAATAAAATCGCAACTATTTTTAATTTATTTTGCTCATTTTCAATTGTTTAAGTGTGTTTATAACGGAGTATTGAATATAATAAAGTTTCCTTCTTCATCATACCCATATACTTTAGCCCCTTCCTTGGCTTCACTTGGAGCAGCCAAAATAGCAGATGCAATTTGTTGTTCTTTGGTTAATTTTTGATTTTTTGGAATATTTGTATCCAATTCTTCCGTAGCAACTTTATCATTTTGTGTTTTTTCTGTACTTTTTTTATCAGGAGATTCACAACTCCAAAGCAGAAGAGTTATTACGGTGATCGAGTAAAAGATTTTCATGTTTTTAGTTTTTTAGAATTATTTTAATCTATAGCTAAGTTAATTCATTTATTTAGAAATAAAAAATCTCACCAAGACTCTAGTGATTTAAGTTTAAAACGGTATATATTTGATCCACAACCCAGTACCAAGATAGTTGGCTCAAAATGATCTTGGACTATTCATTTTGTTTGTTTTTCCAACCAATATTTTTCCATTAAATATCAAAACCCTTTTGATAATCACATTCAATGAAATTTCCCACCCCAAATAAAATCAGTATCTCTTATGATATAGGTTTTAACGAGAATGATTTCACAGTGATGATTAAAGGTTTATCATAAAAAATATTTATCTAAGAAATACAATTTTTAATTATATATTTCGTTCTTATTTTTGATTGTGTTAATAAATTGCTATAACATCTTCAAAACGAAAAAGAATAAAATATTTATTTATAATTTTTTTACAATTTAAAAAGTCACGGCGAAAACGAAAGCCTTGAGGGGGGCTGGTAATCAAACTAAAAACATTTATGTTGTAAGTAAATGTTCAACTATTGAAGATTGCCGTGACTTTTTTATATGCTTAAGGTGGGTTCTAAAATCACTTTTAAAGCAAGTATTTATACCTTTTACCTGCAACTTATTTTTCCGTAGCTCTTTGCCAATCAACATCCGTTTCATTCGCTATAACAAAAGTTAATGCTGTACTAATAACTTGACCCTGCACTTCGCAAAATAATATAAGATCAAATTGCCATAATTCTTAAATCGGTGTATCCGGTGAGGTATCAAAATCAAAGGATTTGTCGTTTACTTTTGAATTATTCCTTTCTTAATAAATTAAATTAGTTGTTTTGTAAAGTTAACAATTTTAACTAATTTTGGTTTCCTGTTATTTATCATTATTCAACAAATAAAACCTATTTATCATGAAAAAATTTTCTTTACTATTAATATGTTTATTTATTACCGTTAGTTCTATTTCTCAATCCTTTCAAGATGAAGTAAATCTTTTGCAATCTATTTATGGAATGAATAAAAAAAATGTTGTTGCAGAGTTTATTGAACTAAACGGCAACCAAAAAGAGATATTTTGGAAATTATATGATGAATATGAGGTTAAAAGAAATGAAATTGGAAAGAAAAAATTTACAATAATTTGGGATTATGTAAATGATTATGGTAAAATCAAAGCTGAAGATGCCGAAATGATGATGAATGAGAGTATTCCACTTCGTATAAAATCTGGTCAATTGATAGATCATTATTACAAAAAAATAAAAAATAAAACTGACCCTGTAGTTGCTGTACAATTTTATCAAATAGAAAATTATCTTGCTGCTTTGATTCGCATCAAATTATTGGAAGAGGTATTTATTACAAAAGAATAACATATAAACTAAATCAAATAAACCATTAACAATGAAAAAAATAATTTTAATTATTACCGCTATTTTATTTACAAATTTATCATTTGCACAAGATTATTCTATTGAAGAAGTAGAAATATTTCAAAATTTATTTGGAGCTGAAAAAAAGGCAATTATTGAAGGTAATATTGATTTAACCGGTGTTGATGCTAATGCATTTTGGGGCTTATATCAAGAATATGAAACTTTTAGAAAAGAAATTGGCAAAAAAAAGCTTGAATTATTAAAACAATATACTACAAAATCAAACATAAGTAATGATCAAGTTGAAAGTTTAATGAAAACAGCCATTCCTTTAAGAAAAAGTGAAGACTCCTTAATTGAAAAGTATTATAAAAAACTTAAAAAATCTACGAGTCCGATAGTTGCTGCTCAATTTTACCAAATAGAGCATTATATTTCTGACGGAATGCGATTTGCAATATTAAATAACATAGAATTTATACAAGATAAAAAATAACACAATTAATTTACGCACTATAGATACCATAATTAGTATAGACTAGTTATGGTATTTATTTTTATTTTAAATTATATGCAACGAATAAGCTTTTTAATAATTTACCCGATTATTTGGTTCATTTCAATTTTACCACTAAAAGTATTATACTTTTTTTCTGACCTGTTATTTTTTCCTCTTTACTATGTGATAGGTTATCGGAAAAAGGTTGTACGTAGCAATTTAAAGTTATCCTTTCCAGATAAATCCGATAAAGAATTATTGCTTATTGAAAAAAAAACATTTCATCATTTTATTGATATTTTTATGGAAATGATAAAAGGTTTTAGTATTTCTAAAAAGGAAATGCGTAAAAGGATTCGCTTAACAAACCCAGAAGTATTAGATGAATTTAAAAAACAAAATAAAAGTATCATTATAATGGCTGGACATTATGCCAATTGGGAGTGGGTTTCTCATTTGAATTGGGTAATGGATTATGATGTTTTTTCGGCATATAAAAAGATAAAAAATGAATATTTTGACCGTAAAATGAAAAGTTCTAGAACAAAATTTGGAGCGCAATTTATTGCTACTACCGATTTTAAAAGTTTGATGGAAAAGCACTTTAAAGATAAGAAAAAATCTATGTATGGATTAGTTTCAGATCAATCACCAAAATTAGGAAAGGTTCATTATCGGGGTAGTTTTATGGGAGTTAATGTTCCTATGCAAACCGGACCTGAAACGCTTGCTAAAAAATATGATTACCCTGTAATTTATTTAATATCAAATAGAATCAAACGAGGTTATTATGAGGCTACTATTAAAATTTTAGCAGAAAAACCAAATGATTTTAAAGATTTTGAAATAACAGATTTATTTTCGAAAACTTTAGAAAAACAAATTAGAAACAATCCTGAGTTTTACTTTTGGACTCATAAAAGGTTCAAACACAGGGCTAAATAGTCTATGCCCTAAACTTTTTTTACTTGAACCGCATTCATTCCTTTAAGGCCACGTTCTAATTCAAAAGTGACTTTGTCATTTTCTTGAATTTCTTCTAACACGCCACTTACATGAACAAAATACTTTTCTTGGGTATCTGTTTCTATAATAAAACCAAATCCTTTAGAACTATCAAAAAAGGAAACTTTACCAGTTCTTTCACTACTTACTTCTTCTACATGTTCTTTTTTAGGAATTCCAATTTCTATACTTGAGGCATCAACTTTTAATTTTTTTGAAGGATCTGGAGGAGTATCGGTTAATTGTCCGTATTCATCAACATAAGCAATCATACTATCAAAGCCTTCTCCTTTTTTAGAATTAGCTTTTCTCTCTTCTTTTTTCTTGCGTTTATCTTCTCGCTTTTTTAATTTTTTCTTTTCTTTTTCAAGTTTATTAAATGTTTGTTGCGATTTTGCCATTAGTTATATTATAGGTTTAAAAATTTGAGTGTATTATTTCTATCGAAAGTAATGTTGTAAAATCATTGCATTTGAATCTACAAATGGATTTCTGGGTGTAAAGATATGTTTTCAAATTTAAATATGTATAATTATCCTAATTAAATTTATGTCTTATTATTGAAATTAAATTTATTATACTACGTCAAATCGCAAAATAATCCTATTTATTTATTAAACCATTTATCAACCAATTCTTTTTCTTTGGCTTGAAAACCTTTAAAAACAAATTCATTGGTTAAGTTGTTATATTGGTAATCTGTCTCCCAATCTTTAAAATTTTCCGCCATAGCGATAATACTATCGCAAATAAAATCAACTTCGTTATTCGTTGTGGTTGGATGAATAGACATTCTAATCCACCCTGGTTTATCTAACAAACAACCATCTGCCATTTTTTCAATCAAATCATGAGATTTTTGTTGGTCAACATGCAATAAAAAATGTCCATAAGTACCTGCACATGAACAGCCTCCCCTTGTTTGAATTCCAAATCTGTCATTCAATATTTTAACTCCTAAATTAAAATGTAGATCGTTGATATAAAAAGAAAAAACTCCTAACCTTTTCTCATGCCTCTCCGCTAATATGTTTAAATTTTGAACTGGTTTTAATCTTTTAAAAATCTCTTTGTTAATCTCTTCTTCCCTATCGTGAATGTTTTGGGTACCCATTTCTTCTTTTAATTGAATCGCCAAAGCAATTCTAATAGATTGTAAAAAGCCAGGGGTACCACCATCTTCACGCAACTCAATATCTTCTAAATAACTATGTTCACCCCAAGGGTTTGTCCAGTTTACAGTTCCTCCTCCAGGGTTATCTGGCACCATATTATGATATAATTTTTTATTAAATATTAGTACTCCCGAAGAACCAGGGCCTCCTAAAAATTTATGTGGAGAAAAGAAAATAGCATCCAAATACGCCTCACTATCTTCTGGGTGCATATCAATTTTCACATAAGGTGCAGAACAGGCGTAGTCAATAAAACAAACCCCTTTATTTAGATGCATTATTTTTGCTATTTCATAATAATCTGGCTGTATGCCAGTTACATTAGAACAGGCGGTGATGGCAGCTATTTTTAAGGTTCTATCTTTATATTTATCTAACAGATCGTGTAAACTTTCGATATTTACCATACCTGTCTTATCATAAGGAATAATTTCAACATCAGCTATGGTTTCTAACCAGGAAGTTTGGTTAGAGTGATGCTCCATATGTGTAATAAATACTATCGGTTTTTTTTCATTCGGAATTGAAGTATATTCTTTTAAATTATCTGGAATTCGAATACCTAAAATCCGTTGAAACTTGTTAACCACACCTGTCATGCCCGTACCCTCGGTAATCAATACATCATCCGAATTGGCATTAACGTGTTTTTTTATAATATTTCTTGATTCATGATACGCCATAGTCATTGCCGAACCTGAAAAGGTAGTTTCTGTATGTGTATTGGCTACAAATGGCCCAAAATCATTTAACATTCTTTCTTCAATCGGTCTGTATAATCTACCACTTGCAGTCCAATCTGCATAAACCATTTTTTGCTCACCAAAAGGAGATGGAAATGATTGCTCTACTCCTATTATATTTTCACGAAATTTATTGAAATGTAGTTCTAAAGATTTGTTCATTTTTTGGATAAATTTAAATCAAAGGTTTGCTATTGCAGTAATTTCCTTCATAATTAATTTTGCTAAATTATCTGCATTTTCTTGCGAATTGCTTTCTGTATATATTCTAATAATAGGTTCGGTATTTGATTTTCGCAAATGTACCCATTCTTTTTCAAAATCAATTTTAACGCCATCAATAGTACTTATTTGCTCATTTTTATACTTTTCTGCCATTTTTTGCAAGATCAGATTCACATCTAAATCCGGAGTTAATTCTATTTTGTTCTTACTCATAAAATAACTAGGATACGAATCACGTAATGCTTTACAGCTCAATTTTGATTTTGCCAAATGTGTTAAAAATAAAGCAACACCAACCAATGAATCTCTACCGTAATGTGATGCTGGGTAAATTATACCACCGTTACCTTCTCCTCCAATTATTGCATTATTTTTTTTCATTAAATCAACCACATTTACTTCTCCAACAGCACTAGCCTGATAAGTTCCGTTATGTTTTTGGGTGATATCTCTTAATGCTCTTGACGAGGAAAGGTTTGAAACTGTGTTTCCTGGTGTTTTAGACAATACATAATCCGCGCAAGCGACCAATGTATATTCTTCACCAAACATACTACCATCTTCATTAACTAGAGCCAATCTATCAACATCGGGATCTACAACAATACCAAGGTCTGCATTTTCTTTAACTACCAATTTAGAAATTTCTGTTAAATGCTCGGCTAGAGGTTCAGGGTTATGAGGAAAATTACCATTAGGCTCACAATAAAGTTCAACACAGGTTACCCCTAGTTTTTTCAATAAATTTGGAATTGCAATACCACCTGTTGAATTAACTGCATCAACTACGGCTTTAAATTTAGCTTTTTTGATGGCTTCAACATCTACCAATTCTAATTGCAATACTTCATCTATATGAATATTAATATAGTTTTTCTTTTTTTTGTAAGTTCCTAAATCATCTACTTGGGCAAAATCAAAATCGTCATTTTCTGCAATATTCAAAATTTTATTTCCTTCTTCACCATTTAAAAATTCGCCTCTTTCATTTAATAATTTAAGAGCATTCCATTGTTTTGGGTTGTGTGATGCTGTGATAATTATTCCGCCATCAGCATTTTCTAAAGTTACCGCAATCTCAACCGTGGGTGTAGTAGATAAGCCAAGATCAATAACATTTATTCCCAATCCCACTAGGGTATTTGACACCAAGCTACTAATCATTTTACCAGATATACGAGCATCCCTACCTATTATAACAGTAAGATCTGATTTATTATTATTTCTATTTTTAACCCAAACACCATAAGCCGAAGCAAACTTTACAGCGTCAATTGGTGTTAAATTATTATTGATTTTACCACCGATTGTACCTCTTATTCCTGAGATTGATTTTATTAATGTCATAATTGTTTTTTAAGATTTACAAATATACTTTAACCTTGAAATTAAGCAATAAAAAAACCGTTCAAATTTAGAATAAATCAAAATAAGAACGGTTAAAATTATGTTAATGGAATTGGATTATTTTCCAGACTCCATTTTCTTTTTTAAATCTGCAAGAACATCCAAATCTCCAAGTGTAGATTTTTCAGCACTATCGGATTTTTTCTTAGCTACTCTGATATTTTTCTCTTCCTGTGCTTTAAAAATAGCTGAATGAGAAACTACCAATCTTCTGTATTCTTTATTGAATTCCAATACTTTAAAATCAACAGTCTCACCTTTTACAATTTTAGACTTGTCTTCTTTTTCCATATGACGACCAGGAACAAATGCTTCAACGTTATCTTCAAAAGTAATGATAGCACCTTTGTCATTTATTTCTTTTACAACACCACTATGTACAGAGTCAATAGTAAATGTTTCTTCGTGTTTATCCCAAGGGTTTTCAGTAGTTTGTTTGTGACCTAAGTTTAATTTTCTGCCTTCAACATCCAATTCTAAAACTTCAACTTCTAATTTATCACCAACTTTTACAAAATCAGATGGGTGTTTAACTTTCTTGGTCCAAGAAAGATCAGAAATATAAACCAATCCGTCAATACCTTCTTCTAGTTCAACAAATACTCCAAAATTAGTATAGTTTCTTACTGTACCCGTATGTTTAGAACCTACAGGGTATTTGGTTGTGATATCCGTCCAAGGGTCTGGCTGTAATTGCTTAATTCCCAATGACATTTTTCTTTCTTCACGATCTAAAGTCAAGATCACTGCTTCAACTTCATCACCAACCTTTACAAAATCTTGTGCAGATCGTAAATGTGTTGACCAAGACATTTCAGAAACATGGATGAGGCCTTCAACACCAACACTTACTTCAACAAATGCACCATAATCTGCAATAATTGCAACTTTACCTTTTATTTGATCACCAATTTTTAGATTTTCATCTAATGCTTCCCATGGATGTTTGCTTAATTGTTTTAAACCTAATTGAATTCTAGTTTTCTCATCATCGAAATCTAAAATAACAACATTTAATTTTTGATCTAATTCAACGATTTCACTCGGGTGATTGATTCTACTCCAAGATAAATCCGTAATATGAACCAATCCATCAACGCCACCTAGATCAACAAATACACCGTAAGAAGTAATGTTTTTAACAACACCTTCTAATACTTGGCCTTTTTCTAATTGACCAATAATTTCTTTTTTCTGTTCTGCTAAATCAGCTTCAATTAACGCTTTATGCGAAACTACTATGTTTTTGAATTCATGATTAATTTTAACCACTTTGAATTCCATGTTTTTATCAACAAACTGATCGTAATCTCTAATTGGTTTTACATCAATTTGAGAACCTGGCAAGAATGCTTCAATACCAAATACATCAACGATCATTCCACCTTTAGTTCTACATTTTACATATCCAGTAACAATTTCTTGCGTTTCATGTGCTTTATTAACTCTATCCCAAGCCTTGATAACTCTAGCTTTTCTGTGAGACAAAACCAATTGACCAGTACTATCTTCTAGTTTGTCAACTTTAACTTCAACAACATCTCCAACTTTTAAACTAGGATTGTATCTAAATTCGTTCAATGAAATAACACCTTCAGATTTAGAATTGATATCAATAATTGCCTCGCGATCTGTTAATCTTATCACCGTACCATCAATTACCTGACGTTCTTCAACAAAACCAACTGTATTCTCTAGCGCTTTATCAAATTCATCTAATTTATTTTGATCAACAGCTTCAATACCCTCTTCATATTTTTGCCAATCGAAATCATTTAAAAATTCTTTTGGATCTACTATAGTTTCAACAACAGTTTCCTCTATAGCTTCAGTAGTAACTTCTTTTTCTTCAGCTACCTTTTCTACCACAACTTTTTCTTCTACCACTTCTTTTTTAATTTCTTTTTTTGCTTCGGCAGTTTTTTTAACTACCTTAGTTTTTACTTCTTTTTTCGTTTCTTTTTTTGCTTTAGGAGCTGCTTTTACTTTTTCATCAACAACTTCATAATTTGCTTCAGCGCCTAATTCTTTTACCAATAAATAATAAAAAATTGCTCTATATTTCTTTTTATTGGAAATACCCATTTTTTCACATACTGCTTGAATAGCAACATCTAATTTCTCGTCATCTTTGAGAGATAATTTTTTAATCAGAAAATTTTTCTTTACAGTTTCTAATTCTGATTTTTCTGAGCAGGATACTAATTCAGCATCTTCTTTGTAAATTGATGGTCCTAAACCTTTTGTTACCAATCTAAATAAATCTGCTTCAATTTTTACATCTAGTTTTTCAGCAACACCAGTGTATAAATCAATTTTTTCTTGTAGTTTAGACATATGTCTTAAAATTTTGTATCTTCTTGTTTTACAGATTACTATGCGAATAAAACACGGAAGAGAAATTTATATTATTTTAACTTACCCTTTTGATAATCTGATTTCGCTCAAAAGGGCTGCAAATATACAAACATAATATTGTTTTAACAACAAGTATTTTGTATAATTATATTGATTAAAAAGAAATAGAAATTTATGAGATTGTATTTGAAAATATTCAATAATTACAAAAGCGATTTAATGATTTGACTTTCAGTAATGCCTTCAGCTTCAGCCTTGTAATTTTTCACAATACGGTGATTTAAAATACCTTGTGCTACTGCTTGTACATCCTCAATATCAGGAGAAAACTTCCCATTGATAGCGGCATAGGCCTTAGCTGCCAAAACTAAATTCTGTGAAGCTCTGGGTCCGGCTCCCCAATCTATATAATTTTTAACTATATCAGGGGCATTATTTGAATTAGGTCTGGTTTTTGTAGATAAATTTACCGCATACTCAACCACATTATCGGCAATTGGAATACGTCGAATTAAATGTTGATAATCAATAATATCCTGTGATTTAAATATAGGGTTTACAATAATATTTTCATCATTAGTAGTGTTTTTTGCAACCAAAACTTCTTCTTCAAAGGTTGGGTAGTCTAAATAAATAGAAAACATAAACCTATCTAATTGTGCTTCAGGTAAGGGATATGTTCCTTCCTGTTCTATTGGGTTTTGAGTTGCCAGTACAAAAAATGGTAAATTTAATTTAAAATGGTGGCCTGCAACGGTAACCGATTTTTCTTGCATCGCTTCTAATAAGGCTGCTTGTGTTTTAGGAGGTGTTCTATTTATTTCATCGGCCAATATAATATTTGAAAATATCGGGCCTTTAATAAATTTAAAATGACGATTTTCATCGAGTATTTCGCTGCCTAGAATATCTGAAGGCATTAAATCTGGTGTAAACTGAATTCGTTTAAAATCTAGGCCCAAAGCTTGAGCAACAGTATTCACCAATAGCGTTTTTGCCAATCCAGGAACACCAATTAGCAAAGAGTGACCACCGCAAAGTATAGATAGTAAAACATGGTTAACAGCATCATGTTGACCAATTATTATCTTTGCAATTTCTTCTTTTAATAATGTAAAGTTTTTTACAAGATCATTGATTTTATTTACGTCAGACATTGATATAGATTACTTTTTTGCCCAATTACTTTCAAATTCACAATTTGAATAGACCTCATTTAATTTTATATAAGTTTCTTTTATTTTTTCAGAAGACCATTTTTCAATAGCTTCTGTCTTTTTTTTCTGTAAGGCCAAATCCTGAATTTTCACATAGTCCTTAGCGATTTCTGCTGTATGCGCTTCTGTTTTACTTTTTAACAAAATAAATTTAAACATTTTTTTACCCTGTCTCGTTTCTTCATAAAACACATCACTTATTTCGCCTGCTTTTAAATTACTAACTTTTGCATATAATTCTGGATCCATCCTAGTTAGGTCAAAATGTGTATCTCCTGAAACAGGGTTCATCAATATTCCTTTACTTTGCCTTGTATCTTTATCTTCAGAGTATTTTAAAACAGCTTCTTCAAAAGTTATTTTAAGCTTTAAAATATCATCTCTATATTTTACTAATGAATCTTTAACTCTGGCATTGGCATCATCATCTGCTTTTGGCTGCATTAAAATATGGCGAACATCTCTTTCTTTACCTTTTACTTTTTCAACAATTAATATATGATAACCAAAATCAGATTTAAAAGGTTCAGACACCTCTCCTTCATCTAAGCTAAAAGCAGCTTCTTTAAATTCTTTTACAAACGGGCTATTTCTTTCAATGGTATAAAAACCACTATTTTGTGTTACAGCAGGGTCGTCAGAATATAAAATTGCTTTCATTTTAAAATTTGCACCTTCTTCTACTTCTTTTTTAAGCTCTTTCAAACGATCAATAACTCTTTTTATTTCTTCTATTGATGGCCTAAGGTCTAATACAATTTGTGATATTTCTATTTCAGCACCAATTTCTGGTAAATTATTTTCATCCTTTAAACTATAAAAATATCGTTTAATTTCTTCGGGTGTAATATCAATATCCGCAGTTAAATTTTGTTGCATTTTTTGAATCAATAAACTTTCTTTTTCAACCCTGTACAACTCATCCTTTAAATCCTTTATATTATCAAATCCATAAAGTTCGAGCATTTTCTCAACAGATCCCATTTGTTCTGTAAAATAATCTGTTTTTCTTTGTACCTGCCCACTAATTTCAGCTTCGCTCACCAATACACTATCAATAACAGCATGATGTGCCAACAGTTTTCTATTCATTATTTGCTCTAACATATCACAATCAGAAACTTCACTCTTACCCCCACTTTGTTGAATTAATTCTTGCTTAAAAGCATCAATTTCAGAATCGAGAACTATATTCTTTCCAATTACTGTGGCTACCCCATCAATTTTTATTTTTTCCTGTGCATTTATATGGAATCCAAAACTGATAAGTGCAACTAAAAATATCTTCTTAATCATTTTAATATTGTTCAAATTGTTTTTTGTTAATAGCATCATTCACTAATGTTTGTTCAATTTTTCTTGTCAACTCTAATTTTCGCTTATGTAATATCATTTGTCTAATCAATGGCATAACATAGCTTTTAGGAGCAATGTCATTTCTTTTTAAGATGTTTTTTACAGCCACCAAATATACTCCTAAAGAGTCTTCTTTTTGAATAAAGTTATTACTTTTTATTTTCTTTTTATTTTTTAGAAATGGTAATTTTTCTATAGCTTTATTATAACTAATCCAAATACTGTCATTAAAGTTAAACGAATTGAATTCTAAGTTTCTAGATTCCAACTCATTAAAATCATCTTTTTCTTTTGATTTGAAGAGTTTTATAATTTCTTTTTTATCATTCAGTTCTCTACTAAAGTGAATATATTTAAGTTGAATTAAATCTTCATTTAGCTTGTAAATTTCTCTATTTTTATTATAATAATCATCAATGTCTGCTATAGTTAATAGGGTGTCCAATTCTTGCTGCAATACTGCCTTTTTATATTTATCAACAATCAAATCCTTTCTATAGTTATCCACTAGTTTATTAATCTCTTCATTTTCACCATCTATATTAATCTTTGCCTTTTCTAATAGTAATTGCTCGGTTGCCCAAGTATTTATCAAACTATTTCGAAGTATTAAACTGTCTTCTTTTGATAAATTATCAGGTATTTTTAAAGCAATGTCATCCTCATATAAATAATTATCATAAACTCGGGCAATTATATTTTCATCTACCTTTTGTTGGGTACACGAAAATAATAGCGTGATAAATACGATATATAAATTAAAGCGATTCATTAAATTGATATTTCAATTTTTTTAAATTTTTCTTATTTATTTTAATCTTATAAATTTCTCTAAGATTTTTAACCCAAATATTTTCTAAATAATTTTGATAATCATTGATCACTTCTCCACGTGATTCATTTAGTTTTTTTGCAACAGGAGGTATAATATGGCTCACATTAATAATAGTAAAGTGATTATCATTATCATCATAAATACCTGAAACCCCATTAGAAAATAAATAATTTTCAGGAAGTTTATCACTACCTTCTTCTAATGTTCCACTACTAAAAAGAACGTGTATCAAAGCTCCTTCATTGAGCAATTCTTTTATTTCACTAACGGTTTTCCCTTCTTGTAAATATTTTCTTACTGATTCTGCTTTTTCTTTATTTGTACAACTGGCAATTGTTAATTCAGCTCTTCGCTTCCAAGTATATTTTTTAATATTATCATTAAAATAATTCAACAACCCTATTGAATCTGTTTCTGCTTTATCCCAAATATTTTTTTGCAACAATTCAAACAACAACAACCCATCCTTATATTCTTGGTAGGTAACTGCAAATTCTTTATTGGTGTATTCTAAATTATTTTTATAATATTCAATAATATTTCTATCTTTAAAAGAACCATATAATTTTTCTATATTTTTATCTTTATTATCATTTTTAAAATCATAAAAATCTTTTGCCGTATAAATCACATCTTCAATACGCATTAAGGTTTGATCTGATTTCATTTTTTCTTCATAATGTAAGTAAAATGCACTTAATATTTCTCTGTGTTCAACAATCGTGTAATTTTTAGATAATTTTAAAGCCAGCGATTTTTCAACATATTTAAATCTAGATCCATTTTTAACTTTAATCTCTAATTTATCATGCAATATATCGTAAGATTTTACAGGGTATTTATTCAATAATTTCAATATATGCCATCCATAATTCGTTTGAAACGGTTTTGAAAAATCTCCTATGTTTTTTAAGCCAAAAGCGGTGTTTTCAAAAGACCCAATCATTCTTCCGGTTCCAAATTGAGGTAATATTCCACCTTTTTTTGCAGAGCTTTGATCATCAGAGTGTTCTAAAGCAATTTGTGCAAAATCATCACCCTGCTCCAATTTATTATAAATTTCATTTATTTTATTCTTGGCATAAGTGGAGTCTTCACTTTTTGATTTCACCATTATATGTGCAACCTGAATTTCTCCAAGTGACTTTCTCTTGTCGGTTACATAAATTAAATGATATCCAAACTGTGTACGAAATGGTTTTGAGGTCTCACCTATTTCAGTATTGTACGCCGTATTTTCAAATTCATAAACCATGGAAAAAGCTGAAAAATATCCCAAACTACCACTATTTATTTTCACGGAAGGATCTTCTGAAAATTTTAATGCCACATCTTTAAACGGTACACCTTTCAATATTTCATTCCGTGCCAAACTAATTCTTTCAAAAGCTAAAATAGTGTCTTTCGGAATTGCATCTGGAGCTATTTTAATTAATATATGACTGGCACTAACCTCATTAACAGTTCTGTTATATGCTTGTTTTACTAAAGAATCTGTAGCCTCCGGGTTTTGTAAATAAGGACTTATTAATTGTTCCTTATATTTAGCCAATTCACTAATATATGTTGAAGAAGTGTCTAAACTAATATCATGAGCTTGCTTGAGTTTTAATTTGAAATTTAGAAATAATTCAAAATAATCTTCAATTTTTTTTTTTTCGCTTTCTACAACTATATCTTTATTTTTTTGATAAACTCTTATAAACTCTGCATCATAACTGTTTTCACCGTCAATAGTGAAAATAATTTTTTCTTTATCTTGTGCATTTAATAAAAATACTGATAACAAAGCTGTTAACAGAAATAGTTTTCTCATCACCATAAAATATTCATTAAACTTTAGCTTGCTTTACATTAGAAAACTTCAAAAATATTTTTTATTTTTTAATCTATTGTTAAATTAATCACAAAGATATAACACCTTCAACTTTTGCAACTTCTTCATATTTAGAAATAATTTGATTGGCGGAGTCCATTTTAACTACAATTGTTAAACTTGTAAATTTACCATTTTTAGAAGGTTTTGAGGTTATTACAGCCCCTAAATTATTAAATATATTTTCTATTTTTTTAATTTTTTCACTACTAGTAGGAATGATAAATTTATACATATATTCTGATGGAAAAGTTGTGGTACCTTCTAAACTCAACTTTAGTTTCTTAAAAAAATCTGATTCTTTACTCATTTTTAAACTAGTTTATTAATGCTACAAATTTACAATTAATATTTTCTTAATTTTGAATAATATATTAAAGAATAATTGTCTCATATATCTAATTTCTATTCATGCAATTAAAAATCGTTATCACCGGAGGTCCGGGTACTGGAAAATCAACGGTAATCGATAAGTTAATTGGTTTAAACTACCAATGTATGTCTGAAATATCAAGGAATATAACTCTAGAAGCAAAGAAAAATGGAATAGATCAATTGTTTTTAAAAAAACCACTTCTGTTTAGTCAATTATTATTGGAAGGAAGAGAAAAACAATATATAGAAGCAAACAGTAAGGATGCAAAAATTGTTTTTTTTGACAGGGGTATTCCAGATGTTCATGGGTATATGAATTATTTAGGAGTTGATTATCCCAATACATATCTTAAAAAAAGTTTAGAACATAAATACAGTCATATATTTATGATGCCTCCTTGGCAAGAAATATATACTACGGATAATGAAAGGTATGAGAGTTTTGAGCAATCATTAGCAATTTATAATCACTTAAAAAAAACGTATATAGATTTAAATTATAATATTATTGAAGTGCCTAAAGGCACAGTAGATAAAAGAACCAATTTCATTTTGAATATGATAAATAGTGCCTGGTCGGAAATAGATCAAAATTAAAACCATTCCTTTTTGGCGCTTTTCCATCTTTCTCAAGTTTTTGATACTACGGCATCTAAAAATTAATAAAAATAAAAAATCACTCAAATATAAATTGGTTTGTAAAATTCGCCTATTTTCGACCAAGCACTAAATATATAAAATGCATTCAGCTCAAGTAATTCTTCAAAAATATTGGAAACACAAAACTTTCCGAGATCCACAAGAAGAAATCATCAATGCCGTATTGAACAAACAAAATACCATTGCCCTATTGCCAACAGGAGCTGGCAAATCGGTTTGTTTTCAAATACCGGCACTTTTAAACGATGGAGTATGTCTAGTAATATCTCCTTTAATCTCTTTAATGGAAGATCAAGTTAATGGATTACAGCAAAAAGGAATTAAGGCAATAGCTATTACATCAAAATACAACAGCAATGAAATTATCCAGGCATTTGATAATTTACGTTTTGGAAACTATAAATTTATATACTTATCTCCTGAGAAATTACAATCAGAATTTATTCAGGAAAAATTAAGTCAATTAAATGTAAATTTAATTGCTATTGATGAAGCCCATTGCATATCACAATGGGGTCATGATTTTAGACCAGCTTATTTAAAAATTGCCTTGCTGCATAATATCTATCCTAAAGCTAATTTTATTGCATTAACAGCCTCTGCAACAGACTTAGTAATTAAAGATATTGCAAAATATTTAAGTCTAAAAAATATTCAAATATTTAAAAAATCCTTTTATAGAAATAATATAAATATTGAATTTGTTAAAACGGATAATGTATTTGAAAAACTTAAACAATTCCTTGTAAAAGTAAAGGAACCTGTAATAGTTTATGCAGGAACAAGAAAAAGAACGATTCAAATCGCCAATTTTTTGAATCACCATGGTTTTAAAAGTGCATATTATCACGGAGGTCTTACCCATAAAGCCAAATCAAATGTACTGTACGAATGGTCAACAGAGATTAAACCTATAGTTGTTGCTACAAATGCCTTTGGTATGGGTATTGACAAAGCGAATGTTAGACTTGTTGTTCACCTAAACATTCCTAACAGTATTGAAAATTATATGCAGGAAATTGGCAGAGCCGGTAGAGATGGTAAGCAATCTTTTGCATATTTAATTTACAATGATAGTATTATCTTTGAAAGTGAAACCTTTTTATCAAAAGGCATGGCAGATACGGCTTTTTGCAAAACCATATACAGTAAACTTCATGAAAACTATCAAATAAGTAAAGGTGAATTCAATGCATTGACACATACATTTAACTTGCAAGATTTTTGTTCAAAATACAAATTACCCATATTAAAAGCTTATTCTGCATTGCAATGTTTTGAAAATGAAAACATCATTACATTGCAGCAAAACGCAAACAAAAGATCGAGACTTAAAGTACTTGTTAGCAACAGATATTTAATTGATTATGAAAATAGAAACCCTAAATTAGAAACTTTACTTAAAGTCATTCTAAGAAGTTATGGAGGAGCTTTTGAACAATATATTGCCATAAATGAAAATGCGTTAGCTAAAAAAATGAATACAACAAAAGCCAATATTGTTCAATTATTGCAACGTTTAAACACAGATAAAGTAATTACCTATATAAAAGCATCGAGTAACTCTGATATTAAGTTTTTGGTTCCTAGGGAAGATGAATTTGTTATCCATAGCATTTCTAAAAATATTGAAAATAGAAACCATACTAAAAAAACTAAATCCAAAGCTATTATTAAACTAATTCAAAATAATAAAAAATGTAGAAATATACAATTGCTATCTTATTTTGGAGAAACTAACTTAAAAAAATGTGATTCATGCGATGTTTGTCTTGCAGAAAAAAAAAGAAATACATCTATACCTTTTAATGATATCGCAAATAACATTTTATCTTTATTTATTGATAATAGCTCCTTGGAATTTGATGAAATACTGAACCAAATTCCTGCTGACAGAAAAAATATATTAAAAACTTTAGAATTATTGATTGAAAAAAACTCTATAAGATTAACTTCGCAAAATAAATTAGAAAAGGTAAAACATGGATAAATTGCGAATTGTTTTTATGGGAACCCCTGATTTTGCTGTAGCGTCATTAAAGGCATTAATTGCAAATAATTTAAACGTTGTTGGTGTTATTACAGCTCCAGACAAACCTGCTGGCAGAGGTAGAAAATTAAGACAATCAGCGGTTAAAGAATTTGCTATAAACCATGATTTAAACATTTTACAACCTACAAATTTAAAAAGCCCTGATTTTTTAAATTTGTTGAACGCATGGAAAGCAGACCTACAGATCGTTGTTGCTTTTAGGATGTTACCTAAACATGTTTGGTCTATGCCAAAATTAGGAACCTTTAACCTACATGCTTCTTTATTACCTGATTATCGTGGTGCAGCACCAATTAATTGGGCAATAATAAATGGAGAAACAAAAACTGGTGTTACTACCTTTTTTATTAATGAAAAAATTGATACCGGAGGAATTCTATTACAAAAAGAACATTCAATTTCACCTACAACTGATGTGGGTGAATTACATAATGCCTTAATGGAAATAGGCGGTTTATTAGTAGTTAAAACTGTTCAGTTGATAAAAAGCAATAATTATCAAATTAAAAACCAACCCATAACCGATTTAAAACCAGCTCCCAAGTTAAATAAAGATAATTGTAAGATAGATTGGGGCAAACCATTGGATCAAGTATACAATCATATTAGGGGATTAAGCCCATACCCTACTGCCTTTTCTATATTAATAAATGGTGAAGATCATTTGAAAATTAAAATCTATAAAACGTCTAAAATTGAAGAAAATCACAATTTAGATCCTGGGAAATTATTATTTTCCAAAAAAGAAATTAAAGTTGCAGTACAAAATGGCTTTATTAATATTTTAGAATTAAAACTTGCAGGGAAAAGAAAAATGGATGCCAAAAGTTTATTGAATGGGTTTAAATTTAATAGTCTTTCAAAACTGATGTAAACCCAATATCTATAAGGAATTAGATAATTTTCATAAAAAACCATTGGTTTATCAACAATTTCATATGAATTATTAACAAAATCATACATTTCAAACGTTAAAACTTGCGCAACACCTTATAAAATATATATTTGTTATGCTATTGAAATGCAAAAATTTATATTTAACCAATTTAAAAAATTAAAATTATGAACAAATCAGATTTAATTGAAGCAATGGCTGCAGATGCAGGAATTTCAAAAGCTGCTGCAGGCAAAGCATTAGATTCAATGATGACTAATGTTAAAAGTGTTTTAAAAGGTGGAGGAAAACTATCTTTAGTAGGTTTTGGTTCTTTTTCTGTTTCAGCAAGAGCTGCAAGAGATGGTAGAAACCCTCAAACTGGTGCTTCAATCAAAATTCCAGCAAGAAACGTTGTGAAATTTAAAGCAGGTTCTGAATTAAAAGATGCTGTTAACTAATCATTAATATCACAGAACATTATAAAAAAACTTTCTTTTAATCAAAGAGAGTTTTTTTTATTGCATAATTTTTGTACATTTAGTCCAGTATTATATTAAAAATGGACGCAATAAAACTAACTAAAGGAAAATTATTAATCGCCGAACCTTCTATATTAGGTGATAGTTCGTTTAATAGATCTGTTGTTTTACTTACAGAACATGATGAAAATGGTTCTGTTGGTTTTATTTTTAACAAACCAGCTCCTTATACACTTAGCGATCTTATTCCTGAACTTGACTCTACTTTAAAAGTCTATTTTGGCGGACCAGTTTCAGAAGATAACTTATATTTTGTTCACAATGTTCCTGAATTAATACCTGATAGTATAGAAATTACTAATGGTATTTATTGGGGTGGTGATTTTGAAGCTGTACAATCACTAATTAAAGATGGCGTTCTTTCAGAAAATGACATTCGTTTTTTTCTGGGTTATTCAGGCTGGAGCGAACAACAATTAGAAGAAGAGTTATCTATCACTTCTTGGTTGGTTATTGAAAATAAATTTCAAAATTTATTTAAAATTAGCCACAATAATTTCTGGAAAGATGAATTGATAAAATATGGTGGAGTGTACCAAATTTGGGCTAATGCTCCTAAAAACCCTAGTTTAAACTAATATATACTCAAACCCAATAGCTTTTCGGCTTTTTGACTTGTTCTTTTTACCTTTAACAACGTTAAAAAAAGAAATCGTAACATAAGGCTATGATTGATTTTTTTGCCTTGTTAAAGAACAAAATAACTTCGTGAAATTTCCCGAACACCTATTTGGTTTGAGTATATTACATTTTATCGTACTTCTCTGTAAATAAGTTTCTTATATTTTCAGTACGGTTTGTTGTATAGATCTTTTTCCGATATTTATTTACAGATTGAATTTCTGTTATAGAATTCGTTAAAAATACTTCATCGGCCTTAAGTAATTCAAATGGCGAGATGGAAGTCTCAATAAGATCATAAGTTTCATGCACTTTTAAAAGTTCAATCATTTTTTTTCTTATAATACCAAAGATACACCCTTCTTTTATAGATGGGGTTAAAACCTTGTTGCCTTTAATCAAAAATATATTGGCATTATTGGCTTCAATGATATTCTTTTTCTCATTGATCAATACACAATTCTGATAATTGTTTTCAGAAGTAAAAATACTTGCAATGATATTAACCATCCTATTGTTCGTTTTAATAGTAGATAACAAACCTGAATTAACTGAAAAATCTTTGAACAATTCAATTTCGTAAGTATCATATAAGCTGTCTTTTATTTGATTGACTTCAATGATAAAATCAATATCATTTGTAACAGGGTTATACAAACCGCCATCCTTTCTATAAACAGAAACTCTTATTCTTAAATTTCTATCATATTTGCTATGCGTAATAGTTTTAATTATTTCATCTTCATAAAATTTCAATGTAAAATTCATTGGAATTTTCATTCTTAACATTCTAAGTGAAGACATCAGTCTAAAATAATGATCTTCAATGAAATGCACCTTGTTTTTATTGTATTTTAAGGTGTCAAAAATTGCATCTCCATATTTAAATGCTCTGTTTTGTACACCTATTAGGCGTGAATTTTCAGATATTATTTGTCCGTTAAAATTTATCATCACTATTAAAATATTTTTGCAAAAGTATATTAAAAAAAGCCTTGAAATTCAAGGCTTTTAAAATATTATAAAACTGTTGGATTATTATCCGCCAATTACGTGCTTTAACTCTGCTACTTGGCTCTCCCAAAACATTTTTGATTCTTCAACTTCATCTTCTTCGGCAAAATCTGTAATTATTAAAGATACATCTTTTGTTAAGGCATCTACTTGAATTCGAAACTCAAAATAAGTATTTTTGTCTTCGTCTTCTTCCCATTTGAATCGTATGAACTCTCCTTGTTTAAGAGAAATTCTTTCTGCTACTTCTTCTGAATCATCCCAAATAAATGTAAATAATTTACCTCTAGAGTTCACATTATCCGCAAACCATTCACCCAATGAATCTGGTGTAGAAACATATTGATATAAAAAATTGGGTGATGCATGAATTGGGATTTCTAATTCAAATTTAATTTTGTCTGGCATTTTCCATTTATTTAATTTAGGCAATATATATAATATCTTATTCTTAAAAAAATTTTTTATTTAAATATTTCTTTGGTGTTTACTTGTAGAAATTGATTTTGTTTTTATATTTGCAAACTCAAAAACGGCGAGGTAGCTCAGATGGTTAGAGCGTCGGATTCATAACCCGGAGGTCACGAGTTCAATTCTCGTTCTCGCTACTTAAAAGACTGTTAATTAACAGTCTTTTTTTATGCGAATAATTTTAATCTTCACTAACAAATTTAATAATTAAAGATTCTACTTCATCTGCATAATCTGATTTAAACAGATGCTGCGCGTGAGAACTGCCTCGATATATTTTTATTTTTTTTGGCTTACTTGATTTATCGTAAATCGATTTTACACTTGTGTACATCCCTTCTTCCTTAGAAACTATAAAAAGCTTATCTGTTTTTTCTGATTTTATAGGTAAACCACCAGCCGGAGCCATTAATACAACTTTGTTTATAGAAACTTTTGTTAAAGTCAAAGCACCAAGAACAGCTGCTCCTCCCATACTCCCTCCAACAATATTTATTTCTTTAAAACCCTTATTATTCAAGTATTTTATTGCTCCTAAAATATCATATGATTTTTTATTTGAACTACCCGACTTACTATTTCCATAACCTCTAAAATCAATCGATAAACTAGCAATATTTTCTTTTTGAAATTTCTTTGATAAAAAATACCAACTTTCCTTATTAAAAATGGCTCCATGTGCAAAAATCACAACTTTTTTTGTAGATGAAGGAAAGAATGCAGCCTCTATAATTCCATCATCTTCTGTATCAAACTTTACCAACTCAAAACTATGCTGACTTTTCATTTCTAAATTATTTAACAAGCCAACCAAAATTAATAGAGATAGATATATTGTTTTCATAATAACAATTTTAAATTTATAAAAAATATAGTAAATATACTCTATATCAATATATTAATGCTTGGAGAATTAGTTTTTTATAATATATTTTAGAATTGATATTTCGAACAAGCCATTCGATAGGTTTCAAAAAAAAGAGACTACATTTTTGTAGTCTCTTTCCTAATAAAATTATTTCTGATTTTAAAATATAGTTAATATTTTAATTGTCATCATCATCTTCATGTTCATCATCTTCAAATTCCATAATATGCTCAAAATTATTTTCAATTTGTGAAGCAATATCAGTATTTGAATTTGAATTTATTCTAATTACATTATCCTCATCAACAACAACATCACTAAAATCAATCCTATCAAATAATCCTTCTAATTCAAGAAATAAAACAAAATTAGTTATTTCATTAACATTTAAATCTATTCCATTTTCATTTTCAATTTCATATTCTTCTTCCATGGTTGATGTAAACTCAAATTCATAGTTAGAAACACCATCATTAAAAGTACCTGATATTTCAATAGAGTTTCCACTTGATAATACATTATCTACATCAAATTCGATTTCATGATAAAGACCTGGAGTCATTTCAATTGGAAGTACAGCTGGTGTACTTGTTCCATTTAATACATCAAATGTATAAGCCCCTCGGTATTCCATCTCTTCCTCATTTTCATCGTCATCCATTTCAAATTCCTTTTCAAATTTTATTTTACTTACACCAACAAGTACTTTTGAAAAAGTTAAAGTGCCAATCAAAGCATTTGAAGTTCCTTGCTTGTTTGCAATTGATGATTTTCTCAAAACAGTTTTTTGTTGCATACTAAATGTTGATTGTGAACTTGGATCTTCGTTATTGCAACTGATAAAAAACACCATTAGAAATGATGTTAATAATAATACATTTTTTTTCATAGCTTAAAGTATTTATTAATAAAATATTTATTTAATGCAAATATAATTTCAAATTCTAAAGCAATTCTTAAGAATTGCTTTATGAATACTAAATAAAAGGTTAAACTACCTAAGGCAAGCCCTAGACCCAATAACCCGCCTGAATGACTAAGTCGGGCAGGTTCGACTAACTAAAAAAATTGAAATTATTTTTTTAGAGTCTCACGAATAAATTATAGGGAAGCGTTTAATATGCTAATATTTAACATTAACAAAATTAACCAATTATTAATATCATGATGGCATAATTGCATCATGATTGAAGTAATAAACTAGTACTAACAATAAGACAAGCGCAAAACCAAATACTAATTTTTCAAATGTTTCTTTATTTTTTTCAGAAATAATCATAAATCATTGTTATTGATATATAATAACGATAAATTAATAGCTTTGTTATAATTTATATGGATACTAAAAAAAATAGAATGAATTATTAATGACTATTAAAGCTGTTTGATCATGACATAATGCCTGCCAATTGGTGGAATATCAAATGAATTTCCAATTGTATTAAATCCGAGTTTAATATAAAAACCCAACGCTTTTACCCGCACATTACACCAAATAATTTTAGTGTTTTTACTTTTTAATATTTCCTCTGATTTTTCTAACAGTTTTTTTCCAAATCCTTTACCTTGAAATTTTTCTTTTGTTGCCATACCTCGTAATTGATACTGCTTTTTATTTGTATCCATATAATTCACATGCATAAAACTAACAACACAAGCTAAAACATCATTATCATATAAGCCAACATGTATGGTATCTACATCATGATCTCCGGTAAATTGAGCAGATAGGTCCATGTTTTTTCTTAACACTTCTTTTCTAATCCCTACGGTGTCTTCTGCTTTAATTTCTTTTATAGAAATCATAGTCAATATTTTAATTATATTTACGAAAATATAAAATTATAATGAACAGGTTCCTTATAAAACCAATAAAAAAATCTAAAATCACTTCGATAATTCCATTGTTACGATTAATTAACAAGTCTACGCCTAAAAAAATACTCCAAGAAAGATTGTTAGAAATGGTAGAGCAAAATTATGAATGTATTGGTTTATTTGATGAGGATAAGTTAATTGGTATTTGTGGGCTATGGTACAGTACAAGGCACTATATAGGCAAAAGCGCAGAAGTTGATCATGTATTAATTAACAATGATTACAGAAACCAAGGTTTGGGTAAGTTTTTTTTTAAATGGATATATAAATATTTAAGAGAAAAAGGGTGTGAAGGCACTGAATTAAATACTTTTACTGGAAATAGAAAATCGCATAAATTTTACTATAATGAAGGATATGAAATATATGGATTTCACATGGTTAAGGTATTAAGAGATAATGGTGAGTTTTATTGATCTTTAACCTGAAATTTTTCTTTTTTACTTCCTTTATACATCTCATACTTAACAAATCTACATTCTAACTTTCCGTTAAATACTTTGATTTTTCTAGAGGCTCTTAAGCCAACATTTTTTATTCCGTTTTCAAAATCTGAAGTAATGAACCAAGCATCTGTATCCTGATAGCTTTGCTTTAAGGTGTTTCCAATTTCTTTGTAAAATACTGGCACATTGATTTCCAATCGCTCTCCGTAGGGAGGGTTAAACACTATCAAAGCCTTACCATCCACAGGTTTCTCAGAATCAAAAAAGTTTTGTTGATCTATTTGAATAAATTCCTCAAGAGAGGCATTAGCAACATTATTTATAGCTTTTCTGACTGCCGAAGGCGCTTTGTCATAACCAATAATTTTTTGTGTAGAATTTCTTACCTTTTTTAATAAGGAGTCATTAATAATATCAAATAAATTATCGTCAAAATCTTTCCATTTTTCAAAAGCAAATTCATTACGATTAATGTTAACAGGAATATTATTTGCAATCATGGCTGCTTCAATTAAAAAGGTTCCACTACCACACATAGGATCTATAAAATGTTGTGAGCCATCATAACCCGACATTAAAATTAACCCTGCAGCCAAAACCTCATTGATCGGTGCGATATTCGTGTCACTTTTATAGCCTCTTTTATGTAAAGACTCCCCAGAACTGTCTAAAGAAAGTGTACAAGTTTCTTTTTGAATATGTATATTAAATTGAATATCAGGGTGTTTAATATCAATACTAGGACGTTCTTGGTACCTTTTCCTAAAATAATCTACTATTGCATCCTTACTTTTTAAAGAAACATAATGTGAATTTGTAAAATTATCTGAATGCACAGAAGAGTTTATTGCAAAGGTGTTTTTAATATCTAAATATTTTTCCCAACGAATTTTTTTTAATCCATCGTATAAATCATCTTCATCATAAATTTTAAATGTATGGATAGGAACCAATATTCTAATAGCCGTTCTTAAAGCTAAATTTGCTTTGTACATAAAGCCTTTATCTCCTTTGAATTTTACATTACGAACACCTTCTTTGACTTCTTGTGCACCTAAATTTCTCAGTTCCTTTGCTAATATTGATTCAAATCCGAATAAACATTTTGCAAGCATATTAAAATTTTCTTCCATACGGCAAAAATACGTTAAAAAACATGCTAATAAAAATTTCTTAAAACCAACTAACCACAAGGCAAAACAATAATGTCATTTTGCAGGTTTCAAACCCAAAAAAGTTGCTCACAAGCTTTGATATGCTTGTCAAAAGCCTGAATTCGCTATTTTGCTCCCCTTCCCGTTTACACAGAAACGACAAAAGGGATGACATTTTATCGGAAACCCAGAAGTAAAACCTCGAGTCTGCTTACGGTAGGCAGGTAATTCTATTTGATTAAAATAACTCACTGGTATTTCTTTTTTCTTAGTCTAAATTTTTTATTTTTGTTTTGGAATAATTTATGATGAATAAAAAAACAGAATGGTTTCAAGATTGGTTTGATACTTCTTATTACCACACCTTATACAATCATAGAAACGATGATGAAGCTCGTTTTTTTATGAAAAATCTTATTGCTTTTTTAAAATTAGATCAAGGGAATGCGATACTTGATTTACCTTGTGGTAAAGGAAGACATTCTCTTTTTTTAAATGAACAAGGTTTTGATGTGGTTGGAGCTGATTTATCTGTGAATAGTATACTTGCAGCAAAAAATAATGAAAATAAAACTTTGCGATTTACGAATCACGATATGAGAAATCCTTTGGATGGAACTTATCACGCTATTTTTAATCTGTTTACAAGCTTTGGATATTTTAACGATGAACAAACAAATATTAAAGTTTTAAAGAACTTTAAAGGTGCTTTATATACAAACGGACATATAGTTATTGATTTTTTAAATATTAAAAAAGTTGAAAAGGAATTGGTTCAAAAGGAATTGATAGTTAAAAATGGCATTTCTTTTTCGATAACTAGAAACATAGATAAATATTTTCTCATTAAAAATATAGATTTTGATGCAGATCATAAACACCACCACTATACCGAAAAATTACAATATCTGAATCTAGAAAAATTGAAGTATTTTGCAGAAGAAGCGCAATTAAAAGTAAAACACATTTTTGGAGATTATAACTTAAAATCTTTTGATGAAGATAAATCAGACAGATTAATACTAATATTACAATGAGTTATTTGGTCTTAATATTAGCAATATTTCTTGGATATGCATTGGTTTTAATTTTAAAACCAAGCAGTAAAATTATTCAACTATTGCTTTCCTTTAGCGGATCTTACCTACTATCAATCACAGTTTTACATTTACTGCCAGAAGTATTTACATCTCCCAATAAAAACATTGGCTTATTTATTTTATTAGGAATTGTGTTTCAAACTACTTTAGAATATCTTTCAAAAGGTGCTGAACACGGGCATATTCATGTGCATAATATTAAAAACAATACACCCTGGTTATTAATAATAAGTTTAAGTATTCATGCATTTTTAGAAGGAATGCCTTTAGGATTTGCAGATAATAGAGCGTTACTTTGGGCTATTGTTATTCATAAAATTCCTATTGCAATCATTCTAACAGTATTTTTTAAAAAAGCGAACTTCTCGAATTTCAAGACTATATTATTTCTATGCCTATTTGCATTAATGAGTCCGTTAGGTAATCTTATTTCACAACAGATTTTATTTATTAAGCCTTATGAAATACAAATCAATGCTTTGGTTATTGGGATTTTACTACATATTTCAACTGCAATTTTATTTGAAAGTTCAGAAAACCATCAATTTAATATTAAAAAATTCATCGCTATAATTATTGGATTTGCAATTGCTTTTATTAGCTTATAATTAATTGGCAACTTCACTTATAAACTTAATACGCATCAGTCGTAATTCTTCTTCATCATAACCTCCATTAAATTCATCTAAAGCAAGTTGAATTTTATCGTTTTCGGCTTCCATAAAATATTCAAATATTTCTTCTTGTTGATCTTCATCCAACAAATCATCAATACAGTAGTTAATATTTATCTTAGTACCCGAATAAACTATTCGTTCCATCAACTTTATAAGCTCTTCCATTTCAATACCCTTCGCTTTTGCTAAATCGATTAATTGTATTTTTTTATCTGTATTTTGAATAATATAAAGTTTTAATCCCGAATTAACACCAGTGCTTTTAACAATTAAATCATCTGGTCGCATAATATCGTTTTCTTCAACATACTTAGCAATTAATTCAATAAATGCTTTGCCATATTTTTTTGCTTTACCATCTCCTACCCCATGAATATTGGCCATTTCTTTTATTTCAATCGGATATTTCAATGTCATATCTTCTAAAGATGGATCCTGAAAAACAACAAATGGAGGTACGCCTAATTTTTTACCAACACTTTTGCGTAAATCTTTAAGCATAGACATTAATTTTTCATCCGTAGCTACACCTGATCCTTTGGCGTTTGTAATTATATTTGTATCGCTACCTTCTTCATAAGTATGATCTTCCGTCATCATAAACGAAACAGGATTTTCAATAAAATCTAAACCCTTTGCTGTAAGTTTTAATACACCGTATTGTTCAATTTCTTTTGACAAGTAATTGGCAACCAATACTTGCCTTATCAATGCCATCCAGTGCTTATCCGTTATAGCCTTTCCAATACCAAAAAATTCTTGTTTATTTGTTTTATGAGAGATAAGCAAGGCATTTTCTTTACCTATAAGCGTATTTATAATTTCTTTTGACCTGTATTCTTCTTTTGTTTTATTTACTACTTCCAAAAGTATTTTTACATCATCTTTTGCTTCACTTTTCTTTTTAGGATTTCTTACATTATCATCCATATCGGCTCCTTCACCATTTATTTCATCAAATTCTTCACCAAAATAATGCAATAAAAACTTCCGACGAGAAATAGATGTTTCTGCATAGGCAACTACTTCTTGCAATAAAGCATTCCCTATTTCTTGTTCCGCAACAGGTTTATTTGATAAAAATTTTTCTAATTTTTCAATATCCTTATATGCGTAATAGGATAAGCAATAACCTTCACCGCCATCTCTTCCTGCCCTTCCCGTTTCTTGATAATAACTTTCTAAACTTTTTGGAATATCATGATGAATCACAAATCTAACATCAGGTTTGTCAATACCCATACCAAAGGCAATGGTAGCAACAACAACATCAATATCTTCCATTAAAAACATATCTTGATGTCTAGCCCTTGTTTTTGCGTCTAAACCTGCGTGATAAGGAACCGCTTTTACCCCATTTACCTGCAAAATTTGGGCTATTTCCTCTACTTTTTTTCTACTCAAACAATAAATGATACCCGATTTACCTTGATAATTTCTTATAAACCTTATGATGTCTTTTTGAACATCTTTAGTTTTAGGTCGAATATCATAAAATAAATTTGCTCTGTTAAATGAAGCTTTAAAGGTATCCGCATTGGTTATACCCAAGTTTTTTAGAATATCTTCTTGAACTTTTTCTGTAGCTGTAGCCGTTAAACCAACAATCGGTAAGTCGCCAATTTTTTTAATTATATTTTTTAAATTTCTATATTCCGGTCTAAAATCATGACCCCATTCAGAGATACAATGTGCTTCATCTATTGCTATAAAAGAAATTTTTTGTCTTTTTAAAAATTCAACGTATTCATCTTTTGTTAAAGACTCAGGGGCAACATATAACAATTTGGTTATACCACTTTCAATATCGCTTTTTACCCTTGCAATCTCACCTTTATTTAACGAAGAATTTAAAACATGTGCGATACCATATTCTGTAGAAATTCCTCTCATGGCATCCACCTGGTTTTTCATTAAAGCAATTAATGGAGAAACTACAATTGCGGTACCTTCTTGAATAAGAGCAGGTAATTGATATATTAAAGATTTACCTCCCCCAGTTGGCATTACAACAAACGTGTTTTTACCGCTCATTAAACTCTCAATTGCATATTGTTGTAATCCTTTAAATTTATTAAAACCAAAATATTTTTTTAAACTCTTTAAAAGATCAATTTTTATCACTTTCATTTATGTATTTATCTATTTTTGAATACTTTTGTAATATTAATACCAAACTCTTATATGGGAATAAATTATTTTATTACGATTGAATAGTATTAAAAAACATTAATACTATAAAGATAATGTAATATTTTTAAATTTTAATACTAAATACTTTGAATAAAAATAAAAATATATTAAAAACTGCTATAAAAACCATTTTAATAGAAGCTGAAGCAATAAAAAATTTGACTAATTTATTAGATAAGGATTTTGAAGATGCGGTAAACGCAATTTACGATTCAAATGGTAGAGTAATTGTAACAGGTATAGGTAAAAGTGCCAATATTGCATCAAAAATAGTTGCGACATTAAATTCTACAGGTACACCATCTATTTTTATGCATGCAGCGGACGCCATTCATGGTGACTTGGGTAATATTCAAAAAGATGATATTGTAATTTGTATCTCAAAAAGTGGTAATACACCCGAAATTAAAGTGCTGGTTTCACTAATTAATAATTACGGCAATAAAATTGCCGCAATTACTGGAAACACAGATTCTTTTTTAGCAAAAAACTCTGATTTTGTTTTAAACTCTTATGTAAAAAAAGAAGCTTGCCCCAATAATTTGGCGCCAACCAGCAGTACCACTGCACAATTAGTAATTGGCGATGCACTTGCTGTTTGCTTATTGAATTTAAAAGATTTTACTAAAAATGATTTTGCCAAGTACCATCCCGGTGGATCTTTAGGTAAAAAATTGTACTTACGTGTTCATGCCATTGTAAAGAACAATGAAGTTCCAAAAGTAAATAAAAACACTCCTGTAAAAGATGTTATAGTAGAAATATCGAAAAAAAGGTTAGGAACTACCGCAGTAATTGAAGAAGGTAAAATTATTGGCATCATAACCGATGGTGATATAAGACGTATGCTTGAAAACAATACAAATATTAGTGATTTATTTGCCAAAGATATTATGAGCAATAACCCGATCACTATTGACTGCAACACTATGGCTATTAAAGCATTGAATATCATGCAAAAAAACAACATCACACAAATTTTAGTTACTGAAAATGATATTTATATCGGTGTTGTTCATTTTCATGATTTATTAAAAGAAGGGATCATTTAAGACCCCAAAATAAATCCTATATATTAAACAAGATTATCAAAAGCTAGTTATATTATTCTTTAATTTTAGTTACTTTTGGCTTTATAAAAATTAGAAACATGAGTGAACAACAAAGTGAAATGTCATTTTTAGACCATTTAGAAGTTTTACGGTGGACATTAGTACGATCATCAATTGCAATTTTTGCATTTGGTATGCTCGCTTTTGTAATGAAAGACTTTATTTTTAATACCATATTATTAGCACCTAAAGACCCTTCCTTTGTTACCTACCGATTTCTGTGTTCAGTTTCAAAATTACTAGGTACTGATGGACTTTGTATTGATGAAATACCGTTTATTGTACAAAGTAGAACTATGGCAGGGCAATTTTCTGCACATATTTGGACTTCTATCGCATTTGGATTTATTTTAGCATTCCCTTATATTATATGGGAAGTATGGAAGTTTATGAAGCCTGCACTTTATGATAAAGAGAAGAAAAGCGCCAAAGGCTTTATTTTGATTTCATCTTTTTTATTCTTTATAGGAATTCTTTTTGGATATTATGTAATTACTCCATTATCAATAAATTTTTTAGGAAGTTATCGCGTATCGGATGAAGTTAGAAATAATACTGATTTAAGTTCTTATATTGGATTATTAAAGTCTTCATGTTTGGCAGCTGGTTTTATATTTGAACTTCCAATTATTATTTATTTTTTAACTAAAATGGGATTAGTAACACCCGAATTTTTAAAAAAATACAGAAAATATGCATTGGTTATGGTATTGATTTTAGCGGCTATAATTACTCCTCCAGATATTATCAGTCAGGTGATTGTAGCTATACCAATGATTATTCTTTATGAGGTTAGTATAAAAATATCTAAATTTATCATAAAAAAACAAGAAAAAGAAAAGTCAAAAGCAATCATCAAATAACTACGATATGACCGAATATGCGAATAAAGTTGTTATTTATATAATCAAGCACCAAAAAGGGCTTTATGACAAATATTAAAACTGCTAAAAATAACATAAATTAAGATATGATATTACGAGCTGAAAATATAATGAAAATGTACGGTAGCAGAAAAGTTGTTAAAGGTATTTCGCTGCAAGTAGAACAAGGGGAAATTATTGGCTTGTTAGGACCAAATGGCGCTGGGAAAACAACATCATTCTACATGATTGTAGGTATGTTAAAGCCAAATAAAGGTGAGATTTTTTTAGATGATGAAAATATTACTCATGACTCTATGTATAAACGTGCACAAAGAGGTGTTGGGTATTTGGCTCAAGAGGCTTCGGTTTTTAGAAAGTTATCTGTTGAAGACAATATAATGTCCATATTGCAATTCACCAACCTTTCAAAATCGGGACAAAAAAAGAAATTAGAATCTCTTATAGATGAATTTAGCTTAGGTCATGTTAGAAAAAACCGTGGAGATCTACTTTCAGGTGGTGAACGCCGCCGTACAGAAATTGCCAGAGCACTTGCATCCGACCCTAAATTTATTTTATTGGATGAGCCTTTTGCTGGTGTTGACCCAATTGCCGTTGAAGACATTCAAAATATTGTAGCGCATTTAAAAGACAGAAATATAGGTATTTTAATTACCGATCATGATGTGCAGGCCACCCTAGCAATAACAGATAAGACTTATTTGATGTTTGAAGGTGGTATTTTAAAAGAGGGGACTCCTCAAGAGCTCGCTGATGACGAAATGGTTAGAAAGGTTTATTTGGGAGAAAACTTTGAATTAAAAGAAAGGAAAAAGAAGTTGAATTTGTAACTAGTGTCTGGTCGAAAATAGATGAAATTATAAAAAAAAGCCTTATTAACTAATCGTTAATAAGGCCATACAAACAAATCTGAAAAATTCTTTAAAATCTTTCCCAGATGACTTTAAGCTTAATGTTCACCTGTTTCTATTCCTAAAACTTTACCTTTTTCATCGATTAACAATAAATGAGACCAGTTTCCTTTTTGTACTATAAATTTATACACAGTACCTTTATCCTTTTTAACATAGGTAACTTCATTTGAAATTTTATATGCCGAATATTTTTTTAAAGATTCTTTTACTTTTTGAGGTGTTTTCGTTTTGTTTATTTTATAAACTGTTTTCTCAACTTCCTTTACCGATTGTGCATTAGAATTTTGAACATTAAAAAATGTAATACTAAGCACTAATATTAAAATGTGTAAACCTTTCATTAATTTATTTTTTATGGTATTTGATTCTGTTTTATAACGACTTGAAATTAATTTTCAACCATAAGTCGAAAGACTTAAAATTACAACCAACATAAAAAACAGAACAATTCTTACTTTTTTCATGTGTTTCTATTTATTGTTTTTTTAACGGACACATGCTGTTCGCTAATAATCATTTCCTTGAGTATCAAAATTTGAGATGCTCGTTTCATAACTGTGTTTTTTAATTTTAGCTACCATCTTGAATTCCCCCTTTTCGATTCAAAATCATATCCTAAAGTTAACATATGTGTTCCTCCATTATTTAACTCTATTGCTTCATTAATATTGTATTGAAACGCATATCCTACGTAAAAATCTTGTTTTTTTATACCTAACATTGGTACTATGGCTGATGCAGAGAAATTTTGGTCATTAATAAACCTTGTACTAAAGCCTGCCCAGTAATATCCATCTATTGTAATCTTCTTTGCTTTTACATTTAAATCTGTAACAGATCGCGAATCACTTTCAAATAATTTAAAGTAAATTGAAGGTTCTATTTCATATTCACCATCACTAACTTCAAAAATATAACCTGTATAGATATAGTAATTACGCAATTTTATTGGTTCTGTATCATCAAATGCTCTTACGCTTTTATTTAAAATATTAGCTGCATTAAAACTAATATAATAACGACCTAATTTATATAAAAATGCTGCATCAAAATTTGAATTGAATGATGATAAATCACCTCCAATATTCGGATCATCATTGGGATTATCAAAATCGGAAACATCAATTTTAAATTGCGTGAACTTATAGGATAAACCAAATGATATATATTGTGCATTCTCATCGTTTATCGTTAAATGATGGGCAAAACTTAATTGCCCCCCAATTTGTGAGGTATTACCATTTTTATCACGGTATAAAACACCTCCAATACCCGATTTTTCTAAAATATGAGCATCATAGGATAAAGTCTGTGTATTTGGCGCATCTTGTAATCCAACCCATTGAAAAACACCACTCATTCGCAATCTGTTCATTTCACCTTCTCCTGCATATGCTGGAGAAATAATAAACGGATTTTCAACCAAATATTGGGTATAAGGTGCTAATTTAAATTCTTGCCCCTTGCTCAAAGCAGTAACCAATAGTAATGTTATAATTAATATCTTTTTCATCCCTTTAATTATCTAACTAAACTAAAATTCCCTTTAAATTCTCTTCTATCCGCTTTATCGTTTAATTTTACGATATACCAATAATCACCACTTGGTAATGGTTTTCCTTTATAACTACCATCCCAGGCATATTGCGTGCCTTTATAGGAAGCTATCATCCGCTGGTATCTATCAAATACCTGAACGGAAATATTAGGGTATATTTCTATATTAATAGGATACCAAGTATCATTGATACCATCATCTTGCGGTGTGAAAAAATCTGGAATTTTGATATCTAAAAATTCTAAAAAGATTGTTTTTTCCATTACACATCCTCTTTGGTCTTTTACATAAAAAATATAATCTCTTGTTTCTCTAGTCGCACGTAGGTCTAATATATTGTTTGCACTATAATCATTATCATCATCAAAACTATATTCGTATGCAGGCTCACCTCCTGTTGCAACTACGGTATATTCGTTGACACCTGTTTCCACCACTTGAAATTCAAGAGGAACATATTCATCAACAAGTACGGTAACAGGTTCATCACTACATCCAAATTCATTATGCCTTACCGTTACTATATGTGTACCTTTGTTAACATTTTCAAAAATTCCCGATGTATTGCTCACGTTACCATCAAGTGTATAGGTTACATCATTTTGATAAATTGGATCTACCTGAGCTATAACAATATTACTTGCTCCTTCACATGAAAAATCAGTCGTTGCCTCTAATTGTAAATAAATTAATTGCTCAATATCTATGGTGGTTTGGGTTTCACAAACATGAAAGGCATTTTCTTTTTTGATAAAAAGATCATAAGTCCCATTTGCCAATCCTCCAAAACTTGCATTGGATTGATAATTGGTACCATCTAAACTGTAGCTTATTGTATAACCCTGGTCATTGGTCAAATTGATATTGATTTTACCATCAGTATCACCAACACAAATAATATCTTCCTTAGTTACTTCGTATTCAATTTCTTGATCAAAACCTACCGCAACACTAGTAACCACTGTACATCCATTAGCATCTCTTACGGTAATGTCATAAGTTCTTTCAACACCAACCATAAATATATCTTCCGTTTGAAAAGTTGTTCCACCATCCATACTATATTCATAAGGTGCTACTCCGCCAGATGCTGTAGCCTGCATACTTCCATTTAAAATGGAACCATTACAAGTAGTTATATTGTATAATTTACTGGATGTTGCCACAAGAAGTGTGGGTTCGGTAACAGTAAATGCCGTGATATCAAAACAACCATCTTCCTTAATTGTTTTTACACTGTAATTTCCTATATCTATATTTGAAAATATATGTTGATTAGAACTTTTATTTACAGATGAAATAAGATTTGCTCCTTGGTATAACTCATAAGTATAACTGTTTGAGGCTTCATTTACTGTAATATCAACACTACCATTACTATCTTTACAAAGCGCAGAAACTGGATTAACAGTAACGTCTAAACCTAATACAGTAACAGTTCTAATAGTTTCAGTACAACCTGTTCTTCTTTGCGTTGCAGTATAAACACCTGCACCTGTTACTGTTACTTCTTTTGAATTACCAATAACATCACCATTTTCATTTGTCCAAATATAAGTGTCATACCCATCATCACCAGAAAAGGTCAATGTATTATTACAAAAATATAGTTCACTGTCAAAAGAACAAGAACTGGTATCTACAAATAGATCCATTGAACCAATACTACCTAAACCACATCCATTAATACCGTTTAAACCTGGTTGGGCGGATATATTTTGACCCGATGTTTCACCATCGTAATAAGAGGCAATACTATTTTCTAATAAATTTGTACATGCATCGGTATAATCAAAGCAATCATTTGAGGCCGTAACCTGATAACGTATATCATGAGAAGTAGACAATGATCCTCTTTCAACCAAGGTATTTGGTATATTGAATCTCAATTCTCTAGTAGCTTGATTAAAACTATAACTAACTCCTGTCGGAAGAATCATTGAGCTTTCATCTAAAGTAACATTTAAAGGTAAAATGTTTAAAATGTATGTATTTTCTGCATTATCTGTTCCAATATTCTGAAAATTAATATTATACCATACCGTAGAACCTAATGGTACTGGAGAATTTAATGTAATATTATTATTTGAAGTATCTTCTACACTTGTTAACACCTGCAAATTTGGTTCGATAATATTAATGGAAAAGGTATTTAAAAAAGTATAGATCCAATCTCCTCCAACATTATTAGTTACTCTTACAGTTGCACCGGTTTCATTGTTACCAATTAAACTGTTACCTACATTCAAATCAGTTATATTTATGAGTTTTTGATCCCACCCTAAAGTATTTGTACTATTCAAATTACGATCAACAACTTGAGCACCATCCTCAGTAATTTTACTATTAAAAAAATTATTTACATCATTTTCAGCATCCCAAAGAGCTGTGAAACCAGCATTTGCATCAGCTTTAAATAACATTTGATCACCAAACCAACCTAAATCACCTTCCAAAGCTGCTACCCCAACTCGACCTTCTACAGGTCCAGATGGTGGTGTTACAAAACCTGAATAGGCAAAATCTACTTGATTGTTTGGGCTATTTCTTACAGCCGAAAAACCATCGAATGTTGAAATGTATTTTCTTGTTTCCAAAGGGTCTTCATAAACAATAACTAATGACCAACCCGCAGCAGAACTAGTTCCTTCTGAAGAACTAATATTCGCCACAAAATAATCACCGCTTACATTGGTATTGGATGCAACGATACTTGTAACATCTTTATAATAGATCAAATCTAAATTTACATCGGCAACGATGTCAAGATAAGGAGCTCCAGGCACCTTAAATTTTATTATTTCTGGTTCGAGAAAGGCTCCATCAGATACAGCACCCCAGTACAGACCCGCATAAACAACCCTATTACAACTATTGGTTGCAAAATTTGCACTACTAGAATTAAAAGTACTAGCATCATTATCTATATCAACAAATACCATGTCAATATAATTATTTTGTGTAGTACCATTATAAGGAGCATCTATACTATCTCCTAAAATAGAATTACCAATAATGGTTAAATCTCCATTAATACCTGAGGTTTCATACCTCTGTGCAAATGGAATTGTTGTTTGAGATTTGACTATAGTAGTACCTAAAAAAAATAGTACTAAAATAAATTTCAAAAGATAAATTTGATTTCCTGTTTTCATGACAAATAAATATTATAACAATAATGTTAAATAGTTGATTGATAAAACAGGGAGAAGATTATATCATCAAAATATAATAATCCATAAACCGTAAAAATGTTAAAAAATTGTGCAAAAAGTAAATAAATATTTAGTATTAAAATAAAGTAGTTAATAAATTACTATATAAAATGCTAAAATAAAAGGTGTTAAGCCCCATTTATCAGTTGATTAACTAGATCCAATAATAAAAATGAAAATCATATTCAATGATTATTTACCCTAATCCTAAAGAGGGGAATCACTGAATTTCTAACTTTTTAGTCTCCCTTAGAGCAAGAAAAATAACCAAAAAGTATAACCTATTGACAGGCGCAAGCAGGTAGGTTCAAACTAAACTAACTATAAAAATTAAAATTAAATTTTTATAATCTCACTAATAAACATAAATTAAACATTGTAATACAGTTGGTTATATATTTAACTAACTGTATTTTTATTTATAATATTCTCAATTACAGAAATAATAACGTACAATATAATAACCAAAGGTATGGCTACAGCTTTAAAGAGTACAAGCATTAAACTGGTGAGTATTATAAAAATATATTTTGATTTATTTGTTGCCCAATCATATTTTTTAAACTTTAAGGAAAATAATGGTATCTCCGCATTTAACAAATAGCTACCTATGATGGTGATTAGTATCAATACATATCTATTATGAATGATATCTATAAAAATTTGTTGATCGGAATAATGTAAAATTAGGGGTAATGACATGATAAAAATGGACAATGCCGGTGTTGGTAGACCAACAAAAGAATTAGACTGTCGTTCGTCAATATTAAATTTTGCCAATCGAAATGCTGAAGCCAAAGGTATCAACAATCCAATAAAAGCGATGTAATACATACTAGTTTCCCCATAATTTTGCCAGGAACCAATTTCGCATGACAACTGCATAAACCATTGTTGTTTTGTAGCGTATAAAATTAGTTGAAACATAACAATTCCAGGTACCACACCCGAAGTTACCATGTCTGCCAAGGAATCCAATTGTTTACCAAATTCTCCTTCTACTTTAAATTTTCTGGCAAAAAAACCGTCAAAAAAATCAAAAAATATACCTAGAAACACAAAAAAGGCTGCATCAACTAACTTATCAGATAAAGCCATTATTATTGCAATTAAGCCTGATAATAAGTTCAATAGCGTAAATAAATTGGGTATTTGCTTTTTAATCATGGTGTCATTTTTATTTATCGTAAAAATAACAAAATAATCATTTAATTGGATTTTATTTTTATTGTAAAAAAAAATGCCCGTTGTATTTTATTATTTCCTCTTAATTATTACTTTAGCATCGCTACATAACGCAATTATTTAATGGCAAATCAAACATCATACACAGAAGATAATATCCGTTCATTAGATTGGAAAGAGCATATTAGGATGAGACCAGGTATGTATATAGGTAAACTCGGAGATGGGTCTGCGCCCGATGATGGTATCTATATTCTTATCAAGGAAGTTATTGATAACTCTATTGACGAATATGTTATGGGAGCAGGTAAAACTATTGAGATATCTGTTAAGAATGAAATGGTAACCATCAGAGATTTTGGTAGAGGTATACCTCTAGGGAAAGTTGTTGATGTAGTTTCAAAAATGAATACTGGTGGTAAATATGATTCAAAAGCATTTAAAAAATCTGTAGGATTAAATGGTGTTGGTACCAAAGCGGTAAATGCGTTATCTTCTTTTTTTCGAGTACAATCTATTAGAGATGATCAAACTAAAATAGCAGAATTTGAACAAGGAAATTTAGTAAACGACCTACCTATTGAAACATTAAGCTCAAGAAAAGGGACCAAAGTTTCTTTTATTCCCGATACAGCTATTTTTCCTCACTATAAATTCAGAAGTGAATATATAGTTAAAATGATTAAAAACTATGTGTATCTAAACACTGGTCTTACAATTTTATTTAATGGTGAAAAGTACAGGTCGGAAAATGGTTTAAAAGATTTATTGGAAGAAAATATTGCTGATGAATCTAAACTTTTTCCTATTATTCACCTATTGGAAGAAGATATTGAAATTGCCTTAACCTACAGCAAATCACAGTATAGTGAAGAGTTTCATTCTTTTGTAAATGGGCAACATACAACCCAAGGAGGTACACATCAAAATGCTTATAGAGAGGCCATAGTTAAAACCATACGTGATTATTTTGGTAAAAATTACGAAGCTTCTGATATTAGAAAATCTATAGTTTCTGCCATTAGTATCAAAGTAACGGAACCTATTTTTGAAAGCCAGACAAAAACTAAATTAGGCTCTACAGAAATGGGTGGTGGCTTACCAACGGTGCGCAGCTTTATTCTCGATTTTGTAAAACGAAGATTGGATAACTTTTTACATCGAAATACGGATGTTGCAGATCATATCCAACGAAAAATACTTCAAGCCGAAAAAGAGAGAAAAGAATTATCGGGTATCAGAAAAATTGCCAGAGATCGTGCTAAAAAAGCCAGTTTGCACAATAAAAAATTACGTGATTGCAGGGTACATTTAAACGACATGAAAAAAGAAAATCGTTTAGACAGTACTGTATTTATTACCGAGGGAGATTCGGCCAGTGGGTCTATAACCAAATCAAGAAATGTAAATACCCAAGCCGTTTTTAGTTTAAAAGGTAAACCGTTGAATTCTTATGGTTTAAGTAAAAAAATAGTCTATGAAAATGAAGAGTTCAATCTGCTACAAGCGGCATTGAACATTGAAGATAGCATTGAGAATTTACGTTATAACAATATCGTTATTGCCACAGATGCCGATGTAGATGGTATGCATATTCGATTGCTCTTGATTACATTTTTCTTGCAATTTTTTCCAGAAGTTATTAAAGAAGGGCACCTTTATATTTTAGAAACACCATTATTTAGGGTTCGTGATAAAAAGGAAACCTTTTATTGCTATTCTGAAAAAGAAAGAAAAAATGCAATTAAAAAATTAAGAGGAAAACCAGAAATTACACGATTTAAAGGATTGGGTGAAATATCACCCAACGAATTTGTGCATTTTATTGGAAAAGACATCCGATTAGACCCAGTAATGATGGATAGAGAAACACCTGTGGAGCAATTATTGGAATTTTATATGGGTAAAAATACGCCGGATAGACAAAAATTTATCATTGATAATTTAAAAGTAGAATTGGATATCATAGAAAAAGAATAAATGATATTTTATAATTAATTGAGCCTTCTATTGAAGGAACGCACATGGAACAAGAGAACGACAACTTACAAGAAGATACTAACAATCAAGATAATACAGCTCAGGAAACCATAACTAAAGTTACTGGCATGTACAAAGAATGGTTTTTAGATTATGCCTCTTATGTGATTTTAGAGCGTGCTGTTCCTGGCATTGATGATGGTTTTAAACCGGTGCAACGTCGTATCATGCAATCTATGAAAGATTTGGATGATGGGCGTTATAATAAAGTAGCGAATTTGGTGGGTCATACCATGCAATATCACCCGCATGGGGATGCTAGTATTGCCGATGCCATGGTGCAAATGGGTCAAAAAGAATTGCTTATTGACATGCAAGGTAACTGGGGAAATATTCTTACCGGTGACCGTGCCGCAGCCTCTCGATATATAGAAGCGCGTTTGTCTAAATTTGCCTTAACTGTTGTATTTAATCCAAAAACTACAAAGTGGCAAGCTTCTTATGACGGGAGAAGAAATGAACCTGTTGATTTACCAGTTAAATTTCCTTTACTGTTAACCCAAGGTGCGGAAGGTATCGCGGTTGGTTTGTCAACAAAAATATTACCGCATAATTTTAATGAATTGATTGATGCTTCGATAAAAATATTAAAAGGAAAATCTTTTCATATTGTCCCTGATTTTTTAACAGGTGGTATTGCTGATGTTACCAATTATAACGAAGGTATTAGAGGTGGCAAAGTAAGGGTTAGAGCAAAAATTGCACAACAAGATAAAACAACCTTGGTTATTAATGAAATACCTTTTAGCACTACTACATCATCTCTTATTGATTCCATTCTAAAAGCCAATGAAAAAGGTAAAATTAAAATTAAAAAAATTGAAGATAATACGGCAAGAGATGTAGAGATACTGATTCATTTACATAGTGGTATTTCTCCAGATAAAACAATTGATGCTCTATTTGCTTTTACCAATTGTGAAGTTTCTATTTCTCCATTATGTTGTATCATTCAAGATAACAAACCTGTATTTATTGGAATTTCTGAGGTCTTAAAGTACTCGACAGGACATACGGTAGACTTGCTAAAGGCCGAATTAGAGATTCAATTGAACGAGTTAGAAGAACAATGGCATTTTTCATCGTTGGAAAGGATTTTTATTGAAAACAGAATCTATCGTGATATTGAAGAAGAAGAAACATGGAAAGGCGTTATTGCCGCCATTGATTTAGGGCTACAGCCACACATAAAACATTTAAAAAGAGCTATAACAGAAGAGGATATCATCCGCTTGACGGAAATTAAAATTAAAAAAATATCCAAATTTGATATTGATAAAGCAAAACTATTTATTGCCGGTTTGGAAGATAAAATTGTCATAGTTAAAGACCATTTAGAAAATATCATTGCATACGCCATTGCATATTTTAAAGACTTAAAAACAAAATATGGCAAGGGTAGGGAAAGAAAAACTGAGATTAGAATATTTGAAGACATTGTTGCTACCAAAGTGGTGATGCGCAATGCAAAGCTATATGTTAACAGGGAAGAGGGGTTTATTGGCACAAGCTTGAGGAAAGATGAATTTGTTGCTGATTGTGCCGATATTGACGACGTGATTGTTTTTAGAAATGACGGAAAAATGATCGTTACCAAAGTAGACAGTAAAACCTTTGTTGGCAAAAATATTATTCATGTAGCTGTATTTAAAAAGAAAGACAAACGCACGGTGTATAATATGGTTTATACAGATGGCAAAGGTGGTACAACCTATATGAAACGATTTTCAGTAACTGCCATTACTCGTGATAAAGCATATGATCTTACGGCCGGAACAAAAGGCTCTAAGCTCTTATATTTTACTGCTAACCCTAATGGAGAAGCAGAAATTATCACAATAAATTTACGTGCTGTAGGCAGTATTAAAAAATTAAAGTGGGATATTGATTTTGCCAATCTCGCAGTTAAAGGAAGAGCTAGTAGAGGTAATACAGTTACCAAATTTACCGTTAGAAAAATTGAATTGAAAGAGAAAGGTGTTTCTACTTTAAAACCTCGTAAAATATGGTTTGACGAAACCGTACAAAGATTAAATGTAGATCATAGAGGAGATCTTTTAGGTGAATTTACTTCAGAAGATAGATTGCTCATTGTCAACCAGAAAGGTGTTGTTAAAACTATTATTCCGAATTTAAATGCGCATTTTGACAATGATATGATTATTTTAGAAAAATGGCAACCCAACAAACCCATTTCGGCGATATACTTTGACGGTGAAAGATCTCGATATTATGTCAAAAGATTTATGATTGAACAACCAGATAAGGAAGAAAAATTTATATCGGATCATCCGGGTTCTAAATTGCAAATTGTCGCGGTTGATTATCGCCCTATGGCGGAAGTAATTTATTCAAAAAGAAGTCTGGAAAATCAAATTATTAACTTTGAAGAATTTATTACAATAAAAGGCATTAAATCTCTTGGAAATCAATTAACTACAGAAAAAATAAAACAAATTAATTTATTGGAATCACTAGTGTATGTTGCGCCTGAAATTAATGAAGTAGACCTTGTTGACGAAGAGATTATTGATAATGATAACCTAGGGCAAACCAGCATGTTTGAATAAGTAATCATTCGTGTTTGGTAAAAGATATAAGACCGCTTCGCTTTAAGAATACCCTAACCCTAAAGGGAAAAAATATTGGATGCCTAACCCTAAAAGGAAAATTCATTGGATGCCTAACCCTAATGGAGAAAATATCAGGTCATGTCTAATATTTTAGAAACTCACAAAATAATATAACTTTTTAAATTGGTATATACCCAAACCACACAGCCTTACGGTTTTTTAACTCGTTCTTTCTCCCTTTAAACGCGTTAAAAAATAAAACCATAACAAAGGCTATGGTTGATTTTTTTACCTTTTTAAAGAAAAAAATAACTTTCGCCAAAACTCCCGAAAACCTAAATGGTTTGGGTATATTATTTTTTTGACTTTATGGCATTTAAAAATTTCACCAATTCTTTTACGGCCAAACCACGATGTGATATTTTTCCTTTGTCCTCCAAATTCATTTCTGCAAAGGTTTTATCGAACCCTACAGGTTTAAATATGGGGTCGTAACCAAAGCCATTTTTACCCTGTTCTTCTTTTGCAATTTCACCTTTACACCTACCCTCAAAAATAAACTGACTTCCATTTAAATTGAGCGCTATGACGGTTCTGAATTGAGCCTTTCTATTTAGAAGTCCTTTCATTTCTCGCAACATCTTATACACATTGTCTTTATAACTTGCATTTAAACCTGCATAACGCGCCGAATAAACTCCTGGTGCTCCATTTAAAGCTTTTACTTCCAAGCCAGTATCATCTGCAAAACAGTCATAGCCATAGTTTTTCGTAATATAATCTGCTTTCAATTTAGCATTGCCCTGGAGAGTGACCTCTGTTTCTTCTATATCTTCTGTACAACCTATATCCGCCAAGGATAAAATTTCTATGGATTTGGGTAACAAAGTTTTAATTTCTAATACCTTGTTTTTATTATTTGTAGCAAAAACCAATTTCATGTGTTAATTTTTATTGTTTTTTAATGGTCACATGCTGTTCGCTATTAATCATTTTTTTGATTGATAAGCTTTTAACATGCTCGTTTCATGTGTTAATTTTTATTGTTTTTTAATGGTCACATGCTGTTCGCTATTAATCATTTCCTTGCGAGATAAACTTTTTAACATGCTCGTTTCATGTGTGTTATTTTTTAAGAGTGAAAATAGAAGCTTTTGTAAAAAATAGTTTAGGCTAATTAATATCACTCATGTCCGATAAAAGATATAAGACCGCTACGCTTTAACCGATTGCCAGTGTGGTCCCAATGTCAATAAGTTAAGGAATCCAAATACCCATTCAATGATTTTTTACCCTAACCCTAAAGGGAAAAATCATTGCATACTCAACTTTTTTGACTCATTATGGCAAGGCCTTTATATAAATTTAAGGATTCTCGTTATTTTTAATCGGACAACAATGATTTTATAATTATTAACAACCTTTAAGATGTAGATTATTGTCCATTCATAACTCTATTTTAGCGCAAAAATTAGCATTAAGAATTACTAATTTAAATTTATCCTATTTTTAATTGCTTTACTTTTACTTTGGTTCCATCAAGTTTTTCAAAAACAGAATTATTTGAAATATATTCAGGTACAATAGTTTTTAATGTACTTACAATATCAATATTGTTTAAGGAGTTTACCGCAATTAATTTTTCAATGCTTTGTTTGGCTTTATTCACATTGATATTCTCTGTTTTAGCTATCATTATTTTTTGATGATAGGTAGGAATTGTATTTTCATCATTGGTCAACAGTTCTTCAAATAATTTTTCCCCAGGTCGTAAACCAGTTACCTCAATATCCATCTCTTCTGGATATTTCATGCCTGATAAATGAATCATCTTTTTAGCGAGATCAAATATTTTTACGGACTCTCCCATATCAAAAACATATATCTCTCCACCATTACCCATAATACCAGCTTCCAATACCAATTCACATGCTTCGGGTATGGTCATAAAAAATCTTGTAATTTCTTTATGTGTTACTGTTAAAGGACCTCCTTCTTCAATTTGTTTTTTAAATAAAGGAATCACAGAACCATTAGAACCAAGTACATTACCAAAGCGTGTGGTAACAAATTTAGTTTTACTTTCTATATTCAAACAGTTGGCATATATTTCAGCAACACGTTTGGTAGCGCCCATCACATTGGTTGGGTTCACTGCTTTATCGGTAGAAACCATTATAAATTTTTTGACCTCAAAATCTTTTGCGAAATTCATCAGCAAACTAGCTCCTTTCACATTAACACTAATGGCCTCATAAGGATTATCTTCCATCAAAGGCACATGTTTATAGGCTGCAGCATGAAAAAGAAGATCTATTTTATAAGTCTCAAATATACTTTTAATTCGTTTTTTATTTCTTATATCGGCAAGTTCTACGGAAAAATCGTTGACTTTATTTCTAATAAATTCTTGTTGGAGATCATAAAGTGGTGATTCTGACTGGTCTAATAAAATAATATGTTTGTAATTGTATTTACTAATTTGATGTGCAATTTCACTACCAATAGAACCTGCTGCACCGGTAATTAGAATTACTTTGTTTTCCAACTCCCTTTGAATAACTGGGTTTTTAATCTGTATTGGTGCTCTATCCAATAGATCCTCAATTTTTACTTCTTTAATTTGACCAACCTGTAATTCGCCGTCTATCCATTGTTGTACTGGAGGAACTAATTTTATGGTTACTTGCAAATCTGTTAAATTATCTACTTTTTCAAAAAGTTCAAAAGGTTTTATATTTTGAATGGATACTATTATTTCATTAATTTGATGTTTTTTAATGAATTTTTCATCAACGATTTTCGGGTCATAAATTTTTATTCTGTTGAATTGTTTTCCAATTTTTAATTTGCTGTCATCTAAAAATCCTACAATTTTATATTTACCAAAAGTGCTATTACTTATTGTATTGTAAGTTAATAAACCTGAATCGCCTGCGCCATAAATTAAAATATTCTTAGGGGCTTTATAGTTGGTAACAATTCTGTTAAAAAGCGATTTAAAAATAAAACGGCTAGATATTAAAAGAACAATATTTAATAAATAGTGTATGGAAACTATAGAAAGAGGTATAGAGTAAAATAAATATACATTATAATTACGGGTGATCAATGAAATTCCTAACAAGGTTACAGCCAATAAAGTAACCGCCCAGAATATATTAATCGCATCTTTACTACCGGTATGTCTAACAATACCTTTAAACGAACCAACAATTAAAAAACTTAATAGTGTTACCACAGTTACTAGTGGCAACTGTTGTAAAAATTCATGTGGTCCAAAACCAAGCGTAAAATTAAAACGCACCAAATAAGCCAGAAAAAATGCTTGTAGGCTTATGGATATATCAATCATCAATACAATCCAACGAGAAGTATATGTGGTTTTATTCTTAAAAAAAGATTTGGTCATTGTTGTATTTATTAAAAAACAATTGGATTACAAATGTAGGGAAGATTATCTTATTTAACATTTTATTGGGTTTTTTATTGTTTGGTTGTTCGGTAATTGTTGTTTGATTTATATAATAGTAATTTTAACCACCCCACCTCTGCCTTTTAGAAGAGTAAATTACTGATGAATTATTAAAACCAGCCAGCCTCTGCCTTTGGCAGAGGCACCCCTCCTAAGAGGAGGGGAATCAGATAATTCCCATTTTCAAAATGACGTTTTTAATAAACTATTATTTTTCCCCTCCTTCAAGGAGGGGTGTCCGTCAGTTGACGGACGGGGTGGTGATATTTATTTATTTATTTTTAAACGCAGCTCTTATTGCATTCAAAACAATTTCTTCTTGTTCAAACACCATTTTATTTTCAAACCTCAATACTTTTATGCCATAGGCTTTTAAAATTTTATCTCGCCTATCATCCTTTTCCCTAGCAACAGGATTAAAGTGCACTTGTCCGTCTAATTCAATTACTAATTTCTCACTTGGGCAATAAAAATCAACTATAAAATTATTGATACTGTGTTGTCTTCGAAATTTTCTAGCTTCTAATTGCTTATTCTTTAGCAACATCCATAACCTTGTTTCTGCACTTGTTTGATTATTTCGCAGATTTTTGCGATAGTTTTTTAGTGATTTTTTGTTGTGATTTGGCTTATTTAATGGCAAAATAAAATTTTTAAGATTATTTCTATTTTGCCCTTTGGTGTTATTTTTTTAATTGAGTTAACACAATATACGATCTCGTTTACACCTATAATACCACATCGACTCCACTGGTAGCGGAATGTTGGTTGATATTGAAGAACCACCTAGTCGCTACCTTTTAGATGAGTAGGTTTATGTTGAATATAGTAAACCACCCCGTCTCTGCCTGTAGCGGAAAAATGTTGGTTGAAATTGAAGAACCACCTAGTAGCTACCTTTTAGATGAGTAGGTTTATGTTGAATATAGTAAACCACCCCGTCCCTGTCAGTAGCGGAAAAATGTTGGTTGATATTGAAGAACCACCTAGTAGCTACCTTTTAGATGAGTAGGTTTATGTTGAATATAGTAAACCACCCCGTCCCTGCCTTTGGCAGAGCCACCCCTCCTAAAAGGAGGGGAATAGGGGAATATTCTTTTTCAAAATGATGTTTATGGTAAACTATTAATTTTCTCCTCCTTCAAGGAGGGATACCCGTCAACTGACGGGGGAGGTGGTTAAAAAACCTTTTTTATCCCCTCAACCACTCTCTCCAAATCTGCATTACTTAAATTAGAACCACTTGGCAAACACAATCCACGATTAAAAAGATCTACGGAAGTACCATCGATATAAGCCGGAAATTCCTGAAATATAGGTTGCAAATGCATGGGTTTCCATAGCGGACGAGATTCTATATTTTCTTTCTCTAGCGCCAATCTAATTTTTTCACGGATTTTAAAACTATCGGTTAATATTGTGGTTAACCACCTATTGGCATAAAACCCTTTAGGTTCTTTCACGAAAGTGATATTATCAAACGCTTTAAGCTTCTTTTTATAAAATTCAAAAACCTTTCTTCGCGCTTTCACCCTATTATCTAGTACTTCCATTTGTCCGCGACCAATTCCGGCAAGGATATTACTCATACGGTAATTATATCCTATTTGTGAATGTTGGTAATGTGCCGCTTCATCTCGTGCTTGTGTGGCCAAAAAAATTGCTTTTTTAATATAATCTGGTTTATTAGAAATCAAAGCTCCTCCACCAGAAGTGGTAATAATTTTATTGCCATTAAAGGAAAACACACCCAATTCACCAAAGGTTCCCATGGCTCTATTTTTATAGGTTGCTCCAATGGCTTCGGCGGCATCTTCTAGAACAGGAATGTCATACTTTTTGGCAACAGCCATAAGTTCTTCCATTTTTGAAGGCATGCCGTAGAGGTGTACTAGAATAATTGCCTTTGGCTTTTGGCCTTTTGCCTTTCTGTCAATTATTGCCTCTTCCAATAAAATCGGACTCATATTCCAGGTATCTTTTTCTGAATCTATTAATATAGGAATTGCTTTTTGATATCGAATGGGATTCACCGTAGCCGAAAAAGTAAAAGTAGAAACCAATACTTCATCCCCTTCCTCTACACCTAACATGATTAGAGACAGGTGAATAGCCGCAGTGCCAGAGCTCAAAGCTGAACAAGATTTAGATCCAGTATATTTACAAATATCTTCTTCTAAGCCGTTTACATTTGGACCTAAAGGTGCTACCCAATTGGTATCAAAAGCTTCGGTTACGTATTTTTGTTCTTCACCGGTTAGGTGAGGTGAAGAGAGGTAGATCTTGTTCATTTCTTAAAAATTATGAGTTGTAAGTTTTGAATTATGAGTTTAAAATATGATTTGTTTTAATCATAACCTTTCTTGAGAAGTTTTAATAATAGAAGTTAATATTTTTCTTAATTCATCACATTCACTTATCAAACCAATATAATCATTTGGTAAATAATCACTATCCTTTAGCAATCTTAACCAATAATGTGTTTCTCTTGTTTCTTTTAAAGCAATCGAATTTTTTGAAATAAAATCTCGTTTAGATTGCGCTGCCTGACCTTCCTCAATATTGGCACCTATTGATGTTCCACTTTTTAGTATTTGCTTAGAAAGTACAAATTCCTTTCTTTCAAAATTTAAATATTTATACAAATCAATTATCCTTAATGCAAATGAATAACTCTTCTCAACCACTATACTTTTCTTCATCTTAACCCATTAAACTCATAATTCAAAATTTGCAACTCATAACTTTAATAAATCCTTCACTATCCTCTCACTAGTCTTCCCATCCCATAAATAAGGTATTTCACCAACTTTCCAGTCACCAGCATGTAATTTTTTCATGTAGGGGGCAATATTATCAGGGTTGGTGCCTACCAATTCGTTGGTCCCCATAGTAATTGTTTCCGGTCTTTCAGTATTATCACGTAAGGTCATACATGGCACTTTCATTACTGTAGTCTCTTCGGTAATTCCTCCAGAATCCGTAATAACGGCAAAAGAATTTTTAACCAAATAATTAAATTCCAAATAGCCTAAGGGTTCTATCATGTGTAAATTATCTGCCTCAATACCAATTCCTTTTAACATTTTCGCTGTACGCGGATGCACCGGAAAAACTATTGGCATACCATTTGCTCCTTTTACTATCTCTTCAATTAAATTCTTTAACTGTTGTTCTTCATCTACATTGGCAGGCCTGTGTAAGGTCATTACAAAATATTTTTTATCTTTTAATGATAAGTCGTTCCAGGCTTGTGGTTTGATTAAACGTGGCATATTTTTTAATAAAGTATCAATCATTGTATTCCCTACATATCTAATTTTACTTTCATCATGTCCTAACTTTCGTAAATTTTCGTTAGCAACTTCACTAGTGGTATAAAAAATATCTGTAATACTATCTGTTACCATGCGATTGATCTCTTCGGGCATGGTAATATCATTTGAACGGATACCTCCTTCTACATGTATTACGCCTACTCCAAGTTTTTTAGCAGCAATACTACATGCCATGGTTGAAGTTACGTCGCCTACTACGAGCACCCAGTTAGACATACCTGAAAAAACCTCACCCCCAACCCCTCTCCTAAAGGAGAAGGGAGCTTTTGATTTATTTTGAGATTCCCACGCTTCGCTATCGCTTCTCTCGGAATAACGTTCAAGTAATAATGCCTCATAACGTTCCATGATTCTTGCGGTTTGTTCTGCTTGCGTACCACTTCCTACTTCGAGATTTACATGTGGTTCGGGAATGCCTAGCTGTTCAAAAAAGTTACCCGACATTTTTTTGTCATAATGCTGTCCGGTATGGATTAGTCTGTACTGTATTGAGTTAGATACTTTTTCTAATGCTGCAATTATTGGCGCAATTTTCATAAAGTTGGGCCGAGCGCCGGCGATGATGTCTAGTTTCATTTTTTTTATAAGTTTTAATTTATGAATGTTGAGTTTTGAGTTATTGTTCCGATCAAATTAAAAAATTCTAATTCATTTTGTTAATTTAAATTCTCCTGAGATGTTTTAACAATTGATATAAGAATTCTTTTCAGCTCTTCACATTCTTCTAGTAATAAATCATTTTTCAATGTTAAGTAATTGGAATCCTTTAATAATCTCAACCAGTAATGAGTTTCTCTTGCCTCTTTTGAAGCAATTGATATCTTTGAGATAAAATCTCTTTTAGAAATGGCCGCTTGTGCTTCCTCTACATTAGCTCCGATGGAAGTTCCGCTTTTTAATATTTGTCTGGACATTACATATTCTTTCTTTTCATAGTTTAGAAATTTATATAATTCAACAATCTTCAATGCAAATTGATAGGATTTCGTAACAATAATACCTTTGCTCATACTTTAATTAATTGATCATCATTGACTTTTCACTCAAAACTTATAATTCAAAATTCAACACTTAAGAAATAATTTTTACTTCCCACTTTATTAACATAAAATCGGGCGAGCGCCGGCGATGATGTCTAGTTTAATTTGTAATTGTTTATTTGTTTAATCGTTTATGGTTTAATTGGTGGGTGGTTTTGTACATGATAAAGTAAGGTTGATTGGGATTTCCCTTTTCAGGGGAATGACAGGCTTCCATTAGATACTCTTTTGAAAACCAGTCAAGCTGGTTACAAGCTCTGCTGGAATGACAAGCTTGCAACAGATGCTGTTTTGAATTATGTCATTCCCATGAAAATGGGAATCTTATTGTTGTTTATTTATAATCATAAGTCTCACCTGCTTGAAAAATCAAAGATTCGTCGTTATCAATGGCATCTCAAAAGAGGCTATATAACTATAATAATTACGCCTATTTCCTACCAGTAACTACTTATTTAGGAATTTTAAACTTCATAACAAGTTCTCCAGTTTCTTGATTTACTTCTACTTTCTGATTTTCAATACCTATTTCCTTACCAGTTGACATCTTATACATACCAGCTAAAAAACTCATACCGTGACTCATTACCTCTTTCATTTCTTCAAGTTTTGCAGTCGATTCTCTTGATTCTTTGTTCTCTTTTTTGTTTTTTAAAGTAAGGTTTTCCTCAGTTTCTAAATTATCACCGGAAAGGTCAAGTAAATTTTTATCTTTTTCAGTTAGATTTTCCTTTTCAATTTCTGAAACATTTTTTTCGCGTTCAAATTCATCATTTAAATCATTCTTCTCAATGCCAGATAACAGATCTTCAATTTGTTCTATAAATTGTGAACGCCCTTTGGTTGTAAAATCAACAAAATCTTGATTCGTATCACCTCCTAAAACTCCATCAAAAAGACTTTGTTTCACCAGCAAACCCGATGCAATTTGCTGCTCAATAGAGTTTCTTGTGATCAAATTAAATACGGTTAATTTATTGCTTTTTTGCCCTAGTCTGTCAATCCTACCTATACGCTGATTTTTTTTAGCAGGATTCCAAGGAAGTTCAAAATTTATAAGAATATCCGCAGCTTGAAGGTTTAATCCTGATCCCCCTGCTTCGGTAGATAAAAATATTTTATATTGCTTGTTGTTTTCAAATTTTCTAATTAAATCTCCACGTGATTTTACAGGAACGCTTCCGTTAAGCTCAACAAAACCCACATTATTTTCACGAAGGATTTTTCCTATCAATTTGTGGACTTTAATCCATTCTGAAAAAATAATAATTTTCCTATCTGAATTTTTAATATCGATGTTTTCGAAAAGAATATGTTTTAATTCTTCTAATTTGGGAGATTCATTGGTCTCTTGATTTATTAAATAAGAAGAATCACAAACCATCCTCATACTTGTCATCAACATTTGCATTTTTTGTAAATCAAATGGGGTTAAGAACTTTTTTCTAACAATTTTAGCTAATCCTCTTGCATATGAATTGTGATAATCTGATTGTAAAGGTGATAATTCAACCGGAATGTCAATTTGTTGAATATTTGGTAGTTGATCAAGAACTTTTCTTTTCTCTCTTCTAATTAATATATCAGAGAGTCTGTTTTTTAAGTTTTGCAAATTATAATAACCATTAATCTTATTTATTTTTTCGGGGTCAAATAAACAATGTTGGTACGAAAATTCCCATAATGGCCCAAAATAATACGGATCTATAACATTTATTATGGAGTAAATATCAATTAGTTTATTTTCAATTGGAGTACCAGTAATCACCAATTTATGTTTTGATTTTATTTTTTTTAATGATGAAGCTGTTTTAGTTTCATAATTTTTTACTCTTTGCGCCTCATCAAGAACCACGAAATCAAAATCCAATTTATTAATTTCTATTTGGTCTCTAACAACTGTTTCATAATTGGCGATAAAAAAATAGTCTTCATTTTTATATTGTTCAACCCTTTCACTTGGTTTGCCCTGAATTATAATTGCCTTTTCATTTGAAAATTTTTCAATCTCGTTTTTCCATTGTTCTTTTAATGAGGCCGGGCAAATAATCAGTGTTTTTTTAAAATCAAAAATTTCCTTCTTCAATAATGCCGAACCGATAGCTTGAATGGTTTTACCAAGACCCATTTCATCAGCAATTATTGCTGCTTTTTTAAATAGAGTAAACTCAATACCTTCTTTCTGATAACCGAACAGATTTGCATTTATCATTTTAAAATCAACTTCACTAGTTCTTGCCAATTGATTTAGCATTTTTTTCTCGAAATGATTTTCTAGCTTTTTATGAACTTCAGGTCTGATCTTTATTAAATTACTTTTATCGGCTTCCTTTATAAAACCTAAAAATAATTCCAATTTATCATTTTCAATAAAAGATGAACTTTTAAAATACCTCAAAATTAACAGCTGTTCTTCAATTGGTAATTCAGAAGGAAAATACCATGAAATTTTATAATCATTTAGAGGGTCAGTATAAATTTCTACAAATGGAAAGCTCTTTTTTAACCTTCGGTATAAACTTTTATTGTCTTTTAATTGTTTAAAAGCATACATAATATGTTTTGTTGTACCCAATTGATTAAACTCGGCGTCTAAACTATCACTATAGCCAATTTCATTTTCAAAATCTCTAAGAAATACTTTATACTTTACTCCTTTTTCATTTGTTAAAATGTGATCTCCATAAATATTATCAGACCATTTTATTCTATATTCAGCCTTTTTAGCTTTAAATTTTCGTTCGTTTAAAACACGTTTAATCATACCCTCCCTGGTATATTTTTTATGTTCAACATTTGCCTTGGGATCTAACAAATGTATTTCATTTTCAATTTGCAACAGACAGGCAAATGAATACTTATCCCATTCTGTAAAGGATTTACCAATTAAGGGCTGCATCAAACCATCTTCATCAATTCTCAAGGAGTATTCCTCCGATTTATTATCGTCAATCTCAACGATTAATTCAAAAATTTGAGAAGACTGAGATAAAATCTGACACCTTCCATTAATAAAAATAATTTCTCCGGAAGCAAACTCCAAAGGATTCAATTCATTTTTCAAATGGTTAATTTGATCTTTGATAATTTCAGGAAAATTCATAGTTCTATTTTTATAATTTTGCTTTGTGTAATTATATATGGTTTTGCTGAGAAGGTTAAGTTGCATGGGTTCCCCGTTAACCAGTCAAGCTGGTCACAAGTTTTACGGGGATAACATGATACATAAGAGTCTTTAGTGCAAGTTTGTCATTCCCTTGAAGCTTGTTTGACTGGTTAAAGGGAATCTTATTGTTGTTTAAGATTAGCATCATGAGGTTCCCGCCTACGCGGGAATAACAGGCTTTCATTGAACATTCTTTTGTATCATGTCATTCCCACGAAAGTGGGAATCTTACTGTTGTTTTAGTTTAGCTTCATGGAATTTCCTTTCCACGGGGATGACATTGTATAATACAGTTCCTTGTAAAAAATTGTCATTCCCCTTAAAAGGGGGAATCTTATCATCATTTCTTCAACCTTTATTGAGAACCCATTCCCAACAAATCCTTTTCTTTCATCAAAATTGGGAGACTGTCAACGTCGCGTAAAAATATTAGGTCTTTTTCAAATTCGTAAAGTTTAAAACTTCTGTCAAAATCAGAATCATTGTCCAACAAACGCATAGTATCTTCAGCAAAATTTGCTCCACCTGCTGCAAAGCATTGGGTAAATGCTACATGGCGTACATTCACTTCGGTAATATAAGGTTTTCCGTTTTCATCTTCTTTAAAATCAACTGTAAAGAAACCGTGTTGATTTGCTCCTGTATGTTCAAACATATACTCCATAGCTCTTTTGGCTTCTTCAAATATACTTGGTTCATTTAATAGTCTTCCAAAAGAAGTATTTCCGGTAATGCCAGAAGGAGCAACTTTAGCCATGATATAATTTACTCTCTCTCCAATAGCTGCTCTTAATAGTTTTCCATCATAGTACAACATTTTACAAGCAAGATTTCTTCCTGATAAAAATTTACTGGCTAAAAAATCGTGTACTTCAGGATTGATGTGTATCCAGTTTTTTAGTGAATTTTCATCTTCAATTTTTAAAGACCCCAATCCACTTGTACCACTACTTGACCTTACCCAATACGGATACCCCAATTTATCACTGATCTTTTTCAAATTACTTTCGTCTCTTTTAAATGCAACTGATTTTGGTACAATATCTAAATCTTTCAATAATTCGGTCATTTTTGCCTTATCTACCAAAAGTTCTGACATCTTATGATTTGGTAAAAGCACTTTACAGGGTAGTGTATTTTGATCCTGTCTTTTACTCCACTCCATAACTTCCAACTCGGGTAAAATCACTGCAAATTCAATATCGTTTTCCTTTATAACTTGCTCTATAACTTTCCAATAATCAGGATCTGAAGCTCGTGGGATAACATATGATTTTTGAAATAATTCTTTTTGATACAATCCTATTGAAAGCGGATTGATATCTGTCGCTATAAATTCAAATTTTTTATACCTACTATATTTTTTAAGAGCAATGGCAAAACTACGAGGTGTTGGACCTCCTACACCTGTGATTAATATTTTCATTTTATTCATATAAATATTCTTTTTTATGCTTTTCCAAAACAGATTTTAAGCCTTTATTTACCGGTAATTGCCAAAGTAACTTACACCAATCATGATTTCCTTCAATCAATTCTGGACCATTATTAGTAATCGCCACATCCCAACCTATAGATCTATTCTCTTTATGCAATAGGGCTGCATCTTTTACCATTTGTAAAGATTCTTTCCAAAAAGGAATTTGAAATCCTATGATATTAACTCCAGTTATTGGATGAACCTCTTCATCATCTTTGGTAATATCACTATAAACCGCAGGTGTATAGACTTTCCCTGTTTCTTCATCAATTGATGCGGCAATGTTACCAGCTGCCAAATTATCTATTGATGAGTTAATGGTTATTCTTAAACGAGCACCTAAAATTTCAACTTTATCCTCTTTATTTAGTTGGGTAATAATTCTAATGGTATTTAAACCTGATGGTGAAAGATTATTTAATAGTTCATGCTGTTGTACAAATTCTTCAACAAAATCATTACCTGTCTCCTTTAATCTATTAATTAACGACTCTGCAGTAAAATCTTTTGTTTCTCTAACTTCAATACCAACACCACACTGCCCGTCTGTGCTTTTTAAAACTATTTTTTCTGAATTATTTTTTAATATTTTATCTAACTTATTAGTTTTTACATGAATATCATCAATTGCCAAATAATTATGTTTTACGAACGAAGCATATTCTTTTAAAAATATTAATTTATCTGATAGAATTTGTCTGGAAGTTTTGGGGTTCATTTTTAATTGATATTCGTACATGTACCCTGTTCCTGCATAAGTCCCTTTTTGTTCATCGGATAATTCAAAAAATCTAAATAAAAAATACTCTTGAAGAGAAATGTTATATTTTAAAGAAGACCCTATTATATTTTGCCATAATTTTAATCTTGAAATTCCCTTTTCATTAACAACAAAATCGAACATTATATTAAACTTTTCTTTGTCCAATTCTTTAAAATAATACCCTAAATAAATAAAACGCTTTATCATATTAATTTGTTCCATTAAACGGTTGCATTGGTCTATTTTCGCTTTGATTAACCCCTTCTCGTTGAATCACTTTCAAAAATGTCATCCATAATATTTTTATATCAAACATAAAAGAAATATTATTGACATAATAAATATCTAACTCAAATTTTTTGGTCCATGAAATAGTGTTTCTACCATTTACTTGTGCCCAACCGGTAATGCCGGGTTTTACATGATGCCTACACTTTTGTTCTTGGGAATACAAAGGAATATATTTAAATAATAGTGGACGAGGCCCTACCAAACTCATATCGCCTTTTAATACATTAATCAACTGGGGTAGTTCATCAATAGATAATTTTCTGATAAATCTACCTAATTTAGTTAACCTTTGATTATCTGGTAGTAATTGTCCTTTCTTATCTTTCTCATCTGTCATCGTTTTGAACTTGATGATGTTAAAAGCTTTTTCATCTTTACCTGGGCGTTCTTGAAAAAAAAATGGGGTGCCTTTATTTTGAATGTATAGCAATACCGTGATGAAGAATAATATCGGTGAAATAAGTAAAATTATAATTAGACTTAGGGAGAAGTCGAGGATTCTTTTGAAAATGGATTTGTACATTAGAATTAAAATAAAAGACTAAAGACTAAAGACTAAAGACTAAAGAAAAATATAAAAATAATCAGAGAGAACTCATTTATCTTAACTCTTTTGTTATTTATTTTTAATAATCTTTTTAGGGTTTTGTCTGGTATCAAATATATCATAAATTCTTATGATTTGATTTAGATCATCGATTGTATAAACTATTTTATAATTTTTAGAAATCAAACTTCTGTATTCGTGTTTTCTATTTTTTAAAAGCTCTTCATGTTGTCCTATAAAAGGGTTATTCTCAAGTTTTTCGATATCTGTAATAATAGATTGGATAATTTTAAGCGATACCCTTAGACTAACTCTTTTTTTATAGTAATCAAAAATATTGTCTAGCTGTTTACCGGCAAACTTTGACCAGATTATTCTTTTTCTCTTCACAAATATTTTGCTTTGATACTAGAAATTTCGATTATTCTACCTGCTTTAAAATCCTTTTCAGATTTATCAATTCTTTTATTAAACTCTTCAACAGAAAAGCGTTCCATAGGATTTGAAACTTCAATATTCAAAATGTTTTGTAAATGAGAAACAATCTCCTCATTTTTAAGTTTCAAAAACTCTTGTACAAATTGTATTTTTCTTGCCTCAATATTCATCTTTATAAATTTTAATACTTATTGCAAAGTTAATCATTTAAAATAAAGCATCTTTTTCTAATAACCATTTCTTATACTTTGAAGACTAATTAGAAAGTCGAGGGCTCTTTCAGGAATTTTTTGCACATAAAATCGACTACGTTCTAAGTAAGACAGCATTCTTATAAGTACTTGAAAATTACAAAATTAACATTGTATTTTTTTATAAAAAATGATGTCATTTCGAACGAGATAATTTTTTCAAATAAAAGAAAAATTTATTGACGAGAACTTGCCAGCGGTAAATCAACGATACAAAAACAAAATACAAAAGACGGAGTTAAATCTTGTTTTTATTAGAGATTCCTCGTCGCTCCTTGAGTCGCTCTGTCGGAATGACATAGAATTATTATATTTGCTGTAATAACTAGGAACTCAGCCATAAAATCTAAGAAAAAAGACTAAAGGATAAAAGAGTAAAGTAAATTTGATTCTTGATTTTTTTTACCGTCTTTCTTTACCTGTTTTATTAACAATTGCACCAAGTATTTTTGAAAGCTCACTTGACTCTTCAATTAAAAAATTCAACTCGTCAAAATCAAAAGATTTAATTTCTAAAGTAGCTTTAATTAATCTTAGCCAATAATTGGATTCACGTTTTTCTTTAAGTGCAATTCTAACTTTATTATTAAAGTCTGCTCTTGAAGTACCAGCTTGAGATTCTTCATAGTTTGCTCCAGAAGAAGATGAACTTTTTATTAATTGATATCGTATAACACTATATTCATGATTATTAGGTAGTTTACGAAGAAGTTTTATTACTCTTACAGCAAAATCAAACAATCGTTTAGAAAGGTCATTTCGTTTTTCCATACAATCTTTTCTTTTACCCTTTATCTTTTATCTTTTGTCTTTTATCTTTATCCATAAACTCCCCCAACTCTACCGAGCTCATAAACTCTACCTCTGGCCATTTTCGAACAATCCTCTTTAACAATTCTTTTAAAGCTTTAATACCTTTTTCTCTATTCTTAGGATCGATATGGCCGCAAAAATTTACTCTATGAGAAGAAATAATAGCAGGTCGATGCCAACGAAATGCTGCTTCCACTTGTTTTAAGGAATAATTTACCCAATCAAAACCTCTCTTATGGGTAGGTTCAAAAACTACATTTCTTACTATATAAATCTGTCCTGTTTTAGTTTTTTTACCCGTATAATTTGTGCTTTTTTTATATCTACCTGACCCTATATGTTGTTGATGAATCAGATTAATATCAATCATATCAATACCATTCTCTTTTAACAACTGGTGATGTATTGGATGAATTTTAGTTGTTGGTGGGGTAAAATGTTTCGCCCGATAACCATACACTCTTTCAAATTGGTTCAACCCATCTATTAAAATGTCTTTCAAAACCTCATTTTCACTTTCTTCCCAAAAATCAAAAGCAGCGGTATATCCAATAGTATCATAACCCGATTTGAAAATACTGGTATAAGATCTATTTTGTAAAGCAGTGCGCAATTCATGGTCCTTTTGATGCAATTTTTCTTTAAAAACTTTAAGGTTTAGATGTTCCCGTCCGTGAAATTGAGGATGTAACAGACCGTTTTTTATACCTTCTTGCCATAAGTTCCAGGTACCTGAATAAGCATTAGCATCTTTGGTTTCTAATTTTTGATAAGTTTCGGGTAAAGTTTCGTAAATATATTTTATGTTACCATCCTTTGCCATGGCTTCAAAATTGATATTACAAGGCAAAGCAAAAGGCGTAAATACTGCCGATCTTTTGTTTTTGTCTTTAACAGAAGATAACGTTTCAAACAAAATTTCTAAATCTTCCCTGGTTTCTAGCGTATCCAAAGCGTCAAAACGCGATAATACTTTTAAGCCTGCTTTATCCATGTTCTTTCTAGCTTTTATTGAATCAAGTCGTACATTACCATAATCATCAACAGAAAAAACTACAATCTTTCTTTTGGTTTTCCAACCGTAAATGTTTTTAATGTTATTTAATAAAGTTTGTTTCATCTATTAATTGTATTTTTCCCTTTTGAGATTCTTCCACTTCATTGCGTTTCACTTCATTTCGGTCAGAATGACAATAAAATTGAAATGACAATCGCGTATTCAAATGTCATTCCGAAGTAAGTGAGGTACGAACGTTGAGGAATCTCCTCTTTTGAGATTCTTCGTCACTCCTAAAGTCGTTTCCCTCAGAAAGACAATATGGTTGGAATGACAATCGCGTATCCATATGTCATTCTGAGGGAAGTGAGGCACGAACGGCGAAGGATCTCATATACTTCTATATTGAGATTACTCCTAAAGTAGGAATAACAGTAATATTACAATGGCAATGTTATTCCTTCCTAAGGTAAGTAGGCTTAATTACTTCTTATCGGTACTTAATGACATGGTTGTTATATCACTAGAAAGGCCTCATCACTTAATAAAAACTTCTTGAAACCAACTATCTCCGAGGCAGAGCCATAGGAGTATTTCGCTGGTTTCATTTTGACATGAATGTCAAAAATCGAAATTTGTTATTTAGATCCCCTTTTAGGGGATGACATTTCAGCGGTTACCACGAGGCAAAGCCTCGAGGAATTCTTTTTCATTAAAGCCAAAGAGAATATTGGTCCTGCATCAGCTATTACAAGTCCTTTTTTCATATTTAGAAGTTATCAATATCGTTCAAAACATCATCAATATCTAAATTGGATATTGATATTTTATTTTCAGATAATATTGTCTCAAATTCAAATTTAGACATTCCAGCAATTTGAGCACCTTTACCAATCGTAACTTTCTTTAACTTATACAATCTAAAAGCTAAAGAAAGTTTTATTCTTTTTTTTAACTGGTTTTCACTCTCATTTATGGTTAAAAGAATATCTGATGGAAATTCTATGGATATCTTATGTGTATTCATCTTTTCTAGATTTACTCAAAATTACGAATAATTACTTAAATATAAATTATAAGAAATTAATTGTTTTAGACTCACCTTCCCGTTAACAAGTCAGAATGAAGTGTACCTCCTCTTTTAAGATTTCTCCATTTCGTTATTGCTGCGGTCGATATGACAATGATGTCATGCTGAGCGAAGTGCAACGGAGTCGAAGTATCTCATATTACATTTATCTTAGATTCCTCGTCGCTCCTAGCGTCGCTTTGTCGGAATGACAATATGGTTGGAATGACAATCGCGTATTCAAATGTCATTCCGAAGTAAGAGAGGCATGAACGGTGAGGAATCTCCTTGAATTCAGGCTCTCTTTTGAGATTCTTCGTCACTCCTTTTAGTCGTTTCCCTCAGAATGACAATCATATCAAAACATCAACCCTCTCATTATGAAGTAAGTAAGGCGCGAACGGCGAAGAATCTCTGATTAAACCTGTATTTTTTATTTTTTACATTTCTCCACTCCACTATTGCTACGGTCAAAATGACAATAATGCTTTAATAATAATCATACCTTCCGTTTGGATTTCCAGCCATAGATATTTTTTATGTTGTTAAGTAGGGTTTGTTTCATAAACCTATCTAAAAAGTATAATTATTTTAATTAAGGTAATAATCATAAATTTCAATCATTTGTTTCAGTGGATTTTGCAAATGAAATCTACTCATCCTTTTAGCCCCAATTTCTCCAATTTGATTTCGTAATTTTATATCATTAACTAATAAATTAACATATTTTATAAATGAAACTTTATCTTTTAAATTGTATAAAAAACCTGATTTTTCATGAACAACTAACTCATTATGTCCTCTTATATCAGAAATAACCACTGGTAGGCCTGTAGTCATAATTTCAGCTATTCCAATTGGAAGCCCCTCTGCTATACTTGAAGAAATACCTATATCTGCAATGTAAATATATTTTGCTATATCTTTTTGATATCCCAAAAAAAACACGCTGTCATCAATACCATTATTCTTAGAATAATTTTTTAAATTCTCTCCTTCCACGGCTAAACCACCAGCAAATATAAACTTTACATTCGAGTTGTTTTTTACAATTGCAGATATAGATTTGAAAATAAACCAATGATTTTTTCTAGGAATCATTTCAGCGATATATAAAATAATTATATCATCTTTATTAAAACCTAAATTTTCTTTTAATTGTATTTTATCATCAGAATTGTCGAATTTCAATCTATCAGGATTTATTCCGATACCATCTATTTTAAACTTATCTTTAGATCTAAAACCAAAATTATTTATTGCTTCATAATCTTCATTATTTATAGTAATTATTCCATCAGTAATATTAGATAATAGCCATTCAATAGGGAAAAACAATAACCAATTTTTTAAAGACGACCCTTTATAAAAATGAAATCCATGAGCTGTATATAAAACTCTTGTTCCATTTTTTCTTGATGTTCTGGCGGCAAGTCTTGTTAATACCCCACCCATTGGTGTATGACTATGTATTATTTCATAGCGATTATTTGAAATAATTTTTTTTAATTTTTTATATGCAAATATATTATTCCTATCTATTGGACTTCTTCCAATTGATAAAGACCACGTTTTATCTGCAAATGGTATTTTTCTATTACCATTACATGCCACATGAACTTCATATCCTTGCGTTTTAAACCACTGAAGATATGGTAAATGAAAATTTAATAAGTGAATATCTGTTGTTGCAGTATAAAGTATTTTTTTTTTCAAATTTAATTCTAAATTATTTCTCTAACTATTGTTTTTCTCTCTTGCGTTATTATTGAATTATCTGGATAAGTTCCTGATATAACAGAGCCAGCTCCAACTACACAATTTTTTCCAATTATAGTTTCTCTAAGAATAACAACATTTGCTCCAATCCATGAATTTTTTCCAATTTTAACAACACCTACTTTATACTTATTACTTTTTATCCCACCAAAAGCTCTAAAATCATGATCATGATCATAAACCAATACATTAGGCCCAAACTCTACACCTTCGCCAATTTCTATATCATTCATTGCAACAATCATACAACCATAGTTTATTGATGTATTATTTCCAATTGATAATTTACCTTTACCTATTGCCCTTATTTTAACTCCAGAATGTGCACTAACTGATTTGCCTAAATTAATACTACTTTTTCCTAAAAAGAAAATTTGAGTATTAGGAGAAAATCTTTGTATACCTTTATAATTGAATCTTTTATTATAAATAATTTTATACAATACAAACCTTAAACTTGTATAAGCAACCGAAATTACATTCTTTAATAACCTCATCTTTAAATTTATTCGTTTAAGATATTTTTTAAGTCTAAAACTAAAGACTTTCTTTCTTTAGTTATTGTTTTTTTATAAGTATCAATTTTCATTTTATATTCCTCCAGATTGTTAAATACCGAACCAATTAAATTAATGATTTTTTCAGAATCTGGGTCTTCAATGGGTACAACATATACCCCTAAATTCATGTCTTTCATAATCCCCGTTGCTTTATTACCTCCATAAGCAATCGCAATACAAGGTGTTCCTACGTTCAACGAAAAAATTACTGAATGAAAACGAGTTCCGATTACTAGATCATAATAAGAATAAATTTTTTCCAAATCTCTACAGTCAAGTTTAATATCATGTAGATAAGTTAATCCTTTTTTATTTTTATTGTCATTATAAATTTCTAGTAGAGGGATATTGTCATTTTCATGAGCACTTGGGCCAATTGTATGCGCTATTAATGTCACTCCCACATTACTTTTTAACAAATAATTTATTACCGAAGTAATATTACTAATATATGAAGAATATAATTCATCTGCATTTTCTTTACCATCAAATCTATAGGGTCTTAAAGTAATAGCAATATTTTTTTTATTTTCTAAATCAACACCTAATTCATTTAAATAATTTACAAAGCATCTTTTAGAAGGAGCTAGGTAAAAACCTAAATCTGGTGATTGAAAATTTGAAATATTGTTTTCATTTAAAAATTTATTTGACACACCTTCTCGCACGTAAATTTTATTGCATTTTTTAAACGTATTTATAACAATTCTTCTGGCAAATCTATTTTTTAATGGACCTACTGAGTTTGGGAGAATAAATGTTTTAATGCCTAATTTCTGAGCGAGCATTACATCAAATAATTGAAAATACATAACATACGGATCTACCAGGCTTCCATAACTATGCAAAAACCCACCTCCTTTTACAAACAATGCATCTAATTCATGAAATTTTTTGTAGGTTTTTCTTTTGTCTTCTGATAAAAATAAAAATCCAATATAATTAAGAGTTTTTAAAGGAGCCAATAGTAGTAAAGTTGTAATTAAATCATAAATTGCTATTGTCCCCCATTTTAACAAAATTAATATGGTAAAACGAACCTGCTTCTTTGTGTCATTTCTCCCTGGGTGTGCTAGTATACGTGTTAAAAAAGGGTAACCTAATTTAGATGTTTGCTTATTGGTTTCTGCACTCTGTTTATTCTTATTCTCATAAAGGAAAATATTTACTTTATTATTCTTATATATTGAATTTACCAAATCAATACTTGCCCATGTTAGTGACTGATCACCCCTATTTAAGTCCGTATTTGATGGGACTATTAAAACCTTCTTCATTTCAATTATTCTTATAACTCATTGTCAAGCTTTTTACATATTTATAAAAATCAATTCTACGCTCGTTAATTAATTCATATTCATATTCATACGACTTAATTAAATTATCTTTTGCTAATTTATTTGCATAATCAAAGTTTGAAAGTACTTTAAATGTTTTTTTTGCAAGATTAACCGAATCATTCTTAGATACCAACTCACTAGAATTAAGCAATTCTGGGATGCCACCAACATTTGTGCTAATACATGGTAATCCTCTTGACATTGCTTCAATTAATGCCCTAGGAAGCCCTTCTGTTCGAGAGGCCAAAACAAAGATATCACTTTCATCCAACATATCTATAACCATTTGCTTTGGTTTGATAGACCCCATAAATTCTACTCTATCCCCAATACCCATTACAATGGATCTATTTATCAATTCATTCTTGTATTTACCTTCACCTAACCATTTTAATTTAACAAATAAATTAAAATTATTTTTCAAAATTAAAATTGCCTTTAAGAGATCATCTGGCCCTTTATACATTTGATCTAAAGTTCCTATTGAAATTAATGTATATTCTTCTTTTTCTAATAGCAGATTGGGTTTACTTTTAAATTCTTCCTTTTTTATTAAAACATTTGAAGCAAAAGTAGAATATGTATTCTTTTTTGTTGGGTATCTGTTTTGAAGCGCATTTTTTGTTACATAAATTGCCGCTGATGTTTTTGATACCGTTCTCTTTAAACTGAAATATCCTTGGTAACGCAACAAAGACCTTAATGGATGATTGAATGTTTTAGGAGCATATAAATCCCATGGATCACCAGCTACTTCAACTCCAAAAGGTTTTTTCATTTTTTTTAATATGATAGCTGACATCCTTCCAAAGGAACCTGGAACCCTTAAAATAATAGCAGCATCAATAGATAGGTAATTGATTAATAACTTTTTTACTTTACGGTTATTAAAAATATAGCCTTTTAATCCTATAAAATAAGGTAAAGGTAATATTGAAATTTTATCAGAATCAAGTCTAACTGCTTTAGAGTAATCAATATCATCTGTAATTTCTACCCTACCCACAACAATTATTTTATTAAAAACCTTTAGATAATGGTTAAATGTATTTTTATTAATAGAGGTATGAATTCCAAAAACTTCTCCTTTATTATTTTGAGTAAATCTGGCATTTGTTATAAAAACTAAATTCATTTTATAGTTTTATAAATAATTTATTGAATTGTCTTGAAGGGTCGTATCTTTCAATTGCCCAGAGTTTAGTTTCTTCTATCAACTTAAAATTTTTCTTATTATACGATTTTAATATTATTTCTATTGACTTTTTTATATCTAAAGGATTGACCAAGTAATCGTTTAAAAAATCTGGAATACTTTCTTTGATAGACCCAATATCTGAAGCACATATTGGCAAACCACTAATCATCGCTTCTATCAAGGCATTAGGTTGCCCCTCAGATAATGATGGAAAATAAAAAAAATCTAATGCTTTTAAAATTTCTGGTATATCGTTTCTATTACCAAGGCAATGTACCTCTTCTGAAATTCCAAGCTTTTTCAACTCATCTTTTATTTCAATATCATCAGTTCCTCTTCCACAAAGTATCAATTCAATATTTTTATTATTCTTAATAAGTTTACTGGCTACTTGTAAAATTGTTAAATGATTTTTAGCTTTATTATACCTTCCAACATGCCCAATAATAAATTTATCTTTTAATATATTTAAATCATTTCTAATTTCATTCTTACTCCTTGGAATACTACTATATTTTTTAGATTTTACACCATTTGCGATTACTTCAAATCGATTATCTTTTTTATAAATTTTAGGGAAAAAGTATTTAAAATTGTACTCTGAGTTAGCAAGAATACTTGTTGCATTTCTATAAACAAGATATTTAACAAAAGAATTATAAATTAATTTAAATTTGGTTTCTTTAAAATGATTTGATGATTGCCTATAAAAATTTATTCGTTTATTTATATTTGCAAACCTTGATATTAACATATAAACTCCTCCAAAATTACTAGTAAGATCAACAACCGAGTTATACTTATTTTTTTTTAATAAATTATACGTTTTATAAAATGATAACAAATTAAAATAACCCATCTTTATAGCTAATATATTAGCATTCATTTTTTTAAAATCAGGTTCTAATATTCCTTTTTTACCGCTTTTACATATTATTGTAGCATCAATTTTATTTTGGTAATGTGTTAAAAAACGTAACAAATAGGTTTCTGTCCCACCTTGCTCTAAAGAGACGACAAAAAAACAAACCTTTATCATTTAAAACAATTTATACAAGCCATTTTTTATACCACATCTGAAACATTAATATTTTCCAAATCATAGTTCCATAATGCAATTTATTATTTTTAAATAACTGCACTTTTTCTAAAACAAAATCAACATTAAATACACCAGATGCTACTATTGATTCTTTATTTAAAAATTCATCTAATAAATACGACAAATCATTTCTTAACCAAGAATAAATGGGAATTGAGAAACCTGTCTTAGGTCTATCCATCATGCTCTTTGGTATATATTCATGTACAATATCTTTTAGTAATTTTTTAGTGGTAATACCATCATATTTGAATTCTCTCGGCAATTGAGCAACATATTTAATGATTCTATGGTCTAACAATGGTTCTCTTCCTTCTAAAGAAACAGACATTGTTGCTCTATCAACCTTTGTCAATATATCATTCTGTAAATACATCTTATAATCAACCGACATGGCAAGTTCAATAACATCTTTCTAATCTAATGAAACATTATCAAAGCCACTATTATATTTAACCGAATTATCAATAAAGTTCTACATTGTTTCAGTTTATTTTTATCTAATGCTTTTGATAGGCCATCCAACTTGTATATAGTATCGATTTTATTTTCAGGTAAATAATTTAAATAACTATTAGCATAACAATTAATAAAAGAATGATTACCACATTCCTCTTTTAAATATTCAATATATAATTCCTTATTTTTTATCAATACTTTAAATTTTATTTATAAGATCATCAACTATCCACTCTTGGGGATTAAATTTTCCTTTATACCAATTTATACTTTCATCCCAGTAACCGGGACAAGTATCATAGGCTTCCACTGCAAAACCAAAACTAATCTCAACAATCAAAGGTTTATTATTTTCATCAAATACAAAATCGTAGGCCAAACATTGTGCTTTCAGTTTTCTTGATGTCTCAAAAGCTATCTCAATGGCTCTCTCATCAAACTCTTCCTTTGCAAATTGCATGTTTCCACTACCCGAAGCTTTAAAGTCACCCTCCCTAACCATTCTTTTTAAAGCAAAGGCTTTTTTACCAATAACAATTACCCTAATATCAAATGTATTATTTGGAATAAAATCCTGAAAATAAATATACCCTATTTCTTTACCATTAATTATTGAAAATTTAGGTTTTTTAAAAAAACGTAAGCCTCCCTTAATTACATCATAAAAATTTGTTTTTCCAAGTTTATATTTTCTCCACCTTTCAATAAAATTTACTTTAGGATCATAGTAACTAAATCCACTACCAAAAGCTTTATTAATTAGATGAATAGCATCTTGTTTTGTTTTTGCTAATTTAACATTAACAGAACCTGCACCTCCTCTAAGTTTAAATACTTTAGGAAATGACGTATTATTAGCCCAGAGTATCGCTTCTTTTTTAGAATAAAATGTATGTGAAGGTACCAATGGAGCATCAATTGCTTCTAACAAATACTTTTGCCCTACCTTATCATCAAAGTGCCAGCCATCATTAAAATTTGGAAAAACTATTTTACCACTCTGATCTAAGGAAAATAACAATTGTTTAGCAAAAATTAAATCTTTCGGATTTAAATGATTATGATGCCACATTAAAATATCACAATCTTTTAATTGATTAATAATATCATTATCATAACAGCTAACTAGTTTATAAGGAATATTTTTTCTTTTACAATAAGAAATCCATCTTGGATGAAAGCCAGTTTTGCTATTATGAATTGCTATCATTCGTATTATTATTTTTGTAATCTTTCCATCCAGGTGGCATAATTGCCTTAATTGCATATTTAGAGAAACCATTATAGTCTATTGAATTTCCATTCAATCTAAATACAACCTCCTTATTTTTTTCAAATTTTCTGGCAGATACCAAAAGAGGTGTTTTTTCTGCATCCATTCCCATTAATTGGGATAAAACTAAATCGTTCCAACTTGAAGTATTGCTAAAACTTAAAATTCCTAAAGGAAGCGGGTCTGGATTTAATGGTCCATCCCCTTGACCTCCAATAATACCATCACATAAAGAAAAAAACAATCTTTGTCGATTATCTTTTAATTCGCCCATTACATTTCCAAAACAAATGATTTGATTCAGATCCATCACCATTCGCCAGGTTGTATCGTTTCCATACCAGCCAGCAGCAAAACTATGTACTTTTTTTGGCATTGAAATTTTCCATAACAATGAAGCAATTTTTGTCCAAAATAAAAATCGTTTTTTACCTTTATTACGGTTTGCCTGATCTAAAGCCAGTTCTGCCATAAATCTTAAACGATTTCCACCCGGATAGCAATCTCCTCCCATATCAGTACCTCCAATTCTATGATGTGGTAAATAATCTTTATCTCCATTTAATCCAACAATATTTTTCAAAGCTGCAGTGATCCCAGCCTTTTGGTGGGTTTTAACTTTTGGTAAAGAAATCACAACATCAGCATCAAATAATTGTTTTGTAATACAGTATTTATGTACTCCTGGGCGGTGAGATTCGTGAAAACGATCTGGATTATAAACTGTAACCCTAAATTTATTGGAGCCTTCAATAGTTATAGGTTCTAAATAACTTTTTTTACCTACATCAAAAATTATATATTCATCTATAGGAGACTCTTGTTCAATCTGATTATTAATATTTGGGTTGAAATGGACTCTTCTGAAATCTTTAATTTTAACAACGGTTTTATACTGCTTAGATATATTGTAAATACCATTTAATAATTGGGTTGTTAATATTTTATCCCATTCACATCCTTGTATAGGTGCATCACCTATTAGAATCTCTTTTGGATGTAATCTCAACATATATTCCAATACTGCTAAAATAAACTTATCATGGGTTCTTAAACACCACTCATCTTCATTAGTTTTAGAATGTCTTACCCAATTGGGTTTGATTAAAATTTTCTTTCCTTTAATGTTTTCAATGGGCATTTTATTACCAATAACACCATCAATTAAAGAAATAAGTTCGTTATGATTATCATAAACAGATTTCAAGGAATTTAAATCTCTTTTAACTTTAGGAAAGACAGTTTTTATATTTACAAATAAATCCATTCTAATTTAATTGGGAACCATTAATTTCTATTCCTAGTTCATCACTACTCATAAATTCAACATCAGGCCATTGTTTTAATATTCTTTTAATCAATGTATCGAGTTGTTTTAAATTACGATCTCTATGTTTGATATCAATTCCTCCAACAAAATTAATTCTATGGGTAGAAATGATTGCAGGTTTATTCCAAAAAAAGGATGTTTTAATCTCTTTTAAAACATGGTTTACCCAATCCATATTTTTGTTCACAAATGGTTCAAATTTCACATTGCGAACAGTATATACCTGACCTAAAGAATTTTTTTTACCTGTATAACGTCTAACAGTTTTTACTTTACCATTATTATAAGGATCTGGTTGAATCTGACCTCTTTGGCTTTGAATATGCATAACTCCTTTATTATAAACCACCTCTTCTAATTCCTTTGGTAAAATATAATTACAAGGTATAAAAGACTTTGAGCTAAAACCAAATGTTTTTTTAAAAAGATCTAAACCTTGTTTGGTAATTTCTTTTATTAGTTCTAATTCTTCAGGTGTCTCTGCACGGTAAGCTGCCAAATAATGATTTTGAAACTTTGAAGAGGTTTGAGCAAGAAGACCAAAAAAACCATAATTAAAAGCAATTCTTGTTTCTTTTATATTATTTTTTAAATCTTTAAGCCACAAACCTATATTTAAATGTTCTCTGGCATGAAATTGAGGTCTAATTAAACCTTGATTCATTGCTTTGTCCCATAAAGGTTTAAGATCTTTACCTGAATTTTTTAGATAAGTATCAAAAAAATACTCATGGTAGTACTTGTTGTAATTTGATTCTTTAATTTTTTTGAAATCAGGATTTCCCATCACTGTATTAAAAGTAAATACAGGGTGTTTTTTATTTAAATCTTTATAAGTAGAAAGAACGGTAAACAAGTTTTCCAGATCAGTATTTGTTTCCAGTATATCTAACTGCCACCCATCATTATTATCTACAAGAATTCCTTTACTTTTTAATTCTTTATTTATACCTTTTGAAGGCATTCTTATACTCCCCCAATCATCACTTTCAAATACAACAATTTTACGATTGGTTCGCCAACCAGGAATATTAACTAAGTTTTGTTTTATTGTGTTTATCAAACTCATTTAATCAAATCATTAATAGAAACCGTTTCTCCCGTATTAAAAAACGCAATAAACGGATTACCTATTATTGTAGTAATACTTGTTGAATACAAACCTATCCTAACAGAAACAATAATAAAAAGTATAAATACCGGGGTTAATATTTTTATTAATCTTTGGAATTTTAAATCCTCTTTAAATTGGTTTAAATACAGAATGAGCATAGTAAAAATTAAAAATGAAGAAAATGAAAGATACCTTCCACCAGAAGGAATTAATGACAGTATGTTACCAACTGAAAAAAAAACAAGCGTAATCGAAAATATTCTTTTCCATTCCGGAAGCATTTTAATATTTGTAAATATGTAAAGATAAATTAAAAGGATATAAAAAGACCATTTTAATAATTTACCATTCCATCGCACATACCATACCGTTTTATTTACTGTACTCTTTTCTTTTCCATTTTCAATTACATCTTCGTTTCTATAGCTTTCACTTCTTTCAGCAATACTTTGTGGTGCATAGTTTTCGATATACTGATTGAAAAAACTTATGTTAAGCTCAGAAACAAACATCGATAAAACAAAGCCTATAAAAAATAATTGTACTCTATTACCAATAATTATATACATCATTAAAACCAATATGGGCAAGATAAATGAAAAGTGAACTAAAAATGATAGGTATACAAATAGTAATTTACTTTTTTTATTCACAAAAATATAAGGCAATAAACCATACATAAATACATGAAAGGCAGTCCACATTCTAAACCCATTGATAAACCAAATCGGTATTACCAATATTAAGCCAAGAATTAACATTTTTGTTAAACCGCTTATTCTCCCTTCTAATAGATTCATCACATACCAAATATTTCGAGAAAAGAAAAAACCAAAAATAATGGCATAAACAGTTGTTAATATGGCTTGACTATCAGAAAATCTGGATATTACATAAGAAAGAAAAGTTCTTAAAATATCAACCTCACCCGATTGTTGGAAATAATTGATAATGTCGTTAGTAGTATATTCATACCTACTATGTAGATATTGTAATTCTTCTAAATATCGATTGATATCACTACCTGATGATTCATGTCCAATAGCAAAAGTAAGGCCATAAAACACGCAAAAAGCCCAAAAAATATTTTTAGCATAGGGTGCAGTATATTCTTTAAAAGAAATCAACATGGCAGCAAAAGGGTTTACCAAAAAAATAAGCCACCGAACTAAATTATCACTAATCATCTTCTATTTATTTAATTCTAAAAACTGTTGACAAACATTTTCAATTTTATACTGTTCCGGATTGTTATATACAAATTGATGTGAATAATCTCCTTTTAAAAACTGATTAACAGTCTCTTTCTCAAAACCATAAGAATCTAAAGGTAAAACAGGACGTTTGGTTAAGTAGTAATCAATTAACTTACTCGGCAGCTGTGTTGATACTCCATTATTAAAATTAACAATAAAGTCCATTTTACTAAGTTCCTGAATCAATTGTGTTCTTGGTATGTAATCCCTTATTTCAATTTTACCTTCAGCCAAATCTAAATAAGGCTGAATCATATTTAAGGTACGTGTATAAACAATAAATTTAAAATCTATATTTAGACTCAATAAGTATTTTATAAACTCTTTTGGGTCTCTTGCTCCAGGAATAAACCCACCTGCGTAAGCAAAAGTTGGTGTCTTATTCGGCTTATAAACATTATTGTTAAGTTTTACTTCATCAAAATTAAACCCTTGAGGTATTACCTTGATCTTATGCCTAAACTCTTTATAATATGCATCTTTTGCACCATCAAAAGGTACACTTATATAATCGCATTTTTTATTCCAATATTTCTCCATATATTTAAAATAAAAAAACTGTTTAAATGTATCTGTAGTGCCACCCATAAACGGATCTCCACAATCAGCCACCCAGATTTTGGCAATTTTATTCTGTTTTGTTCTAGCCCAGACGGTTCCCCAATGTACAGGGTGAGGAGCAGCTATAGAGATCATCAAGTCATAGCCTTTTTTGTTTTTTAAGGCTTTTTTCACCTTAAACATCCATTCAATATTAGGATATTGAAATAACTGAAGTAAACCACGGCGAATTGCTCTTTTGAATAAAATGGTATATTTACTGCCATTTTTTATGTTAATTTCTTTATATTTTTGTTTTCCTAAATCTTTTATGGTAATCCCATATTCTTTCTCAAAAGCTATATGCTCTTTTTTATTTTTTGGAATATAAACGGTTACATTATGCCCAAGTCTAGCAAATTCTTTTACCAATTCTGTAGTACGAAAGGAACGAGGGGAATTTTGTGGGTAAAAGGCTGCGGAAATTATTATTATTTCCATTAACTTTATTTGCATTCTCTTTTTTTAAACTTTCGACATTTTTTCCCATATTGGTAACACAGCATTCCAACTTAATTTATTGTATATAATTGTATCGTTACCTTTAATCTTTTCCCTGTATTCATCATAGTGGTTTATTACATCAATTATTCTATTGCCAATCTTATCTATATTTTCAAAATACATCAGAATACCCCAATCTTCATAGATTTCATACGGTAACCAATCACCGGTTATAACTATATTTTTTGCATATATCGCTTCTGATATACTTGCTGAAAATCCATCTGTAATCTGAATATTAATATTAATATTTGAGATTACTCTTAGAACTGCCAGCTCTTGCATATCCATATATTCTGTTAATATTTGATATTTAATACCTGATCGTCCCAAATGATTTAGAACTTCTTTTTTATATTCATTACTTCCACCATAAGTAAAAGGTAATAGTAAAAATATTTTATTTTTGAGTTTATTATTAATTTTTGTTAATTTATTAATAATAATAATATGTTGTTGTCCGTGACTACCATTATGAGCAATTGTTATAAAAATATTATTTGCCTTCGGCAAGCTATACTTCTCTTTAAATTTAATTATCAGCTTATTATTTACCTTATTAATATAGTCGAAAATACTTATTCCAAAATAAAGAGTTTTTAATTTATCAACATAATTATAAAGAGTTCCGTGTTTTTTATTATATCTGGTATATATTTCAATAAATTCTTCTTGCATTTTGTCAGGTACACATATTGCATCACAGCTATCAAATAATGGTATGTACTTTGTAAGCTTTTTATCATCTGCTCTTAAGACGTCACTTCCCCAAAATGATATTATAAAAAGACCAACTCTCTTTTTAATTAGATTGGCATACTTTGCATATTGAGGGGCTACATAATGTAAATTTACTGTATCACATTTATTGAACTCTCTATTAATTACCATTCTATTAATTATTGGTTTAAAAAAAGCTCGAAAATATCTTATTCGAAGAATATAATTTGCTCCAAAAAATGGATTAAAATATTCTGTTTTATCTGTTGAAGGATCATATTTCTTAGAGCTGATTAGGTCATATACCATTACTTTATTTCCTAATCTATTCAATTTACCTATTAATTCATAGAATTGAATATTTTTATATAATAAATTAAAAATAAATATGATTTTTTTATTTTTCATTAATCAATAATTTAAGAAAATATTTGTATTTTATAGTGCAAAAATTTATATATTCTATTTATTGTGAAACTTATGATAACTCAAATATTCATCCCATGTACCAATATCCATCCAACTTCCTTTTGAAATAGGAAACACACCAACTTTTCCTTTTCTTTGCCTAACATTTTCAATTAGATGAGTGATATGGAAAAATTTATTGTCAGGTATTTCTTTTAGCAAATGAGGCTCCAGGATATACATACCTGAATTTATCTGAAATGTAAGCTCTGGTTTTTCAACTAACTTTGTTAAAAGTCCATTTTCTTTGGTTTCTACTGTCCCATATGGAATTGGGTAATGCATCAATGCTGAAACTATTGTTAATTCATTCTTATTATCCTTATGATAATTATATATTTCACTATAATCTTCATCAATAATGATATCACAATTCGAAACAAAAAACGTAGTCTTAATTTTATTTTTAATCAAAAAAAGACTTCCGGCTGTACCTAATGGCAAATCTTCTTGAAAGTAATCAATCTTATAATTATTGTTTTGTAACTGCTCAAAATAATGCTTAATTGTTTCAGCTTTGTAGTTTATTGATAAATAAAAATTATTGCAACCAACATCAATAAATCTATCCATTATTTCTTCTATAATTGTTTTCTTACCAATTGGAATTAAAGGTTTTGGAATAACATTTGTCAAGGGTTGTAATCTTGTTCCCTTCCCTCCAGCCATAATAATTACAGGTAGGTTTAAATTTGTTTTCTTGCGTTTTTCTGATAAACCAAATATATCATCCCAAAAAAACACATCTACCAACTGATTATTTCTATTGAGAACAGGCATACATTCTGTTCTAAATTTTAACATTTTTTCCTTTATCATTTCAAAAGGTTCATCTTCATAACTAAATGTCCATTCTTTCCTGAGTATTTTATACAGTTTAGTATTTAAATCATAATTACCAATTATAGCTCTTTGAATATCACCAATACTTACCAAACTATAAAAATCATCTTGATCAAAAACAAGTAATAATTTCTTTTTAACTTTATCCATCTTCTTTAAAGCTAAAAGAATAGAATCATTTTTATCAATAATAATTTTGTCTATTTTACTTTTTAAAGTACTATCCATCTTTTTTATTGAATCATTTGTTTTAAACCTTCTTCCAAACCTATTATTGGCTCCCAGTTTAATTGAGATTTTATTTTTGAAATATCTGCTACTGTATCCAATACTTCATTTTGTCTGGCCACTTTATCATATTCAATATCAAGTGAATTGTTGTATAGCTTATTTATGATTCCCACAACATTATCAACTGAAAAACTTTTCCCACTTCCAATATTAAAATTATCAAATTCTACATTTTCATTTTCAATTGCCATCATAAAAGCCTCAACAACGTCATTTATAAATATAAAATCTCTCTTTGGTCTGGGATCTAATAATTTTACTTTTCCGGTTTTGGCTTGTTTTAATATTAATGGAATAAGAAAATTCTCATTTTGCCCGAGGCCATAAATATTAAAAGGTCTTAAAATAATTGATCTTACATTAAAATATTTATGGTAATCTTTGCAAATTTTTTCACCAATTATTTTAGTTTCTGCATAGGGATTAAATCCATTTAAGGAATGATTTTCATCTATAGGAAGATATTCTGGTTTACCATAAACATAAGAACTTGTAAAGATAAATTTTGCTTTATGAATTCTACATAACTCTAAGCCATTGATAACTCCATTAACATTTAAATTATAAAAATCTCTAGGCATTTCATAACTCTGAGGAACAAAGCTTTTAGCTGCCAGATGAACCAATACATCAAAATGCGAAATTTTTAATAATCGATCCCAATTTAGAATATCGATTCCTTCATTAACATCTAACTTAATTATTTTATGCCCTGATTTTTCTAATTTGGAGACAAGTCTGCGTCCAATAAATCCTGAACTACCGGTTATTGCAATAATCATATTCTTTTAATTTATTAAGTTCTTAATCTCTTATTCTTTTCACCGGATTACCATAATACACTCCTTTTTCAGAAATTTGTTTTATTACTACAGAACCAAGACCAATAATTGTTTCCTTTTCTATCTTTAACCCGTTTTTTATAGTTGAGCCACTACCAATAAAACAATCATTTTGTATCATACAATTACCATTAACAACAACGTTTGTTGAAATATGACAATCATCTCCAATAAATACATCATGCTCAATTAAAGATTTATTATTAATTATACAATTTTCTCCTATTCTGGCATCTGCATTCACAATGGCATTATGCATGATAATTGTACCATCACCTATTTCAGAATGCTCTGAAACATAAGCTTTTGGTGAAATGATCTTTGGGAATCTCCCTCCATTCTTTTTGATAATATTAAATAACTCAATCCTGCGTTTAGACTTACCCATATTTCCTAAAGTAATTAAAAAATTATATCCTTTGCTTGCTAATGCTGGTAAATCCTTATCATTTCCAAAAATTTCATAACCTAAAATATCTTTGCCTGCTTCTTTTGGTAAATCGACTATTCCTTTAATTATATATTTATTTTCAAATTCAATTACATCAATACATGATTTACAATGACCTCCTCCTCCAACAAGTATAATTTCAGTTCTATTCATATATTTCTAACTTTCTAATTTAAGGATACACGCTTTACATCTTAGAATCTAAATATTTACCCGTTTCTTTATGATTAAAATTTGGAATCATTTTAAAGAATAATTCAACAAGTTCATTCTTATTCCATTTTTTATTTTGTATTAACTCTGATATTTTATTTTCAAACATTTTTAACTTTTCGGAATCAAAATTTAGATTATTCTTTATAATTCCAAGATTCTTGAACCGTTCCATATCCAAAACTTCCTTATCTGTAAAGAATTCTTCAAAATCTTTTTCTCCGGTTGTATCGCTTTCGGTAAACAGACATGGCCATTTATTGCAATTATCCTGTTTAGCAAGTTTTCTGGCCTCTTCTTCTGATTCACAGATAAGTGGTTCTAGTCCTTTTTCTCTTAAATATCTCTTTGCAATCTCAGAAAAAGTAATCAAATTTAAATCAGCACTTAACTTGGGGAAAAATATATCTCTATTCTCACCAAAAATACACGACATCAAACAAAGTTCACCGGACTCTTCTGGTATAACAAAATATCTGCGAATATCATTAGGAGCAACAATAGGCTGTCTTTTCTCTATACGCTTATTAAAGCCATGAAGCAAAGAACCATCTGAAAAAGCCACATTGGCAAAACGAGCCATCGAAACATCCATTTCAGTACTTTTTCTATGAACAAACATTTCCATGATTCGTTTGGAAGCACCCATCATGTTTACAGGATTGGCAGCTTTATCGGTAGATACACAAAAATATTTTTTGACTTTTTTATCGGCAGCCTGTTGTAAAGTTTTGTCTGTATTAAAAATATTGGTGTCAATCATTCGCATCAAAGTATAAGGATCTTTTTCGCTTCTAACATGTTTTAACGCAGATAGGTTTAAAACATAATCATATTTACCATCAGCTTCCCAAAAGGCATCATATTCTATTGAGCCAATATCCAGGGCAAAGCTTTGAAAATCACCTTTTATATAGCCAAAAGAACTGCGTATATCACGAACCAGTTCCACCATGTTATTCTCCGAAATATCAACAATATGAAGTTTTAAAGGGTTTCTTTTAAAGATTTCTTTCGTAACCGCCTGACCAATGGTACCTGCACCACCAAGCACTAAAAACTTTGAAGAAGATACAATTTGTTTTAGTGCTTCTTTATTTTTTTTAAGATCCTCATTAAATAGCTTCTTAGTTCTTCCTATCAGATTTAACATATAATTTCTTTTTTACTTTTAAGAAAATACTCCATTAACCAAACCCTCTTTCTTAGCTTTGATTTTATAATATAATTTTACCATATTCCAATTTAAATTAGACATCGAGCCATAATATTTTAATTTTGCATCAAGATTAATTCCGTTTATTTCTAATAACTTTAAATAATTTTCTTTAGCAATATCTTTATTCCTTGTATCAAAACCATATTTTAGATTAAAATTATAAAAGTCTTTATCAATTTGTTTTTTTGTTTTTTCATTAAAACCATATTTTTTGATAAAATAAGATCTGACTTTAAAGGTATTTGATTTCATTTTATATAATTTATCAACATCAGGATCATGACTTGCAGAAACCTCTAGTTTACGATACATAACAGTTGACTCATTTATAAATCCAATTTTATATTGATGTGAAATCTCTAACCATAATGGATAATCCCCCATACCAAATGAAAACAGTTCTTTTTCATTTTTTAAAAAATCTTTAATAATACTGTTTTTAAACATTACTGTTAAAGTACTAATTGTATTTTTAACTAATAATTCATTATAAATATTACCCGTAGGAATGGTAAGGCCAATATTTTTATAATGAGACTGTACAACTTTATCCAGTTTTTGGTAGAGAATATCTAAATCTGTATGTACTAAACCGTAGGTTGGATTGGCCTCTAAAAAATCTACTTGTTTTTGCAATTTTAAAGGGTCTGTCCAGTAGTCGTCTCCATCCAATAAAGCAATATATTTACCTGAACAATTTTCTATTATATTAGTAAAATTATATAACCTTCCATATTTTTGTCTCTTAATCCAGTAATCATCTCCAATCTTCCTTTCTAAAATATTTATTCTTAAGTTTTTATTTGTAAAATAATACTGATTTATAATTTCTAAATTATTATCTGTTGAAAAATCATCTCCAATAACAACTTCAAAAATAAAATTTGTCTTTTGTTTATTTATTCCATCTAATGCATCAATAATAAACTCGCTATGATTATATGTCATTAGTCGAATACTAACCAAACATTTATACTTCATAACCATACATTGAAAGTAGATTTTGATTAACTTTATTAAAAAGAACTATTTCTTTATCACTCAAAATATTTTTATATTTCCCAAAGTTACTTTTATCCAATGGTTCAAATGTTTTCATTTTCCAATCACGTGTTGATAAGGGTTCATCATTAAATTCCGATTTAAAAAAATCTAACATTTGTTTATGAAAAGATATTTCTAAAAAATTACAAACTTTTTTGAGTTCTTCTTCAGGATTTAATAACAAATCTTCATATCTTATTTTAACAGCTTTTTTATTTTCTAAAAATGTATCAATACCGTTTATATTAGTTTTCCATTCCAAAGCAATTTTTTGTATACCTGTATTAAGATTTGGCTTATAAAGAGAATTTGTATCTAAAGTTTTAATTTTTTTATACGAACAAGCTACATCTCTTCCATCTCTAATTAAATGTATATATTTTGAAGTTGGATAAATAGAATCTAATGTAGATAAATAATGAATATAATAGTTGTTTTTATCTCCGATTAGTTTAATATCACTATTATTCTTATAACTATAATATATTAAGGAGGATAATTCACCATAGTTTGAAGGTTGAAATTTAAATATATTCTCTTCAACCATTTTAGAGTCGAGTTTCCAATCTTCAATTTTTTTCGAACTTAAAATATCTTTAATGAAAATCTTGACAAATTCAATATTTTGTGAATCTCTAATAGACCAATTTTTATATTTACTATACCACCACTGCAAAAAACCTGATTCCGGGGGAACTACAACATTTGGATGGCTATTTAACATCAATCTAAAAAGGGATGTCCCGGATCTAGGGTTACCCAAAATAAAAAAAGGTAACTGAAAGTTCTTGTTATTCATTCGATATATTAATTAAATGTGATATATCTAAAATTATTTCTTCATCTAGTTTCGGATAAATTGGCAAGCAGATCACTTCATTAGCCACTATAACAGCATTAATTAATTTTGTTGGATTTGTAGATTCCAGATTTCTATACATCTCAAAATCACTAATCAATGGATAAAAATAACGTCTTGCAAAAATTTGATGATCCTTTAATTTTTGATACAATTCATCTCTTGTTAAAGGATAATCTTTTTCAATAAATATAGGGAAATAGGAATAGTTATGTTTTACTCCGGGTATATCATTTAAAAACCGGATTCCTTTTATGTGATTTAAGCCCTCTTGATAGATTTCAGCAACTTTTTTACGTTTGACAATATCTCTATCAATATTTTTTAGCTGTAACAAACCAAAAGCAGCCTGCAATTCATTCATCTTGGCATTGATTCCTACCTGAACAACACTTGTCTCGTTTTCAAATCCAAAATTCTTTAAATAGTCTATTTTTTTTTTGGTTTCGGCATCATGACAGACAATGGCACCTCCTTCTATGGTATTAAAAGTTTTGGTAGCATGGAAACTTAAAACAGAAAGGTCTCCAAAATTTAAAATACTTTTTTTATCTTTTTCCACCCCAAAAGCATGGGCGGCATCGTAAATCACCTTTAGGTTATATTTATTAGCTATTTTTTCAATCTTCTCTACCTCTACCGGATTTCCATAGACATGAACAGGTACAATGGCAGTTGTTTTATCGGTAATCAATGCTTCGATTTTATCGGGATCTAAATTACCATAAACCAGATCTATATCGCAAAAAACAGGGGTAATATTATTCCACAGCATGGCGTGGGTTGTTGCCACAAAAGAATATGGGGTAGTGATTACTTCTCCTTGGATATCTAACACCTGTAAAGCTGTCATCAATGCCAAAGTACCATTAGAGAACAGAGAGATATAAGGTACGCCAAGATGTTTTGCTAATTCTCTTTCAAATTCTTGGTGGAATTGACCATTATTGGTTAACCATTTAGACTCCCAAATCTTTTCTAAAGATTTTGTAAATTCTTTAAGGTCAGGTAAGGAAGGTTGGGTTACTAAGATTGGCTTCATGTAATTATTTATTTATTCTATCTTTAATCTCAACTTTAACCAATTCAAAACCAGAAATTTTTAAAATAAAGCTGCTAATTAAGTAAATTGCAATAAAAACAATACTCACAACAATTAAATGTATGTATGTATTACTAATTTGTATGATAAGAAAAAGGGGAATTGTAATAATTAACATTAATAATAAATTCTTTATAAATGGTAACATAAAGAAATTCATGTTAACTTTAATTTCCTTACGTGCATAGTGCATATTTAATAACAAAGAAAATAATGTAACTATAGCTCTTGCATAAAGAAACCCCCATAAACCACTAATAAAAAACATTGTGAAACTTAATAAACCAAATGTTTTTTTTATAATTTCTAACTTTAAAAAAACTTTTGAATTTCCTTTGGCACGTAATACATTAACCAAGACAGAACTTAAAGGTAATGCAAAACCTGTTGCTAAAAAAAGACGGAAATATGGAAGTGACGGTAACCATTTCTCAGTAAACAATATAATATAAATATCTTTTGATATTAAAAACAACAAACCTATCAATAAAAAAACAACCCAATTTATTACCTTAAATGCTTTATCTACAATATTATTAAAACGGATTTTACTATTTTGAATTTCACTTAAAACCGGAAATAGGATAGAAATTAATGGAGCTGCTGTAAAATTTGTGGTCATTTGATTTAAAGATTTTGCTCTTTGATAAAACCCAAGGGTATCGGGTGCAAATAACTTACCTATAAAAACAACATCGAGTCTTGTATAAATTGCATCAAGAACTCCTGATAAAAAAATTCTAAATCCAAATCCCCAAAGTTGCTGTAAAGCTTTAAACGAAAATCTTAAATTTGGTCTCCAATTTGAAATTACCCAAATAATCAGAGCAAAAAGAATTCCACTTAATAAATTCTGAAAAATCAAAGCCCATACTCCAAATCCATAAAATGCCAAAAGAATTCCAACAAAACCACTAATGGTAGCTGAAAATAAACGAGATTGTGTTAATACCTTTATTTTTAAACCTTTCTTAAGTCTGGTAGTTTGTACAGTAACAATTGCATTAACTATAAAAGTAAATGATAATACTTTTGTGATATTTATTAACTCAGGTCTGTTATAAAAGTTTGCTATTAAATTAGCATTAAAAAAAAGAATTAGGGTAAGAAAAAGAGCTACACTAAGATTAAAATAAAAAACAGAGTCATAATGTATTGGTAATAGATGCTTGCGTTGAATCAAACTTGCTCCTAAACCCATATCTACAAAGACCGCAGAAAACCCAATGATAACATTTACCATGGCAATTAATCCAAATTCTTCTGGTTCTAAAAGCCTTGTTAAAAAAACAGAAACTATAAAAGCAACACCAAAGTTTGCAAATTTACCCCCAAAATCCCAGGCTACTGCAACAAAACTTTTTTCTTTAAGGTTATCCATTTAATTAATTATTTCTGGAGAATTATTTGAATAACTTCTAAATGTGTTTTATGAAGCCAAGCATATGGGTAATTTACAATATCAACTTTTATCCCGTTTACACTAAAGATATTTATGTTTTTTGTTGTATGTCTAATTTTAACCTTACCAAGTTTATTTAAAGCTGATATAATTTCAAATTTATCTATATGTAGTTCTCCAAAAAAATCAAGATTTATAGATTCTCTATGACCAATTTGAAGCGCTAATGAAGTAACTCCAACCAATCTTAAATTTTTAAAAATATCAACAGACTGAATTTTATTTAAAAGTTCCAGTGTTTTGGTGTTGACGGTTTCGTAGTGTAGCATATAAATTCATTCTTAGGAACATTTCCTATAACTGATAAAAATGAGGCTGTTTTTTTATCGAGGTCTTTTAATGTTATTGCAGTTGATACTATTTTATTTAAGCCGAAAATCTTTTTAATCTTTTCCCAATCTTCCATGGATCCATATTGTAGCACTCTTCTAATTATAAATTTTGAATGCTTTTCAATATCTAAAGTCTTTGGATCAATATCCCAAAATAATACCCGGTCAAATTTTAATACACTCATGTTTTAAAGGTAATGATTTAATTGGTTGTTGGTTGATAGCTTTTGGCTTTTGTTATTTGGCTTTTAGTATTTGGTATCTGGTATCTGGTAAATTTTGATTTCTCAATTCTCAATACTCACTACTAGCTACTCGCTGTTGGCTTTTAGCTTTTGGCTGTTGGCTTTTGGCTGTTGGCTTATGGCCATTGGTATCAAGAATCAGGTATCTGGTATTTTTCTTCTTTCTACTTACTTCTTACTACTTGCTTTTTACTACTTGCTTTTCGCTATTCCCTATTTGATTTTTGGTAGTTAGTTTTACTTTGATAACACTCTGAACTACAATAAAATACAATCATCAATGTACTTTATTATTGTCAATCATTTATTTCTAGGCACCCAAAATTTTCAATTAAAAATGAATTTATCAATTCGTATTTCCGTCTGATTATTTTCTCTAAATTTTTTGTTGTAGTATTTCCGGTTCTAATCCAAATTATTTTTGGAGGATATCCTTTGATTATATTTAAGTCACAAAAATCAGAGTCAAATGTGACAATTGCATATCCATTTTTCTTGGCATATTCAAATATTTCATTGTCAGTTGCATTTTCAAGTCCTAGTTCCCTAACCTGTTTAGCATTAGGATAAATGTCATTTATTTTCTTAATAAGCCTAAAGGAGATATTTTGGTCAAAAATTAATTTCATGTGTCTAAATTTTAATTTTTATAGGTAACACATGCTGCCTGCCTGCCGCACAATGTCAATAAGTTAAGGAATCCATATTCTCATTCAATGATTTTTTACCCTAACCCTAAAGGGGAAAATCATTAAATGCTTAACTTTTTTGACTCCCTTTAGGGCAAGGGGAAGAACAAAAAAGCT
>JAKITQ010000041.1 GCA_021647985.1 Flavobacteriaceae bacterium | reverse complement strand
ACACTTATATTGATTATTTTAACCTTAAATAGTAGTGAGATATGAGAAATTAGAATTGAGATGAATTCTAAATACTCAATACTCAATACTCAATACTATATTAAATGAACAGAATAAAAAGTAAAATTCAAGAAAAAAAGAAGCTATTATCTATCTATTTTTCCGCAGGGTATCCCAATTTAAATGATACGGTTTCCATCATTAAAAATTTAGAAAAATCGGGGGTTGACATGATTGAAATAGGTTTGCCGTTTTCAGATCCTTTGGCTGATGGACCAACCATACAAGCTAGTAGTACTGAGGCTTTAAATAATGGTATGACCTCAGAGAGGTTATTCACTCAATTAGAAAATATTAGAAAAGATGTGAAAATCCCTTTGTTAATTATGGGGTATTTTAATCCAATTTTTCAATATGGTGTTGAAGAATTTTGTAAGAAATGTAGCGATATTGGAATTGATGGCTTGATCATACCAGATTTACCTGTTGATGAATATCATGAAAAATACCAAGTTATCTTTGAAAAAAACGATTTGGTAAATGTTTTTTTAATAACGCCGCAAACCAGTGTAGAAAGAATTAGGTTTATCGATTCTATTTCAACTGGTTTTATTTATATGGTGAGCTCTGCAAGTACAACAGGTGCACAGAATTCATTCGGCGAAAGCCAGCAACGTTATTTTAATAAAATTGAGAAAATGAATTTAAAAACACCTCAAATAGTTGGTTTTGGTATTTCGAATAAAGAAACTTTTAATCAGGCAACTAAAACTACAAATGGTGCCATTATTGGATCTGCATTTGTAAATTTTTTAAAGGAGAACCCTATTAAAAATATTCCTACTTTTATAGAAAATATTTTATAGAATTTTAATATTATTTGAAAATGAAATACAATAAATTTTCATTACAAACACGTATTTTTATTGCCATGATTTTTTTGGTGATTATTGCTTCTGTTTTAATTGCTGCCATTACTATTTATCAATTCAAGGAGCAGGCAGAAGATTATCATAATAGTAGGTTAGAGAGGAAAGAAGAAGCTATTAAATCAGCTATTTCTTATGAGTTTAAGAGAAGTATTGCCGATGCAAAAGACACCAAATTTTTAATAAAAATATTAGAAAAAAAATTAAATGAAATTTCTGACATTCATAATTTAGATATTAATATTTATGATTTGCAAGGTAAATTAATACGAAACTCACATATTAGATTTACAAAAGACACTACCAATGCAAACCTTTCTAATAAAATTTTAAATAAGATTTCAAATAATCCCAGTCATAGGTTGGTATTGCCAAAAACTTCTCCAGATGGAAAAAAATTCAAATCTTCATTTACATTTTTACATGACACAAAAAACAAGCCAATAGCCGTTATTGGGGTGCCCTATTTACAGGATAATACTTTTCAGGATGAGGAATTGAAAGAATTTTTAATTCGGTTGTCATTGGTTTATCTATTGATTTTGGTTATTGGAATTACTATTGCTTATTTTTTATCAAAATATATTACAAAATCATTGGCTTACGTTACTGAAAAGATGGGGCAAACCGATTTTGACAAAACCAACGAAAAAATTATTTTAGGAGAAGCAAGTCATGAAATTCACAATTTGGTAAATTCATACAACAGCATGATCGATCAAATTGAAGAAAGTGCTGTAAAACTCGCTCAAATTGAAAGAAAATCTGCTTGGCGAGAAATGGCGAAACAGGTGGCTCATGAAATTAAAAACCCTTTAACCCCTATGCGGTTAACTGTACAAAGTTTTGAATATAAGTTTGACCCTAAAGATCCTAATATCAAACAAAAACTACATGAGTATAGCGAATCCTTAATTCAACAAATAGATACAATGAGTTCTATAGCATCCGCTTTTTCAAATTTTGCGGAAATGCCAAGTCAAAAAAAAGAAAATTTAAATATTGTTAACGAAGTTAAGAAGGCACTGGATATTTTTCAGGAACCATTTATGAATTTTTATCCTGAAAAGGCTGAAATTATGGCCAAATTAGATAAAATACAAATGACAAGAGTTGTTACTAATTTAATTACAAATTCAATTCACGCGCTGAATAATAAAGAAAACTCTAAAATTGATGTCAGGGTTTTTGAAAAAAACAATCAGGTAGTGATTGAGGTAGAAGATAATGGTATCGGAATTAAAGAGGGTGATGCTTCAAAAATATTCGATCCGAAATTTACTACTAAATCAAGTGGTATGGGATTGGGATTACCCATGGTAAAAAATATTATAGAAGCCTATAATGGCACCATTACTTTTCAATCAAAATATGATGAAGGAACAGTTTTTACTGTAACTTTACCCAAAGAATAAACAAGATATTTAAAAATTTGCTTATGAACTACAGTAACATATTGGTTGAAAAAAATGGTAAAACGGCGAAGATTACCATCAATCGCCCTAAAAAACTAAACGCTTTAAATAAAGACACCATCAATGAATTGCATATGGCATTTGAGGCCTTAGAAGCTGATGATCAAATAAGAGCAATCATAATAACCGGTAGTGGTGATAAAGCGTTTGTAGCCGGAGCAGATATTACCGAATTTGCTCATTTTGATATTTTAGAAGGTGCTAAGCTGTCAAAGAAAGGGCAAAAAACATTATTTGATTTTATCGAAAATTTGAATACACCGGTTATTGCGGCTATAAATGGTTTTGCATTAGGAGGAGGATTAGAATTGGCAATGGCCTGCCATTTTAGAGTGGCAAGTGAAAATGCAAAAATGGGCTTGCCAGAAGTTTCTTTAGGTGTTATACCTGGCTATGGAGGTACACAACGCTTACCACAATTGGTTGGAAAAGGAAAGGCTATGGAAATGATCATGACAGCAGGAATGATTACGGCAGAAGATGCTCAGAATAGTGGTTTGGTAAATCATGTTGTACCACAAGAAGAACTAATACCACTTTGTGAAAAACTGGCAAAAAAAATAAGTTATAATTCAAGTACAGCAATTAGTGCGGCAATCAAAGCGGTAAATGCAAATTTTAAAGATGGCATTAATGGTTATGATGTAGAGATAAAACAATTTGGGAAATGTTTTGGCACGGAAGATTTTGATGAAGGCACCACAGCATTTTTAGAAAAAAGAAAACCAAATTTTTAATTTATCCATGGATTGATAAGAATTCTATTCTTCTTCTTCATTTCGATTATTTTTCACCTTCCCATTCGTTATAGAATTGGGTAAGATACTGCTCCATAAACTGGTGTCTCTTAGTAGCGAGTTCTCGTCCGGTTTTGGTGTTCATTTTATCTTTTAATAACAATAGTTTTTCATAAAAATGATTGATTGTTGGCGCTTTACTTTTTTTGTAGGATTCCTTGCTTAAATTAATGCTGGGTTTTATTTCAGGGTTGTATAATTCACGGTTTTTAAACCCTCCATAATTAAAAGCGCGAGCAATACCTATGGCACCTATGGCATCTAGCCTATCAGCATCTTGAATAACTTCAAGTTCTTTAGATTGAAAATTTTCAGGTTTAGATTCTAAACTATTTTTATAAGAAATATTGTTAATGATATTTATAATATGATGGATGATATCTTCATTCACATCTATACTTTTTAAAAACTCACCTGCTTTTTTTGGTCCGATACTTTCATCACCATCATAAAATTTGGCGTCAGCAATATCGTGTAATAAGGCACCCAATTCTACAATAAAAAGATCAACCTCTTCATTTTCAGCAATGTGTTTGGCATTTTTCCAAACACGCTCAATATGAAACCAGTCATGACCTCCTTCTGCTCCGTGAAGTGTATCTTTAACAAATAGAATAGTTTGATTTAAAATTTGTGCTTTATTCATTATTGCAAAATAAAAAAAACCTCTGCATAAACAGAGGTTTGATATTAATTATTTACAGCTATACATTTTCCATTTTTACAACTTAAGCCTTGAGGAGGACTGACAATGCTGCAATCTGAGATTATTCCATATTCGATATTGTATTTTTTCTCAAGTGCATTATAAGTTTTCACTTTGGTTAAAAAATCAGCAACATCAATAGAATTTGAATAAACCAAATATCCCCAATTACCTCCGCAAGGTTTAGAACCAAAACCAATAAATGCACAAGCACTATCTTCAGAACAAACGGATGCATTGGCCATAGCTTTAATTTCTTTGCTTAATTTCTCCAAGGTAGTTTTTTCTACCTTTTGATCTACAATATCATTAGTACCTGCACAGTCTGTAACTAAAACAGTAAGAAAGACGAGTATATATTTCATAAGTACTATTTTTAATCTTTATAGCAAATGAGATCCCGCTTTTCAGCGGGATTAATTCGATTAACTAATTTAAAGTATTTAAATTAGAATCTCATTAACAAAACTCTTCGTATGCTCCTGCTAAATTTGCAGCAATCATATCAGCAGATCTTCCTTCAATATGATGACGTTCTAGCATATGCACCAATTGACCGTCTTTGAACAAGGCGATAGAAGGAGACGATGGAGGAAAAGGCACCATCATTTCTCTTGCTTTTGATGTAGATTCAACGTCAACCCCTGCAAAAACTGTAGTCAAATTATTTGGTTTTTTATCTAATTGTAAGGATGCAATTGCTCCTGGTCTTGCTGTACCGGCAGCGCAACCACAAACAGAATTTACCATTACTAAAGTAGTCCCTTCTTTTTTTAAGGCACTTTCAACATCTTGCTCACTATGTAATTCTACAAAACCTGCATCTACTAATTCCTGACGCATTGGTTTTACTAATTCTTCTGGATACATATTATAAATTTTTAGTGTTAATTTTAATAGAACATTTATTAAATATCATGTTCTGTGAATATGATGCAAATATAATGAATGAATTCGTATAATTTATCTTATAAAATTCACAAAAAATTAAGGGTTTTTAATAAGTATTAAATTGGGATACCTGTATATTTGTTTTTTTTAAATTTTATTATGGCAAATTTTACAAAGTGGTTAGGAGCAGGATTGGGTTGGACCTTTGGCGGGCCAATAGGTGGTATATTAGGTTATGTATTAGGAAGTTTTATGGATGGCTTTTCTGAAAAGGATATTTTAGATTATCAGCAACAAACCAAAACAGGAACTACCAGTTCTGGTGACTTTGAAGTAAGTTTACTTGTTTTAGCAGCCTTGGTTATAAAAGCGGATGGTAAGGTAGATAAACGTGAATTAGAATTTGTTCGCTCCACTTTTACGAGTATGTACGGACAAAGTAGAGCCAATCATGCTTTTAAACTTTTTAAAGGAATAATTAACAACAATAATATTTCAACACGACAGGTTTGTATGCAAATAAACCAGAATATGAATCATGCTTCTCGGTTGCAATTACTACACTTTTTATTTGGTGTCGCTAAAGCGGATGGTATAGTTACCCAAGTTGAAATGGATAAGATCAATAGTATTTCGGGATATTTAAATATAAACCCGAATGATTTTAGCTCGATAAAAGCCATGTTTTATAATGAGGTGGATGGCGCATATAAGATATTGGAAATTGAAAAAAATGCAAGTGCTACCGAAGTTAAAAAAGCATATCGTAAAATGGTTAAGAAATACCATCCTGATAAATTACGAAATTTAGGGCCAGAGCATATTAAAGGTGCCGAAGAAAAATTTAGACAGGTACAAATGGCCTATGAAAAGATTCAAAAAGAAAGAGATATTTAATAAACTGGATTAAGATCTAATTAAAATGTTTCTCTTTAAGTGCTAAATGCTTTTGCTTGGCTTGTTGTAAAATCATTTGAAAATCAGGATCGTTACGAATAAAATCATATGAAGAATTATTTTGCATAAGGAGATAATTAAGAAATCAGAAACGTAAGGGTGATCTATTAAAAACATATAGGTTTAATGATATAAATTATTTATGTCGGCTTCACACAAAGAAATAAAAAGATTTCCTATTTTATTGGTTACTGCTTTAAAAAATCGTTCTCCTTTGGCTTTAGTTGCCAAGGCAGGATTTCCGACACCTGTATCTTCACTAATTTTCGACCATTTTCTTTCTGTCCATGCCCAACCTTCAGAAAAATATTTGATTTTGTGCTTTTTTTCACTGCCTTTTCCCCAGTCAATTTTAGGGAGAACAAGTTTCGGGTCAAGGTATAAAATCAAACTGGTTTCCATTTCATCTGCATGATCACCTGGTTCATCAAAATATGGTTTTCTATCTAAACATTGAAACCAATTACAAGTACTAAGAAACATTTTTGGATATTTCACACCCAATTCTCTTAGCATGGTTTTAAAATCATTTCCACCATGGCTGTTTAATATCAAAAGCTTATAAATTCCTTGTCGGTTTAAAACTTCAATAATATCAGATAAAATAGCAAATTGCGTACTGGGATACAGATTAATATCTAATAAAATATCTGTTTGCCCAGTGTTTACACCAAAAGGTATAGTGGGTAAAACAATTACTTTGGAACCATTATTCCAGGCTATTTTTGCAGAGGCTTCAGCGATGGCTTTTGCTTCTATATTATCGGTAGCATAGGGTAAGTGAAAATTATGAGCTTCAGTTGCACCCCACGGAAGTATAGCCAACTTAAATTTAGATTTTTTGATTTCTTTCCAATTACTTTCTGCTAGAATATATGGTCTCATGATCTTTAACTTAAACTGTTTAACACTATTTTACTTGTTCGGTCTCCATAGAAAGCCTACCAATGTTTATGATTAAAGAAAACATAATATATGGTAAAACCGTCATTTGTAGCAGGCCAATAAAAATATCACCAGGTATAGAAAACCAACCAACTTCTTCACCAAAAAACAGGCCTAGGAATACACCTAATAATACACCGAGCAAGACTTTTGTTGAGCGTGATAAATTTTTCATTTGGTTTGTTGGTCGTTAGAAACGGAATTAGATTTAATATAAACATCCATTTGAGGGAAAGGAATATTAATGTTATTTTCAATTAGACTATTGTTTATATTCATTCTAATTTCACTTTTTATTTTCTCAATTCGAAAAGCATCTTTGCTAAAAAAGAAAATTTCCCAGTTTAAAGAAGAATCACCAAAATCAACCAATCTAGCCTCAACAGACCTTTTATAAGTAATTTTTGGATGTAATAAAACACTTTCTTCCAAAACTCTTTTTACCAAGTTAACATCACTACCATATGCAACACCAACATTTACTTTAAAGCGACTCTTGGTAGATTGATGACTCCAATTGATTACTTTGTTGGTTGTAATTAAAGAGTTTGGAATAATAATAGAAATATTATTGCGATTCTGTACTTTAGAAGTTCGTAAACCTATATCTTGAATTTTAACAACATCTCCATCAACTTCTAAAATATCTCCAACTTTTGTGGTTCCTTCAATCAATAAAATAATGCCAGAAATAACATCGTTAAATGTTTGTTGTAAGCCTAGACCAACGCCAACCAATAAGGCAGCCGAACCAGCAATTAATACTGTTACTCTAACACCAATGGTTTCTAAAATAAGTGTTGTGGCAATAATCCAAAGTATATAACTAATAATTTGAAAAACAGCATGCCAGTTACTCTCTTCAATTTTTATTAGTTTTTTATTTTTTAATGCCTTATTGATAATCCAAGTAATGATTTTGGTAATTAATAATATCATTAAAACAGAAAAAATATGATACACTTTAAGCGAGTAATCACCAAGGTGTAAAATTTCAAAATCTAAGAATTTATTAATTATTTCCATATTAACTTATCTAGTATAAAATTACTTTTCAATTACTTCTAAAGTATCCTTGTGCGTAGCGAATTTAGGTTTGATTATATTCTCATAAATACTCCACTTGCTCTTTTGTTTTTTAAATTCTTTTCCTAGAATCCACTGGTCATAAACGCGTTGAAAAGTACCATCTTGTGTTCTAAAATCAATCCAATTGTTGATATAACGTCGCCAAACTTCATCTTTGGCAATTGGAAACACCAAAGCATTACTCAAGTGATATGGTAATGGATTTACAACTTTATACCCTGGATAAAAAACAGTTAAGGCCGCAGCCCTTTCTGCACTTGTTAAATGTGCATCTATTTTGATAGTTTTTAATTTGACAGAATCTAATTGAATAGAATCTAAATTTATGGAATCTCTCTTTTTTATTTCAAAAATTTCATCATAACTATTTAAAGGATACGACCCTCCATTAGGGAAATAAGACAAAAATTCTTTTGCTATTTCTTTGCGTTCGAAATATGAGATGGTAAAAGTGTCTAATTTAGTAGTAGTATCAAAATCATCAAAAAGAATATTGTCTTTTTTTGTAAGTAAGGCCAAAGACACATTTAAATAAGGTTTTGACAATTCAATTTCTTCTGCATATCTGCTAGAAAGAAAAATATCGGACATTATAATGTCAAAATAATCATTTTTCATTTCCGATATTAATTGTCCGTGTTTAACCGGTACAAATTCAATGCTTACCCCAAGGTCACTTGCCAATTGGTGGGCTAAATTAATGCCGTAACCTACTAATAAACTATCCTTGTTTAAAAATGAAAAAGGCACAGATTTTTCATAAAAACCTATTCTAATTTTATCTCTTCTTTTAATTCTGCTCAAAGTATTTTCACCTCTCCATTTTCTATTGGGGTTCTTTTTGGGTTTTTCTAGAACAACAAAATCTTGCTGTGGACTAATCAATTCAAATCTGTTAATTATTTCTTCATTGGTTGGGATGTTTTGCATACTTTTTTTAAGTAATTTATGCATTCCAAAAATGGAAACAAAACTAGTTATTGAGATAACAATTAATGCTTGAATAAATTTTCTTTTTTTGAATTTCAAAAACCCTGCACTGGCAGTAAGTGTTAATAATGTAAGTGTAATTAAGTGAAAGGCTCCCAAAACCACTCTAATTCTATCAGTTAAAACAGTAGAAACAACAAACAATTGAAATGTTTCTTGGGGTATTTTTAATAGGTCTAAACTAAAAGGCAATCCGGTAATTGGGGCAACGAAACTACTCAATAAAGTAGAACTAAGAAAAATAGGATAATCTGTAAAATCAAGAGCTTCACCGGTGTACCACCCTGCAAAAGGTACAAATATAAAGATCATAAAAGTACCTAAATTTGGAAATGGATATGCCAGAGGCATAATTATATCCACTTCGTCTTGCATTTTCTTAGTAACATTTTTTTGTGTTTCCAGAATTTCTTTAATATTTTCTATCAATTGCGGAAATACAACAATAATTTTACCTGTTGCAAATATGGTGATCAAAGTAGAACGGGTAATTTTAAAAATCGTTTTGGTAGAATAAGGCGTAAAAATAGAAATAACGTAGGGCAGTATTAAAAAAGTAATTAGTATAACCGCCAATAAATAAACCAACAAATAACCTTGTAATCTACTTAGATCTGACCAACTTAATTTACTTACGACACCCGCAGCAATACAAAAAACACCAATAGGTGTAATTTTCACGATCATTTTATTTACCTGATTTAATCCATCGGTTAATACATCTAGAGGTTTAAGTAAGGCCTCTTTATTTGGCAATTTCATTACACCAAGGCCAATAAAAATGCTAAAAAGAACAACAGCAGGAACAATATTATCACTTAGGGATGCAAAGGGATTTGCAGGTATATAGAGTTTTACAAAATCAAAAGGCTTTGATTGTTGTACAAAATCACTACTGTAAAAACTACCACTTCCCCATTGAGGAAAAGCCAGTGGTAAGATCATTAAATAAAATATACCTAAGCTTAGGAGTAAGAATAAAAATATCAAACCATATTTAATGATTTTTTTTCCTGTTTCCATTGATAATCTACCAATATTTACAATTAATGAAAACATGATATATGGCAATACCGTCATTTGTAACAAGCCAATAAAAATATCTCCCGGTATGGAAAGCCAGCCAACCTCTTCGCCAAAAAACAAACCTAAAAAAACACCCAGCAATACACCGAGGAGAACTTTTGTAGAAAGTGATAATTTTTTCATAGGAAAGATAAAATTAAGGTTTTTATGCATATAAAAAAACAATTAAATTGGTAGCCCTTTGATAGGTATAAAAGGAGTGGTAAAAATAAACTAAAACTATTATAAAAATTTTTCCAATGCAGTTGGCCCTTCTAAAATAATTTTTTCAATTTGTCTTTTTTTTGATTTAGGATCCGTTTTTTCAATCCATTTAATTAAGGATGTTTTTAGATTAATTATTTCTATACCAATAATAGAATCGGGATGTACACAACTACCGTCATTAAATTGCGGAATTTCACTAGGGTCAGGAAAACGAGGTCGGTGGGGATGACCGCAAATTATCATTTGATGTTGTTTTAACGACCCATTTATTGAGTTTTTTTCCGGACCCGTTGGGCTGCTAATTTCAAACTATTTTTAAAAGCTTTATTCAATATAGTATTTGCTATACTCGTCTGTATTTTAAATAATTAATTCTTAATTAAGTACCGCTTTTTTTAACGATAAATAATCCTCCATTAAGGTCGCTAATTACAATATTACCGCTATTAAAATAAGGATATACGCTCCAAACACCATTAAATTCAGCATTGTTGCTTAAGGGATAAGTATCAAAATATCCTATTTCTTTTAGTGAACCATTGGCAATATTTGTGATATCAATAAAGCGAACACCGGCAGTGTAATTTGCTAAAAATAAAAGCTTGTCTTTTACATAAGCATTATGGTCAATAGCTAAGGTAGGTCCTGAATAACTCGATTGTAAAACTGGCTTATCCAAATCTGTAAAATCAAATATCAAAGTCTTTGTTTTAATACCATTTTGTTTTTCATCCAATTCATCACCGGCGATAAAATATTGTTGATCTTCAGTAAACCACCCTTGATGTGCGTAGCCCAGTCCGCTATACGAAATACTTGATATTTCAACAGGGTTGGATTTATCACTAACATCAATAATTACAATTTTATCTCCATTGCTACCAACAAATATTTCTTTTCCTTGATAGTCGGTGTCTGGTCCCATATAAGTTACAACTTGAGCATCATGCGTATATCCGCTTGCGGCAAATCCTCCAGCGGCAACAGGGTTTAAAGGATTTTGAATATCAATAAAGTGTGGTCCTCCTCCAAAAGTATTGGTTCCTACTGCATAGGCCATTCCAGTAGCTTCGTTTATAACTATATTATGTGCGTCACCGAATTCGGTATAATGTGCATTAGCTGAAAAAATTTTAGGTGGACTTTCTACATTTTTTAATTGATTTAAATCAAAAATCTGCATGCCATGATTATTAGCTTCACTTACAATAAAAGCAAAATTTTTATAAACTTTGATATCACGCCAAGAACTATTTTGTGTTGCTGTAGGTAATTTTCCTAAATAAATTGGAGCAGTTGGGTCTGAGATATCAATAAAAGCAGTACCATTATCTAGCCCCATAATGGCGTATTCTTTTCCTGTTGTACTATCAGTCCACCCCCATGAATCATTTCCTGATAAGGCCGACATGTTACTTAATGAAACTTGCGACATTAAATCGTAATTATCACAAGGAAAAGTTCCCGCCATACCATTTTTGCATGGAGTTCGATTGTCATCTACAGTATTTTCATCAGATGACGAACAGGCAAATAATACAAGAGAAAAAAAGAATATTAAAAGAATATTTGGAAAGACATTATATGGTTTGATCATATTTTGTATTGGTATCAAGGAGGTTTTAATTTTAAATTTTTTTAAAGATGGTAAGATATAAATTATTTTATCTGTATAGGATTTTGAAATACAATAAATTTTGTTATTCACTATCTATAGTTCTTACAACTTTTGTAATTTTGCAAAAAATAATTAAATCAATAGATTAGCATACTTTACTAAAAATCAATAATTTATATTTATGTTAGAAAATAAAGATCAATCTCGTACTTCTTTATCCGAATTAGGTGAATTTAAATTAATTGAGCACCTTACCAAACAGGTAAAAATTCATCATGATAGTACTGTTAAAGGTATTGGTGATGATTGTGCTGTTATTGAAAAAAGCAAAAAACAAACCTTGGTTACTACTGATCTTTTGATAGAAGGAGTACATTTTGATATGAGTTATACACCATTGAAGCACCTTGGTTATAAGGCAGTAATGGTTAATTTATCTGATGTTTATGCGATGAATGGTACAGCAAAACAAATTACTGTTTCTATTGCAGTTTCCAATCGATTCCCTTTAGAGGCATTAGAAGAATTATATGCCGGAATTCAATTGGCCTGTAATGCATATCAAGTGGATCTTATAGGCGGAGACACAACTTCTTCAACCAAAGGCATGCTGATTAGTATAACCGCTATTGGTGAAGCAAATAAAGAGGATATTGTTTATAGAAATGGTGCCCAACCTAATGATTTATTAGTAGTTACTGGAGATTTAGGCGGGGCATATTTAGGTTTACAGGTCTTAGAACGTGAAAAGCAGGTTTTCGAAGTGAATCCAAATGCCCAACCAGAATTAGAAAATTATTCCTATTTGGTAGAAAGACAGTTAAAGCCGGAAGCAAGAAAGGATATTGTAAAATTACTTAAGGATCTAGAGGTTAAACCAACTGCTATGATCGATATATCTGACGGACTTTCATCAGAAATTTTACATATTTGTAAACAGTCGGAAGTAGGGTGTAACTTGTATGAAGATAAAATTCCTTTGGATCAACAAGTAATATCTACTTGCGAAGAATTTAATTTAGATAGCACCATGGTTGCCCTTAGCGGAGGTGAAGATTATGAATTGTTATTTACTATTTCACAAGAAGATTTTCCTAAAATTAAAGCGAACCCAAACCTTACTGTAATTGGTCATATTACGGAAGCATCTGAAGGTAAAAATCTAGTTACACGGGCAAATCAAAAAATTGAACTGGTCGCGCAAGGTTGGAACGCCATGAATAAAGATAATTTGTAATTATTTTAAAAGACGCGCAATAAGATTTTCTATTTCATTACCATGCAGGTTTTTACCAACAATTTTATTGTTTTCATCAATAATATAATTCATTGGTAGTGAGGTGACTGTAAAATCAAATGCGGCCTGTGTCTTAAAACCTTCTAAGGAGGATACATTGGGCCAGATTCGATGGTCTTTAATTAGAGCATCCATCCATTTATCTCTTTTAGTATCTAAAGAAACACCGTAAATTTCAAAACCTTTGTCTTTATATTTCTCATAAAGCTCATTTAATCCTTTACTTTCGCTTCTACAAGGTCCACACCAGCTTGCCCAAAAATCAATTAATGTATATTTTTTTTTGACAGATGATAAACTTACTAGGCCTCCTTTTACATCTTTCATTTCTATATTTATAACAGTTCCTCCAATGGAGGTTTGTTGTAAACGTGTTACTTTTTCACGAAGTTTTACAGATATTTTTAGGTTGGGATGTGCAGATTCAAAATCACTGGTTAAGGCATCAAAAAAGCTTAAATTCTCTTCTCCTTTCCAACGAATAGAGGTAGCATAGATACCAATTGTGTTGCCCATTTTGGATTTGATAAACGCATTGAGTTCTGCCAAATGAATACTGTAATTTTTTATTTCAAGCTGCTCTAAATCTTTTATTTTTTCTTCATCCGGGTTTTCACTTTTTTTCACTTTTTTCACTTCCCGCCGTACAGATTGCACCAAGGAGTCTAAAGATCTTTTTCTCAAAGTCTCATAAGCCAATAAAGCCTCTGTATCTTTTGATCCGGTAATGGTTGATTTAAAATCTTTTAAATTGGCATTGGTAATTTCAATTTTTATTTTTTGCCCTTTATCAATAGCTAAAACAACTTGATTAGACATATTGAATTGTAAAGTATATAAGTTGGGCTCTAAATTAAAATCAATCTTAAAATCACCTTTATTATCCAAGAAAATTGTATCTACAATTTTTGTGGCCTTTCTTTCTATATCTGTATTTTCAATCAATAAAACATAATTGGTTTTAACCGGACTTATTTTTCCTTCTAAAGTAAATATTAGATCTGGTTTTTTAGTACAGGATATGATAAATAATAAAAATGGAAAAAATAAAAGAGAAGTAAAACGAGTCATATTATTTTTTTGAAATTCAGTTAATGAGGCGCAATATAAGTATTTATACCGCAAGAAAATTACATGTCAAATTAAAAATTCACATCTAGATTTATAGTATAGTTTGGCTCTAGTTTAATTTAGCGTTGATATTTGTAAACAAAGTCGATTGTTCTGTTTTATTGGATGTAATTTTTAACATCGAGTAACCCCGAAGCCTTTAAAATTAGGTAATGCGAATGTAATAGCTATTTTAAACTAGAGCCTATAGTTTTTATTTATTTTTCGATTTTATTTCAATTTCAGATAAATTTCCATCATAACTAATACTACCTCTACTATTACTGTTTACGATTACTGTGGCACTTTTATTTTTGTAAACAAAAAATATAAATTCAAATTGATCAGTTTTACCTTTCGCATCAAACTTGATGGTAATTTTTTGTTTTTTATCGTTTAATTCAACCTTATAATTTTTAACAATACCGTTAACTACTATGCCCCCCTCAGATGCAAAACCAGCAGTTGGCATATGAACAACGCCAAAATAGGGCAAATAAATATCGGCCGAATCCTTATTTATTCTTAAGTAATTTGGGTTGGTAATTAAATTGATCCGTTTTCCGCTTTGTGTTCTTGCCCAATCAGCAATAAACTCAAAATTACCCGATGCAATTAATTCATTTGTTGCAGCATAACCCTTTAAGCTTTGTTCTTCCTTAATTTTTTTCTTTTCTGATTTTGATTGCCCTAGGATTGGTATGCTGATTAAAAGAATCATTATGGTTAAAATTATTTTTTTCATTAGTTTTTATTTATGATTATTCTATTTTTTTAGATATTACCCAAGGTAATAATTATCGAGAAAATACAATTAACCTATTATCTATTTTAACATTTTTATAACCAAAGTGTTTTTTAATCCATAAAAAAGTTTCTTTTTGATAAATAAAAACATGGGTAGGATCATTTTTATAAAACCATTTTTCAAAATCAATGGTTTTATCATAAATATAGGTCATCATAATCAATTTACCTCGTGGTTTTAGCAGGTTAAATAATAATGTAAACTCCTTCAAAGGGTTGTAAAAATGTTCTATAACTTCACAACTGCTTATAAAATCATATTTATTTTTTAGGAGCAATTCATTTTTAAAAAATAAAGGATCGTATATATCAACCTGGTAGCCATCTAATTTTAATAACTCAGAGATTACTGGGGTATGCCCAGCACCGAAATCTAATCCTTTATGTTTGGTGTTAAAATATTTTTTTATTGCGGAAAGAATCGGAGAAGCAAATTTTAGATACCCAAGGTCGTTGATGTTATTTTTATGGTGTTGGTATCTTTTTTTTTCTTCATTTTTATTTAAGAATTGTTTGGTGTCTCTAAATATGCCCATACAATTTTTACATTCAAAAAATTCTTGCACCTTTCTTTTAAAAAAGGAGGAGCTTTTACCAAAACACAAGGGACATTTAACAGCCATAAACACTAGTTTTTAATAAACTTTGTATACATTATTTTTTTTTCTTGTCTGATTTTAAGAAAGTAAAGTCCTGGTTTAAACAATTTTATATCTATATTTAAGGTAGAAATATTTTGAATGTTTTTATCAAGAAGTATTTTACCATTAATATCGGTGATTTGATAATTAATATCCGCTACAACTTCATTGAGATCAATATGCAATGCAGAACTACTAGGATTGGGAAACAAAACAACATTAAACTTGCTAAATAGATCAACAGGTAATGTAAATGATGATGAACTTGATATGATAGTAGTTTCAAGTGTCAAATCAACCGAGTACGCCGTTATTTTAAACCATATAATTTCACCTGTTGGTATGTCTGGGTTTTCCCATAAAAAAGAAGTTTCGCTAATACCTTGGGCAATAGTTTGATAATTCTGTTTGTTGTCAATACTATATGCTACATCGTATAAAAGAGGGTTTCCATCATCTTCATTGTTTAAATTCCATGTAATATTTTCAGAAGAATTAAAAGTGTCGTCAATAGGATTGGTTAGGGTAAGATTAGGTTTTTCATAGCTGTGTAAAAGTTCAGCAAACCCTTTTCCTGTAACCGATACACCATTAATTGTTCCTGTTATTGTTGTTGACCCTTCGTAAAATCTAAATGGTAGTTGTACTTCAGAATCCAGATGTAAAACGGAGATCACCAAATCGATATTGTTTTTATCTGCAGTTAATCGCCATTTTTTTGCGTAACAATTTACAGGTTCTGGGGTACAATTAAAGGCCAATCTTTCTAAGTTAAAATCGGCATTTGTGTATTGGGTATTTTCATCTACATATGCCGATAATATTTTATAATTGAGGTTGTTAGGTATTTCATTATTGTCAGTAAATAAATTCCAAAGATTGATATCCATACCATTGGATAACTGTAGGCTGAACCACTCATATTTTTCATCTTCTAGCGGATTAAAAGAACCATATTGTCTGTCTATCCATGCACTTCCGGTTATATTTTCTGAAATGCCATTAATTGTTATAGAACCTGATACTTCATTCTTTGTTTGTGAATAATAATAAGTGTAGCTATTTAAGCCCTGATCAAATTTACCATCATCGCCTAAAATAAGAGGGCGTTTGGTTGTGTTATAAGAAAAATTAATTTCTATGGAAGAAGTTGCCGCAAAAAGATCGTACTCAAACGGAATAATGTTATTATTGCCATCTTTTTTATTTTTCCAAGACTCTGTTTTTGGAATAAAAATACTCGAAGCTTGAATATCTAATTTATCTAATGCTAATATATCATAATCAACAGGTTTGGTGTCAAAATAATTCTGTCCTGTATCATCATTGGTTAGATTTAATATTCTAAATCCGTCATAACCTTGCGTTGGGTAGTAAAAATAACTAAGCATATAAGAGTAATTATTTCCGGTTAAACTACCTGTGATATGCCCGGTAGTATACCACCATTCAATGGGTTCAGTGCTGTGCCTCCCTTCATCTTCAGAAAAAGAGACCAAACTGCCACTAGGTGTATAGGGGTAGGTTTTCCAATCTTGTGCATGGCAATAAAAGCTGATAAATAAAACGAAAGAGAGTAGGGTAGTTTTTAATTTCATAGCCAGGGGAATAATAATAAAAAGAAACGAAGTTAATTATTATTTTTTAAACGATTAAAAAAGAGAAAATTCGAAATTCAAGTTATTTTAAAAAAGAAATAAAAGTATCTAATAAAGCTTGTTTATTTTCAATATGACTCATATGTCCATCAGGGAACTCTTGTTTTAATACAGGTGTGTTTTTTATTTGACTAATCAAACTTTGATAATCCAATGCAGGGTCTTGTTTGCTGATAATCATAAGTATAGGAAAAGAATTAGTTTTTAAAACAAATCTTCTGTCTTTTCTGATTTTCATACCTTCCATGGCAGCAATAATACCTTGTGCCGTCATTTGAAGTGCTTTTTGTATAATTAAGTCAATTTCTTTGGAGAATATTTTTTTATTTTTATTTGAAAATAAATTAGGAATTGCAAGTTTAACAAAAAGACCAGCATTGTGTTTTACAGCTTTTATTCCCCTGTCTCGGTTTGTCTTTTTTTCGTCAGAATCAGCCATAGCTGTACTGTTCATTAAGACAAGTTTTTTGATATTTTTTGGAAACAATTCCGCAAAAGCGAGACCAACATAACCACCCATACTATGACCAATAATGATGTATTTTCTAAGTTTTAAAAAGTTTAGAACAAATTTTACCATTTGAGCCTGCTCTTCCATGGAATGTATATAGCCCAAACTTTCCGTTTTTCCATGACCCAAAAGATCGATACAAATCACCCTGTTATTTTTTGCCAAGACAGGACTTATATTTTGCCACATCGATAGGTTTTCTAAAAAACCATGAAGAAAAACAATAGTATTTCCCTCTCCTTGAGAAGTGAAATAGATCTTCGCATTTTTAAAATTTATACTTGGCATGATTAAAATTCACGTATTTATTGCAAATTTAGTAAAACAAGGTTATTATTGTATATGATAAAGGATTACTTATTCGCGAGACTCTAAAAAATTAATTTCAATTTTTTAGTTAGTCGAACTAATCCCGCTTCCTCTACTGAACTTGTTTCAGTATCTAGCGGGATCTTGGTTAATACCTCGACCCTTGGGTCGATTCCTATTAATGGGTCCAGGGCTTGCCCTGGGGTTTAATACCTTTTATTTATAATTTATGGAGGCTTGATATATATAGGGGCATTTTATAATACGCAATTTGACAATTCTGTTACACGTACCGAATTACTGTCTGGACTGAGTGTCAAAACCCTTGGTAATATTGGCACCTTGTTTTTAAGTATTCTTGTTGCATTGGCTTGTTTTACAACTGCGGTAACAATAATTGTTGGTACTGCTGATTTTTTTAAAGGCTTGTTTAATGATTCAAAAATAGTTTATACAATAACTGCCATAATAAGTTGTGTTTTAGGAATAGCCATTGGTCAGTTTGACGTACATTATATTATAATTGTTGCTTTACCAGTGCTTATGTTTATTTACCCAATTACAATAGTTCTGATTTTGTTAAATGTTTTGCCAGATAAATATGCATCGAAAACAGTTTTTAGAGCGGTTGTTGTGGTTACGATATTTTTTAGCATACCTAACTTTATGCAATTTATTTTACCCGAAGAAAAAATACTTCCTGCTCAAGAATTGATTCCTTTAGGGAGCTATAATTTGGGGTGGTTATTACCGGCTTTACTGGTTTTTATTGGCGTTAATTTAATTAAAATCACTCGTGTTCGATCAAAGATATAAGACCCCTTTTATAATTTTAAGAACTTGAGTAATTTATTTTTGAGCCATTAAAGCTTCAATTTCGTTAATTTCAATAGGTATATTGGCCATTAAATTAAAAGGTTCACCATTTTCTTGAATAACATAATCATCTTCTAGTCTGATTCCTAGTTTCTCATCTGGTATATAAATACCTGGTTCAACAGTAAAAACCATTCCTGCTTCCATAGGTTCGGTTAAAATACCATAATCGTGTGTGTCTAATCCCATATGGTGAGAAGTACCATGCATAAAATATTTTTTATAGGCTGGCCACTTTGGGTCTTCTTTTGCCACATCATCGTTTGTGATTAGGCCTAAACCAATCAATTCTTTGGTCATTATTTTGCCAACTTCCACATGATAATCTGCCCAAATTGTACCTGGGACCAATAATTTAGCTGCAGCTTTTTTCACATTTAAAACAGCGGTGTAAACAGCTTTTTGTCTATCGGTAAATTTTCCGGAAACGGGAATACAACGCGTCATATCACTGGCGTAATTGGCATAACTTGCTCCAACATCCATTAAAATAACATCACCATCTTTACATGTTTGATTATTTTCAATATAGTGTAAAACACAAGCATTGTATCCAGAACCTATGATAGGTGTATAGGCAAAACCATCAGATCGGTTTCTAATAAATTCATGAATATATTCAGCTTCAATTTCGAATTCCATTACACCGGGTTTGGTGAATGATAAAACTCTTTTAAACCCTTTTTCGGTAATATTACAAGCCTGTTGAATTAAATCAATTTCTTCTTTTTCTTTTACGGAACGAATTTTTTGTAATAAGGGTTGACTTCTTAAATAAGTATGTGCCGGATATTTTTTTTGTAAACTTTTAATGAATCGGGCTTCTCTAGTTTCGGTTTCAGTAGAGGCGCGATAGTGTTCGTTTGTATTGAGATATACACTTTCTGCTTGCGTCATAAGTTCAAACAATATCTTATCTAAGTCTTGTAACCAATAAACAGTCTCTATACCCGAAGTGTTCAAAGCATCTTCTTTATTTAATTTTTTACCTTCCCAAATGGCAATATGATCATTGGTTTCTTTTAAAAATAATATCTCACGATGCTCTTTTTTTGGACAATCAGGAAAAATAACCAAAATACTTTCTTCTTGATCCACACCCGATAAGTAAAAAATATCTCGGTGCTGAGCAAAGGGTAAGGCACTGTCTGCACTAATCGGATAAATATCGTTAGAGTTAAATATTGCCATGGAATTTGACTGCATTGCCTTTGCAAATTTAGATCGGTTCTTTATAAATAAATTATTTTTAATTGCTGCGTATTTCATGAGAATTATATTATTTTAGTTGCACAAATTTAATCAATTGTTTACAATCTTGCTTTTATAGAAAGCAAGTTTTTTGTTGATGTATAAAAATTTTAAAATAGTATTATGAGATACCTTATTGTTTTTGTTTTCAGCCTTTTTAGTTTAACTCCATTTTATGGGCAAGAATCTATAGTGCAAAATGTTGCATTTCACTCCGTCGGCCCGTCTATAATGAGTGGTAGAATTGTTGATCTTGACGTCAACCCAAAGAATCCGGTAGAATTTTATGCGGGTTATGCCTCTGGAGGATTGTGGTATACAAATAATAATGGCACTACTTTTACTCCGGTGATGGATAATGCGGAAACCCTTATTATTGGAGATATTGCTGTTGATTGGAATAGCGGAACAATTTGGGTGGGTACCGGTGAGAATAATTCTTCTCGGTCTTCTTATGCCGGTATAGGCATATTAAAAAGTACCGATTATGGAAAAACTTGGGATCATGTAGGTTTGAAGGATTCTCATCATATTGGACGAATTTTAATCAATCCCAATAATCCCGATGAGGTTGTAATTGGTGTCCTAGGTCATTTGTATACGCCAAACGCTGAACGCGGAATTTTCAAAACTATAGATGGTGGGAAAACATGGTCTAAAACCTTGTTTATCAATGAAAATACAGGTATAATTGATGTGGTAAGCGTACCGGGTATGTTTAATATTTTATATGCTTCTGCTTGGGAACGCAATAGAAAATCTTGGAATTTTTCTGGCAATGGAGAAAATTCAGGGATCTATAAAAGTACTGACGCAGGGGGAATCTGGGAAAAAATCAGCAATGAAAAAAGTGGATTTCCAACAGGTTTGGGTGTAGGTAGGATTGGTTTGACCACTTTTGATGAAAATAATATTTATGCCATTGTTGATAATCAAAACAGACGAGAAAAGGAAAAAGATAAAAAAGAGGCTAACAAAATTAATAAAGAATTAAAAAAAGAAGATTTTAAAAATATGGATAAGACCACATTTTTAAAATTGGAAAATAAAAAAGTGAATGCTTATCTAAAATCAAATAGGTTTCCTAAAAAATATTCCGCGAAAAGCGTAAAAGAAATGGTAAAGAATGATAAGATTCAGCCTAATGATTTGGCCATTTATTTAGACAATGCCAATAATGATTTATTTGACACACCAGTTAAAGGTGCTGAAGTTTATTTGAGTAAGGACGGTGGTAAAACTTGGCGTAAAACCCATGATAAGTATATAGATGGCCTGTTTTATTCTTACGGATATTATTTTGGAGAAATTAGAGTGCACCCCAATAATATAGATAAAATTTATGTTTTAGGTGTTCCAATATTAAGATCCGATGACGGCGGAAAAACCTTTAAATCACTAAATAAAAGCAATGTACATGCAGACCACCATGCTTTATGGATAAACCCTGATTTGCCGGGTCATATTATCAATGGCAATGATGGAGGGGTGAATATTTCTTATGACGATGGCGAAAATTGGATCAAAAATAACCAGCCTAATGTTGGGCAGTTTTACAGTGTAAATGTAGACAATGCAAAACCGTATAATATTTATGGAGGCTTACAAGATAATGGGGTTTGGAAAGGGCCGCATAACAGTAAAGAGTCAAGTTCATGGCATCAAACTGGTGCTTACCAATTTAAAAGTATTATGGGCGGCGATGGTATGCAGGTGGAAATAGATAACCGGAATGATAGTATTGTTTATTCGGGTTTTCAATTTGGTAATTATTCTAGAATCAATACCATAACAGGTAAAAATATAGACATACAGCCTAAACATGATTTGGGCGAAACGGCATTTCGTTTTAATTGGCAAACGCCTATTTTATTATCTTCTCACAATTCGGATATTTTATATTTAGGATCCAATAAATTACATAGATCTATGCAAAGAGGTGATAATTTTGTGGCAATTTCTAAGGATCTAACCTATGGTGGAAAAGCTGGGAATGTACCTTTCGGAACGATTACTACAATTTCTGAAAGTCCCTTTCAATTTGGCTTACTGTATGTTGGTACCGATGATGGTAAAGTACAGTTGACTAAAAATGGCGGAGAATTTTGGTTGGATATATCAAAAAACTTACCTCAAAATCTTTGGGTATCTAGAGTTATTGCATCACAGCATAAAAAAGAAAGGGTATTTGTTACTTTAAATGCTTATAGAAATGACGATTTTAAAGCCTATGTTTTTGTTTCAGAAAATTATGGAAATACCTGGAATGAAATTACTTCTAATTTGCCTGAATCATCGGTTAACGTTATTAAAGAAGACCCTGAAGATAAAAATATTTTATATTTGGGTAATGACCATGGCGTTTATGTTTCTTTTGACAAAGGAATGGATTGGAGTGTTTTTGATACGTGTTTTCCAAAGGTTCCTGTGCATGATTTGGTAGTTCAGATTGAAAGTAAAGATTTGGTTATTGGCACCCACGGAAGATCTATTTATATTGCAAACATAGCACCGTTACAACAGTATAGTAAGATAAAAGATAAGGAGTTGACTATATTGGATTTGAAAAATAGGAAACATTCAAAATATTGGGGTAACGCTTGGAATAAATGGATGGAGCCAAATGAAGCAAATTTTGAAATTCCGTTTTATACCACAAAATCGGGAACCAAAACCATACAAATTAAAACGGATGATACTATTATTTTAAACGAGTGGCAGGTAGATGCAGCACGGGGATTTAATTTTGCTGATTATAATTTTACTTTCTCTAAAATAGGATTGAAAAACTATCAAAAGAAGCATAAAGATATGGATATTGAAAAGAAAAAAAATGATAAATATTATTTACCTAAAGGAAAATATAAAGTTGTTATCGACGGTGTTTCTGAATCTTTTACTTTGAAATAGAATGATGAAAACCTTATGGATTTTTCTTTTACTAACAAGTTTAAACACTTTTTCACAAAGTGCGGTTAAAAAATTCACAAGCCTATCTTCACCTGAGAAGTGGTGGGTTATTTTTCACCCATTTCAAGCCAAAAAAGCTTTTTATATTACCAATGATGTTTTAAAAATTACCGATTCGATTGGAAAAACCCAATTATTGGATACCGATATTAATGGAGGTAAGTTAGATGCCTTTAAACACAGTTATTGGTTGGCTCGTTTATCAATTAAAATTGGAGCACGAGCCTCCTTGAAATTAGGAGAAGCTCATGAAAAAGGTAATTATAGAACCTTTAAAAAAATGCAGATAGAAGATGGGGTGGCCCCAGACAAAATAGCCACAACAATGGATCTGTTCAACAATGAAATTGGAGTTAAAATCGCAAATAAAAACGAGGGTTTAACCAAGCAAGAATTAATTCATTTCATTATTTGGGAAATAAATAAGGGTAGTATGAAAATCATTAAGAAAGACACCTTAGGCAACTTTTTAACTTGTGATAACCTGTTGATTAATTTACAAACCATAAGTGGTAAATGGGAAAACGATAAGTGCTTGGTGGCTTCAAATAGAAAACAGTAAAAGCTTTACCCAGGTAAAATTTTTACTGTAAAAATATTTTTGGCTTTATTTTTTTGTCTCAATAAGTATTACACCATTTTTTGCTTTTTCTCCGTATAGTTTAGTAGCGGATTTGCCTTTTAAAACACTTATATTTTTTATTTTATCAGGATCAATATCATCTAATTTGCCATCTTCGATTTCTTTGCCATTAATAAAGAATAATGGCTTTTTACCATTGGCATCGATAAGTAGCCTATTGCCTTGATGTTCCCCTTTAGATTCATCATCGGATTGGATTAAAATTCCAATATTTTTCTTATCTGGATTAATTCGTTTAACAATAACTTTGTGTTTTTCAGCAACTTCAGACCCAACTATAATATCATCATCACCATTAATTCTAACAATTTCAATACTTTCTGAACTGGCAGCATCACTGCCTTTTAAAATCCATATTTTCATCATTTTATCTATGTCATCACCTTCAACTATCTCTGATTTAACAATATATCGAGAATTTGCTCCACTATCACTACCTGAAAAGAATACGAATTCATCGTCATCACCACTTTGTACTATTTTTGTGCTGTCACTTACTATTACAAATACATTGTTTTTTTCATTACCTTTTTTGATATGAATTTTTTTAATTTCTCCACTGCCCTTAGATGTAAATAATAATTTAGAAGTATGTAAACCTTTTATATTACCTAATGCAATAGCTCCTGTTTCATTATCAATTTTTATTTTTATTGATTCGATAGGTTCATTCCCTTTTTGCGAAATATTTGCTTCACTGCCTTTTTCATTTTTGACTGATATATTAATAGCAGTAATTTCGTTTTGATTATTGTATTTTAATTTTTTAAATTTAAATGTAATTCCTTTAGTAGATAGTCTTGTTTTTAATTGTTCTAATTGGATTTTTGTAAATTCTTTTGTGATAATCTCTACGGATTCATCTTGTTGAATTTCTATGGTTTTAACAACTTTATGTTGTGCAATAACCTTTGTGTTAAAGGTAAAAATAAATGCAATTAACATTGGAATTATCAATGTAAATTTGATATACATTGTTTTACTAGATCGATTTTTGTGTAACATATTTATTCTTTTTTTAATTAATGAATTGTAAAAATTATTGGTTAAAGCCATTTGATAATTTGGCCATATAGTTTTTAATAAGAGGTATTGATAATGTTTTTTTTCTTTATTTAATTGAAACGCAAACTCATCTGCAATGAACTCAAGATTTTTTTGGACTTCTTTATCAAAAAGCCAAATTAAAGGATTAAACCAGTTTAAAATAACCATAAGTTGTGAAAGTATGGTATCCATACTGTGTAATTGGTTTACATGTATTTTCTCGTGTTTGAGAATATGTTTTAATTCCAAGTCCTTAAATTGAGCTGGGTTGTAAACGATATAATTAAAAAAGGAGAATGGTGTAATATATTTTTTGGTTGTAATCATATAATATTTACCATTTTTAATTTTAGAATTTTTATATAAAAACCAGAGCAATGATCCTAGTTGTGTAAAGAATCTTATTGTAAAGAATATTACACCCACTACATATAGCATTAGTAAAATTTGAGACCATTCCATTGTATTGCTTTCGATTATTGGTGTTATACTGTTGAAGGCTATATATTCTGGAATGGGTGTTGCGGCTATAGTAACAAATTTTGAAATGGTAATTAGCGGAATTAATATAGCGGAAAGAAATCCGATTAAAAAATAGATTCTAATGGATTTAAAAAAAGTTTCATTTTGTAAAAATATTTTATAAAACACATAAAATATACTAAGTACAGCTGTTGATTTAAGTAGATACTCCATGGTAAATAAATTAATTCATTTTGTTAGTGAGACTCTAAAAAATTAATTTCAATTTTTTAGTTAGTCGAACTAATCCCGCTTTTTGTACTGAACTTGTTTCAGTATCTAGCGGGATCTTGGTTAATACCTCGACCCTTGGGTCGATTCCTATTA
>JAKITQ010000040.1 GCA_021647985.1 Flavobacteriaceae bacterium | reverse complement strand
ATTTCTTTATTAGTGAATGTTCACAAGCTATCATTCGTTTAAAAAAGAACACAAAACTTTTTCACAAAAAAGAAGAACTTCAAGTGAGTCAGTTGGTTAAAAAAATAGATTTTCTGGTAACACAAACAGTTGTTAAAATAAAGAAAGACAAGCCAGTTTTAGCGTATTACGAATTAGGAGCGATACCAATACGTTATATAGTAAAAGGAGTCACACACCCATTATGGTTAGTCGTTTCAAGAAACAAAAGGCATGGAGGACTCTGTTATTTACTTGTCAAAAGCGAGCTTTCTACAGTCATAGAAGTAGCAAAATGGGCTTTTAAAGGTTATGGCCTGCGTTGGAAAATAGAAGAGTATCACAGGCACATAAAACAAGAATATAGATTAGAGAATATTCAAATAAAAACATTTGATGGCTTGCAGTCAATGCTTGCTGTTCTTACAGTTGTCATATATATGGTTTATAAGAAGATGCAATCGTTGCATATTAGTTTGTTACTCGATGCCGGTTATAATTATCTCAATAAACATACTTTAAGAGAGCTTACTAACTTTATCTATTACAAAATATCCAAAGTAATATCAATTCTGTTGATGCCAACCAGAAATAGATGGAAAATAACCGAACTACACACAGAGGATCATAGTGGACAACTTAATTTATCGTTCATCTAAAAAAACGGGGGATGGCTAATTTTTATTCATATGAAAACCTGGTAAAATTTTACCATCATCTGTTTCTCTGAGTTCAATAGCTCTTTCGGGATCACATTTTAAATTGATTGCAGGAGGTCTTCTCTCTAATCCAGAAATAGTAAATATTTTATTATATACCTTAAAAATCAAAGTGGTTTTATCAAACGGAAAGTGCTCAGTAACTAATGGTTTACTTAAGCAATATGTTCTATAGGCTTCTATATTCATTCCGTAAATTTAAATAAATATTAATTATTAGATTGACTAAATCTGTTGAGATTTCCATCATGTATTGTTTTCTTATTCATTCGTGTTCATTAATCACAAAAACACCAAGGACAATTTTATTTCTTGATAAGTAATTTCACCATCTAGCATTTCAAAGATTGGTTTTAAACTTATTGTATTTTGATCTTTGCTTTCTTTTAAAACCTTATTTCTCGCTTTTTTAACTTTATCCAATAATTTATTATCCGGTTTGAATCGAGACAAATCTGTTGACGGGTATTTATCGGCAATTATAATCAAATGGGTAGTAATAGTACCTAGACTTAATTCTCTTTCTTTGGCGATGCTTTTTAACGAAAGACCTTCGTCTACGAATTGCTTTGTTATTAAGTAAGTCGATCGTTTTTTTGTTTTAAGACCTTTTTTTAGATTGGATTTATTTTCTTTGATTTCATCTTTATTACTAATACCACCACTATCTTTAATAAAATTTATTGCTAGTTTTTCCAAGGCTTCATCACTAGTATTATTTTCAGCCTCTAATGATAATTGTTGGAATCTCCTATCGGCTTTTAAAGACAACTCATCCACCTCTAAAGTAATTGTATTAAAACCAGACAATTTCAAACCATCTAAGCTTTTCACTCTAGATAAAGCAACATAACCCTGCCCTTTTTCAAAGGTTTTACTTAAATCCATTTCGGCACAATCTAATGTCATACCCTGACTTTTATGTACCGTAATAGCCCATGCTAGTCTTAATGGAATTTGCAGATAGCTCACCAGCATTTTACCACTTTCATCTTCAATTCTCCAATCTTCATGCGCTGCAGTGATTTCATAACCGTTTAACAATTTTACAATTGGCAATCCTTCTTCGTCATATTTTAAAATGGTACCTAAAGATCCGTTTAAATAACCTTTTTCATGATTATTCTTTACAAACATTACTTTAGCCCCAATTTTAAGTTCTAAATTTTCGGGAGCCATAATTGACTTTTTAACCGATTCTGCAAGCTTTAAATTTCCTTTAATTTTTGCTTTGAAATTGGTTTTCTTTCCCTTAACGGCATTTAAATGCTCAGTGTTGATTCTGTTTACATCTAAATTATGAGTGAATAGTTTGGTGGGTTCATCATCATCAATTTCATCATTATTTGAACTTAAAATATCTATGGATCTTTGCGAAACTTCACCTGCTCTTATTTCATTTAAAATTGTATTTAAATTGGCATCATTATGCCGATACTGATCTGTTAAATAGCAAATAGAGAGTTTCGCATCTAGCCAAGCTTGTGACATAAATGAAAATTTATCTCTATTGGTTTCGCCATACTTTCCAATTGGAGGAAGTTGAAAAAAATCACCACAAAGAATCAATTGAATTCCGCCAAAGGCTTTGTCAGTCTCTCTAAAAAACTGCAAAACTTCATTAACCAAATTTAGTTGCTTTTTGTGCAGCATAGAAATTTCATCAATAATTAAAACTTTGCTTTTATCTATATTTTTTTTAAGATACTTTTTTGATCTTAAATCTCTTAAATTACCTAAAGAAAGGGAGTCTTTAATACCTATACCCGACCAGGCATGGATGGTGGTTCCCTCTAAATGTGTTGCAGCGATCCCTGTTGAAGCAGTTACTGAAACAGGAATTCTTCTTTCTTTGAGATATTGAATATATTGATTTAAAACATAAGTTTTTCCAGCTCCAGCTGAACCAGTAAGGAATATATTCTTCCCTGATTTTAAAATCGATAAGGCTTTTTCTTGATTCAAGTTTAAATATTTAAAATAACTTTAACAGATACAAATATAAGTCCTCAAAATAACATTTGTATACTATTAGTCATGTTGTTCTAAAAAGTTAACATGTTTAGAATAAACTATTACAAAATTCACTCTTTTTTTTGAGAAATAACTACCAAAAAAAATCTCTCAAAAGAGAAAGTTTTTAATTATTATCAAATTTAAATTTACTACACTTCAACCGCCATATCTAATTCCAACAACAAGTATACGTAACCGCTATTACTTTAGTTTTGAATATTTTTTTTATTTAAAACATCCGTATGATACTTTTTATTCTTAGCAATTAATAAATCTTGATAATCGAGTGTCCAACCAATGGTCTCCACAATATTTTGAATCATTAAAACCGCTTCTAGAGCTTCATTTTTTGCTGTATCCAGCAAACCGCTTTCAGGAATTTTCAACATAACATGCTCTTTGGCTTTAATATTTAGTTCGGTAAGATCGGTAGAATCAAATTTGTTAAAAAAGCCATCTTTTTTGTCATAATATTTCAGGTCGGTTTCTAAACTTAAAACTTCTGGTTTTGGAAAATCAGTGAGTTTTACAACTTTTTTTTCATTATTAGCTTCCATTTTAATTTTTGATAAATCAAAACCAACATGTGCTTTTGCATTTATCAATATCACTGCCTTTTTCTTACTGGTAATCATACTCAAGAATCTTTCTTTGGTATTTTCATAATGATAAATCTCTGCAAACTCACCTTCAACAGTAATTAGTTTCCAAACTTTCCTCATTTTTTCCATTAAGATAATGGATTGGGCATTAGTTCTATCTTTACTTTTTTGAATTTTTACATATTTTAAAACCCAGTAAGTAGCTATTGCACCAAGAAAAAGGCCTAAGATTGCTTCCATTGTTATGGTTGTGTTAAATCATTTAAAATTAAATATACGCAATGTTTTTATAACACTTTGCTTAAAAAACTAAACTAAAAATAGATCAGCAGTAATTCCGTCGGCTAAAAATTTTCCTTTATCGGTAATTAACAACTTATTCTTTTCAATTTTTAAGGTTTTATTTATAATATGTTTTTGTGCATTTTTTATGAGTTGATCTTTGATTTCTTTACCAAAATTCATTTCAACATTGTTTAGACATACCCCCCAAATAGTTCTTAAACCGGTCATTAATGTTTCATTGAAACGATCATTTTTTTGTAACATTTCTATTTGATGAGGAAGAGCCTCGTTTTGTATGGAATTTATATATTTCCTATTATTAGAAAAATTCCAACTTCGTGAAATTCCGTTAAACGAATGGGCTGATGGGCCAATACCTATATAGTGTTTACCTTGCCAATAAGAAGTATTATGCTTTGAAAAATAACCCTTCTTTCCAAAATTAGAAATTTCATATTGTACAAGCTCATGTTTCTTAGTTTCTTCAATCAAAATTTTAAATTGTTGCTCGGCCAACTGTTCATCTAAAGGAGGATATTTCCCTTTTTTAATAAAATTCGATAGCGCTGTTTTTTCTTCTACAGTCAATGCATAACTCGATATATGAGGAATACCGAGGTCAAAAGCTATTTGTAAATTTTTTAACCATTTTTCATTGCTCATATTCGGCACACCATAAATTAAGTCAATGGTAATATTATCAAAAAAACGCATCGATTCAGTAACACAATACAATGCTTCTTTCGCATTATGTGCACGATTCATAAATTTCAAATCTTCTTCAAAAAAAGATTGAACTCCAATACTCAATCTATTTATTTTTGAATTCGATAATTCTGATATTTTTTTGGATGTTAGATCATCCGGGTTTGCCTCTAGCGTGATTTCCGGTGCATCAATTACCTGATAATTATTATAAACAGTACTAATTATTAGTTGAATTTCATCTATACTTAACAAAGAAGGTGTGCCTCCACCAAAATATATGGTTTCAACCCGATCAGGTATTTCTTTTTTTCTCCATTCTAATTCTTTTACAATTGCCTTAATCATTACATCTTTTATCTTCAAAGAAGTTGAAAAATGAAAATCGCAATAATAACATGCCTGTTTACAAAATGGAATATGGATATAAATACCTGACATAAGTTATTAAAAATGGCAATTTACGATAAGCTGTGAGCAAGTAGGTAAAACCTAACATGTAAACGCTTCTTCATCTGTTTAAATACAAAAATGATACAAGTCGATATTTTTTTAATTGCATATTGGCAAGCAAAAAAAGATAAGGATATTATAAAAAAAATGAACCTTTTGCGTGTGATTTGATTGTTTTAATCATATGATTCTCTTTTCATTTTGTTTTACAAAAGCTCCCCAACCAGAGTAGCTTTTACCAGTGGTAATTTTACCAGCATTATAAAAATGACAAACCGCAGCAGCCAACCCATCCGTTGCATCTAAATTTTTAGGCAACTCTTTTATGTTTAATGTATTTTGTAACATTTTAGCCACTTGTTCTTTAGATGCATTACCATTACCCGTAATGGCCATTTTAATTTTTTTGGGTGAATATTCTGTAATGGCTACCTCTCTAGACAATCCAGCAGCCATAGCCACACCTTGTGCACGTCCTAATTTTAACATGGATTGCACGTTTTTACCAAAAAAAGGTGCCTCAATTGCAATCTCATCAGGATGGTAAGTATCAATAATGTGAAGTGTTCTTTCAAAGATAAGTTTCAATTTTGTATAATGATCTTTATATTTTTTAAGAATCAATTCGTCCATTTGCATCAATACCATCTTTTTATTTACAACTTTTATCAAGCCAAAACCCATAATTGTTGTTCCTGGATCTATTCCTAAAATAATTTTTTCTGTTTGCAAGTTCATTTCTTTTTAAACTACATCTATTTTGACAAATATAATTTTGTTTCTTTGTATAAATGTACAATATCTCATATAAATATAAATCATGGCTCGTTTTTATAATTAAACTGCTTATTGTTGGTTTGGCTTTTTATTTTATTACATTAAAAATATCTGATAATAAAACTTTAACAAACACGACTTTTATAAACAGGCTTCAAGAGAATATCTTAAATAGTTATTCTTTAATTTTAGTTCTTTTTTTATTCACTTTAATAAATTGGTTTTTAGAAATAATAAAATGGCAAACACTGGTATCAACAATAAAGCAAATAAGTTTTTTTGAATCCTGCAAACAAAGTCTGTCTTCGTTAACCGCTTCATTAATAACACCAAATCGAATTGGAGAGTATGGAGCCAAGGCAATTTACTATCCTAAATTAGAACGTCCGCGGGTATTGATTTTAAATTTTTTAGGCAATTTTGGTCAAATGACTGCGACAATATGCTTTGGGGTTTTGGGTTTTATTTTTTTTGAGGAGAAATTATACGGCCCTATTAAAATCGATTCAATGATTAGGATTTTTCTTGGTATAACGAGCCTATTTTTTATGCTTTTTATCTTGAAAAAATACTGGGTAAAGTATTGGGTGAAATTTTTAATACATTTTAAATCTATTCCTAAAAGAATTCATAAAAAAAATCTAATCCTTTCTGCCTTTAGATACCTTGTTTTTTCTCATCAATTTTATTTTTTATTAATAATTTTTGAAGCAGAAATTGATTATGGTACAGCAATGCCAATTATTTTTTCTATGTATTTTATTGCATCCATAATTCCTGGGTTTGTGATTTTTGATTGGATCATAAAAGGCAGTATTGCTGTTTCACTTTTTGATATTTACGGAATAAATGAAATTATTATATTGAGTATCACCAGTTTAATGTGGTTATTAAATTTTGCCTTACCATCAGTTTTAGGGAGTTATTTTGTATTGACATATAAATCCAAAAATTTAATTTTACAAGAAAACCAAATCGTTTAATGATTTTTATTTCTATAGTCATATCACTCATTTATAGTATTTTAATTCTTTTTTTTATAATAGGGTTTGATAAAATTGACGTTTACAAGTCTAAAAATAAAAGTGTTAAAACTAATTTCACAATTATTATACCTTTTAGGAATGAAGCACTTAACCTAACCAATTTATTAAATAGTTTAGCAGCCTTAAATTATCCCTTAGAAAAATTTGAAATCGTATTAGTAAACGATAATTCTAATGATGGTTTTAATAGTATCATAAACAGTTTTAAAGCCAAACATAATAATATTGATTTGATGTTAATTGATAATATAAGAAAATCAAATGCACCAAAAAAAGATGCTATTGACATTGGTATTGAAACTTCAAAATACGAATGGATAATCACTACCGATGCAGATTGTATTTTACCTAAAAACTGGCTAATTACCTTAGATAATTTTATACAATACGAATCTCCAAAAATGGTTGTTTCCCCTGTAGCTTTTCAAATAAGAAATAAATTTATAGATAATTTTCAAAATTTAGATTTTTTAAGCTTGCAAGGAAGTACCATTGGCGGCTTTGGCATGGACAAGCCTTTTCTATGCAACGGAGCGAATTTATGCTATAGCAAAGTTGCTTTTAGTGAGGTGAATGGTTTTAAAGGTAATAATAAGATTGCGAGTGGTGATGATATTTTTTTATTGGAAAAAATGATAAATCAATTCCCTAAAAAGGTAAAATATTTAAAATCTACTGATGTATTAGTAAAAACAAAACCAGAAAAAATCTGGAAACAACTTCTACAACAAAGAATTCGTTGGGCATCAAAAACTACCGCTTATGAAAATAATTTTGGTAAAATGGTAGGTGTCATAGTTTTTATTACCAACACTTATCTTATAGTTCTATTTATTTTGGCCATTGTTAAAATTGTATTCTGGTCAACTTTTGGTCTGTTTTTTTTGGTGAAATTTAATATTGACTTTATTTTACTTTATAAAATATCACTTTTTTTTAAATGTCAGAGCTCATTAAAAATTTATTTAACCAGTAGCGTTTTACATCCAATATTTACAGTATTTGTTGGCCTGTTATCTTTTAAAAAAGGATACCAATGGAAAGGGCGACAGTTTCACGAATAAACTCTATTCTCTTAATAAAAATACAACTGGCAATTTAAACTTTGCATTTACAGGAATTCCCCTTTTTAATGAAGGTTGTATGGCGATAGGCAATTTTTGTATACTTTTTCGAAGAATTGTGTCAAAATTTGGAATTTCTTTAAGAACTTCAGGACTTTCGTAAATTTTTGTGACAGATATTTTACCTTTATTATCAACTAAAATATCTACAAATACCGTATCTGTAACTTGTTTATCTGCTTTTAAATTATTTTCTTCAAAATTAGCTTTTAAAGATTTAAGTAGCTCTTTTTCAAAACATTGATTCTGTTTTGTGTTGGTATCGCAGCTGTTACAAACCAATAACAAAGGGTAAACATCAACAGAATTATAATCAATAATCGTATCTAAATAAACTAGATTTTGAAGTCGAGAATTTTTAGGCGATATAAAATCACAGGAAGTAAAAAAGGAGATAAAAAGTATAGCGAAAAATAGTCTAAAAAACATTGTACCCTTTTGATTAGGTGAAAATACAAATTATTTTGAATCGTTGCGATTATTGTTGAAAATCTATGAAAAAATTAATTGTTTAATCAAAAAGTACAAAAATCTTATTTTGCCTATTTTTAAATTGGTGTTTGCAATACCTCAACTAAATTATGGTGTTGATTAATCAATTTTAACTCCTTCCATAAAAAATTATTTCTTCATTTCTCTTAATCGTTTAATAACATAGGTCGTCATTTTTTTATCTTTTGCATCAAACTTTTTTATATAATTTTCAAAATGTTTTAAGGCTATGCTTTAATCTTTATAAAAATCGTCACATGCCAAAGCCAGTTGAAATAATGAATAGTAGTAATTAGGATTACTTTTAAAATACTTTTCAAAATTGACAATTGCGCTTTGAAATTTCTTTTGTTCTAGGTGGCTAAGTTCTGAATAAGTCAGCGAATCATTGTATATTTGACTTTTGAGAATAAGTCAAGATCTAAAAGAGTTATTCAATGCACTTCGAATTAGGAGTTCAAAATGAGTTACTAGGAAATTTACTTATAGAGCAGGAACTTAAAGGTAAGGTTTTGCTAAAGACAATCCAACTATTAAACATAAATCGTTGTTAGTAAAAGACCATGTGGATAAAAAAGACAAAACAGTAAACTTGCAGAACGTTACTAATACACATCAACAAATCAGAGGGTTTTTAAAACCTTTTAACGGAGTGAGTTCTAAATATTTGCAAAACTATTTAAACGGGTATGCTTATGTGGATAAAATAAGAAATAGCAAAACTACAATTAGACAATGGTTTATTGTAATGCTTTTAACAGATCAAGCATATAGCCTTTTTAAATTATTTAAACAAAACGCTGTAATAATTAGAACTTAGCCAATAAAAATAATTCAAGTTATTGGCGAAAATAGAATTTATTAGGTCTTTAAATCACTTTTTACGGCTGCTACAACATTCGCTAAAATGATTTGCTTTTTGGTCGTACCTTTTAAAATAATAGGTGATAGGTGAATCTTCAAAACAATTATCAATGAATATTCGAACCTTATCAGCTCTTTTAATTAATAATTATAAATCAGTATTGCATTATGAATCGTTTTAAAATTAGTTTAATCTTCATTATCTGTTTTGTTTTAACCACATGTACAGTTCGAGAAAGAAGCAAATTACTTTCTACAGATATATGTATTTTAGGTGGGAGCGAAGCCGGATTTACTGCGGCAATTCAGGCCGCAAGATTAGGAAAAAAAGTGGTTCTTATTGAACCCACAGGGCATCCGGGTGGAATGTTGGTTGAAGGTTTAGGAAAAGACATACGTTTTGGCAATGCAAGAGTGATTGGCGGGATTGCCAGGGAATTTTATACCTCAGTTGAGGCATTTTATGGACTTCAGGCCAATTTCGATAATCCCAATTGGTATTCAAAATATGAACCCTCAATTGCTGAAAAAATAATTGAAGGAATGCTTGCTAAGGAGGAAAATATTACAATCATCAGAAAAACACGGATAAAGGAAAACAATGGTGTAGAAAAAGATGCTTTAAAAATTATGAAAGTAATTCTTGAAAATGATGTAGAAATAGAAGCAAAAGTGTACATCGATGCTTCTATTGAAGGACACCTCTTGCATATGGCGGGGATTACAACTGAGACTATTCGCGAAGGAAATAAAAAGTATGGAGAAACTTTGAATGGTGTTCAGGAAGAAAATAAATTCAAGCAATTTACTGTAAAAGTAGATCCATATATTATAGAGGGTAATCCGACAAGCGGGCTTATTCCAACAATTCAACTCGGAAATTTGGGAGAACAAGGTGACCCCAGTAAATATATTCAGGGTTTCTGTTTTCGAATGTGTTTGACAAAGAACAAAGACAACCTAATTCCCATTAAAAAGCCTAAAAATTATGATCTTGACAATTATGAAATTTATAAACGATTTTTAAATAAAGGAGGGAAACTTTTTAGCCCTTTTTCTAACCGACATAACGGAAAAACAGATTTGGGAAGTTGGCATGATCTTTCTGCTAACTTATATGGTGATAACTGGCAATACCCTTCAGGAAGTTATAGTATGCAAGATAGCATAATTCAATATCATCGTAACTTTACCCTGGGGCTGATCTGGTTTCTACAAAATGACACAAGGGTTGACAGCATTACCCGTGCAAATTGGCAGGGTTGGGGTTTACCCAAAGATGAATTTATGGACAACGGACACTGGCCAAGGCGATTATACATCAGAAGTGCACGACGTATGGTATCAGACTATGTTATAACAGAATACAATACTCTGGCAAACACTCCTGATACAATATCTGATCCGGTAGCCATAGCATGGTGGCCACCTGATATGCACCATGCGCGACGAATTGTTAAAGACGGATATGCTTACAACGAAGGGTTTACCCATGTGGGAGGAAATAACAACTGGAAACCCTTTAAAATATCGTACAATGCTACTGTACCTAGAAAAGAAGAGTGTACCAATTTGATCACTCCTACCTGTCTTTCTTCCAGCTATGTAGGTTATGGAAGTATACGAATTGTCCCCACTTTTATGATATTGGGGCAAAGTGTAGGTGCAGCCGCAGCCTGTGCTATTGATGAAAATATTGATATACAGGATATACCGTACGCTGTTTTGAAAAAAACACTTTTGGAAAACGATCAGATTTTACTGATTTCTGAGGATTATAGCATAGAATGAATTAAATTTACCTGCTTACAATTTGAGTGAATGAAAATTTTTAGGCGATATAAAATCACAAGAAGTAAAAAAGGAGATAAAAAGTATAGCAAAAAATAGTCTAAATAACATTGTACCCTTTTGAACTAGGTGAAAATACAAATTATTTTGAATCGTTGCGGTTATTGTTGAAAATCTATGAAAAAATTAATTGAAATATTCAAGGGGTGACTTGAAGTCACCCCTTGAATAAATTTTATTCAACCACAAAAGTAATAGGCAAGGTATATATTACCGCCACGGTTCTACCATTTTGCTTACCTGGTTGCATTTGTGGTAAACCACGCACAACTCTTGTGGCTTCGGCTTCTAAGTCTTTATGTGGTGCACGAGCTCTTGCATCAACAATATTACCTGTTTTATCAATTTTAAATTGTACATATACTCTTTTTTTACCGGGTTCTAAATCTAATCCTTTAGTGATACTGGTATCAAAATTAATACCAATATGTTTTGTTATTTTTTGAACAAAACAAGCTTTATGATCTTCAGCATCTTCACAACCTGGGAAAACTGGTACTTGGTCAATGGCTGCGAATGGGACTACAGATGCATTGGAATAATCTTTTTTATTCATCCTTTTCTTGAATTTTTCTTTATCGATTATTTCTTGAAAAGCTCTTTCTCCATTTTCTTTTTCATAAAAATTATACTTTGCATACCCATCCCAAATTTCTTTCATTTTCTCATTATATGCATTAAATTCATTTCTTTCTGCATTTGTTAAATCATCAAAAGAGATTAATTTTCCTTCAGGTTTTGCACCAAAAAGGTATGCATCTAAATACCCTTCTTTTTCAGTCTGTATAACTTTTTCATTAACAACTGTTCCATCTTTATTTGTATAACCACCCATTATGGTTTTTATTAATCTCTTTTCATTCACCTTCGATAAGGTTTTTTCTGTTTCAGTATTTTCACAAGAAGTATACACCAACATTCCCATCAAAACAGGAATCAACAATAAATATTTAAATTTTAAAATTTCTTTTGAATTCTTTTTACTAAACATAATAATTCGTTTTTTAATTAATGATTGTTTATTAAATGCATTGACAAAAGCTATTTTGTCAACTGCAAAAGTCTGGGCCAATAGACTATTATAAAAAGTACTTTTTTCTTTTTTATTTACCGTTAATGAGTCTGCGATAAACTCATGTATTTCAGTAATTCTATTTTGATAGAGGTAACTAAAAGGGTTGAACCAAAACACAATTTTTTGTATCTCAAAAAATATCAAATCTATGCTGTGCTTTTGTTTTACATGAATCAATTCATGTTTGATAATATCTTCTTTTTCCTTCTGGTTTTTTCCTAAAAATATATATCTAAAAAAGGAAAATGATGTGTATTCTTTGCTCAACAAAACCAAACTGTATTCTTTTCCCTTTTCGGAATCATTTTTAACAATCAACTTAATTATTTGTAATAATTTATAGATAAATAATAATGCCGATAAAACTAATCCTATAAAGAAAATCAATTGTAAACTTGTAAATAATATGACTGACCAGTCGATTTGTTTTTCAATATAAGTCGTTGGCGATAACATCACTTCCGGCAACATTTCAATATATTCTTGTGGTAAATTTTCACCAACCGATTGAAACTTTAAAAAAGGAAGTATATAGGCTAAAATTGAAGTTGTAATTAAATAAAACCTATTCCATTGAAAAAAGGTTTCCTTTTTTAAAACTAGATCATAAACAGCTAAAAAAATAGTTTGAAACAATAAAACTTGAACGATATAATTTATCATGATTTTATGTGTTTAGATTTTTCAATTTCCTTCATTATACTCTCTAATTCGTGTATATCAACATCATTTTTCTTTACAAAAAAAGAAACCATACTTTTAAAAGAACCTTCAAAATAACCATCAACCAATTTGTGTAAACTTTGATTGGTATAATCCGTTCTTTTAATGAGTGGATAGTAAATATAACCTCTTCCTTGAGGCTTATGCGAAACAAAATTTTTGGTTTCTAAAATTCTAATTATAGTAGAAACCGTATTATATGCTGGCTTAGGATTAGGCAACTGCGCTATTATTTCTTTTACAGAAGCTTCTTCCAAGCTCCATAAAACTTGCATAAATTGCTCTTCTGCTTTTGTTAATTGTTTACTCATAATTTAACTAATGTATTAGTTTGATATTGCAAATATAACTAAATAATTAGTTTAAACTAATTATTTAGTTGATAAATTAAATTACTTATTCTTATTATGGCAAATCAAATACGCCAAAACCCTGAAGTAAACGCACCTTAAATTTTAATATATTTTATTACAGTATCTTTATAACTTGCAATAATTTATATCTTGCTATAAAATTATTTTATGGATGTATTTTTATTAATTCTCGGATTTTTATTCGCTTTATTAGGAATTATTGGTTCATTTTTACCAATAATTCCAGGTCCGATTGCAGGATGGGTTGGCTTACTAATATTACATTTAACCAATGCGATACCTATGAGTTATACCTTTTTAGGAGTAACTTTTATCATATCAATAATTATTTTAGTTTTAGATTATATCATCCCTGCCATGGGAACCAAAAAATTTGGAGGAAGCAAAGCCGGAGCTATTGGAACAACAATTGGATTAATAATTGGCTTATTTAGCCCAATACCTTTTGGTTTTATTATTGGAGCATTTTTAGGTGCTTTGATAGGAGAATTAACATATAAAGTAGATTTTTTACGTGCAATAAAGGCAGCTTTGGGTTCTTTTTTGGGGTTTTTGGCTTCAACTACAATAAAATTTATTATCAGTCTTATTTTTTTCGGTTTCTTTGTGAAAATTACTATTGCTAACTGGGATAATTTTTTTTAAAATTATAAATCACTCTCCCATTAATTACCGGAATTATTGCTGTATTGCTACACGTTATTACAAAGCCTGACCACTTGGCTGCAGTAACTCCATTTGCTATTGCATTAAAAACATCCTCAAAAGCAGGTGTTTATTGGATAATTGGTGTTTAAATATTTTCTCAATATCAGAAGTAAAGCTGTTTAAGTCATATTTCAAAATTCTATTTTAAATATATCTTTTCTTTTTCTACCTTGTGGTCATTATATTTATTCTTTTGATTAATTAATAAATGGCTATAAAAACTTACCAAGCAAATACAGTAATCATAGGGGGAGGAATTTCCGGCATTACCGCTGCCATAGAATTATTGGATGCCAATAAAAAAGTAATCATCATAGAACGTGATTTTGAAAAAAACTTTGGAGGTCTTGCAAAAGAATCTTTTGGCGGCATGTTTTTTATCAATTCAAAACAACAGCGATTTTCTAAAATTAAAGATGACGTTAGTCTGGCTAAAAAAGACTGGTTTTCATTTGCCGAATTTGACGAAAATGAAGTTTGGGGTAAGAAATGGGCCAATGCTTATTTAGAGTCGACACTTAAAGTTTACGATTGGGTTACTTCTAAAAAAGTTAAATTTTTTCCGATTGTTCATTGGGTAGAAAGAGGCTTACATCTACCTGGTAATTCTGTTCCTAGATTTCATATGGTTTGGGGTACAGGTCATGGTTTGATCGAAGCTTTATTGAATCATTTAAAATCTCATTCAAATTATAAAAATTTACAACTTCTTTTTAGACATAAAGCTGAAGATTTTAAAATTGAAAACAAAAAAATAGTTGGTATTAAAGGTATTGATGAAGCAAATCAAAATGCATTTAACTGTGAGGCAGATAATTTTATAGTCGCCACCGGTGGTATAAATGGTAGTATGCAAAAAGTAAGACAACACTGGCATAAAGACTGGAATCAACCACCAAAAACTATTTTAAATGGTTCTCATCATTATTCAGATGGTTTAATTCACGACAAAGTAAATGAAATAGGTGGTCATGTTACACATCTTGATTTGATGTGGAATTATGCCGCCGGCATACCTCATCCCTATCCTAAAAGAGAAAATCACGGACTTAGTTTGGTACCCCCAAAATCGGCACTTTGGTTAAACTACAAAGGTGAAAGAATGGGGCCAACGCCATTAATCACAGCTTTCGATACTCGTTATTTGGTAACTAAAATCTGTGAACAAAAAAAACAATTTTCTTGGCAAATTCTCAATGAAAAAATTGCCTACAAAGAATTAGGTGTTTCAGGATCAGAATTTAATGAAGGCATAAAAAACAAAAACATTTTCTCTTTTTTAAAATCGGTTTTAAAAGGTAATAAGCACTTAATTAAAACATTAGAAAAAGATTCTCCAAATTATATCAAAGCAAATAGTATAGAAGAGTTGGCAAAAAAAATGAATGCACTAACCGGAGAAAATGATGTTGAAGTTGCTACTTTAAAAAAATCTATTGCAAGTTATGACGACAATTTTAATAGAGGAAAGAATATCTGGAACGATGATCAAATTCGACGAATTGTTCATGCACGCCAATACAAAGGCGATAAAAAACGAACGCTAAAACCGCAAAAATTAGATAATCCAAAAAATTATCCATTAATTGCTATACGAGAATTCATCTTATCCAGAAAAAGTTTGGGTGGGATACAAACCAATTTAAATTCTCAGGTTTTAAGTATTCCAAATAAAAAAGGAGAACAAAAAACCTTTGAAAATTTATATGCTGTTGGTGAAGCAGCCGGATTTGGTGGCGGTGGTTCACATGGTAAAAGAGCGCTAGAAGGAACATTTTTAGCAACATGTATATTTACAGCACAAAAAGCAGCAGAACATATCACGAATAAATAACCTTCCTACAAGGTTTTCAAAACCTTGTAGGTATTCTATATGAGTTTTGAGTTTTGAGAAAATTAAAAAATAAATCTTATTATAGGATTTAGAATAGATAAATAATTAAATGAAAAAAACAGGAGCAGAATTAGCAGTTTACGCATTAGAACAAATCGGCGTCAAATATACTTTCGGAATTCCGGGAGTTCACAATATTGAATTGTATGATGAATTAAATAATTCTGATCAAATAGAGCCCATATTGGTTACCCATGAGGGCGGCGCATCTTTTATGGCTTTAGGTGTTTCATGCACCTCTAAAAGTATTGGCACTTTAATGATTGTTCCTGCTGCCGGAACTACTAATGCTATGAGCGGAATTGGCGAAGCTTTTTTAGATGGTATTCCTATGTTGATATTTTCAGGTGGTACTCGGCAAGATAGCGGCAGGCATTATCAATTACATCAATTAGATCAAGAAAATTTGGTAAATGAAATTACCAAAGCATTTTTTAGAATCGAATCGCATAATGAAATCATATCTACAATTTACAAAGCTTATGAAATTGCTACATCGGCTGAACCCGGACCTGTATTTATTGAAATTCCAATGGAATATCAAATGTTTAAAGGTGATGTTGATCAACTAACGCCATATACCAAAAAGTATAAAAATCCAACTTTTGATAAACAAAAAATTAAGGCTGCAGCCGAATTGCTTTTACAAGCTAAAAACCCAGGTATTTATGTAGGTTGGGGAGCTGCAGAGGCAACAAAATATACAGAGAGAATAGCAACAATATTAGCTGCTCCGGTTTGTACCACTTTACAGGGCAAAGCATCATTTCCCGCTTCACATGCATTACATACTGGATTCGGATTTGGTCCTAATGCAGTGCCTGCCTGTCAAAAAGCATTTAAAAATTGTGATGCTATGTTAGCCGTTGGTGTTCGGTTTTCAGAAATTGCAACAGGAAGTTTTGGTGTAACTGTTCCTAAAAATTTAATCCATATCGATATAAACTCTGAAGTATTTGATAAAAATTATCCAACAAAAATAAATGTAGAAGCCGATGCATCGGAAGCATTAAAATTACTTGCAGAAACATTAGAGGATCTTACCAAAAATAAATCAAAAGACAATTCCGCTTTAGCGAAATTAATCAAAAACGAGAAAGAAAAATATTTTAACGAATGGCAACAAACACCACTAAAAGATAAAGTTTCTCCTGGTTACTTTTTTAAAGCCTTAACCAAATTTACAGATGATGAAACCCGATTTATTGTTGATGATGGCAAACATACTTACTTGGCCGCTGAACTATTACCTGTAAATCGATCTCGCCATTTTGTATCGCCAACTGATTTTAACTGTATGGGATTTTGTGTACCCGCAGCAATTGGTGCTAAATTTATGAATCCGAAAAGCAAGATTGTTGGTATTGTTGGCGATGGAGGTTTTTTAATGACAGGTATGGAAACCCTAACTGCAGCTTCCAACAAATTGGGTGTGGTTTATTTTATTTTTCACGATGGCGAACTGGGCCAAATTTCTCAGTTCCAAAAAATTCCGCTCAAGCGAAAAGTTGCAACTATTATTGGCGATGTGAATCTAAAAGGAATTGCAGATGCATGTGGAGCTTCTTATTTTCACATGACAAATGACTTTGAAATTGAGCAAGTTATGAAAAAAGTATTTCAGGAAGCGGATAATAATAAACCTGTAATTGTTGATGTTGCCATTGATTACTCTAAAAAAACCATGATGACCAAAGGTGTGGTAAAAGTAAATTTAGCAAGATTTAGTTTTAAGGAAAAAGTAAGATTTATTGGTAGGGCTGCTAAGAGACATTTGTTGGAATAAAAGATAGGGGTTATGAATTATGAGTTATGAATTATGAATCCCGAGAAAGCGGGAATCATATACTTCTTTCCTTTTAGTTCATTCCAAAATTATATTTTATGTTATTCTTCAACCACTTTTTCAACTTTTTTTGGTAATTCAACTTCAGAAACCCATGCCATGTACATTTGATGCACAATTGCCAAAATTACTGGACCTATAAAAAGGCCTAACATACCCATTGCTATCATACCACCTAATGCTCCAATCAATATAACTAACATTGGTGTTTGTAAACCTTTTCCCAATAGCATTGGTTTTAAAAAATTATCAGAAAGTGCTACCAATAAAGAATAAACAGTAAAAATTATAGCAGGCATCGAATCGTGTGTTGAAAAAACAATGGCAATAGCTGGTATCATGGCCAAAAGAGCTGGAATTTGTATTATTCCTAAAATCAAAACAAACAAGGCGAATATAGCTGCTCCTGGCAAACCAATAACAACAAACCCTAAATAGGCCAAAGCTGCCTGAATTATAGCTACTAATAAAATACCTTTTACTACACTTCTAATGGTATTAACGATCATTTTAATAAGCTCTTCGCCTTTTCCAGGCTTTATTCTATTTGCAAATTGTATACTGGTACTATAACCTCCTTCAGCAGTAAGCATAAAAACTCCTGCGAAAATTAAAGAGAATAAAGCAAGAAATACGGTTCCTAATAATCCGGTCAAACTACTAAAAATTTTACCTAAACCAGTTTTTAATTGATCTTTATGATCTCTTAAAACATTTTCTAGATTTTTATTGGCTTCCGACCAAAAATTATAAGCCCTTTCCCCAATAAGTGGCCATTCTTTTACTTTATCATTAGGAGGTGGAATATCAACCGTTCTGGTTTCAAATTTACTTTTAAAACTTTTTGCAGAATCTACAATTGACGAACTTAAGTTAACGGTTGGAGTAATTATAATTACCAATAATACCAAAATAAAAACCGTAGTAACAAGCCCTTTCTTTTTTCCTTTAAATAATTTAATGATTTTTTCATAAAAAGGATAAAGTGCAACTGCAACCAAAGCTGACCAAATAATAATTAATAAAAATGGTTTGACTATAAAGTAACTTGCTGCCAGTAAAATAGTTAGGATAATAATCCTGATATAAGTATCAATTGGGTTTCCTTTTAAAATTGTTTTTTTCATATCTATAAAGTTTTACATTAATTAGTATTCTTTTGAGTTTCTATCCAACCACCTCCTAAAGCATCATACAGATTAATTAGCGAAGTTAATTGTTGTTTTAAAGCATCTGAAGCTTTCAATTCAGCATTAAATTGTGAGGTTTGTAAGTCAAGTACTTCCAAATAACTGGTTAAGCCTCCATCATATCTAACCCATGATAAATGCGCAGCTGTTTTAGCAAGCTCCATTTGTTCTTTTCTTAAATTGTATTCCCTATAGTAAGTTTCTGTCGCAATCATTGCATCTTCAACTTCTCGTAAAGCAATAAGAAACGTATTTTGATAAGTATTAAGCAGTTGTTTTGTTCTCGCCTTTTCAATTTCTATACCTTTTTCAATTCTCTTTCCGTTAAAAATAGGACCGAATAACTGGGCAGTAAGATCGGCAAAAAACAGGCTTGGGTTTATCAATTCAACGCCCATATTTGCACTTAAAGTAAGTGATGGGTATTTTAATGATTCAGCAACACCAATTCTTAAGGTTTGTGCATGCAAATTTCTTTCGGATTGAACAATGTCTGGTCTTCTGTTTAATAAATCAGATGGAAAACCGGTTGGAGCTTCAGGTAAAGAAATCTGTTCTTCCAAAAGCAATCCTCTTTCAATATCCATAGGAGGAGATCCTAAAAGAATACTTATTGCGTTTTCTATCTGCCTTCTTGAACGATCAAAAACTTCAATAGCAGTTTTTGCTTCAATTACCTGAATTTTAGCCTGGGCCAAATCTACTTCACTAATAAAACCGGCATTAAATCTTGCTTGCATTACTTCGAGATTTTCCAGAAAATTCTGAGCTGTTTTTTCGGAAATGTTCAATCGATTATCCAAATCTCTTAAAGAAATATAAGCATTTGCTGTAGCCGATATAATACTAATTGTTAGAGCTTTATACGCTTCTTCTGTAGCTAAATAATTTTGTAAAGCAATATCGTTCAAGGTTCTAATCTGACCCCAAAGATCAACTTTGTAGGATACATTAATCACCGGTGCAATGGAGTTCGAAAAATTAGAACTTGAAGTATTATAGGAGCTAGAAGCTGCAGTCCCATAATTTATACTCGGATAAAAATCTGCTTTAGAAATGCTTAATAAAGCTTGAGATTCTTCTATTCTAGCAATAGCAGTTTTTAAATTTTTATTATTTACTAAAGCTGTATCTATCAGCCTAACTAAAACAGGATCTTTAAATAGTTTCCACCAGGGTAAATTGGCAATACTAGAATCTTGAGAAAAAGTATGGCGATAAACAACGGGTATATTTTGTTCTTTTCGAGAATAATCTTCACCTATTTTACATGCGTGTAAAGAGACTAGCATAATAACAACACTTATGCATTTGCCTATATTCTTTTTATTATTTAGGAGCCAAATCATAGTGCTTTTTCTTTTTTAAAATTATTGAAAACACTTAAAATTCTAAATGCAATAACCACATAAATTACGGCCAATACTATTTGTATTACACGAGGCCAAACTTTTTCGCCCGCCTCTGCATCCGATGACAAAACAGAACCTAAAATCAGTAAAAAAGCTGACAGACCACTTGCAAAAACCTGTGACAATTTATGACTTGAAAATATTCGGTTTCCAAATAGCAATCCCACAGAAAGAACTAACAATATCATAAAAGTAAAATTTGGTATTGTACTTAATAACTTATATCCAACTATCGCAACAATTCCACCCAAAACATTGGCAACAACTAAAACAAGTCCAACTTTTGGATTCGCCAAGGCGGGACTCATTGATAATATGGCAATAAATATTAGAATAAGTACACTGGAAGTTAATTTAAAAAAATAAAATAACAACAAAACCGGTATTAAAATAATAACGATGTTCAAAGCATAGTTAAACCGATCCATTTCCGATTGTTTTGCCCCAGCCTGTTTTGTTTTAATAAACTTTTCATCTGCTTCGGACCATGGAAATATCAAAAATATAAATTGTGTGAGTATAATTGCCATCAGTGCGTTAGTAGTTAAATTAATTGCAATATAACGCCCTATCACTGCAGAGTCAATAGAAACAAACGGAATAACAATAATACTCATCAATAGAAATATTTTAACTATTCCTACTATTTTATCCGTATAATAAATCCACAACAGTGCTAACAATAATAAAGGCATAAAAACCAATGGGTAATCTAAATAATACGCGCTAAATATTAATATGACACCTGTTATGATAATCAGCGTAAATATAAAATTTAATCCCTGTTTGAATGTAAGTGGTTTTGCTCCGGGTGCTATATAACCTATTCCCAAAACAGCAGTGAGGTATGCAAGATCATAATTCCATAAGGTAGAAACTGCCATAATCAGACCAATACCTGATACATATCTCAATAGTGGAATTATAGCTCTCCAGTTGGTTTTAACACCCGATATTTGAGCTACTTTATCTGACATAAGATAATATCGACATCAAGCGAATTCTAAATTTCGCTATTGTATTTAAAATAAAACCATCACCGGTGTATACTACAACATCTACCTGACCTCCTAAGCGAATTAAATCTTTTAATTCATCATTATTATTTATATTAATAATTACCGGAAAACGTTGTGGGTCTTGTAACCAACCTGTTTTACTTTTAATATCCGGTAAACCACCTTTATTAGTTTGATCTGTTGCAACACCAAAACCCATACTTCGAATAGTTCCTTTAAAAACTCTTCCAGGCGCAATGTCAAATATGAATTCTACTTTATCTTCAATTTGCATCAAAGACAGGTTATTCTCTTTCATATTCGCTTGAATCCAAACATCAGAAGTTGATATCAAGGTAGTTAGTGGTTGTCCTGTTGAAGCGTAGTAACCCAAATCGATATCATAACTTTCTATAACTCCATCAGTAGGTGCAATAACCGATGAAAAAGCAAGATCTAACTGGGTCTTTTCTAAAGCCTGAATTGCGCCTCTTATCTTGGGATTATCCGGTCCTGAATCTCCCAATCTTTGTTGATCTCTTTCTAAACTGGCCTCAGCAGACGCCACTTGTTCAACTGCCTGAAAATAAGCTGTTTCCGACTGATCTTTATCTGCTTCAGATAAGGCCCCTTCATTTTCGAGCATTACTTTTTGTACTCTTTTCCAGTTGCGTTCTGCTCTATCTAATTTTGCTTTTGCAACACCTAACTTACCTACAGAGGCTTTTACCGATGCTGTACTTGCCGCAACAGATTGTGTTGTGTTGTCAATCTCGGCTTCGGCTTTTAAAACAGCAATCTCAAAAGGTCTTTTATCTAATTGAAAGAGCGTATCGCCAGCCTTAACTTTACTGTTTAGACTAATATTTATTTTGGTGATATTACCCGAAACTCTTGCCGTTACCGGAGTTATCAATCCTTTAATTCTGGCTTGATCTGTATATGGAGTATATCTATCAGAAAGCACATACCATAAAAAGAAAATAAGTGTTACTAATAGTACAAAATAAGTTGTTTTTTTAATAGGGCTTTTCTCTTCCTTTTTATCCTCTTTTTCAGAAATAATTTCTTCTTGATTTTCCTCCATAGCGCTTTAGTTCTTTTTATTATCTTTTTTAATTTTAAATTCTCTCTTCCAAATATATTGAACCACAGAAAACATAAATGCGGTTGACCATCCTATAAGTAGTATACCATTTATTGCTTCAAAACCTGCTAACATTCTATTTGTAGAACTAATGGTTATATCACCATAACCCAAAGTTGTAAAAGTTACTAGTGAAAAATACATGGCTTTTTCAAAAGTTTCAAATTCGGTAATATTTGGTAGAATATAATAAGTAAATGCCCAAACTCCTGATTGAATAAAATGTAATAGTAAAAGAAAAAAAGCAGTAGAAATTAAAAGTTTAGCACTCTTTTTGATGAATTTTATATCTGTTAATTTGTTGTATTTGCTTTCTATATGATTTAACCAAAAGTGGGTTCCATAACCTTGAATAACAACGGTAAATCCTATTACAATTAATCCAATAATAATATTAATAAGCATAGTGAGAGTATATGATATTTCGGCTAATTTAGTTTTTATTGTAAAAATGACAAAGTTTATGTTTATATTAAATTAAATAATCCTTTATATTTGAGAATTCTATCGCATAAATTTAAATACTAATTAAAAAGTTCTTATTTATGAAAAAAGAGCATCAAAAAACCCAAATAGTTGGATCTTTTAATAACAAACAGTTACTTTATGTAAAATATTTTACAGCAATACTGATCGATTTATTAGTTTTAAATCTTTTTGACGAATACTGGGATAATGTTGTGATTAGCTCTTTTTCTATCTCACTTCTTGTAGCCATCTTACTCCAAATTCTATTGAAATTTACAATAAAAATTGAACATCGCGTTGCGGATTATTTTAATGCAAAACCAGGTAAGTTTATGAAATTTATGCGATATTTATCTGCTTGGGCCATTTTATTTATTTCAAAACTTATAATTCTTGAAGTAATCAATCAAGCTTTTGGTAATGAAGTGCAATTTAAAGGAGCATGGCACGGAGTATTAGCATTTATAGTTGTAGTAATGGTAATGTTGATTGCTGAATTGATAGCTTCGAAGATAAATAAAAAACTTGGTAAAATTGGATAAAGTTTCTATATTAGAAAGCATAACGGTCTTATATCTTTTATCGGACACGAATTATTTTTTTATAAACTATATCCTTAATAATTAAAATATTTGGCTGGTACATACTTGTAATCTTTGTTTATATTTATGATCAATTGAATTACTGGTATTCCGGCCCATTCCCATAATTCACCATTATTCTCAGTACTTAAAAAATAGCTAAAATTGATCGTGTGTTTTTTATTGATTCCGTATATCAGACTGGGTCCAAACCTAACGAACTGAAATCCTTGAAAATCATTTCTCCACCTATAAAAAATACCTGCACCAAGACTAGCTGCCAATTTGTCGTTTATTTTATGATTGATAAACAAACCATAACGTAGACCATTATCACTGGTTCCATCGGGTGAACTAAAATCTATTTGCCATTTTACTTGATTAACAAATTGAAAAGTACCAACCATAAATTTATAAAGCACTCCAAGTCCGGGTCTAAACTCAATTTCATCAGGTTTAATACTAAGTCTAAAATCAGGAACAATCTCAATATTTTCAGAAACTAAAAAGGAAGACACACCTTCTAAATACCATCTATCCAAACTTTCCATCTTTCAGACCCAAAAGTTACTTTGTTTCCCATATAAACTTGATTATCCCAATTTTTATCTATTTCGAGAGTCTGCGAAATCATACTGCTCGATATAAATATTAAAATTCCAACAAACTTACATGTAAAACTATTTATAGTTTTGATCATATTTAAATTTTGATTGCAATCAAATTGTTTAGCTGATTCTGACAAAACTAATGTTAAATAAGAAAAATAAAAAATATTCTAAAGATTTTCTTATGGTAACACCATTGCTCTTCTTCTAGTTTTTTAATGTGCAATTTTATTATTTTAATATGCTAAATAATACTGTGAAAATGATAACAGACAACATTATATAAACGCTTTAAATAAAATTTTTAATAAATTTTATTAATTGGTATGATTATTGACATAGACGAAAGTTAATTATGAAAATAAAAATTATGAAAAAAACAGTATTAAAAATTGCTATGATCTTTGTCTTGGCTACCTTGTTTACATCATGTTACCCTGGTAACGATGTCTCAGTAGAAGACCTAGATACCACAAGTACTTTTTACAAGGCATCCGATTTTACCAATGCTCCAAAGTCAGCTATGCTCTATTGGGATGTAGCTCAATTAAAAGCGGGTGACGGTGATGACATTGATTATAAAGGCGAAATTGACGACGAAATATTAAATACCACACTTGATAATTTAGTTGATTTGTACGGTGTAGATAATGTTTGGATCTTCACTAATAATGAGCAACCAATTCCGGTTCCAAGTAACCCTAATGTTAAGGTTATAAAAAGAAATGATGATGTACCTGACGTGGATGCGGCAATTTTACCAGCTATAGTTTTAAGAGAAAAAACTTCTGTTGGTATTATTTACCCTCCTTGTTTACCAGGTTGGTGGGGCTGGTGGTGTTATCCGCCAATGGTAGGTGTGTCTTCTTATGGTGTGGGAACAGTAGTACTTAGTATGAGTACTTCTTTTAATGGTACTATTACCGAACCTTCTTGGACGGGTGTTATGAGAGGCTTACTCTCTTCTTCTGCTTCAAGCAATAGTAACAGAACCATTTCAGGAATAGATCAAGCTTTCGAACAATCACCATATTTAAATTAAAATATTACAGATGAAAAAAATATATTTAACAACAATTTTGCTAATTGGTTTGGCATTTAGCAGTAATGCACAATCTTTTTGGGCAGTAAATTGGGATATTACTAAGGGAATTGGTGAAACCAGTGATTTTATTGGTAATGTAAACTTTAGAGGAGGATCTATAGAAGGTAGATATTTTATTAAAGATAACCTTACTGTTGGAGGACTTGTAGGATGGAGTACTTTATATGAAAAAGTAACTGATCTACCTCCAATTGAAATTGAAATTGATGGTGTACAAGGTGATATTTCTGGAACCCAGTTACATTACTTAAATGTAGTACCTACATTGGTTACTTCACATTATTTCTTTGATTCAGAAAAAATTAAACCGTATATCGGTATTGGATTGGGTGGCGTATATGTTGAACAAAGAAATGAAATCGGATTAAGATCGTTTTACTCCGATGCATTTGTGTTTGGCGCTCAACCCGAATTTGGAGTATTTATTCCGTTAAGTTACTCTAGCTCAGGTATTAATTTGGCTATGAAATATTTGTATGGTAGTTCAGTAGGCGAATTAGATTCCTTATCCATACTAACCTTTTCCATAGGTTTTGGTTTTATGAATTAAATTATATCCAATTTAAATTACACAAAAAGGACTGCCTACAAAGGCGGTCTTTTTTTATATACGTTTAAAATTAGCTTTCGTCGTATTATATATAATACATTACTTGTCATCAAAATATTATTTAAAATTAATGAAACCCTTAAACTTTATTTAGCCATCCCCTGAAAAACACATTAAATAAGTTGTAAAGTATTGATTTTATTGATATTTCAGGATGATTTAAAATTGGAAAACTGTTTAAAAAGTTGTATTTTGTAATTGATAAAAAAATCAAAAT
>JAKITQ010000039.1 GCA_021647985.1 Flavobacteriaceae bacterium | reverse complement strand
CTAATAATATTCCCTAAAGCAACTCCAAAAAAGAAAGCTAATAGAATACTAGATAAACCAAAGGCTTTGTACCAAAGGTTTCTCCATGTTTGGGATATAAATTTACTTCTTAATCTCAATCCTATAGCTCTTAATACAATAAGACCTACGATTACTATTAAATAAATGTAAAAACCCTTAAAGGCAGTATCGAACAATAAAGGAAAAGTAACAGACAATAAACAGATTCCGGCTATAAGCCAAATTTCTTTTATAACCCAAAACTCTCCAGAAGATTTAGCTATTACATCTTTATCATTTTCTGTTTTAGCAAAAAATAAATGTATGATACCAGTACCATAGCCATAGCCACCCAAAACAAAAAAAACTCCTAAAATAATTGCAATTATTACATGCCAAAATACTTCCATAATAAAAAATTTAATAGCTCTAAAATATGTTTCAAAAGATTTTAATCATACATTTTTCTTTACTTTTATACAGGAAATAAAGTTACTAAATAAATTTGTTTTTTTACGTTTAATTTAGACATACTTACGCTTCTTCTTTGGTTTTTTCTATTGCTAAACCTTACGTTAATATCCAATATCTTATTATCTTTAGACATCTCCTGATAAATTACGATGGGACATGTTTTTATGCTGACAAAAGCGATTCAAAGTCAGGGCAAACGTACACTTATAAGTAAATATATGAAATTCAAAAAAAGTGCTTTAATTCCATTTGCTTCATTAAATAATGTACTAAATCAAAATAACGAAAGACAAGTATTATATAACTCTAACTATCAATCTAACCGTTTTGATTATTTTCAATTTAGAACTATATATTTTGGAATAACATGGCAGTTTGATTATTAGTTGTTAATATTCCAAGCACATTTGTAATTACTCATGGTTTGCTAATTTGTTTTTTTGATCGTGAATGTTCCGCATTTCTCTATATCCAACGCTTCTCCAAAAATTGCAAAAGAGCTTTAACATTGTAACCAAACAGTAAAGTATACAACTGACCGAAAAAAAGCCCTGCAGCTAACAAAGAAATATAAACACAATAGCGATTTTGTGCCAGGTTTAAAGTTTTGTCTCTCTTAACAAAGTTTAGTGCTAAATTTAAAAATTAGTACTTTAAATTCCGTTACTGCACTTACCCAAACAATAAGCGAAAATCCAAACTACTCCTTTTGATGTATCGTATAATTACGCCATTTTTCAATAGCCAATTGCATATCCTCCGGAATTTCTGAATTAAAACTCAAATGTTTTTTTGTAGTAGGATGTTCAAAGCCCAGGGTTTTGGCATGTAAAGCCTGTCTTGGTAATATTTTAAAACAATTATCAACAAATTGCTTGTATTTGGTAAAGGTTGTTCCTTTTAAAATTCTATTTCCGCCATAGCGTTCATCATTAAATAATGTATGACCAATATATTTAAAATGTGCTCTAATTTGGTGGGTTCTACCGGTTTCTAATTTACATTGCACCAAAGTCACATAACTAAACCTTTCAATAACTTTATAATGTGTAACAGCGTGTTTACCAAAATCTCCTTCTGGAAAAACATCCATTTGCAATCTGTTCTTTAAACTACGCCCAATATTGCCTTCAATAGTTCCTTCCTTATCTTCTATATTTCCCCAAACCAAAGCCAAATACAACCTATCCGTTGTACGGTCAAAAAATTGTTTCGCCAAATTTGCCATGGCAAATTCAGTTTTAGCAACTACCAATAAGCCACTGGTATCTTTATCTATTCTATGTACCAGACCGGGGCGTTCATTGCTGTTTTTAGGGAGGTTTTCAATATGGTGAATTAAACCATTTACCAAAGTACCGCTATAATTTCCGTGACCAGGATGTACCACCATTCCGGCAGGTTTGTTAACTACAATTATTTCAGCATCTTCATAAATTAAATCTAAAGGAATGTCTTCGGCTACCAATAAATTTTCATGTGGTGGATGCGCAAGAACCACTCTTACAACATCGTTGGGCTTTATTTTATAATTCACTTTAACCACGAAATTATTTACCAAAACATTCCCTGCTTTTATGGCTTGTTGTATTTTATTTCGAGTTGCGTTCTCAATAAAATTCATTAAAAATTTATCTACACGTAAAGGTTCTTGCCCCTCACTTGCAGTAAAATTATAATGCTCATATAATTCTTCGTTATTGATTTCCTCTATTTCTTCGCTCATTAATTATTGATACTATCTAGTTTTCTATCTTCAAACCCATCTCCCAACACCAAATCTATCAAGGTGTTTTTTGGTAATTTTTCACCGGGTTTAATTGCTACACCTTTACTTTCTAATCCTCTTACCACATCTTTTCCTAAATCAGGAATATACCTTTCTTTACCAATTCTAAAACCCATTGACCTTAATTGGATAACAACCTGTCTTTTAGTTTGATCAATAACATTGGGAATGGTTACTTTTCTATATCCCGATGGATTCAAAGTTAAATAAATCTTACGGTTTTCTTTTACAAAATCCCCCGCAGTTGGGTTTTGTTCTATAACCGATTTTGGTGGAAATTTAGGGTTAAAACTGGCAGAATCTATAACAACGAAATTCAGTTTAACTTTATTCAGTGCTTTTTCTGTATCCTCTATAGATAATTGTTCAAGACTTGGAACTTTGATGCGCTCATCATGTTTGGTATGATACCCCATCCATTTTGACAAACCATAAATTAATATGATAACCAAAACAAGTATCATTATTAAGGTTCTTAAAAACTCTTTATTTTTAATATATTGTATCAAACTCATTGTTAAATTACTTTTTTTCAAAACTACATATATTTTTTCATTGTATAAATACCTAATCACAATGAATAAATAATTCATCTTTATTCTTCTAAACTAATATATCTATTTCATTATAGGGCACCTAGAAAACAAACTTTTAGAAAAAGTAAATCAAAGCAAATCTAAACTAAAAAAAATCAAGTTCTTTTTTGTAAGTTTGTAAAGATACAAGTTAGATCAAATGAAAAAAAATATTGCCATTATCATGGGAGGGTATTCCTCTGAAGTGGAGATCTCTTTACAAAGCGGAAATGTTGTTTATCAAAATTTAGATAAGGCAAAATATGAAGCGTACCCAATACATATATTAAAAAACAAATGGGTTTATGTAGATGAAAACCAAACAGAACACCCTATAAATGTTGGCGATTTCACAACCACTGTAAACGGATATAAAATTAAATTTGATTGTGTTTTTAATGCTATTCATGGTCACCCTGGTGAAGATGGGATTTTTTTGGCATATCTTGAACTTCTTGGTTTAAAACATACTTCGGCACCATTTTATCAAATGGCAGTTACGTTTAACAAACGTGATACTTTAAGTTTTTTAAAACCTTACGGAATTCATGTTGCGAATTCACATTATATGAATAAAGGCGACAAGATCAACAAAGAATCTATTCTTAAAAAAATTGGTTTACCCTGTTTTGTAAAGCCAAATAAAGGTGGGTCGAGTTTTGGAGTAAGCAAAGTAAAACATAAAGATGATTTGAATCAAGCCATTGAAAATGCATTTAAAGAGGATCATGAAATTTTAATTGAAGAATTTTTAGATGGTATAGAAATTTCAGTTGGAGTAATTCAATTTAATGGAAAAATAAAGGTATTGCCAATTACTGAAATTGTATCTGAAAATGAATTTTTTGATTACGAAGCAAAATATTTAGGGCAGTCTCAAGAAATTACTCCTGCAAGAATTACTGAAATACAAGAAAAAAATGTAATTAAAACATCCGAAAATATATATAAACATCTAAATCTTAGTGGGTTATCAAGAGTCGATTTTATTATTGTTGGCGATACTCCCTACTTTATTGAAATGAATATGGTACCAGGAATCACAACAGAAAGTATTTTACCCAAACAAGCGAAAGCAGCTGGAATAAGTTTGAAGGAATTGTTTGGCAATGCTATAGAGATGGCTATCTCAAATTAAGAATTAAAATTTATTTGTAAATTAGTTCCAAATTAGAATTATAACTTTAACCTCATGAAACGAGCATGCCGAATTTTGACACACAAGAAAATGATTATTAGCGAACCTACCTGCGGCAGGCAGGCAGCATGTGTCACCTATAAAAATTAAAATTTAGACACATGAAACGAGCAGTTTTCCCTGGATCATTTGACCCTTTAACACTAGGTCACAAAGACATAATAGATAGAGCCTTACCTTTATTTGATGAAATAATTATTGCCATTGGTATAAACTCATCAAAACAATATATGTTTAGTTTAGAGCAAAGAATATCATTTATCAAAGAAACATTTAAGTCCAATGATAAAATTAAAGTAGAGACCTATCAAGGTCTAACCATTGCATATTGTCAAAAAGTTAAAAGTGACTTTATTTTAAGGGGATTGAGAAACCCGGCCGATTTCGAATTTGAAAAAGCCATTGCCCATACCAATAGAAAAATGTCGGAAATTGAAACTGTTTTTTTATTAACCAGTGCTGACACTTCATATATTAGTTCAAGTATTGTTCGTGATATATTAAAAAATAAAGGTGATGTTTCGCGTTTTGTACCAAAAGCAGTGATTCAATAAATTAAAGACTTAATCATTTTATTATCATCCATTACAAAGCCATTACCTATATCGGCAACCAAAGAGCCCATATTCTGAAATCCCATTTTTTCGTAAGCCTCAATCGAATTTTTGTTTTCTTTGTTTACTGTTAAAACAATCGAGATTAAATTTAATTGCATTGCTTTTTGCAATACAAAATCCATCATAAATTTCCCAACACCTTTTCCTCTATATTTTTTTAGGACATATATTTTACTTAAAAATAAAGATGTATCTCTTTTAATAAATGAAAAATACCCAACAGAAATATCATCAATATATACTTGAAAATATTGATATTCATCATCTATTTGATTTTTTATTGCAACGGCAGATTGAAATTTATTTAACATATATGCAACTTGATCGGGGCCAATAATTGGAGTGTAATGTTCTTCCCAAATTTCTTTTGCTAGATCTTCAATATTTCTAAAATCTTCTATGTTATTAGCAAGTTTTATCTGTAACATTGTTTTTAGCTTTGTTTGAATTAGTTACTGTAATTCAAGTCTTTATTAAACGGTATATGTATTGAATAATTACTTAAGGAAACGATTTTAGGAGATTATCGCATTATTATTTAAAAACCCAGTTACATTTTTTTCAATTCTATCCAAAATATTATCGGTATTAGCTTTAACAAATTGTTCACCAGTAATATTTTCGTACAACTCGATATAACGATTTGAAATCTCTTCAATTTTTGCATCGGTCATTTCCGGAATTTGCTGACCTTCAAATCCTTGGAATCCTTTTTCAATCAACCATTGTCTAACAAATTCTTTCGATAATTGTTTTTGCAATGCATTATTGTTTTGTCTTTCCTGATAACCATCGGCATAAAAATACCGGGAAGAATCTGGCGTGTGAATTTCATCAATCAAAACAATCTTACCATCAGGTGTTTTTCCAAACTCATATTTGGTATCTACCAAAAGTAAATCCCTTTTAGCTGCGATTTCTGTTCCTCTTTGAAATAATTTACGGGTATAATCTTCTAAAACCAAATAGTCATTTTTGCTTACAATTCCTTCCGAGATAATTGCCTCTCTTGAAATATCTTCATCATGTAAACCATTTTCAGCTTTTGTTGATGGTGTAATTATGGGTTGTGGAAATTTATCATTTTCTTTCATACCATCAGGCATTGCAACACCACATAGTATCCTCTTTCCATCACGATATTCTCTCCATGCATGGCCAGCTAAATAACCTCTAATTACCATTTCAACTTTAAATGGTGAAGCCAAATAACCAATTGCCACATTCGGATCCGGACAAGCCAATAACCAATTGGGCACAATATCTTTTGTTGCATGGAGCATAAATTCGGCAATTTGATTCAATATTTGCCCTTTAAACGGAATTTGTTTTGGCATAATTACATCAAAAGCAGATAGCCTGTCACTTGCAATCATAACCAATAAGTTATCATTAATATTATATACTTCTCTAACTTTTCCTTTATAAAGATGTTTTTGTTTTGGAAAATTAAAATTGGTATCGTTTATAGTATTCATATTTTAGTTTATTTGTTGTTTAGTTCATCTGTTTAGGTATTCTAATTATCAACTTAGGATAATTAGTAAAACGACAAACTATTACTTTATTCTATATCAATGCCTTTGTAAGCATTAATAATTTTTTTCACTAATTTGTGTCTAACCACATCATTTTCATCTAAAAAAACCATTTCAATACCTTTTAAATCTTTTAAAGTTAAAATGGCCTCCTTTAATCCTGACACCTGTCTTCTAGGCAAATCAATTTGACCTGGATCACCCGTAATGATAAATTTAGCATTTTTACCCATTCTTGTTAAAAACATTTTCATTTGATTGTGGGTAGTATTTTGCGCTTCATCTAAAATAACAAAAGCACTATCTAAGGTTCTACCACGCATAAATGCCAAAGGGGCAATTTGAATAACGCCTTTTTCGATAAACGATTCTAGTTTTTCCTGTGGAATCATATCTCGTAAAGCATCATAAAGTGGTTGCATATACGGATCTAATTTGTCTTTTAAATCCCCTGGTAAAAATCCTAAGTTTTCTCCTGATTCTACTGCTGGTCTGGTTAAAACAATTCTCTTAACCTCTTTATTTTTTAAAGCTTTTACTGCCAAAGCAACTGCCGTATAAGTTTTGCCTGTTCCGGCTGGGCCTACAGCAAAAAGCATATCATTTTTTCCCATTAAATCAACCATTTTTTGTTGATTTATCGATTGTGCCTTGATATATTTACCATGAACACCATGTACTAATATATCTTTCTCTTTTATCGAATTTTTAACAGTTTCAACTGTATTTAATATTTGTTCAATACTATTTTCATCTAACTTATTATATCGATGAAAATATTTTGTCAACATTGCAAAGCGCTTTTCAAACTCATCCATAATTAATGGATTACCAATTATTCTCACTTTATTATCTCTTGCTACTATCTTTAATTTAGGAAAATGCTTTTTAATTAATTCAATATTGCGATTATGAGTTCCAAAAAATTCACTAACAGCTATTTCTTCAAGTTCAATTACTCTTTCGTTCAAAGGGAAAATATTTAGATTAAAATTTATTTATAAGTCCTTTTTTAATTTATTAATTTGATTAGATTTGTAGAACAAAAATAGTACATTTAAATAAATCCAAAGCAATTAAGCTTTAGTAAATATTTTAAAATAAAAACCCCTTAAAAAAGATATGCCAATAATTACTCTAACGACAGATTTTGGTACTAAAGATCACTTTGTTGGCGCATTAAAAGGTGCAATTTACAAAGAGCTAAGAGCAGTAAATATTGTAGATATTTCACATGAAATAACGCCGTTTAATATTACAGAAACGGCATATATCTTAAAAAATTCGTATCAAAATTTTCCTGAAGGAACCATTCATATTATCGGAGTTGATTCAGAAATCAGTATTGAAAACAAACCGCTTGCAATTCAACTTGATGGCCAGTTCTTTATTTGTACAGATAACGGTATAATTTCTATGATAACCAATGAAATTATTCCAGAAAAGATAGTTGAAATTACCATTCAAAATTCTGAAGAAAATAACTTGGCCATTTTAGACATTTTTGTGAAAGTTGCTTGCCATATTGCAAGGGGCGGTATGTTAGATGTTATTGGAAAAAAAATTGAAAAAGTAAAAGAGTTAATTGAAATACAACCATTTATCAATACAGAACAAAATCAAATTGTTGGAAGTATAATTTATATCGATAATTTTGGTAATGTTATAAGCAATATCTCTCAAAGTATTTTTAATAATATAGGTAAAGGTCGAGATTTTGAACTTATAGCCAGAAACTATAAATTCACCAAAATTTATTCAAAATATAACGAGGTTGTTGATTTTTCAATACCCGAAGATAAAAGACAAAATGATGGAAAAAGGCTAGCTATTTTTAATTCGGCTAAATTTTTAGAAATATCTATGTACCGAAGCAACCTAGAAACTGTTGGAGGTGCATCGAGTTTACTTGGACTAAATTATCGCGATAATATTACTTTGAGATTTAAATAAGTATATACATAACAACACTTCGGGTAATTTTGAATTTTAAATTATGAATGTTGAATGTTGAATGTTTAACCTAGATATATGTTTATAAGAATTGTAAAAATGAGTTTTCATGAAAATAACATTGAAGAATTTTTAAACAATTTTCATCGAGTAAAGAATAAAATAAGAGCTGTACAGGGTTGCCAGTTCTTAGAGCTTTACAGGGATAAAAGTAATGAGCATGTTTTTTTTACTTATAGCTATTGGTCATCAGAACAAGATCTAAAGAATTATAGAAATTCAGAATTATTTTTAAGTGTTTGGGCAAAAACTAAAGCCTTATTTAACGCAAAGCCAGAAGCTTGGAGTGTAGATAAAATAGTTAGTTTAGATTAATTAAATGAGGAGAATTACTTTAATTTATCATGTAAATTTTTAATAATATTATGTTAGCCATATTAAAAAAAGAATTGAATTTATTTTTTGCATCACCAATTGGATATTTGGTCATTGCGGTTTTTTTGCTATTTAATGGCTTGTTTTTATGGGTTTTTAAAGGTGATTTCAATATATTAAATGCGGGTTTTGCCGATTTGAATAACTTCTTTTTTATTTCGCCTTGGTTTTTTATTTTCTTAATACCCGCCATTACCATGCGAACTTTTACCGATGAAATTAAATTAGGAACTATAGAAATATTAAAAACCAAACCTGTTACCAGCTGGCAAATAATTATAGGTAAATATTTAGGCGTTTTTATTTTGATAATTTTAGCCCTAATACCCACATTAACTTATGTTTACACCATATTTAAATTGGGTAATCCAATTGGTAATTTAGATTTTGGAAGCACCTTTGGTTCTTATTTTGGACTTTTATTTCTTGCCAGTAGTTTCTCATCTATAGGTCTTTTTTCTTCAACTTTATCAAACAATCAAATAGTCGCTTTTATCATAGGTGTTGCTTTGTCTTTTTTTATGTTTTATGGCTTTCAAGCTATTGCTGAATTAGAAATTGTAAAAAATATGAGTATAGAAAATTTGGGGTTACAAGAACATTTTAATAGTATTAGTAGAGGAGTTATTGACACAAAAGACATACTCTATTTTATTAGTGTTACTTTTTTCTTTTTATTTCTAACCAAATTAAATTTTGATAAGCTGTAATAAAAATGAATAATAAATTATATATAAAAATACCCTTGGTTCTTTTGGCATTATTTGTATTGAACTTTTTAGGTAATCAATTTTACAAAAGGTTCGATCTAACACAAGATCAACGCTATACTTTATCTAAAGAAACTATAGATATCGTAAAAAGTATTGAGCAACCAATAACAATAAAAGTATACCTACAAGGAGATTTTCCTGCTGAATTTAAACGAATTCAAGTAGAAACCAATCAATTTTTAGAAGAACTAAGTGTATTAAACAGCAATATTAAATTCCGATTTATCGATCCGACTAGCAATTCTAAACAATTGATTAAAAGAGGGTTACAACCAAGTCGCCTTACCGTACAAGAAGAAGGGAAAATATCAGAAGTCGTAATTTTTCCATGGGCTATAGTTTCTTATAATGATAAATTTGAAAACGTTTCATTATTGAGTAATACCACAGCAAAATCGCAAGAAGAACAATTACAAAAATCGATTGAAAATCTTGAATATGAATTTGCCAACGCTTTACATAAAGTTACTTCAAATAAAATTAAGAAAATTGCAATTTTAAAAGGCAACGGAGAATTAGATGACATTTATTTATTTAGTTTTTTAAAAAAATTAGGAGAATATTATAAACTCGCCGAATTTACATTAGACTCTGTAAAAATAAACCCCGAAAAAACTTTAAATGACTTATCTTTTTATGATTTAACAATTATTGCCAAACCTTCTAAACCTTTTTCTGAAAAAGAAAAATTCGCACTAGATCAATATATAATCAATGGTGGAAAAACACTTTGGTTAATTGATAATGTTATTGCCGAAATGGATAGTTTAATGGTTAATGGCACTTCACTTGCATCGAATCGAGATTTAAATTTGACTGATCTATTGTTCAATTATGGTGTAAGAATAAATTACAATGTTACCAAAGACCTATATAGCGCAACAATAAGATTGGCCTCAGGAAACTCTGGAAATAAAACACAATATCAAGATTTTTTATGGCATTATTTTCCGTTGATAATTTCAAATGATAAAAACCCTATATCCACTAATTTAGACCCAATATTGCTTAAATTTCCAAGTACTATCGATACTTTAAAAAATAATATTGACAAAACTATTTTATTGAAAAGTTCACCTTTTGCAAAGGTTATTGGTACACCATTAAAAATTTCATTAAATAAAATTGCTATCCAACCCGAAGAAAAAGATTTTAATAATCCCAATAATATATTTGGTGTATTATTAGAAGGAAATTTTAAATCTGCTTATGCCAATAGAATAAAACCATTTGATCTAAAAAGCTTTAATGAAGAAGGGACAAATAACAAAATGGTTGTAATTGCTGATGGAGACATCATTGCAAACGAAACTTTTAGAGGCGAACCAATAGCATTGGATAAAGACAAATGGACCAATCAAGCCTATGGCAATATCAATTTTTTGCTCAATACAATTCACTATTTGCTAGAAGATAATAGCATTTTAAAATTGCGTACTAAAAACTTAAAGATTCAATTTTTAGATAAAGAAAAAGCTTTTAAAGAAAGAAGCTACTGGCAAATATTTAATATTATTATGCCTCTTGGCCTTTTGTGTATTTTTGGATTTATTTTACACTACATACGAAAAAAGAAATACAGTTCTTAAAATTTTGTTAAAACAATATTAAACATAGCCCACTATTATAGATTTAACGTAATTTAGATTTTATTAACCTTTTATAAAAACTAAAACTAATGAAAATTAAATTAATTACTCTATTACTCGTATTTATCAGTGTGTCAATGGAAGCACAAATTAAATCACCCCAACCTAGCCCTTCTTCAAAAGTAGAGCAAAAAATAGGTTTAACCGATGTAACTTTAGAATATTCAAGACCATCTATGCGTGGACGAAAAATATTTGGAAACTTGGTTCCTTTTGGTGAAAAATGGAGAAATGGCGCCAATGCAAATTCTAAAATTACTTTTAGTACAGATGTTGTTATTGATGGTAAAGACTTAAAGAAAGGAACTTATGCCATTTATTCTATTCCTAATAAAGATGCTTGGGAAATAATTTTTTATAGTGACGCTAATAATGGGGGCTTACCACGAAAATGGGATGACGCAAAAGTGGCGGTAAAAACAAGTGTAAAAACTGAAACAATACCTTTTACTATTGAAACATTTGAAATGGGATTTGATAATCTAGCAGATCCTAACTTCGGTTCTTTATTTATTTTATGGGAAAACACTTTGGTCTCTGTTAAAATTAAATTCCCTACAGACGCCTTAACAATGAAAAGCATAGAGAAAGTGTTTGCCGGACCAAGTGGTAATGATTATTTTGGTGCTGCCAGCTATTATTATTCTGCTGATAAAGACTTAAACAAAGCTTTAGAATGGGTCAATAAAGCAGTAGAAATGAACCCAAAAGCATTTTGGATGACACGTCAAAAATCTTTGATTCAAGCAAAAATGGGTGACAAAAAAAATGCAATTGCAACTGCAAATACCTCCTTAAAAGTTGCTCAAAAAGCAGGAAATATGGACTATGTTAAAATGAATAAAGATTCTATTGCTGAATGGAGTAAATAATTTTTAATAGAAATCTGATAAAAGCATCAAACATGAAACGAGCATACCAAATTTTGACACGTAAGGGGATGATTAATAGCGAACAGCATGTGTCCGTTAAAAAACAATAAATATAAACACATGAAAACAATAAAACTATTAATAATATTTTTGTTCGTTGCAACAATAAGCTGTGCACAAAAAAGTCCAAGGGTTCAAACCGAAGGTAAAATTAACGATATAACGATTCATATAGAATATGGAGCACCTAGCGTTAAAGGCAGAACAGTTTGGGGTGAAATGGAAAAATACAACACCGTATGGAGAGCTGGAGCCAATGAAAACACAACCATCACTTTTGATAAAAATGCAAGTATTAATGGTGAAAATTTACCTGCTGGTAAATACGGTTTCTTTATGATACCAAAAGAAAATGGTAATTGGACTGTTATTTTTAATAAAAAAAATGATGCATGGGGTGCTTTTTCATACAAGGCAGAAGAAGATGCTTTAAGAGCGGAAATCAAACCTGAATATGAAAATAAAGTTCAAGAACAATTAAATTATTCCATTGAAAGTAACCATATTGTTTTTTCATGGGATAAGGTACTAATTAGCATTCCTATAAAATAAACAAAATATGGCAACATATTAATTCCCTAATCGTTAAGGTTAGGGAATTTTTTTTTGAAATACTTTTATTAAAAATTACTTAACTTTAATCTTTGATTTAAAATCATTAAAACCATATGAAAAATTTAATTACAATCTTTATAATATACCTGTTCACCCTTCATGTAAATGCACAGAAAAAAGTTTATTTTACTTCTAGTGATGGCGTTAAAATTACTGCCGATCTTTATATGTCATCCAACACAAGTGCTCCCTTTATTATACTCTTTCATCAAGCAGGTTATAGTAGAGGCGAATATAGAAATATCGCCCCTAAATTAAACGAACTTGGTTATAACTGTATGGCCATTGACCAAAGGTCTGGAAAAGAAGTGAATGGAGTCATTAACGAAACACATTTAGAAGCGATCAAACAAAATAAACCAACAAAATATATAGATGCCATTCCCGATCTTGAAGCGGCGTACCAGTATGTTAAATTAGGCATAAAACCAAGTAAAATTATTTTTTGGGGCAGTTCTTATTCAGCTGCCATAACTTTCTTTTTAGGTAGTTCACACTATGACAGCATAGCAGGAATACTCGCTTTTTCACCTGCCGAATATTTTAAAATAAATGGCAAGCCAATTAATTACTTCGCTGCTAAAGTTAAAGCACCGGTTTTTATAACTTCCGCAAAAAATGAAAAAACAGAATGGATTGGTATATACAACAGTCTTAAAAAGAAAAAATACTCTTTCTTACCTGAGGACAATGGAAAACACGGATCTAAAGCGCTATGGAGCGATAACGGTAGTCACACATCATATTGGAATGCCGTTAAAGAATTTTTAAATAAAATAAAGGATTAATTAAACAAAGTCTTTCTATTTGATATTTATTAAATTAAAGTGTCTCATTACCTTAAAAAACTAATATTATGTGTAATAGTTTCAATAAAAAATTTATCGACGAAGCGGCCAAAGCCATGGCAAATGATGAAGATTATGATGATGTAAATCATGTGCATTTTATGAGTGAAGCAATTAAAAGTGCTATTAAAGGAATGAACAATAATGAAGGTGGCCCTTTTGGTTGTGTTATTGTAAAAAATGGTGAGATTGTTGGCCGAGGCAACAACAAGGTAACTTCAACGAATGACCCAACTGCCCATGCAGAAATTACGGCAATTAGAGATGCGTGTAAAAATTTAAATACATTCCAACTCGAAGGGTGTATCATCTATACTTCTTGTGAACCTTGCCCTATGTGTTTGGGTGCCATTTATTGGGCCAGACCCGAAAAAGTATTTTTCGGAAGTAATAAAAACGACGCAGCAAATATTGGTTTTGATGACGCTTTTATATATAAAGAATTGCCCTTAGACATGGATAAAAGAAGTATTCCTTTCGAACAGATAGGTAGAAAAAATGCATTAAAGGCTTTCCAGTTGTGGCAAGACAAAGAAAATAAAACAAATTACTAAATGCTCAAAAGCAATTTTTAATTTCATAGTGTCTGGTTGGAAATGGTTTTAATTTTGACCTATTTTCAACCAGACACTACATGCCTCTACTAAGCATTTTAATTCGGTTATAATATTTTTCATATTCCGTTTCGGAATTTAAATTATTGTTTAAATCTAAGCTTATAAGCTTAGCTTCTTTCTTTTTTTTACTTCTAACCTTGTTCGGTTCTGAGTTGGGGTTTTTCATTTTCTAGCAATTTTTTATATTGAAAAACCAATAATATTTTTGGCCTCTCCATAACTTATTGCTATAAATAACGATAAACAAATAGGTTTTATTATAAATACCTATTCCTAATTACTTCTAAATGATGTAATAAATGTCCTGATGTTATATATCCTAATGCTCCAACAGACATAAGGCTACCACTTGCCATTCCTTTATTTAACATGGTTTGTTTTGAAAAACTTTGGTATAAAAAAATTGTTGTCTTTCGCAAGGCAATAAACTCATCTAATAGATCTTGATAATTTCTTTTATTGGCCTTAGAATATTCAACATATGCATTTTCATCAAAACCCGCCAAATCAATTTGATCCTTTCTTGCAAAGCGCAAGGCTCTGTATGAAAATACCCTTTCAGTATCTATCATGTGCTGAATTAATTCTTTAATCATCCATTTGCCTTCTGCATATTGATACAATTGTTTATTGGTATCCAAATTACTCAAAAGTTGTTCGAATTTTACCCCTGAAATTCTTAGATTTTCAATAATGTCATGGTCATTATTCAATAATATCTCAATATATGGCTTGTAAAACGAAGCGTATTCATTACTCTCTAGATATAACATAATTAACATTTTAACAATTAATACCTAAAACTCAATCTAACACAACAATTCACAAGTTTGCTTAGCAATTTCTATCTCTTCATTGGTAGGAATAACTAAGATTTTGGTTTTCCCATTAACTTTGTTGATCATCCTAATTTCTTTACTTCGCAATGCATTTTTTTCTTCGTCCAATTCAATCCCGAGAAAATCCATTTCCGAACAAATCATTTGTCTAATAGTAGAAGAATTTTCTCCGATACCGGCAGTAAAAATTATGGCATCCAATCCATTCATGGCAGCGGCATAACTACCAATAAATTTTTTAATTCTATAAGCATTCATCGCTAAGGCTAATTTACAAGATTTATCTCCTTGCATGGCAGCCGATTCAATTTCTCTTAAATCACTATACCCAGTCAAACCTAACATACCGCTTTCTTTTTGTAAAATATTATTTACCTCCTCTATACTATAATCAAGTTCTTTTACAAGATAAAAAATAACCGATTGGTCAATGTCACCACTTCTGGTACCCATAATCAAACCGTTCATTGGTCCGAATCCCAAAGAATGATCTATACTTTTCCCATCAATAATAGCAGAAATACTACAACCGTTACCCAAATGAATGGTAATAATTTTAGACTTTTTTTTATTTAAAAAAGCGATTGCTTTTTCTGAAACAAATTTATGACTGGTACCGTGAAAACCATATAACCGAATATGATTTTTATCTAAAAACTTATTAGGTATGGCATATTTATATGCCACTTCGGGAATGGTTTGATGAAAAGCAGTATCAAAAACTGCTATTTGTTTGGCTTTTGGAAATATTTTTTCGGCAACTTCTATACCTATCAAATTTGGTGGATTGTGTAATGGTGCCAAAGCAAAAAGTTCTTTGATCTTATTTTTAACTTCACTATCAATTAAAGTGGTTTTACTAAAATTACTACCACCATGAACAACTCTGTGACCAACCGCATCAATTTCATTAGCATTTCTCAATACCCCAATTTTTGTATCTAAAAGCTGTGCAGCTATTTTCATTAACCCATTTTCATGATTAGGTATATCAACCATCTCCTCTGTATCATGCTGGTTTGAATGATAATGAACAACGGCATTATCCAAACCTATTCTTTCAACCAAACCCGAGCAAACTACCTTTTTATCAGGCATTTGTATCAATTGAAATTTTATGGAAGAACTACCTGAATTTATTATTAATATTTTCATTTGTTAACTGAAAGATAAAATTTAAATTTAAGAACTATTGTGCCTGAATAGCAGTAATGATTACGGTATTAAAAATATCGTCAACAGTACAACCCCTACTCAAATCATTTACGGGTTTATTTAATCCTTGTAACATGGGCCCAATGGCAATTGCGCCGGTTTCTCTTTGTACAGCTTTATAAGTATTATTTCCTGTATTTAAATCTGGAAAAATCAATACACTTGCCTGACCAGCTACTTCTGAATTGGGTAGTTTTTTCTTTCCAATTTGCATATCAACAGCAGCATCGTATTGTATTGGACCTTCTACCTTTAAATCTGGGCGTAATTTTTTAACTATTTCGGTTGCTTTTCTAACTTTATCAACTTCTTCACCAACACCAGATGTTCCAGATGAGTAAGACAACATTGCTATCTTTGGTTCAATACCAAAGGCCAAACTAGATTCGGCAGATGAAATTGCTATTTCAGCCAATTGCTCGGCATTGGGGTTTGGGTTGATGGCACAATCACCAAATACAGAAACTCTATCTTCCAAACACATAAAAAATATGGAAGAAACAACAGAAACATTTGGCTTCGTTTTAATAAACTGTAAGGCCGGACGAATCGTATGCTGGGTAGTATGTACTGCTCCAGACACCATGCCATCAGCATCACCTTTATATACCATCATCGTAGCATAATAAGATACGTCTACCATAAAATCTTTTGCCATATCTAAATTTATATTCTTATGCTTCCTCAATTCATAAAATGTATGTACATAGTCATCATAATTATCTGATGTTGATGGATTTATAACATTTACTTTGTCTAAGTCAAGAGCAATAGCATGTTTGGTAAGTGCACTTTTAATTTTATTTTCATCGCCTAATAGGGTAATATCAACAATATCTAAATTTATTAATCTAGCAGCAGCATTTAATATTCTTTCGTCATTACTTTCAGGAAGAACAATATGTTTTCTAACTTTTTTGGCTTTTTTAACCAAGTTATATTGAAACATTCTTGGGGTAATCCCATCGGGTTCAAAAGTAATGAGTTTATTCGCCAAAGCATCTATGTCTACATATTTTTCAAAAGTGTTTAAAGAATTGTAAATCCGCAATTTATTATTTGCATAAATATGCGATCTAATTGCCCCGATTTTATTTGCAATTTCAAAGGTTCCTTCTTCTACTGATAAAATCGGTACAATCTCTTTTAAACCTTTTATTAATTTTAAAATAGTTTCTTCTGGAATAATACCACCTGTTAAAATAATACCAGAAATTTTAGGATAATTCTCTGAAATACTGGCTTGTAGTGCGCCTAAAATAATATCAGCCCGATCACCTGGTGTAATTACCAAACTATTTTCCGTTAAATGTGTTAAAAAATTTCTTAACTGCATCGCTCCAACCGCAAAACTTCCAACTTGATTGTTAATATTCGCTTCACCTAAAACCACCTCAGCTTTTAATTCATCGACAATTTCTTTAATTGTAGGGTTGTTTAATTCCTCCTTAAATGGAATTACACTAACAAGAATATCATCACTAAGTTCATTAGTAATTGCCTTTTCAATGGTATGCATTTGTTCATTATCCACTTTATTAGCTACTAAGGCCAATACCTTTACTTCCTTTTCCACAAAGGAATCATAAGCCAAATGAAGACTAGAAACCAACTCTTCTTCAGTCTTATTTCTACCGCTACCAACAATTATAGTTGGTATACCTATATTTTTGGCAATTAACACATTGATATCTAACTCAACAAAAAGACCTTCTCCTGAAAAATCAGTTCCTTCAACCAAAACAAAATCAAATCGCTCTTCCAAGGATTTGTATTTCTCTATAATAATATCAATTACTTCCGCTACTTTGCCATTGTTCTTTTTCTGTATAAGTTCTATTCCAGTTAGGGCGTAACATTCTTCATAATCCATATCCAGATCAAAATGCGTTAAAACCGTGTTGATATGATTATCTCTTTCACCATATGGAAAATCTCCAATAATAGGTCTAAAATAACCTACCTTTTTTGTCTTGCCCAACAACATACGCATCAATCCCAAAGCAATTATCGATTTTCCACTTTCGGACTCACCAGTTGCAATATATACTGCTTTACTCATCTACTTAATTTTTATGCAAAGATACTTTATAAGGATACACAATAATTGATATAAATCATAATATGTTTAATAGTTTTTACAAAGCATTAAGTACTAATTTTGATTTACCTTTACATAAAATAAATAAGAATATGTATACGCTTATTACCAATATCAAAGAGCTTTTACAGATAAGAAAATTAGATGAAGATAAGATTTCCGGTAAGGCTATGAAGATATTACCAACAATAAAAAACGCTTATCTAATAATAAAAAATGATACTATTTTTGATTTTGGAAAAATGGAAAATATACCGACTATAGAAGCGGATAAAATTATTGACGCCAAGGATAAAATAGTTTTACCATCTTGGTGCGATTCTCATACACATATTGTTTTTGCAGGTAATAGAGAAGGAGAATTTGTAGATAGAATAAATGGACTGACTTATGAAGAAATTGCCAACAATGGAGGCGGAATTTTAAATTCAGCAAAAAAATTACAAGAAACTTCAGAAGCAGAATTATTTGAACAAGCATCAAAAAGAATTGAGGAAATAATGGATCTAGGTACTGGTGCCGTGGAAATAAAATCTGGTTATGGTTTAACCCTTGCTGCCGAATTAAAAATACTTCGTGTAATAAAAAAATTAGCCAAAGCCTATCCTATTGAAATCAAAGCAACCTTTTTGGGTGCACATGCATTTCCATCCGAATTTAAAGATGACAAGGAAGCGTATATAAATTTGATTTGTGATGAAATGATTCCGGCAGTAGCCAAAGAAAATTTGGCAGACTTTATTGATGTTTTTTGTGAAACAGGGTACTTTAGCCCTAACCAAACAGAAAGAATTTTAGAAACGGGTAAACGATTTAATTTAATTCCTAAAATTCATGTAAATCAATTTACTAGTATAGGGGGTGTTCAAGTTGGAATTAAATTTAAGGCATTGAGCTTAGATCACTTAGAAATTATGAATCCTCAAGATATTGAGGCACTCAAAAACACGGATACTATGCCTGTAGCATTGCCTTCGTGTTCTTATTTTTTAAGTATCCCATATACACCTGCAAGAAAAATTATTGATAAGGGTCTACCCCTAGCCTTAGCTACCGATTTCAACCCTGGATCAACTCCAAGTGGCAATATGAATTTTGTGGTTGCCACTGCTTGTATTAAAATGAAAATGACACCCGAAGAGGCAATTAATGCAGCAACTATAAATGGCGCTTATGCGATGCAGCTTTCAAAGTCACATGGTAGTATCACCATAGGTAAAAAAGCCAATTTGATTATTACAAAACTTATTCCATCTTATGGATTTATTCCTTATGCATTTGGAAGTCAGCTGATTGATACTGTAATAATTAACGGAGACACTGTTTAATAATAGAAATTTAAAAAGCGTCATTAAGAATAAGCATAACATTATTTCTGATAAAGTACATGCTTTAAAATAAATTATGGTGTGCAAAAAAAATTGAATATTTACAAACTAAGTTATAAGAATAATAGCACTTTATTGAAAAGGAATAAACACCTTTTTTTTTATTTGGTTGATTTTTTTCTAAAATCAGTATTAAAAAACACTGCAAACTGCATATACCATTTACCTACGGTATTTACTTGTTGATGCATCATACCTGCTTGCACATTAATATCTTTGTTAATTTGATAACCTAATGCTCCATACAATCTATTTCTATCAAAATAGGTTTCTTCGGTATTTATAAAAACCTCATCGTAAATGCCTAGAAAGAAAGTTCCTTTTTCAATAACTGGTTTATTTAATGGAATAAAAAGCATCAAACGATAGCGCAAACGCATTTTAAAATCGTCTGCAATCCACCGTTCTTCAACTCGATAACGGTGTTCAAATTTTACTCTTCCTATTTTGTTAGTAAGGATAAATTGTTGCCATATTCTATGCTCTTCTGTTTCTGGTGCGCTTTGCTCAGAGTCATAAACAAAAGAAGGAATATAGGCATAACCAGCAGTTACGAAGGCTTTTTCAGAAAAGTGATAATTAAGCCCAGCTCTAAGCAACCATTGTTCTGTATTATTTGGAGTTATAGTATGATTTCGGAATTGTATTTCGGTGTGAATACTAAATTTATCTGAAATACGGTTAGTACCAAAATACATGAGCCAGTTCCCTACTTTGTCTTCTTGAGAAAACAGAGTTAAAGGGATTAAAAAAAATATAGATAATTTGAGTAATTTACTACAATTGAAAAGTTTCATATTCTTATTTACACCAATTTAATAATACCCACTGCACTTAGCGAGTATAAGTTAAGACCTAACAGATATTAAAATCTGCTAGGTCTATTTTTTTAAAATTTAAATATACTTGTTGCTTTTATAGCATCTCTACTTTACCAGATGATAAATGGTAAACTCCTCCTACAATTTTTATTTCTCCGTTGCTTTCCATTTCTTTAAGAATTGGGCTTTTTTCACGAATTCTATCCATAGTAAGTAATACATTGTTTTCAACTGTTTTTGCAACCATTTTATCGTTTGAAGAACTAGACTCTCCTTCTACTTGGCCAGCAGATAATTTTACTGCAGGCATGATATTAGAAAGTAAACCTGTTATATTTCCTAGTTCTACTCCATCGCAAGCAGCTTTTACAGCGCCACATGCTTCGTGACCTAGAACCATTACTAATTTACTTCCAGCTACTTTACATGAGTACTCTAAGCTTCCTAAAATGTCTCCATTTTCAAAATTTCCTGCAACTCTGGCAACAAAAACATCGCCTATACTTTGGTCAAAAACTATTTCAACAGGAACTCTAGAGTCTATACAAGATAAAATTACTGCTTTCGGAAATTGTCCTCCTACGGTTTGTTTTACTTGTTCTAAATAATCTACAGCTTCATTTTTTGCATCAATAAATCTATTATTCCCTTCTAATAAATCTGTTAAAACAGATGCTGGAGATAATGCGCTTTGTCCTTCTTTTGTGATTGTTGTTGTTCTCATTTGTATATTTTTTAATTTATTTGATTTATGCTTTAATTTTATCTAGTTTAAAAAATTCTATATAACTTGGAGGGTTTTCAATAACGCCTCTTTCGGAAATTACTTTTATAGTAATATTTCGTTCTTTAGCTTTAAAGGCAAAATCTTCTAAAATTTCGATGACATCATAATCTAAATGTCTTGTTTTTCTTACATCTAATTCTAAGTATGAATCTTTTGGAAGATTATCAAGTTCTTTTAAAATCGTTGCTTTATTGAAAAATGTTACTTCTTCAGCCAAAGTCATTTTTATTCTACCGTCATCAACATCTTCTCCTTCTTTATGTAAAAAATGAGAATTTTTATAACTATTTCTAAGCGCTATAATAATACCTACAGCCAATCCAATTCCTAATCCGTAAAGTAAATCGATAAATACAATACCTAAAACTGTAATTACAAAGGGAACAAATTGTTTCCAACCTAAGAGATACATTTTCTTAAATAATTCTGGTTTAGCTAATTTCCAACCTACAATAAATAACACGGCTGCAAGTACAGACAATGGTATCATATTAAGTAATGTTGGGATAAGAAGTATTGAAATTAAAAGAAGAAAACCATGTATTATTGCAGATAGTTTTGTTCTACCTCCCGACTGAATGTTTGCTGAACTTCTTACAATTACTTGAGTTATTGGAAGTCCACCTATCATTCCAGATATTATATTACCTGTTCCTTGTGCTAATAATTCTCTATTAGTTGGCGTTACATTTTTGTGTGGATCTAGCTTATCTGTAGCTTCTACACACAATAATGTTTCTAAACTTGCAACCAAAGCTATAGTAAATGCAACAACCCATACTGCTGGATTTGATATCGCGCTAAAGTTTGGTAAACTAAATTGACCTAAGAAAGAATCTACACTATCTGGAACAGGAACACTTACTAAATGAGAATTCGCAATAGCTAAAGTTTCGTTAGATTTTGTTATTACATAAAATATAATAGATACCACAACTGCCACTAATGGCCCTTGTACCAATCTAAATATTTTTGCTTTTTTTGATAAAACCCTATCCCAAAGTATTAGAATACCTAAACCTATAAACCCAATAAGTAGTGAGCCTAATTGAACATGGTTTATTGTATTAATAATTTCTGAGAAAGTATTTTCACCATCAACTTGAAAAAATGCAAAATCTCCACTAGGATCTGGATCATAACCAAAGAAATGAGGAATTTGCTTTAGTATAATGATTATACCAATTCCTGTTAACATACCTTTAATTACTGAAGAAGGGAAAAAATACCCAATTACTCCTGCTTTTAGTATTCCAAAAATTACTTGTATAATTCCACCTAACACTACAGCAACAAGAAAATTTTCATATCCGCCCAATGTTCCAATGGCAGTTAGTACTATAGCTGCTAATCCTGCTGCGGGCCCACTAACACCAATTTTTGAACCACTTAAAGCTCCTACAATAATACCACCTACAATTCCAGCTATTAAACCAGAAAATAGTGGTGCTCCACTTGCTAAGGCAATTCCTAAACATAAAGGAAGAGCAACAAAAAACACAACAATACTCGATGGTATGTCATTTTTTAAATACTTAAACGGGTTTGTTTTATCTTTATTCATAATTTATTTTTGTTTTAATTATTTATTTTTAAAAAATTTAAGGTTAACTCTGTATAAAAATTTGATATTGCATTTTGTTCTTTTACATTATCTGTAAGCGATGGCAAATGTTTTGCAAAATAATTTTGCTGATGAGAGCCTTCAATTACAGTAGAAATTAACATATGTGGATTTTTAAAATCTGATGCTATTTCTAAAACAATATCGCTTACTCTTTGTACTACTCTTTTATATGCTTTAAAATACCCTTTCTTATTGTCTTCATCTACACTTTTTGTGTGGTATGCTTTTATAGATTCAGAAAAAATTATTTCACTCAACAAAACTTCATCTATATGTGTAAACGAGTTGTCTTTAAGTGCGGGTTTTGTTAAAATATTGATTGCTTTTAATAATCTCTCCTTTGGAGATTCTATGTTGGTTGTTGCAAAAACAATTCGATATTCTGTCCAAGCCCAATACCAGCTGGTTAAATAAACCAACAACATATGCTTGTTTTTAAAATATCTATAAACTGAACTTTCGGGAGAGCTTATTGCTAACCCTAATTTTTTAAAGGTAAAATCCTCAAAGCCCATTTCGTTTATTAACTCAATGCTTTTTGAAACAATATTTCTACCTAAGTCTGATGAGTCTGGATTTTTAAGATATAAATCTGGACTAACTTGTATATGTATTTGAATGTTCTTCATATTAAAATGCAAATATAATAGTATTACAATCACTTATGCAAGTTTTATTTACAAATAATGTATTTAGGTAGTCTTAAATTAATCAAATGGTAACATTTAGGCAACATAGGAGCTGGTTATTTGCAGCAGTAAAGCTAAAAACAATTTTATATAGTGAAACATATCTTATTAATTGCATTTACCTTTATATTAAACCTTTAACTGGTATTATCATACGGTTCATAAATTTTAATATAGCTTAAATTATTTTGTGCCGATTTATAAAGTTATTTTAGACAAACAGAATATTATTATCTCTATAAAATAGAAAATCATGAAAAAATTAATCGCGTTACTCATTTGTATTTTTTTATCATTAGGAATTAAAGCACAAAATTTAATTGGAGCTTGGGAAGGATATCACACTTCTGAAAAAGGAAAAAAACTTAAAAGTGTTGTTATTTTTTCTGGTGGATATCAAGTGATCACTACCTATTATTCTAAAACAGGTAAATTTAAAAGCACTAATGGTGGAACTTGGAAATTGAAAGACAACACAATGACAGAAAAAGTAGAGTTTGATTCGAATAATTCTGAACGTGTTGGTACAGAGGTAAGTTTTGATGTATATATAAATGATTCTATTTTGGGAATAGTTGGTAGTAAAATGAAATTTAAAAGAATAGATAAAGGTACCCCTGGAAAATTACAAGGTGCGTGGTTAATGTCTGGTAGAATAAAAGATGGTAAAACACAATTAAGAGATACTAGTAGACCAAGAAAAACTATGAAAATATTGTCGGGAACACGTTTTCAATGGATAGCTTATAATACTGAGACAAAACAATTCATGGGTACAGGAGGCGGAACTTATACAACCAACAATGGAGCATATACCGAAAATATAAAATTCTTTTCAAGAGATGATTCTAAAGTAGGTGCTGGTTTAAAATTTAATTATAGCCTAGTTGATGGAAAATGGAACCATTCCGGTTTGTCAAGTAAAGGTGACCCAATTCATGAAATATGGAGTGTAAGGGAATAATTTTGATGAATAGGAGTAGTTTTTCAGACTAAACAACAAAAATTCATAATGTTCTTGGCAAAGCGTACTGAAAGTGAAGCTAAAAAGATATAAGACCGCTCCTATGTTTGCAAAAGTATAGAATTATAAAATTATTAGATTTGTTTTATACCGATTCTAGTTTTCATATCATAAAAAATAGGTTATTATAATTATTCCTATTATTTATCTAAAATCAAAAAAAAATCATTTTGCAAAAACTTGTATAATTCAATACAATTGAATTTTCCCTACCAATAACATGTATGTCATGAAAAATTAAATACGATTTATGGAATTAATTTAGAAAATAAGAGTAGAATTCCAAAAAATGCATACTTTTGAATATAAAGATTTAATCAAAATATTAAATTTTTACAAGAAGCACTACAATAAATCATTATGTTTACAAAAAGAAATTATTCCTTAAAAGATATGGTTAAGTGGACTTTAAAAGACACTTATAAGTATCTCATTATTGCAATTATACCAGTAATATTATATGACTTATTAAATTTAAAATGGTTGCATTTACCTTGGTTACCCATTGCATTAATTGGTACAGCCGTTGCTTTTTTGATTAGTTTTAAAAACAATGCATCCTATGACAGACTTTGGGAAGCTAGAAAAATTTGGGGTGGAATTGTAAATACTTCTCGTTCTTTTGGAATGCTAATCAATAATTATATTACTCAAGGTAAACAGGATAAAGTTTCAGAAGATCAATTGCAAGCAATTAGGAAAACAATTGTAAAAAGACACATTGCATGGATGACCGCACATAGATATGCATTAAGGCAATCTAAACCCTGGGAGGTTTTTATGAAGAATAATTCTGGGAAATCCTTTTTAAATTTGTATAAAGTTGATGAGTTTATTACGCCTTTCGAGGAAGCGATAAAACCTTATTTATCTGAAAAAGAATGCAATCAAATTCAAAACAAAAGAAGTCCAGCTTCTCAAATATTAAAATTGCAATCCGATCATTTAAAAGAACTCAAGGATCAAGGGTTAATTTGGGAATTTTCACATCTCCAAATGGAGCAATTATTGGTGGAAATGTTTACACTACAGGGTAAAAATGAAAGAATTAAAAATTTCCCTTATCCAAGACAGTTTGCAACACTCAATTTATTTATAGTATGGATATTTATCCTATTTCTTCCGTTTGGAATAATGAGTGAATTTGACAAAATTGGAATGGATTTATTAGCGGGAAGTGATATTACCAATATGAGTACCCTAAATAGAATACATCTATTTATGTCTAGAAATTTTGTTTGGTTGTCTGTTCCGTTTACAGTAATCCCCCTACTAAAAAATCAGTTGAGTTTTTAAGCTAACGAATCTTATCTTTGTGATTGCTCCTTGTCGAGGCCGGTTTTCGCATTGGTACTTTTCAAGTCCGACCGTAATCAAGGTTTGAATGTAAAAAGCAATAGTTTATCA
>JAKITQ010000038.1 GCA_021647985.1 Flavobacteriaceae bacterium | reverse complement strand
TATTGATAAATTAATAATTATTTTAAAATACTTTTATACAATTATTGCGTTTTAATAGACTGAACCAGATTCTTTTACCACTTATTAAAAGGATTTTTTGATAAATTTGAATTATAATACTTTATAATACCAGTTACTTCATCACCCAACCAGCTTGGTTTTTCAAAAAATTCGTTTTCAGCATTTAATTCTACTTCTGCGATTATTAAACCGGCATTGATTTTGTGAAAAACATCAACTTCAAAAAGGTGATTACCTACATTTATATTGTATCGCGTTTTATCAATTATTCCGGGTTCACAAATTTTCAATAAGTTTAACGCTTCTTTTAATGAGATTTCTTTTTCCCATTCAAATCTTGAAGTTCCGGTTTTATTACCAATACCCTTTACCGTAATAAAACCCTTATCACCTTTAATTCTAACTCTTACTGTTCGATTTGGTACGGAAGATAAAAAACCTTGTATTATCTTTTTCTTTTTAAATGATTCTGATTCAAAAGCATTACTATTAACCAAAAATTTTCTTTCAATTTCTAGATTTTCCAAAATGTTATTTAACTTTTATTTTAAACATTGCTTTATCACTTAATTTACCAATTAAAATATCATTAGTCAATACTTTACCAACTCCTGCAGGAGTACCGGTAAAAATAACATCTCCTATTTTTAAGGTAAAAAATTGAGAAACATAAGCTATAATTTCGTCAACTTTCCATAACATATTGCTCGTATTACCATTTTGAACCAAACTGTCATTTTTGTACAATTGGAAAGCTGTGTTATTTATATCATGGTCTTCTTTCGAAATAAAATTACTAATTACTGCACTTCCATCAAAAGCTTTTGCTTTTTCCCATGGCAAGCCCTTTTCTTTTAATTTACTTTGCAAATCACGAGCTGTAAAATCTATACCCAATCCTATTTCTTCGTAATATTTATGTGCAAACTTTTTATCAATATGCTTACCTAAACGGCTAATCTTAACCAGTACTTCAACTTCATAATGTACATCATTAGAAAATGCTGGTATTACAAACGGATTATTCTTTAATAAAATAGCCGAATCCGGTTTTAAAAATATCACCGGATTTTCAGGTTTTTCATTTGATAGTTCTGCAATATGTTCGGTGTAATTTCTACCAATGCAAATTATTTTCATGTGTTTTTCTTTATTCTTGTTTATTTGTTGAATTGGTTATTTAGTATTTGGTATTAAATTTAACGAATTATCAACTTACTTTCTACTTTCTACTTTTTAACTTTCTACTTTCTACATCTCCTCCCCTACGGAATCCATTTTTTTTCAAAATTAGGTTTACGTTTTTCTAAAAAAGCGTTTCTACCTTCTTTTGCTTCTTCAGTCATATATGCCAAACGTGTTGCTTCACCAGCAAAAATCTGTTGTCCTACCATACCGTCATCTGTTAAATTCATTGCAAATTTTAACATTTTAATAGAAGTGGGTGATTTGGCTAATATTTCTTGTGCCCAAGCAAAAGCAGTATCTTCTAATTCTTTATGAGGTACCACGGCATTCACCATACCCATTTCATAAGCTTCTTGAGCTGAATAATTTCTTCCTAAAAAGAAAATTTCTCTGGCTTTTTTTTGTCCTACCATTTTAGCCAAATACGCCGATCCATACCCGCCATCAAAACTAGTAACATCGGCATCGGTTTGTTTAAAAATTGCATGCTCTTTACTCGCTATGGTCATATCACACACTACATGCAAACTATGACCACCACCAACGGCCCAACCTGGCACTACAGCAATTACAGCCTTTGGCATAAATCTTATCTGTCTTTGCACTTCTAAAATATTTAAGCGATGCATACCATCTTCGCCAACATATCCTTGATGGCCACGAGCTTTTTGATCACCACCACTACAAAATGAATAAATTCCATCTTTTGAAGAAGGACCTTCTGCGCTAAGCAATACCACCCCAATATTTATATCTTCTTGTGCATCATAAAAAGCGTCATACAATTCTTTTGTTGTCTTAGGCCTAAAAGCATTTCTAACATCTGGTCGATTAAATGCTATTCTTGCTACGCCATCGCATTTTTTATAAGTAATGTCATCATATTCTTTTACTATTTGCCAATTGGGCTTTTTCATGAATTTTAAATTTGATTATATAAAATAATTACAAAATAATATCGTTGATATAATATATTGTGAAAAGCGAAATTAACAAAAGTTTACAAAATAATCTTCTTGTTGATTCTTTTTATCATTTAATCCATTGAAAAATCAAAATCGACTCACATGAAAAAAATAGTTTTTTTACTATTGTTTATTTCCTCTTTCGGATTTGCTCAAGATAATATTATTTACAAAAAGTTTAATTCTTATCAACTAAATACAGAAAGAATATTAAAGATCTATTTACCGGAATCTTATGAGGTTGAGAAAGAAAACACCTATCCGGTAACTGTTATTTTAGATGCCGAATATTTGTTTGATATTTATGTTGCCAATGCAAAACTTTTTGCAATGAGAGATAAAGCACCAGAACAAATTATTGTAGGAATTTTTCAAAACCAAAATGAAGAAAGGTATGTAGATTGTGACTATAGTGTAGATACCGGGCTACCCAATGAAGATAGCTCAAAATTTTACGGATTTGTTAGAGATGAATTACTAACCTACATAGATGAAAATTATAGAACTTCATTATTTAAAACTGCTGTAGGACAAACTATTACGGCGAATTTTATCAATTATTTTTTCATAGAAAGCGTGCCAGTATTCAATGCATACATAAATATAAATCCGAGTTATGCGCCTTTTATGCATGAAAAATTAGAACAAAAAAGTATGAATGTAGATTCAGACTACTTCTATTATTTGAGTAAAGGTAATTTTAATACGAAAAAAAGAACAAAATCAATTAACGAGGTAAACAATCTGTTAAAGCTTTCGGAAAATGAATTTTTTCATTATAAAGTAGACGATTTTTCTAACGCAACAAAAACAGCCTCAGTGGGTATGGCAACATCAAGCGCCATGGGTTTTATATTTAAATTGTTTGCTGCTATTTCACAAAAAGAATTTGATACAAATATTGCCGAATTATCACCTGGAGATGCCATTGAATACTTAGAAAAAAAATATATTGAAATTGAATATTTATACGGGTCAAATGTAAAAATTAGAGAAAGTGATATTTATAAAATAGAACCTATTATTATTGACAAATCCAATGGTGACTATTTAGAAGAATTTGGAAAAATGATACTTCGATTGTATCCTGAATCTCCAATTGGTGATTTTTATATTGGTATGTATCACGAAACCGGTTTCGATTATAGAAAGGCTTTAAAATACTACAAAAACGGTTATGCTAAAATTGGTTCTGATAACGCTAATGCGGATGCCTATTATGCAAATATTGAACGTGTTTTAGATAAACAACGATCAGAAAAATTGGGCTATTCAGTTGGTGAGGAAATTGAAGAAGAAAATATTGATAAAAATAACGATGGGAGTAATGAATAATAAAAAAGCTACATTAAATTGGCACTTTCAGAAGTAAGCTGATTTATCAAAAAAAAATAGTAGATCCAGATGATTTTATAAAAATCGTCTGGATTTTTGAGTGTATAGCTCCTTTTCGGGGTTTTGTTCTATCTAATATGCAACTTATTTAACTGATATACAGATATTTATATAGTTGTAAAAGTGCCTAACTAGAGGTGCTTTTTAAATTATACACATTTAACACATCCAATAAGGCTACAATATTTTAAAATGAATTATTAATATGAATTGGGTAGCAATACATAAAAATCAATCCCAAACAACAGTAGAAACTATTAAATAGTTAAACTTTTCACAATTTCAATGGTTAAACCATATAAATATTGTACATTTATACAACGAAACAAAATTTCCCACTAATTTTGTTTTCATTATGATTAATTTTGAGTTAGTAAGTTAAAGCGTTTCATTAATTGAAACGCTTTATTTTTTTTTACCAATTTAAAATAAAAGTTTCTACTAAAATACTGATTTTTTTTTCGGATGCTTTTGCAGCAATTTGAACTGCCTCATGAGATACTTCTTCAACATGACCTTCAATTCCCAAGTCGGTTATTACCGACAAACCAAAACATTGCATTCCCATATGTTTTGCCACAATAACTTCAGGCACCGTACTCATTCCTACAGTATCGGCTCCCATTAGTAAAACCATCTTATACTCGGCTGGCGTTTCAAACGTAGGGCCTTGTAAAGCCAAATATATTCCTTTTTGAACAGGTATATTTTTCTGCTTTGCAATTTTTTCCATGGATTCAATCATTTTTAAATTATATGGTTCATGCATATCTAAAAATCGCGGGCCAAATCGTTCATCATTTAATCCTCTTAAAGGATGTTTGGGCATCATATTGATATGATCTTTTATAATCATAATATCACCAACTTTAAATTTTGGGTTAACACCTCCAGAGGCATTGGAAACAATTAAATTTTCAATACCTAAATATTTCATAACCCGAATTGGGAAAGTAACCTCTTCCATTTGCCACCCTTCATAATAATGAAACCTGCCTTGCATCGCCAGAACCATTTTTCCGGACAACTCACCATATATTAATGTACCTGAATGACCCGACACTGTTGATACCGGGAAATTAGGTATTTCATTATAAGGAATCTTAACCTTAACATTAATAATATTAACTAAATTTCCTAAACCGGTACCTAGAATAATCCCAAAATCAATTTGACTAAAGCCTTTATTTTTTAGAAACTCAACTGTTTCCTGAATTTTGTTGTACATAACTTAAAATTAATTTGTTGAATCCTTCTTCATTATTCAATAATTTTGTTTGCATAGTCAAATAATAAATATGCACATTAAAATTTAAAAAACTACGAATATAATCTTTTTCAGTAGTTAAAATAATTTTTCTATCACTGTTTAAATTATCAAACTCTAGTTTTATTTTCTCCTTATCAGTATTTGAAAAATTATAATGGTCTTTATATTTAAAATGTTTAAACTTAATATTTTTTGTGTTTAAAAAATGTAACAAAGGATCTGCATTTGCAATACCTGTTACTAATATAACTTGATAATCCAATAAATCTAAAAAATTGATTTTATTTTTATCGTTTAAAACCTCAGGGGAATACACAATAGTACTAAAAAAAACTTTTTGATTTGCCTTTGGTTTTAGTTTTTGTTCAATAAGCAATTGTTCTTGCCCAGTTAAGGTTTCTGGGCATTTACTTACCATAATAACTTGTGCTCTTTTTGCTCCTTCTTTATTTTCACGCAAATTACCAGTGGGCAACATAGTATCATTGACATAGAGGTTTTGGTAAGTAGTCAATAGAATATTCAGCCCTCCGGTAATTTTTCTATGTTGAAAAGCATCATCTAATAATATTACTTCGGGTGCAACTTTTAAATTATTTAGTTGATTTACCCCATTAACTCTATTACTATCAACGGCAACATAAATATTATTAAACTTATCGTAAAACTGCATAGGCTCATCTCCAATTTTCTGCGCAGTAGCATCTTTATCAGCCAACTGAAAACCTTTTGTTTTTCTTTTATACCCTCTGCTTAAAACAGCAACTTTGTACTTTTTATGCAGTAATCGTATTAAATATTCAATTTGTGGAGATTTACCAGTTCCTCCAACATTTAAATTACCCACAACAATTGTTGGTGTAGAAAATTTAACTGAGGTGAAAATGGATTTATCATACATTTTATTTCGTATAATAATAATGACCCCATATAACAATGCAAAGGGGTATAATATTTTACGAAGTATATTCACTTATTTTATTCTAATAATTAATATAGTCAACTATTTCTAGACCATAGCCTATCATACCAACTCTTTTTGTTACATATTCACCGTTTGAAATTAAACGAATCTTATTTATTTTTAAATCATGAAGAATTTGCGCTCCGATACCAAAATCTTTTTCATCCATTTTAACTACGGGTTTCGGTTTTTTATTTTCGCTTTGCGCTATTTTCAACTGAGAAAGCCTGTTGATTAAATCAAATGTATGATAATCCTGATTAATAAATACAACAACTCCTTTTCCTTCTGCATTAATTATCTCAAACATTTTAGCCAATTTATCATCGGGATTGGCAGTTAGTGTTCCTATGATATCATTATTAATTAAAGTGGAATTGACACGTACTAAGATCTCATCCCCTAACTCCCAATTTCCTTTTGTTAACGCTATATGTACTTGATTATTTGTTGTTTGTTTATAAGCTCTTAAACAATACTTACCAAATCGAGTTTGGATGGTGAAATCTTCAATTTTATCAATTAAAGAATCATGACGCATGCGATAAGCAACTAAATCTTCTATAGAAATAATTTTAAGATCAAATTTTTTCGCGACTACCATCAATTGTGGCAAGCGTGCCATGGTACCGTCTTTATTTAGTATTTCAACCAACAAACCCATCGGTTTTAATCCTGCCAATCGAGCTAAATCTATAGATGCTTCTGTGTGGCCTGTTCGTCTTAATACACCTCCTTCTTTGGCTCTTAACGGAAAGATATGACCAGGCCTTCCTAAATCACCTGGCACAGTTTTGTCTAAAGTTAAAGCTTTGACCGTTTTAGCGCGATCGTGAGCTGAAATACCTGTAGTACAACCATCACCTATTAAATCTATTGATACTGTAAATTGTGTATTATGCAATACTGTATTTTTACCAACCATTAGTTCCAAATCCAATTCATCACACCTTTTCTCGGTTAGTGGCGTACAAATCAACCCCCTACCATAAGTTGCCATAAAATTTATCATTTCTGGAGTAACCATTTCTGCAGCAGCTACAAAATCACCTTCATTTTCTCTATCTGCATCATCAACTACAATGATTAATTTGCCATTTTTAACATCTTCAATAGCATCTCCAATGGTATCTAATCGAATAATAGGATCTTTTGTTTCTTCCATTTCTAATAGAATTTAATTTTTATTTAGTTTAAGTATTTTATTAATAAAGTTATTGATGGGCTGCAAAAATGAATTAATATTGAAAATACCCTTATCATTTGTTGCCCTTAACATTAATATTATGCCAAAAGGCAACAATACAAATGTAGCTAACCAGCCTCCAATTATTGGCGATACGGTATTTGATTCTGCCATGTTTTTACCCAAAGTTGAAATGAAAAAATAAATAATAAAAATAATTATTGCCATTATCATTGGTAATCCAAAGCCTCCTTTTCTAATTATCGATCCTAATGGGGTTCCAATAAAAAACAAAACCAAACAGGCCAATGAAAATGCTATTCGTTTATGATATTCAACATTATACGCATTAATTATTTTTTGCTTATTTGTTAAAGTCGCTTTAAAACTTTTAATATTATCAATATTACCTTCTACCAAAGTATGTGCATTTTCAATAGCCAATAGCTTATGATTATCGTCAAAATTTTCCAAAATAACTTGATTTATTTCTGGGTTTGGTAGCGTATCTTTAATTAAAAGATTTCCTCTCATTGTTCTGTACAATCTGACAGATCTGTTTTTTACATAATTATGATACGGGGCGTCTAAGGAGTCCATATAAAACTCTAACTGATTCAAACTTAGCATTTCTTTTCCAGTTTTATATTTTATATCATCCGGATCAAAATTCCCAATATTAGATACATCAATATTTACTTTATATTCATCAAAATGCGCTTTTGTAAATGGCACTTTCTTCCTCTCTTCCATGGTCTTTCGTCTTCCGAGATCATCTTCATAATAGTAGCCATCATTCAAAACAAGTGTTAAATACCTGCTGCCCTCTTCCGATAAAATTTCTCCTTTCTTTGCTGTAATAACATTATTGTTTACGCTATTGTTATTTAATTTATAGATGAGAACATCTTTCAATAAACTTTCATTCTTTCCATATTTTTCTGAAAATTTTATACTATAACCCGGAATTTCAGTATTAAAAGTACCAGCTACCAAAGCTAAGCCAGGCTCTTTCATTTTCATATTGTAAACTAAGTTTTTAGATTTTAAGGAGGCAAAAGGAAAAACATAATTTAAGAATAAAAAATTCAATCCGCTTAAAACAATCATCAGTAATATTAATGGTCTTATAAATCTTTGTAGAGATATCCCGGCAGATTTTATTGCAGCAAATTCATAATTCTCTGACAAGCCCCCCAATGCCATAATAGAAGATAATAAAATTGCAATAGGCAATGCCGTTGGTACCATCATCAAAGCGATATACCCAAGAAACTTAAATATTATCACAACACCTATTCCTTTGCCAGCAATTTTATCAAACTGCATCCATAAAGCCTGCATGATTAGCACAAAAAGAATGATAAGAAATGTCGCAAAAAAAGGAACAAGAAAACTCTTAAGTATATATTTGTTTAAGATTTTCATTAATTAATTTTTAATTAGCTTATATTTTACAAAGGTAAAATATCTATTTGTTGATCATATAACCTAATGCTTCATATTTTTTTTCATTAATTGAAAACATGGAGTCGCTTATATTTTGATTTATTTTTGTGTGTTTTGCAGTTAAAATAGTATCCGTACCGTTTTTACCAATTTCAATAATTTGATAGATATGATTGTTTTTCAAATCAACACCTACCATAACAGCAGACACTTCAGAATTGGTATCGATTGGAATTAATTTAACAAATTGCACTTTTTTACCTTCTATGTTTTTTTGTTTATCTAGGGTATAAGTATATCCAGATTTATAAAAAGAAAAGAATTTAGAAGGTGTTACTGTATTCTCATCGTCAATATCGGCATCAGAAATATTAACTTCTTCATTCTCTGGAATTACCGTATAAGTTTTTGACCCGTCATACATTTGCGTAGAACCAAACAAATTAACTATATATTTATCTCCTTGAAGCGTAACATCACCATTTAATTCTTGTCGTACATCTTCTGATTTATTATTTAAAACATATTCAAAATCGATAAATACATTTTTATAAGAACTCATAGTTTCAGATACTTTATCTAATAATTTTTTAGCTTGGCTATCATTTTGTGAAAAAATTGATAAATGGGTTAAAATTGCAATACTTAAAATAATATATTTTTTCATGTTTTTTATTTAATAAGTTTTCATTAGTCCTTTCTTACTCTCTATCAGGTTTTCATAAATTATCAATTCTTAATTTACCTTGGTATAGAAAACTTAAAAAAACAATGCGCTATTCTTATAGTTTTTCATTATCTAATAATTGTTTAAGTGCTAAAACGTCCAATACCAAAACCTGTCTTGCTTTACTACCCTCAAACGGACCTACAATATTTGCTGCTTCCAATTGATCAATAATTCTTCCTGCACGATTATATCCCAGTTTTAATTTTCTTTGAAGTAAAGAGGCCGATCCTTGCTGAGCATTTACAACCAAATGTGCCGCTTCTTCAAATAATTTATCCCTATCTGCAATATCTACTTCAACACTTGTGCCACTTTCTTCACCAACATATTCTGGCAATAAATGAGCAGTTGCATAGGCTCTTTGCGAACCAATAAAATCGGTTAAATTATCTACTTCTGGTGTGTCAATAAAAGCACATTGCAACCTGGTCAATTCATTACCTGTTGAAATTAACATATCCCCTTTACCTATCAGTTGATCTGCTCCTTGAGAATCTAAAATTGTTCTTGAGTCAATTTTTGATGTAACCCTAAATGCCACCCTAGCCGGAAAATTTGCCTTGATAATTCCTGTAATTACATTTACAGATGGTCTTTGCGTTGCCACAATCAAATGAATCCCAATTGCTCTAGCAAGCTGTGCCAGTCTCGCAATTGGTGTTTCAATTTCTTTACCAGCAGTCATAATCAAATCTGCAAACTCATCAATTACTAAAACAATATAGGGTAAATATTTATGTCCGTTTTCCGGATTTAATTTTCTAGCTTTAAACTTCACATTATATTCTTTAATGTTTCTAACATAAGCATTTTTAAGTAAATCATAACGATTATCCATTTCAATGCAAAGAGAATTTAAAGTATTAATTACCATAGTGGTATCGGTAATAATTGCCTCTTCTGTATCGGGTAATTTTGCTAAATAATGTCGTTCAATTTTATTAAATAAAGTAAGCTCTACCTTTTTAGGGTCTATCAAAACAAATTTGATTTCAGCCGGGTGTTTTTTATACAATAACGACGCCAACACTGCATTCAGTCCAACAGATTTACCTTGACCGGTAGCTCCCGCCATTAACATGTGAGGCATTTTTGCCAAATCAACTACAAAAGTTTCATTAGAAATGGTCTTACCAAGGGCAATAGGTAAATCCATATCCGAATTTTGGAACTTTTGTGAAGACAGAACCGACTTCATGGAAACAACAGATGGGTTTTTATTTGGCACCTCGATCCCTATGGTACCTTTACCCGGAATAGGTGCAATAATACGAATACCTAAAGCAGCTAGAGAAAGGGCTATATCATCTTCTAAATTTTTAATTTTTGAAATTCTAACACCAGCATTAGGCACAATTTCATATAAAGTTACTGTTGGACCAATAGTTGCTTTTATACTGGTAATACCTATTTTATAATTGTTAAGTGTTTCAACTATTCTATTTTTATTACTTTCAAGTTCATCCTTATTTATGTTGATATTCTCATTGTTATAATCTCTCAATAAGGACAATTTCGGGAATTTATAATTCGACAATTCTAATTTAGGATCAAACTCCCCAAAATCTTCCACCAAATTATTAGAAAGGTTTTCCACCGTATGTTCTTCATGAATAGGATTTTCTACAATAATTTCAATTTCATCTTCAGGAATATTAACTTTCGTATTTTCAATTACTGGTTTTTCAATAATTTTATTTGCAGTTTCTATTGGTTCAACTATAGTGTTTGTTTCTACAGTTAATTCTACTTCTGGGGTTGAATTTTCATGAATTGCTTCTGTTATAAATCCTTCATCTGTAATATCATCAACAATATTTTTTAGATTTTTATCTTTCAGTTTTGGAAATACTCCTTTTATCTTTTCAGGTGTAATTCTAAATTTAGATATAATAAAAATTAGTAATGTAGTTATCAAAAATAAAAACACACCTGTTTTACCAATATAAATTTGCGAAAAATCATTGACCTCATAGCCTATTTTTCCTGCAAATAAAGGTAATTCAGGTTTAAAAAAAGCAAAACCTATTGAGGTCCAAATCATTAATAAGATACCATTAAACCAAGTTTTATTTAATTTTTTTATCGGAATATTAATTATGATATATAAACCTGTTAAAAACAATAAAAAGGGAAAGATAAAAGTTGCCACTCCAAATCCATCGAAGACAAAAAAATCACTCAAATTGGCTCCTAATTTTCCCAATAGATTTTTAGCCTCATAATTTTTATCTGTAAAATTATGAAGTAAGCTTTGGTCTTCTTTCCAATGTAATAAAAAAGAATAAAATGAAATAATTAAAAAAATGGCAGATGTAAAAATAAAAACTCCAAAAACAAGATGTGTTTGCTTGCTTTTAAAAAATGCCGCAACTCGGTTGTCTTTCTTTTTTACCCTTTTTGGTTTAGAAATTGTTTTTTTCTTTTTTGCCATAGGTCACAAAAATACATAAATAATTTGGGTTACTTATGAAACATTTTTAGGATAATTACACCTAAACTACAAGGTGCTCAAATAAACTTAGGGAAGTAAATTATCATTCCTATTATAATGGCAATAATTGCAGCAAAGGTAGCAGCACCAGCTGAAATATCTTTTATAAAACCAATTTTTTTATGATAATCAGGATGTACAAAATCACATAGTTTTTCAATACAGGTATTTAATGATTCTGTAACCAAAACCATTCCAATTGCCAAAAATTGAAACATCCATTCCGTTGGAGATAGATTCATAAAAAACCCTAAAAAAGTAATTAATAATCCGATAGAGATTTGAACCATAATACTAGGCTCGGTTGTTATTAATAACCTGATACCTTTTATGGCAAATTTTAAGCTTCTAATTCTTCCTTTTAAAAAACTATCTTTAGGATTTTTCATGAAATGATTAAAAGAATTTTATTTCAAAGCTTCTAATGCAGCTTCATAATTTGGCTCATCAACTGTTTCACTAACTTGCTCTGTATAAATTACTTTACCATCTTCATCAATCACTACAACAGATCTTGATAACAAGCCTTTTAATGGTCCTGTTAAAATTGTTACTCCGTATTTTTTACCGAATTTTTTAGTTAAATAAGCACTTAAAGTAATTGCATTTTCAATGCCTTCAGCACCACAAAAACGAGACTGTGCAAAAGGTAAATCTTTAGAAACATTAATAATAACCGTGTTTTCTAATTTTGCAGCTTCTTCATTAAACTTTCTAAGTGATGCTGCACAAGTACCAGTATCTAAACTAGGCGTAATATTTAGTAAAACTTTTTTACCTGTAAAATCTTTTAACCTAACAGAGGTTAAATCATTTTTTATAAGTTTAAATTTTGGTGCTTTTTTTCCAACTTTTGGTAATTTACCAATAGTTTTAACTGGGTTTCCTTTTAAAGTTATTTTAGCCATAATCAGATATGTTTTTATGTTTAAATTTTAAAAATATTTTATTTCTTCAAATTTACAAAATAAAAAAAACTCCCAATAAGAATATAGAGAGTTTTACAACTTTAATTTATATTAATTATTGATCAATAGAGCCCAATACTCTTTTCATAAAATTATTTAAAGCCTCTTTTTTAGGAGTTCCGTTCTTAATAGACTTATTTACTTCTATTGCACCATACATATTTGAAATTAATTCACCAATAACATCTAATTCATCATCTTTTAAAGAAGATACTTCTGTTAGATCTTCTAATACTTCAATAGTTTCTCCCAAATAATCCTCATCGTTATTTTCAATAAAATTTACAAGGTGTTTTATAACAGGTAGTTTCATGTGTCTAAATTTTAATTCTTTATAGGTGACACATGTTGTTCGCTATTAGTCATCCCCTTGTGTGTCAAAATTTGGCATGCTCGTTTCATATAAGTCAATATTTTAATTTTTAAACAACTTCATTAACCAATTCTTTTAATACATCAAATTTATTCGTTTGCACTTGATTTTTTTTTACTCCATCCACAAAAGTGGCAAAAGTAGGCAGATTATCAACTACAGCCAGTTTTCTAGATTCCGTAAACTTTTCGGCATCCACAAGAACAAAACTAACATTTTCATTTTCCGATGCTAATTTTTTAAACTTAGGTTTCATAATTCGGCAATTGCCACACCATGTTGCCATATATTGAACAACCACCGTTGGGTTATTCGCAATAATTTCTTTTAAATTGTCTTTGCTTAATTCTGATAACATATTTATTGATTTGTAAAACGGGTAAAATGATATTTACCCATTTTAATTTTGATTAATGTGAACTTAAATAAGAAGCAACTCCATCTCTGGTTGCAGACATAGCATCTTTACCTTCTTCCCAGTTGGCCGGACAAACCTCACCTTTTTCTTGAACATGAGTAAAAGCATCGATTAAACGTATATATTCACCAACGTTTCTACCCAAAGGCATATCGTTTACACTTTCGTGGAAAATTCTACCTTCTTCATCAATTAAATAGGTTGCTCTATAAGTAACATATGATCCTTCAATAACCACATTACCTGTTTCTTCATCATAAGATTCAGATGCAACATCTAAAATACCTAATTGTGAAGACAGGTTTCTATTTGTATCTGCCAATAGCGGAAAAGTTACACCTTCAATACCACCATTATCTTTTGGTGTATTTAACCATGCAAAATGTACTTCAGCTGTATCTACAGAAGCTCCAATTACAATTGTATTTCTTTTTTCAAATTCACCTAGTGCATCTTGGAATGCACGAATTTCGGTTGGACAAACAAATGTAAAATCTTTTGGATACCAAAACAATAATACTTTTTTATTATTCTTTCTTGCCTCTTCCAATACATTCACCTTGAAAGTGTCGCCCATATCATTCATTGCGTCCACTTCTAAATCTGGAAATTTTTTACCTACTAAACTCATAATATTATCGTTTTAAAATTATTATTTCACATGGCAAATTTAACAATTTTATACCTATTTTTCAAAAATTTTGATTTCAATATTCTATATTAAAATAGATTTTTTTTATAATATAAACACTTTGTGTAATTTTGAATTATGAAATAGTTTTTAGTTTTTAGTTTTTAAAAAACTAATTAGAAATTTGGTATTACAACCTATAACATATAAAAAAACTCCCTTAGCATATTAATCCAAGAGCGTTAAATATTTTTAATAACGGTAATACCTGATACTAGATACTTGCTATCTCATGCCATTTTTACAAATGAATCACTTCATCATAAGCAGCAGCAACGGCTTCCATAACCGCTTCGCTCATGGTAGGGTGCGGATGAATAGCTTTTAATACCTCATGCCCTGTAGTTTCTAATTTCCTTCCCAAAACAGCTTCAGCAATCATATCGGTAACTCCTGCTCCAATCATATGACAGCCTAACCATTCACCATATTTTGCATCAAAAATTACTTTTACAAAACCTTCTGTTGTTCCGGCAGCAGATGCTTTACCAGATGCTGAAAAAGGAAATTTTCCAATTTTTAAATCATACCCTTTTTCTCTTGCTTGTTTTTCTGTTAAACCAACACTAGCAATTTCAGGACTGGCATAAGTACATCCCGGGATATTTCCATAATCAACTGGTTCTGGATTTAATCCTGCAATTTTCTCTACACAAGTAATACCTTCTGCGGAAGCGACATGCGCTAAAGCCGGGCCAGGAACTATATCACCAATGGCGTAATAGCCTGGCAAATTAGTTTGGTAAAAATCATTCACCAAAATTTTATCTTTATCGATCACAATGCCAACGTCTTCCAGTCCAATATTTTCAATATTAGATTTGATACCCACTGCCGATAAAATAATATCGGCCTCTAAAGTAATTTCGCCTTTTTTGGTGCTTACCGTGGCAACAACGCCTTTACCTGATGTATCCACTTTGGTTACACTTGCATTGGTCATTACTTTAATTTTTGACTTCTTTAAAGAACGCTCAAATTGCTTAGAAACCTCTTCATCTTCTAAAGGAACAATAGTAGGTAAAAATTCAACCACTACCACCTCTGTACCCATTGTATTATAAAAATAAGCGAACTCAACACCTATAGCTCCAGAGCCTACAATAATCATTTTTTTAGGTTGTTTTGGCAAAGTTAATGCTTCACGATAACCAATTACTATTTTACCATCAATAGGAAGAAATGGTAATTCACGCGAACGAGCACCTGTTGCAATGATAATATGATCTGCACTGTATTCTGTAACTTTTTTATCGGTACTGGTAACTTCTACTTTTTTACCAGCTTTAATTTTACCAAAACCATCAATGACGTCAATTTTATTTTTTTTCAATAAAAACTGAACACCTTTACTCATCCCTTCAGCAACATTTCTACTTCGTTTAATAACGGCCGAGAAATCTTTATCAATTTCTTTGGCTTTTAAACCATAGCTATCTACATGTTTTAAATATTCATAAACCTGCGCACTTTTTAACAAAGCCTTGGTAGGGATACATCCCCAATTTAAACAAATTCCACCAAGATTTTCTTTTTCAACAACTGCAACTTTCAAACCTAATTGAGAAGCTCTAATTGCGGTAACATAACCTCCAGGCCCAGTACCTATGATAATAACGTCGTATTTCATGTGTCTAAATTTTAATTTTTATTGGTGACACATGTTGTTCGCTATTAGTCATTCCTTTGTGTGTCAAAATTTGGTATGCTCGTTTCATCTGTTTATTTTTATAATTTTTTAAATCTATTTGATAAGTTAAAAAGTTGAATTTTTAACGGTTTGCAAATTTAATCAAATTTTATGGCTTTTACAGGACTTATTTTACTTACAATATAAGATGGAATAATTAACATTAAAAGACATAAAATTAATGTGCCCAAATTGATAAATATCACATACTTTAAATTGAGATAAACAGGAGCTTCACTTACATAATACGTTTCAGAATTTAAAGTAATCACACCAAAATATTTTTGAATAAACAGCAGTGACAAACCAATTAAATTACCCCAAAAAAGTCCTTTACCAATCAAAAATGAAGCGTTGTAAAGAAATATTTTTCTAATGCTCCAGTTTGAATTGCCCAATGCTTTTAAAACACCTATCATCTGTGTTCTTTCTAATATTAGTACCAATAAAGCGGTTATCATATTGATACCAGCAATTAAAATCATAATTCCAATAATTACAACAATATTGGTATCAAACAAACTTAACCATTCAAATATTGCTGGGTATTTTTCGGCAATTGTGAGTGCATTTAAAGTAGGATCGATATTGCCATAAACCTCAAATCCTGTTTCTTGCAATTGATCAAAATCATTTATAAACACCTCAAACCCCCCCACTTCATACTCTTTCCACTTATTGATCTTTTGAATATGCTTTATATCTCCTATGATAAAACTTTCATCAAATTCATCAAAACCTGAATTGTAAATTCCAGATACCATAAACTTTCTTGAATTTGGTGCCTTATTAGGGTTGTCTTTTACAAAGAACATATAAAAAAAATCTCCAACCTTTAGCCCTAATCTTTTTGCTGTTGTATTAGAAATTAAGACTTCATTACTTAATTTTTCTTGAATTAACGGTGCTTTTCCGTTAATTAAATACTCATTAAAAAATGTCCAATCATAATCTGAATCAACCCCTTTTAAGATAATGCCTTCAAACTCATTGGGGGTTCTGATAATACCCGCCTTTGTTGCATACACTTGTACTTTTCTAACATTCTCAACGCTTTGAAAATTTGGATAAAATTCTTGGTGTTTTGATATAGGGGTTACAGTAACTTTAGAATTATTGGTATCGTAATAACTTATTTGGATATCTCCGTTAAAGCCAGATATTTTTTCTTTGATTTTTTTTTGTAAACCAACTCCGGTAGCAATTGCAAAAAGCATTACAATTACACCTATAGCAATTGCAAGTATCGATATTTTAATAATAGGAGACGATACACTACTTTTGTAATGCTTTGCATTTATTATTCTTTTTGCAATAAATAACTCGTAGTTCAATGGATATGGTAAATTTAATTCAATTCAAAAGTAAGTATTTAATCTTGTTTTTTACGTTAATTTTTAATTATAGCGCAGGCTTTGCACAAGCCAACAAAAAGGTAAAAATTATTACTGGTGCAAATCAAACAGAAAAGTATATCCCTTTGTTAAAAGGCAAAAGGGTTGCTATAGCTGCCAATCAAACCAGTGTAATATTCAAAGAAGATAATTCTTACACACATATGGTAGACTCTTTACTAGCAAGAGAGATCAATATAATACAAGTTTTCTCACCAGAACATGGGTTTAGAGGTAAGGCAGATGCTGGTGAACATGTAGCCAATGATATTGATAAAAAAACAGGTTTACCAATTCTATCTTTACATGGAAAAACAAGAAAAGCAAGTCCGGAAATGTTAAAAGGCATTGATATTATTGTTTTTGATATTCAAGATGTTGGAGTGCGTTTTTACACTTATATATCGACAATGAGTTATTTAATGGAGGCTGCTGCCGAAAATAACATACCCATAATTGTTTTAGATAGGCCCAATCCTAATGGGCATTTTGTTGATGGACCCACTTTGAAAGTAGAACATAAATCGTTTGTTGGTTTGCACCCAATACCTTTGGTATACGGAATGACCATTGGTGAATATGCGATAATGGTAAATGGAGAAAATTGGTTAAAAAATGGTGTTCAATGTGATGTGACAGTAATTCCGTTAAAAAATTATACACACAAGAGTACATATAGTTTACCTATAAGACCTTCACCAAATTTACCTAACGACAAATCCATAAATTTATATCCAGGCTTAGGTTTTTTTGAAGGTACTGTAATCAACGCTGGTAGAGGTACAGAATATCAGTTCCAACGATATGGAGCTCCTTTTTTTCCAAAAACTAAATTCAACTATACACCCAAACCAAATTTTGGTTCAAAGAACCCTAAGTTTGAGGGCAAATTATGTTATGGTATTGATTTAAGTAAAGAACCCCATTTAAGTAAAGTAGATATAAACCCTTTAATTGACGCCTATAAGAAAACTCCTAAAGGCGAAGAGTTTTTTGGTAAGACATTTACGATACATGCAGGGAATTTAAAATTACGTCAACAAATAGAAGCAGGATTGAGTGCTGAAGATATAAGAGCCTCATGGCAAAAAGACATCAAAGCGTTTAAAAAAATAAGAAAGAAATATTTGATTTATGATTAAAACTCATTTGTGTCTGACAAGAGATAAAAGACCGCTTCGCTTAAAGAACAAAGATTAAAGACTTGATTACATACTCAAACCAAACAGCTTTTCGGTTTTTTGTCTTGTCCTTTTTCTCTTTATCTGTGTTAAAAAATGAAATCGTAGCTGCGGCTATGATTGAATTTTTTGCCTTGCTAAAGAAAAAAATTACTCACGTCAAAATTCCCCAAAACCTATCTGGTTTGAGTATAACTATTGTAGTGTACCCTTTATTTACGACTATGTAAAATAGTCTTTTTTTTAAATTGCAATAAATTTAGCCGGACAGCAACAATTAAGACTAAACAAATGTGAAATAGTTAATTTTTTACTTGCACTATCATTTCAATTTCACAAACTATGTTTCTGGGTAAAGATCCCATCCCTACTGCCGCTCGGGCATGCTTCCCTCTTTCTCCAAAAACTTCAACCATCAAATCTGAAAACCCATTGATTACTTCTGGGTGGTTTGTAAACGAAGCATCTGCATTTACCATACCCAAAACTTTTACTATTCGTACTACCTTATTTAAATCACCAATTTCATTTTTAAGTGCAGATAATTGTGCAATACCCACCATTCTGGCCGCCTTATAACCTTCTTCTACAGAAACATCTTTACCTAGTTTTCCAGTAATAAGCATTCCATTTTTATCTCTTGGTCCTTTTCCAGATAAGAATACTAAATCGCCAGTTCGCACTGCATTTAAATAATTTGCAACTGGTTTTGCTGGTTTGGATAAAGTAATCTTTAATGTTTTAATCTTCTCTTCAACATTATAATTGTAAAGGTTTATATTATCCAATTTTTTTAATTCATTTGTATTACATGCCGTAAATAAAACTATTATTAAAAGATATTTCATTTGATATATTTATATCCGATTAACGGATGATTAATTTTTATTCTTGTCAAGCGGATAACTAAATTTTAGCTCTTCAATAACATTATAAATAACAGAATTTATTTGTAGCTTGTTTAACATCAGTATATTACATTAATATTTAGAATTTACACCATGAACATGAAAGAAATATGGGCGACATTAGAAAATTGTTCTATTATTAATCTTTCAACCCTATCAATTCAATTTCTTTTAAAAGTATTTTATTCCCTTCTTGTTTTTTTAACTCTATAAGCCATTCATTTGCCATTTCAAATTGCTCATTATAATTACAAATCATATGGTTCAAAAAATAATATAATGCCTTATTGGGCTCTTCAATTTCCTCTCTATTAAAATTACTATTGAGTTTTTTAGTCACTTTATCATAATTGCCTTTTATCAAAGATTCTTGTAAATATAACAATGCTATCTTTTGAGAATATAAAGGCGACTTGTCTTTTCTAAGCATCTTTTCTGCTTTTGACAAATAAATTTTTGACAATAAAAGAAAATCATTTTTAATACTATCATCCAAAATTACTGAAAACTCCTGTAGTTTTGTGGCAATTCGTATTGAAGAACCTATTGTTTCTTTTTTATAATTTATTAAATATGATGTTTGAAGATATTTTAAATTAATAGCATACTTATTCAATATTTCCTTTAAATCCGTTTTATTAAGGTACCCAATGTTTTTAAAAACCACTTCGCCATTTGGGTCAAGAATAAAAATATATGGTATTCCTTGAATTCCATAATCTTCGGCTATACTTCTAAATTTATCAATATCTATTTTAACAAAAATATAATTAGAACTTATTTCTTTTACATCTGGTTTATTCCATGACTCAGCATCCATCATTTTACAAGGCCCACACCAATCTGCATAAAAATCAACTAATATTAATTTATTAGTTCCTAAGGCAACTTTTTGAGCTTGAACTAAGGGGTTGTCCTTCACCATTGCACAAACAACGATAGTTTGCAATAAAACAATCAGCAATAAAAAATATCTTTTCATACAATTAAATTTTTAAAATATTTATCCTCCTAACAAAATTTATATATAACTACGTGTTTGTAATTTAAAATAGTTAACATGCTTGTATTAACATTGTAATATACAATAATGATTCAACAACAACAATGCTAAAATACATTCTGAAAAGTTTAAATACTTGGGTTATTATTCTTTAAATTATAGCATTAACTTCTGCTTATGGTTCCATTAATTATGCATCTTTAATCTATAGCGGTAATTTCTTTTTTAGTTCTTCAATAATATTAAATACTGCTGGGCATATTTCTAAATTATTTAAAGTTAAATCGGTTAACTGGATGAATTTTTTACGATTGGTATGTGGGTACTCTCCACATGCCTTTGGTCTTACGTCATAAATAAAACAAGTATTATCTGTATCTAAAAATGTACAAGGCACACTTTGCAAAACCATAAAATCATCTTTATCTCTTTCTAAATATTGCTCAATAAATTTATGCTCTTTTATTTTCAAATATTTCGAAATTCTTGAAATATCTTTTTCTGTGAAAATAGGGCTTGTAGTTTTACAACAATTGGCGCATTTTAAGCAATCTGTTTTTTGAAATTCTTTGTTGTGTAGATCTTGCATCAACAAATCCAACCTCTTAGGTGATTTTTTCTTCAGCCTTGCAAAGTATTTCTTATTTTCAATATGTTTTTCCTTAACTAAATTGGGTAATTGTTTAAGATTAGGTTTCATACATTTAAATATTAATTAATAATAAGCCAATTATTATAGCTATTGCAAAACTTAATAAGGTACCAATTAAAACATACTCGGTAAGTTTTCTGCTTTTATTTTGAGTTAGATCACCAAATCTAAATATAGATTTGGCGGCTAATAAAAACCCTACTGCGCTAAATTGATTTACTAAAATAAATGTTAAAATTAAAATGCGTTCAAGTATACCTATCCATTTCCCTGCATTTGTTAAACCTTTTTCATTAACCTCACCTAATTCATCTTGCCATTTTTTAGTCAAATAGTAAATCATAAATGCTGTTGGGTTTAAAACAAAGATATACCCTAAAACAACAATCCAAAATTTTATTGAGCTTGTTAAAAGTACAATTTGACTAAAAACAATTTCTTGTTGATTGTAAAAAAATATCCATAAAAAAAACAACGATAAGACATGTAATAACTGATCTACTAAAAACCATTTGACATTCTTTATTTGGTAAATTTTTAATAAATCTATAAAATAATGAAGAATCATTACTATTATTGGTAATAAAAAGTTAGTCCATTGACCTACCAAAACATAAGCTAAAATTCCATGAATCAATACGTGTAAATACAAATATTTAGAAGTAATTTTATATTTATTTTTGTGCTTAACTCCCTTTTTGGATTGTAACAAAAAATCTCCTAAAAAATGAGAAATCAGTAAACGTATCAAAATTGATATTAACTCCATAACTAACTATTTTCTAATGCAATTTCACTACCAATATAATTAATAGAATTTTCAATAACATCAATATTTGCAATAGATAACCTTTTATGAATTGCCGGTTGAGATATACCTAGCTGTTTTGCCATTTTAGATTGTGTTTTATTTTTTAACAAATATTCATACACAACTTCCGAAGTCAATTTAGTCCACTTATCAATAATAATATCTAATAATTTTATAATAATGTTAAAAGTTAAGTTTTGGCTTTCCCAAACTGTTAAAATATTGAGCTTACTTCTTTCTTTTTTCAATTTATCAAACTCTAAACCAGATAGTTGAAATGCCTCGCCATTAGATTCAATAATTTTTGATTTTACAATTGCTTTGCCAACACCTATAGCGATTCTTGCATCCCATAGTTTATCAATGGGTATAGAAGTAGAATTTGAGTTTACAGTTGTTTTTGCCTTTAATCCTACCCTAACTAAAACAGCAAATAATAATGCATCTTTTGGATTTAAAATTACAATTTGAAAACTATCTCCTCTATATATTTCTGTATCAAATATAATGGATGTATTTTTCTTAATATCTGCAAAAACATATTTTAATGCACTTATCAAATCTTCTATATTATTAACCTTTCTTGAGCCAATAATATCACCCGTTAGTACAGCAATATTTTTCATTACTCTTATTAATTTACAACGCAATATATAAAAATTTTATAACCCTGCAATATTATATTGTTATTTTATAACTTTACAGGGTTATATTACAACAATATAATACCACAAAGTTATATTTTATAAACACAAAAATATAATAGTAATCTAAGCACAATTGTTTTAAATTTGCGCCTCAATATTTTACCCATGAATATTCAAAACACCTTAGAAGTTGCAGTAAAAAAAGGAATTAAAACTTTGTATGATGTCGAAATTACTAATATTGAATTTCAAGAAACTCGTAAAGACTTTGAAGGCGATATTACTATTGTTGTTTTTCCTTTTTTAAAATTCATCAAAGGAAATCCATTTGAAATAGCAACCAAACTAGGTGATTATTTAAAAAATAATGTTGATGAAGTTTCTGATTTTAATGTAGTTAAAGGATTTTTGAATTTAACAATATCTAACAATCATTATTTAAATTCATTTTCTGAAATTCTAAATATTAAAGATTTTGGAATAAGTCAAGATAGCACAGATGATAAAGCAGTAATTGTTGAATATTCTTCGCCAAATACAAATAAGCCACTGCATTTGGGGCATATTAGAAATAATTTATTGGGGTATTCGGTAGCACAAATTATAGCGGCTTCTGGTAAAAAAGTATATAAAACTCAAATTATCAATGACCGTGGGATTCATATTTGTAAAAGTATGCTGGCTTGGAAATTATTTGGCAATGGAGAAACTCCACAAAGCACAGGCTTAAAAGGGGATAAATTGGTTGGAAACTACTATGTTAAATTTGATCAGGAATACAAGAAAGAGATTCGTGAACTTGTTAAAAATGGAACCTCAGAGGATGTGGCAAAAAAAATAGCACCAATTTTATTACAAGCACAAAAAATGCTAATAAAATGGGAATCTGGTGATAAGGAAACCGTTGATTTATGGAGGGAAATGAACCAATGGGTCTATGACGGCTTTGATATTACCTATAAAGAAATGGGAGTTGATTTTGATAATTTGTATTATGAAAGCGACACTTACTTATTGGGTAAAGATGTTGTTACTGACGGTTTGAAAAAAGGTGTATTTTACAAAAAAGAAGATGAATCTGTATGGATTGATCTAACCGCAGAAGGTTTGGATGAAAAAATTGTACTGCGCTCTGATGGCACTGCGGTTTATATGACACAAGATATTGGAACAGCTATTCAACGAATAAAAGATCATCCAAATATTAATTCAATGGTTTATACTGTTGGTAATGAACAAGATTATCATTTTAAAGTGTTGTTTCTAATCTTAAAAAAACTTGGGTTTACCTGGGCTCAAAACCTACATCATTTATCCTATGGAATGGTTGATTTACCTCAAGGGAAAATGAAGTCAAGAGAAGGTACCGTTGTCGATGCTGATGACTTAATGATTGAAATGACCAATACAGCAAAAAGTATTTCTCAAGAACTTGGGAAACTTGAAGGATATGATGATACTGAAAAAGAGAGCTTATACAAAACCATAGGATTAGGTGCTTTAAAATATTATATCTTAAAGGTTGATCCAAAAAAGAGAATTTTATTTGACCCAAAAGAGTCCATCGATTTTAATGGAAATACAGGGCCATTTATACAATATACATATGCTCGTATTCAATCCATTTTAAGAAAGGCTAATTTTGACTATAGCATTAATGTAACTGAAATAAAATTACATCCTAAAGAAAAGGAAGTGATTAAACAAATTCAAAATTTCAAGGAAGTTATACAAAATGCTGCACAAAATTTAAGTCCTGCATTAGTCGCTAATTACACTTATGATTTGGTTAAGAATTATAACTCATTTTACCAAAGTGTACCTATATTAGGGTCTGATAATTTAAATGAAAAAATATTTAGAACACAGTTATCTGAACAAGTTGGTAAAACAATCAAGTCTGCTTTTAGTTTATTAGGAATTGATGTTCCGGAAAGAATGTAGCGCCACAATAATTACTTTTCTGTCTACTTATTTTTTGTTTAGTAAAATAAATTTGGTAACTTTGTTTTAAGAAAAAACTTAAAATACACTATTTTTTAGTGTATTTTTATTTTAAATTATTATGAAAAAAAGAAGATTTTTATTTTTCCTCTCACTAATCTTAATTTTTCACATATCACAAGCGCAATTGATTATGATTGACGGTGAAACAGGTGAATACAAATATGAAGAAGTAGTTAGTACAGAAGGATTATCGCAAGAACAAATTAAGGAAAGAGCCAAAAAATGGATTAATTTGTATTACAATACTGTTCAATCCGAAAGTATTGATTCTACAAGTATTCAATCAAAAACATCATTTAAATTTAGCTGGAAGTTCATTCAAAAAAATATTCCTTTAGAATTATTTTTTGATATAACTGTTAAGACCAAAGAAAATCGGTATAAATATGATTTTTCTAATTTTGAGATAGGCAAAGTAACCAATGGCAATATTGATTCAAGTCCTTTAAGCAACTATATTAAAAGGTTTCCAAACAAATACCACATTTTTATTGAAGAGCCTGTAGACACTGAAATAACAAAAGCTACAGAAAGTCTGAAATATTTTATTGAAAATGATAAAATGAAACCCAGTGAAGACGATTGGTAAATCATTTTAGATTTATTAATTACAAAAATTCCAACAATCTTTCTAAGGCCATACCTCTTGAGGCTTTAATTAATATGGTTGTATTTTTAATTTCTAGATTCTCTATTTCTTTTTTAAAATTTTCAAAACTATTAAACAAAGTTATTTTTTTATTTTCTATTCTTACTTTATCAAAGGAATTTCCTATTAAAAAAGCTCGTGAGATATTTAAACGATTGATAAGATCTGCAATGTTTTGATGTTCTAACATTGAATTCTCACCTATTTCAAACATATCACCTAAAATTGCAATTTTATTATTATCAGTTAATTGAGATAGATTTTCTAAAGCAACTTCCATACTATTTGGATTTGCATTATACGCATCTAAAATAATTCTATTGGTTCCTTTATTTATTATTTGCGAACGATTATTACTTGGTATATAATTTTCAATTCCTCTTTTAATGTCATCAGCATTTACTTTAAAATATGAACCAATAGCAACTGCTGTTGCTATATTCGAATAATTATACTTACCAATTAACTTACTTTCAATAGTAGTTTTTCTAAATTTTAATTTTACAAATGGGTCAGCACTAACAAAATTTATTGGATACTCTGCTTTTTCACCTCCAAAAGTAATGGTATGCAACCCAACCGTTTTCTCTGTTTGAATAGGATCATTGGTATTCACAAATGCCTTTTTATCATTATTTTTTAAATGGGTATACAATTCGGTTTTTGCTTTGATTACACCTTCTAGACTACCAAAACCCTCTAAGTGTACTCTGCCAAAATTTGTAATAAAACCATAGTCGGGAAGAATAAAATCACTAAGCATTTCAATTTCTTTTGCATGATTAGCTCCCATTTCTATTACGGCAATTTGTACTTCAGGTTTTATGGAAAGTAAAGTCAATGGCACTCCAATATGGTTGTTTAAATTACCTTTAGTTGCTGCACAAATATATTTTTCATTAAGCACCGCATGGATTAGTTCTTTGGTTGTAGTTTTCCCATTACTACCTGTCAAAGCAATTACAGGTATATTTAATTGTTGTCTATGAAATTTTGCTAATTGCTGCAATGTTTTCAAAACGTTATCAACTAAAATAATATTTTGGTTTGTACAATATTCTACTTCGTCAACTATGGCATAAGCAGCGCCTTTTAGCAACGCATCTTCGGCATATAAATTACCATTGAAATTATCTCCTTTCAAGGCAAAAAAAAGTGAGTTTTTACCTATAGACCTTGTATCTGTTGATACCTTATAATCTATTTTGTACAAAGCATATAATTCTTTTATTTCCATAAGGTAAAAGTAAAAAAAAACTCAATATCAAAAGCTGATATTGAGTTTTTAAGTTAATTTATCTAATTTATTTAATTTACTTTACGTCCTTCTTTTCTTCTTCTTGAATAAGACATTTGGCCTAACTTATCCGTAGCACATCTAAACCCAATATAATTTGTTGCCATATATTCTGGTAAATATCTACGTTGTGCAGGGTCTAACCAAAAAGCTCTATCTTTCCATGAACCTCCTTTATAAACTCTAGTTTGATCACTAATTAAAGTAGTTCTAGTTTTGGTATCATATTGTTGAATTATCAATCCACTTTCTCCAATTTGTCTTGGAATTTCAGGTGAATTATACATTCTTGGTTTTGCATCTTGATCATCTTCATCTCTAAAATATTGTTTGGTAGAAGCAAGATCACCATCTTTACTATCTATATTGTAAGCTTTTTCATAATTATTACGCATAAAAGCATCACGTTTAGTAATTGGAACATATTTTATACTTCCAGGTAAATCTCTTGGTACTATCTTACCATTATCTAAGGTATCAAACTCAACATTATTGTAATCAACTACCACAACATTTCCTTCTTTATCAATCATTTTTTTAGTAAATACATTACCTCTAAAATAACTAAAGTCATTGGCATCATTATCTATTATAGGTCTGTAAACATCTGCAACCCATTCGGCAACATTACCTGACATATCGTATAAACCGAAAGCGTTAGGTTTGTATGCTTTAATTCTCATAGTAATATCTGCACCATCATTACTCCATCCTGCTAATCCACTATAATCACCTTTTCCTTGCTTAAAGTTGGCCATTTGGTCTCCTTGATATCTTCTTGAAGTTTCACGAGTAGTACCTCCATTCCAAGCATATTTTTTACGTCCTCTAATAGAATTGTATTCTCTATTTTCAATTAAAGCTTTTGCAGCATATTCCCACTCAGCTTCAGTAGGTAACCTGAATCTTTGTTGCATAATTCCGTCAGAAATTTTTACATGACGTCCAGTAAAAGAACCCTCTGATTTTTTAGGTTTTTTCGAATAATCTTTAATTCCTTTGTAATAAATTGAAGAATCTCCATCAAATAGTAAATTTGGATTTGCCAAATAAGTTTCTGTATCAAAACGATGAGCGCCTTCAACTTTTAATGAATCATGATCAAATAAAGTATGTAATACACCTTTTTCAATTAAAATCTTTTCATTAACCCTATCGGTTCTCCATTTACAAAACTCTGCGGCCTGTCTCCAAGAAACACCTACAACAGGATACTCTGCATAAGCAGGATGACGCAAATAGTTTTCAGTTAATAATTCATTAAAACCTAAAGTATTTCTCCAAACCAATGTATCTGGCAAAGCTGCCTGATAAATTTTTCGATAAGTATCATCCGATGGAGGGAAAACTTTCTCTAAATATTGTAAATACAATAAGTATTCTATATTAGTAACTTCGGCCTCATCCATATAAAATGAACGAACTTGTTGCTTTACCGGTGTAGTATTCCAATCAAACATAACATCATCTTGAACGCTACCCATAGTAAAGGTACCTCCCTCAATTAAAACCATACCCGGAGGTGGGGCATGCTCTTTATAATTTGCATTTGCTTGAAAACCACCATATTTAGGGTTGTTATACTCCCAACCTGTTAAGGTAGATACACTTTTATTACTTTTACCGCAACTAGCCAATATAACAGAGGCTAAGATTAAAAGTAATACTTTGTTATTGCTAAACTTCTTCATGATTTTTTGTTGGATTATTTTTTTAAATAAATACAAAAACTATTGGTTATTATTAGTATTTCAATTTTTCTAGTTTTATTTTTGCTTTCAATTCTTGTATAACGATTGTTTTTTTTCTTTATTATGTTTAATGT
>JAKITQ010000037.1 GCA_021647985.1 Flavobacteriaceae bacterium | reverse complement strand
CTGTTTTTTTACTTATTTAAGGTCATCTTTTGCCCAACTTCTTCGTTGTCCTAAAAAATAACTTACTCATTACCAAAAGGTAACTCAAAAGTTATTTTTAACTCTAGCCTCGAATTTGAACAAAATAGAACCTTTTGCAACGGTCTTAATGAGATAATGAGACAATGAGATAATGTGATAATGAGTCAATGAGTCAATGAGTCAATGAATTCATGTTGTAATGTGTGATTATTATAATGAATTCATGTTGAGTTTGTTATTCATCAGATATTTTTTTAATTTATTATCACATTAATTTATTGGTAAAATTAGATTATATTTGTACCAAGTCTTGATAATATATGTACCATTATGAATTTTATTGCAAATAATATTAAACATTTAAGAGAGTTAAAACATTTAACACAAGAATATTTTGCTAATGAATTGGATATTAGCCGAGAACGAGTTGCATCTTATGAACAGGGTCGTTCTTCGCCACCTGTAGAAATTTTAATAGCACTTTCTAATTATTTTAATTTGCCTATTGATGTACTTATTAAAAATGATCTGACTAGTGCAACGGATACTTCTTTTATTAAAATTGGTGACCAGCGCATTCTATTTCCGATTAAGGTAAACGAAGGTAATGATGACATGATTGAAATCATACCAACAGATGCTTCCGCAGGATATTTACGAGGTTATACAGACCCCGAATATATCGAAACCCTTAATGATTTAAAATTACCTTTTCTGCCAACAGGAAAACACAGAGCATTTCCTATCAAAGGAGATTCTATGTTGCCTATAAAAAGTGGGTCGTTTATTATTGCAAAATATTTAGAGAATATTAGTGATTTAAATAATGGCAGTACCTATATCGTACTTACTTATAATGATGGTTTGGTTTATAAAAGAGTATATGACAAGATTGAAGAACATCAATGTTTGTTGATGGTATCAGACAATAAAAGATACGACCCTTATTATGTTCCTGCAGAAGAGGTTTTAGAATTGTGGGAGTTTACCTGTCATATCAATTTAACGGAGTATGATGAAAGTGAAATTAATACCGATAGTGTTGCTAAAATGCTTACAGATATTGGTGTACAATTAGAATCGATAAGAAAAAAGATAAGTTAAAATCGTAATTTATAGGTTCTTCTTTTTTTGTAAAGAAATTTTTATTGAATCATTAATCTCTTTGCAAATTGTTTGTTGCCCTCAGTTACTTTTAAAAAGTAAATACCTCTGTTAATTTTAGATAAATTTAAAGTGTAGTTTGGAGTAAAAATATTTTTTTCTTTAAAAACCAATTTGCCTGTCACGTCAAAAACAGATATTTCCATTTCTTCACTACTTTGACGTTGGATATAAAACAACGCAGTAGAAGGATTAGGGAAAAGTGTAAAATTATTTTTATCAAAATCATCAACCGATAATATTGCCGAAGCATCTATAGTAAAATTATCAATAGCCGCACCTTCACCGTTTTCGGCTTGATCTGAAGCAAATACAAAACGAAATATAATATTACTTTCATTTGCTAAATTTGCCAAATCATAACTGTATTCTTTTACTGTAGTATCAACACCTGTCCATTGTTTGCCAACAGTTATAGGTCTGTGCGGATCAATAAAACTACTGTTGTACCAATTGGGGTCATTGGCTGTTCCTAAAATTTCCCAAGTCTCTCCGCTATTGATAGTGTATTCCATATATAAAACATCCCAATCTTTTTCAATATCAAATATCATATCGAATTTTAGTAGGGGGTTTTCTAACGTAGCTAAATTATAACAAGGAGAAATTAAATAACTGGTTGTTTCGTCTGTATAATTACCAGTTGGGTTGGTTATGTAACTAGAGTTTAATTTATCTTTAAATTTGGTTGTAGTAGCTTGATTTTTTTCCCATAAATCATTAGAGCCCAAAGTTACTGTTAACCATTCATCTGGGTTTATGTCTCCAAAGGTATTTATGTATTGTCCTGTACTTGTGCTGTTTGTAGTAAAAGTACCATATAAAACATTATTATCACTAAAGGTGTCATTATTTACTGTAACGACCATTTTTAAAGAATGATTTCCTATATCAATGGTATTATTACTTGGCAATTCAATTTCTTTGATTTCATTTGGAGAAATATTTCCGTTAAAGGAGGCGTTAAATGGTTCGCCATCAACAAAATAATTAATATCAACAACATTAATCACATTTTGCCCACTATTCTTCACCGTAATTTTTGGAGTGAAACTACTACATTGTGTGCTGTTGTTGGAATTTATTTCTAATAAACTGATGTCGTCTTCGGCTTTAATTACTTCGATAGGAGATTGCCAAACTCCTCTACCATAGGTTCCTGCCGTGATAATTTGATCTTCAATATTTATTTCAAGATCAAAAATGGGTACATTTGGTAAATTCGTATCAAAAACTTCCCATTCAGTCATGTTGTCATTTATGTGATACACGCCTAAACCAGTACCAACATAAATGTCGTTTATCAAACTTTGATTTTGATGTTTGATTACCAATTTAGGTTCACTAGGCAAATTATTTGTTATATCAACCCAATTTTCTCCTCCGTCAAGAGATTTATAAACGTTACCGCCAAAACCACTTATAGTAACATATATGATTTCTTTGTTTTGATTGTTAATATCAACGGAGCTGATAAAATTTGAAAAATTAAATGTAATTTGATTAAAAGTAATACCTCCATCTATACTTTTAAATAACTTATTGGATCTCGACACAAAAATTGTTTCAGTATCTGAGGTAGCAATAGCTATATTATTTAAATCTCCACCAAAAACATTAGAAGAGACTTCTTGCCAGCCATCATTTTCTAATTTATAAAGTTTAGCATACCCTGCATACAAAACGCCCATATTATTTGCTACCAAAGGGGTAATCCAATCTCCTCCAAAATCATCTTTCCCGGTTTCTTTACTTGGAGCTGAGGCTATTGAGCCTCCTTCAGACTGCCCTCCATTATAAGTAACATTTAGGCTTCCGCCATATTGTGTAAAACCGTAGTAGGTGTTTGGATTCATTGGGTCAACAGCACAATCCATACCATCACCACCGTGATATTGATGCCATTGATCATTACTAAATGCAAATCCCCCATTGTCTTGAAGTCCGCCTACAATATTTGATGCAGACCCTTTTGCTGTAGCTATTTTATAAAATTGGCTAATATTTAAATTTTCGGTCAAATCTGTAAAACTATTACCATTATCCGTCGAAAAATAGATGCCTCCATCAGTTCCTGCAAATAATTGGTCGTTAAAATATCGTAAAAAATGTATGTCGGCATGTGTATAAGAAGGTTCTGTCGTATCCCACCAACGATTTTTTTGGACAAAATTATTGCCACCATCATTAGATCTCCATATATCAAGTACCCCAACAAAAACTAAATTTGCATTATTGGGTGACACAGTTAACGCCATATCATACCAGGCTTGTGTGCTTTCGCTAAAAATATCATCTGTTTCTGCAGTTTTTATAAAAGTAGTACCACTGTTGGTCGATTTATAAAGACCTTGAAAAGTATTGTCTATATTGGCGCTTAATAAATATAATACTTCTGGGTTTGCAGGACTAACATCAATTGCAAATCGACCTGATGATGTTGGTAAATTACTGGTAATCAATACAAAGGTGTCTCCAGCGTCAATCGATTTGTAGTATTTTGATTTACTCACCGCATAAATAATATTAGGGTCTCCTGGTTTTATCTTGATATCTAAAATATTACCTGCTAAATTTCTACTCCAGTTTACACCTGCATCAATGCTTTTGTAAAAGCCATTATTTGTACTTACCCATATGATATTAGAATCGTCTGGGTGTAAATAAATTTCATTTGAAATGGAGTTGGTATTGGTAAAACTCAACCCTGTAGTATTCCATGTAAGACCTCCGTCAGTAGATTTTAAAACACCTACACTATAAGTGTCTCTCGCATCATCATCACCCGTGGCAATATAGATTATATCTGAATTATTTGGGTCAATTGCAATACCTGAAACCCCAATTTGCGGAATTTGATCGGATAATGGTGTCCAATTTATTCCTGAATCCATAGATTTCCATAAGCCACCAGAAGGTGCACCAACATAATATATGTTTGGGTTATTAGGGTCAACAATAAAAGTATTTACCCTTCCTTGGCCTATTTTGATATTGGTAGTATAAGGGCCTTTAGATTTCCAGTTACTGGTAGAATTCTTAGTTAAATTTTGTTGTTGTGCAAAAGCACTCCATATCATATTTGGTGTTGCAATTGAGCCATCTTTTAATAAATAATGTTTCCAATGATTTTCCCATCTCTTAAATGGTTTATGTCCACTACCTTTTTTTGAAATGTCTTTGCCTTTCCAATATGCATTAAATGCATTAGATTGTTCCTGTAAAGTAACTTTAGATTTGGATGATTTTTTTAGAACTGTTTGCATCCATGGAGCACCTTCATTATACTGCCCGTATGATAAGGTTACAACAAATAAACATATTATAAATAATAATTGTTTCATTTAAGGGGAATTAATAGCAAATTTTTAGGGTTGACAATATACAAAATTAATTTTTATCGATATCATTGTCAACAGAAAGTGAAAGACAACCTAATGTTTTTTGATAAATTACAGGATTTAATTTTGTTTTCTATTTTATTAATAGGGTAGTATCTAATTTCACTATCTTTTCTGAAATAACGCTGTCTTTGTTTGAAGTTATTTCTTCAATAAACTTATTCACATCACTATTTAAATTTTCTTGAATAATAATATTGTTTATTTTTGAATTAAGTGCAAAATATGCATCTAAGATATTTTTGTTTTCCTTTTTAATATCAGATGAACTGATGTTTGTAATAGTTGCCATATCCATAAGTCTTAAAACTTCATTATTTAAAACGTTCAATCTAATTTTTACCGATGGAATGTCTAACTTTTCAACCCGAATAGAATCTTTTAATTGTTGAGATAATTTGGAAAATTCTTTGGCGTTTAGCATTGCATCATCGATTGAAATATGATAATACTGTTGAATAAATTCATCCATTTTTTGATATTCAATCCAATCTTTGACCATATTTTTTGCCTTTGTATTTAACTTTATAATATGGTTAGCTTTAAAAATATCAGTTCGTGTAGAGTCAATTATTGTAGCTGCTTCTTGTTTTATATCGTGTTTTTTACAAGAAAAGAAAGTTATTATAAAAAGAACAAAAAATAGATGCTTTATAAACATATAAATATTTTATTAAAGGTCAAAAATAAGGAAAATTATTAAGGTTTAACATAGTTTTATGTTTAGTTTGAGAATGGGTTTTTGAGTATATTTGCATTTCTAAAACAATAATAAAATGACTAAAAAAATACTTATAATAGGTTCTAGTGGTCAAATTGGAACAGAGCTTGTTTTAAAATTAAGACAAATTTATGGCAATGAAAATGTTATTGCTTCTGATATTAGAAAGGGAAATTATGAGGTGATGGAATCCGGTCCATTTGAATTGCTAGATGTTACAAACAAAGATGATATTCATGAAGTTGTTAAAAAACACAATATCAAACAAGTGTATTTAATGGCAGCTATGCTTTCCGCTATTGCAGAAATAAGTCCGCAAAGAGCATGGAACTTAAACATGAATTCCTTATTTAATATTTTGGATTTGGCAAGGGATAAAATTATTGATAGAATATTTTGGCCTAGTTCAATAGCAGTTTTTGGCCCTGATACTCCACGAATTAAAACACCTCAAGTTACCATAATTAAACCAGCAACGGTTTATGGTATTAGTAAGTTGGCTGGCGAAAATTGGTGTTCCTATTATAGTAAGAAATACGATATTGACGTAAGAACCATTCGATATCCGGGAATTATTAGTTACAAAACAATTCCAGGTGGCGGTACAACCGATTATGCTGTAGAAATATTTTATGAGGCGATTAAGAATAATTCTTACATGAGTTTTTTAAGCAAAAACACTACATTGCCAATGATGTATATGGATGATGCCATTGAAGCTACAATACAATTAATGCAATCGGATGCTATTCATAAATACACAGCTTATAATATTGCGGCGATAAGTTTTTCACCTGGGGAACTAGCTTTGGCCATTAAAAAATATATTCCAAATTTTACAATGCATTATAAAACAGATTCCAGACAAAAAATTGCAGATTCATGGCCTGAAAGTATTGATGATAGCCAAGCAAATATAGACTGGAATTGGAAGGCTACAATTGGACTAGATGCTTTGGTTAAATCGATGTTACAAGGTTTACATTATAATTTTTAGTTAGGAATTACCTTTGTATCGTCTAAATTAAGAAAAAATAAAATATGGAAAATATAATTGATAACAGTTTACAAGAAGCTACCGAAATGGTTGCTAATTATAAAGAAAAACACGGCAGTATTGACGCTAAATTTAATATTGAATTACAACTTATGTACAATAGCGATAAAGGTGAAAATATTGAAAGAGAAATGATAGACTTACTTGAGATTATGCAATAAGAAATTTATGATTGTTAAAAATAACACTTTATCCGATATTTCAAAGATTTTTATTTACCCATCAAACAGGAAATTCTATACCAATGAATTTCCTATTCTCTTTAAAAAAATAGAATTTTTTTTAGATAATTTTGATGGAATTGATTCTTTTTTTGAAATTAAATATCAAAGATTTATCATCATAATTGTTTCTGATGAAACACCTTTGTCTCTAGATCAAAATGACAAACTAATCATTTTTATACTTTCTTTAGAAGCTGAATTTAAAGTTAGTTTAATAGATAAAGTAAATGTTTGTTTTAAACAAGGAGAATATGTGCAATTGAAAGAAATCCCTAAATTTAAAAAATTGATAAAAAATAAAGGTGTTTCAAAAAAAACAATTGTATTTGATAATCTTATTAATACGAAATCAGATTATGAAAATTATTGGGAAATGCCTGCTGGTACAAGTTGGATTTCGCATTTTTTTTGATTCAATTAAGAATCAATAATAGTAGATATTCCATAATGACGCCAAAAATAGTTGAATCTATTAACCTGAGCTCAACCTAAACTGTAAACAAAGCTTAGGTCGAACACAGGTTATTAGTCCAAAATTAAATGACTAATTTAAATTTTGGACTTCTTCTGTATATACCTACTGAATACAAGAAACAAAACACCACATAACAACCATGCAGGTAAGGTTACAAATGATAAAAACACGTCAAACTGTACGGATATAAAATAGAACAGACCAAAACTAATCAACCAGGCATAAAACACGGACTTATTAAAAGTAATTCCGGCTACTTCTGCGTAATTTTTAGTAATACCAACTTTTTTAGCAAAGAAGTGCTCAAATACGATAATGGCTCCGAAAGGGGCAAGTATAAATCCATATAAAGCTACAAACCCTAATAATTTCATGGCAAAAGCGGGGAACAGCCCTGCAATAGTTGCAATTGTTCCTGCAATAATGGTTACCCAGAAAGTAGATACTTTTGGAATAATAGCTTGAAAAGCCAATCCTGCTCTATAAATTGTTGGGTTGGCCGTAGTCCATCCCGCCAAAACAACAGCAATAATTCCAAAAACCCCAATGGCATTGTATGCCAATGGACCTGGAGCCACAGGAGGTGCTGCTCCATTTGACAGAAAGCCTTGTGCCTCGGGAGATTTTAAATATACTGCATATAACAATGCTGCCGCAATCCATGCCATATAATGACCTACATACATACCTGCAGCTGTTGTCCAACCAGAACTTTCTTTTTTAGAAAATCTAAATACTGACAAATCCGACATACCAATATGCATGGCAGCATTAGCAAACCAAGACCAAATGACTACATGCCAAAATGTGTATTTAGTTTGTCCGGGAAAAGGCTCTGAACCTTCACCCCATATATTCCAAAAATCTGTAAAACTTTGAACTCCTAATTGGTTTAGTGCTACTATACCGCAAGCCAGAAAAGCCAATACAATTAAAGGCGACATCCAATTGGCTGCTTTAGAAACAGTATCATAGCCCTTGGAGGCAATGAGTGAAATTGCAACTCCGATAAGTATTACAATAATTACCCAGGTAATACCATTAGGCATCGTATCCGTTAGTTTAGGCATTGGCATATCAAATGGGATTCCTACAGCTGTTGCAGATACGGTTATCATTGACCCTGCTAAAAAACAAAATAAAATTCCATTGGCTAAATTATATCCAATAACCAATTTTTTACCACAAATCTTCTCTAATTGGTAATATAAGGTCAATCTATTTTTAACGGCAATTTTGGCGGTAAGATATCGCCAACTTAAAACAGCCATTAAGTTTCCTAAGAGTAATCCAATAATTAGGTCAAAGGCACTCACACCGGCAGTTAAAAATAAGGGGCCAATCATAAATTCTGTCCCTGCGGCATGTTCACCTGCATACATTCCAATAAAGCTTTTCCAGCTCTTTAATTTCGATTTGGGTACGGGCGTTCTTTCAAATTCACCACTAGTACTATTTGCTGTTTTTTCTTCAATGGTTGTTTGACTTATAGTTGACTGACTCATGGTTAATTGATTATTTTATTAAATGATTTGGAAAATTTTCTACTTTTTCACAGTTCATCTGTTCCATTACTTGTTGTAATTCTGTTTTTAATAGGGATATGGTATGATTACCTCCGTTAACACCCAAAGCAGCAACTCCATACATAAATGAACGTCCCATAAAAGTAAATTGTGCGCCTGAAGCCATAGCTCTTGCAACATCTGGCCCAGAACGAATGCCACTATCCATCATCACTTTTATTTGGTTGCCATACTTTGTAGCAAGGACCTCTAATGGTTTAATCGTAGATTCTCCAGCATCTAATTGACGCCCTCCATGATTAGATACTATAATGCCATCCAAGCCTAAACGGATAGCTTCTTCGGCATCGTATTCGGAAGCAACACCTTTTAATACGATTTTACCTTTCCACATATCGCGAATTGGTTTTATTTTTTCTTCGTTTAATCGACCACTAAAAGTTTGATCCATAAACTTTCCTAATTGTTTTAAATCCAACCCTTTTGGCATGTAAGGTTTAAGGGTTTCAAAACTTGGCTGACCATGTTTAAGAGTTTGTAACGCCCAATGTGGTTTCCCTAATACTTGTAAAATGTTTTTTACAGACATTTTAGGAGGCATGGCTAAACCGTTTCTAATATCTCGAGGCCTAAAACCAAAAGTTGGTACGTCACATAAAATAACGAGCACTGGGCATTCTGCCGCTTCGGCTCTTTTTATGAGGTCGTCTCGAAGCCTATCTTCAGCCGGATGATACAATTGAAACCAGGCTTTTCCTTCTGTAATTTCACTAATACGTTCAATGCTACTGGTTGATACTGTACTCAATACAAAAGGAATATTGTGTTCAAAGGCCGCTTTGGCTAAAATTTCTGGTGCATTGGGCCACATCAAGCCTTGTAGTCCAATAGGTGCTATACCAAAAGGCGCATCATATTCAATACCAAACAATGTTGTTTTTTGTGAGGATCCTGAATGATCTTTCAAGTAATTTGGCTTCAATTGTACCGCTCTCAATTCAGAGGTGTTTCGATGTAGATTCACATCTTCATTGCAGCCACCATCCAAATATTCAAAAGCGAATTTTGGAATCTTTTTTTGAGCCCTTGCTCTTAAATCATCTATTGATGGGTATTTAGTATTTATTGTTAAAGCCATTTGATTTTATTATTTTAGTATAAACGGAACATTCTTTTTTAATGCATAATTCTTTTTTAAAAATTTAGAATTCAATTTACGATCTGATATTACAATAGCGGCTCCCAATGCCGAACCCAGTGAAGAACTCGTTGATTTCAATTTCATTTCGCTTAAATAATGAGATAAGAGTTTAATAAATACGTCATTGTCACTAAATCCTCCATCTACAAACAGTTGTTTGATAGTTGCATCTTTACCTCTTGCCAATTTAATACTTTTTACTTGCAATCTTGCTAATTCTATTAGTAATTGGTGATAGGCATCTTCATAGGTTGTATGTGTAATATTCGTTTCTATTGGCATGTTAATATCTGCCAAATACTTCCAAGCGAAACAATGTTTAAAATTTTTAGATATTTTCTGAAAAGTATCACTATTAAATTGAACCGATTTATGTTGCTCGTAGGGTACTCCAAAATAGTTACTCAATTGGGTAACTTGATGTTTATATTCATTACCAAGCATCAATTTTGAAGAATTTACGACATTACCGTTAATTCTCATATAATTAATGGTTTCCATTTGAATAACATTATTGGTTAACGAAGCTTCATAATAAGGATTCAAGGAAACACTCCAAGTGCCTGTTGAGACCAAAATAAATGGTTTTTTGGAGCCCCTTATATAAGGTATTAATGCTGAAGAACTATCATGAATTCCAACACCTATTTTAATGCGTTTCCCATTGTAATTCATATTGATACTCGTTTCGGTAGAAACGATAGGGGGAAGAATTTTATTAATTTCTTCCTTGTACACCCATTGGTGATAATCCTTTTTGGTATAATCCCATAATGCGGTATGACAACCAATACTCGTGTATTCACTTAGTGGAATTCCTGTAAAAACATAACTAAGATATTGCGGTAGGTGTAATGAGTACTTTATCTTTTTGAAAATTTCAGGTTGGTTGTATTTTAACCAATATAATTGTAAACCCGAGTTTAACATGCCCGATTTTGGTGAACCAGTCTTCGTTGAAAATTCCAACTCTGGTCCGTATTTTTTATAGAACGAAGCCAATAAATCTTCATCTATTGGTTTTAAATAATTATAGAGTGGTGTTAATACTTTTCCCTGATCATCAACATGTACAAAACTGGCACCATATGTTGAAAAATTAATCGCTTTAATATCATACTCTTGTGCTGCCAAAATACGATGAAACAAATCTTTTAACCATTTCTGTAAAGCATCTAAATTCTCAGTAGGGAAGCCATCTTCGTCTTTAATTTCGTCAAAACGTGCATATTCACGAAATACTTCTTGATAATCTTTATCAAATAGAAAAAACTTTTTATTTGTTTTTCCAATATCAAATACAGCCGTTACATGTAGTCGCATAATTAGATTTTAAAGGCCAGTTGCTATGGTATGCTTGCCTCTTTCTGTAATTAAATGATTTCTAAGGCGCATTTTTCTATATGCTTTAATAGGGCTAATAGCGGCTCCAGCATTTAAACGTGCTTTTTCAAGAAGTGAACGTACATCAGTTTTATATGCATCTTGTAAAATTTCTTGACATTTTACAACATCTCCCTCTTGTTGTGCTTCTTTCAATGCATCTTGATCTACCAATAAAGCTTTTGCATAGGATTCTTGAATGGCTTCTAAGGATTGTATTAAATCTTCCAAAGGATCTTTGATATTATGACTTGCATCAATCATCCATGCCAAATCGGGATTTTGAGGATTGTTCTCCATTCCATACACCAACTCGTTAAAAATTAAGAATAGGGCATAAGGCTTTATACTTCCAGCTGTTAGATCATCATCTCCATATTTGCTGTCATTAAAATGAAATCCTCCTAATTTACCTTTTAACATCAATATAGATACGATTTGTTCAATATTACTATTTGGTAAGTGGTGTCCTAAATCTACTAGTGTAAATGCTTTTTCTCCACACTCGTTTGCCAACATAAAAGAAGTTCCCCAATCTGGTATAACTGTACTATAAAAATTGGGTTCATAAGGCTTGTACTCAATCAACATTTTCCAATCATCCGGTAATCCCTTATAAATAGTATTTAAACTATTTTGGGTATTTTGGAAGGCTGTTTGGAAATTATTTTGACCAGGAAAGCTAGATCCATCTGCCAACCAAACGGTCAAACTTTTTGATCCCAATTGGTTACCTATATTTATTACATCTAAATTATGAGCAATGGCCTGTTCTCTAACGGCTTGACTTGTATTGCAAAGAGAACCGTATTTATAACTTTCCTTTGCGTTTGTTTGATCTTGAAAAGTATTCGAATTTACAGCATCAAATTTAAGATCTAATGATGACGCTAATTCTTTAATAGCCCTATAATCTTCTGGTACATCCCAAGGTATATGCAAAGAAACGGCTCCAGCAGTTTGGGTTAATGCATGAATTAAACCTACATCTTCAATCTTTTGTTCTAAATTTGATGGTTCTCCATAAAACGAAAAACGTCCAAAACGTGTTCCTCCAGCTCCTAATGCCCAACTTGGTATCGCAACTTGAAACTCAACTAATTTAGAAATAATATTTTTAACATTAAAACCTTTATTAGTTAATTGATTGGCTAAAAAGTTGTAGTTGTCTTTATGCGAACTCATACTTGCATTATTAATATCAAGTATTTGTTCTTTTTTTATCTTCATAATTTAACACTTTATTTTATAAAAGAAATTCCACAAATCTAAACAAGATTCATGAAATTTCTTAAAAACTAACTCAAATTAATCTATATTTTTATCGTACAAATGCGTTGACCATGCCGCCATCTACATTAATTATATTTTCTGTTGATTTTGAGGATTGCAACCAATGAAAACACATCATTAGCAATGCCTTCAGGGTAAATTATTTTATTTAATAAATTTGTATATTGTGTTTAGACAAATTTAAATCATTTTTAGAGTATTTCTATCCTGTACTGTCTTGTATCAATAAATATTTAACGTTTTTTTACTGTTGTCCAATAAAAAAGTCTCTAATGAATTCAAAATGATTCCATCAACTATTTTTACTGATAGATTTACGAGAAGTTTCCAACCATTCTTCGGCTTCTTCCCAAGCTACTTCCTGAGGCAATCGATTACTTTGTGAAGCAATCGCAGCTACTGCACCAGCAGCTTCTCCCATTGCTACAGCATTACCTGTAACACGATAGCTGGCATGTGCAATAAAATCACCACTAATACAACGACCTGCCATCATTAATCCGTCCACATCTTTTGCGATTAACGCACGTAGTGGAATATCATAAGGTTTCATTACTATGCCTCCTCTTAATATCGTTTGTTTATCATTCGTTTCCTGATCAGGAGCATGAATATCTACACCAAATTTTGGTCGGGTTACTGCATCTTCATAGCGAGCACCCTTTACCAAATCTTCTTTTGTTACCGTAAAACGACCATGCAGACGACGACCATCTCGAATTCCTATCTGATCTGCACTAGCTACAAGTTGGAAATTTTCCCATGGGCCGCCCAATTTGTTCAATTCTCTGGAGATATGATGAATTTCTGACCTTGCTTCAACAGTTGCCTTTGTCACTTCTGCAGCATCAATGGCTTTAATATTATATTCATGATTCACCATGAGCATAACCAAATTATCTTTCACCGGAAACAAGGTTGGGTCGCCATAAGATGGCTTAATCCCAGCTCTTTTTATTTCTTTTTTAAAAGCCTTAGACGCCTTTACGTGCTCTTTCATACTTGCCTCTTCTGTATTATAAAAAGAAAGATATTTTTCTAAAGCACCAACATCCTTCACCACCGCTAAGGCATTTAAGGTCATAGGCTGACAGGGGCACGTATCTCCGCCATGTCCAATATCCCAACCGTTACCAGCAAGAGCGCCCAAATCACCATCTCCAGTAGTATCAATAAAAATCTTGGCATTCCATGCTTCTCGTCCCGATTTTGATTCAGTAATCATGGTTGATAAGCGGTTCTTATCTAAATAAGCTGCTGTTACACGTGTATGTAATAAAAATTCAACACCTGCTTCTGCACACATTTCTTCCAATAATAGTTTCATAGGTTCGGGAGAATAAACAAAATTATTCTTGGTAGTATTCCTTTTGGCATTTAATTGCACCAACCTTTCTTTAATCTCTTCGGTAATTCCTGGCTTATCAAAATCGAAAATAAATGTCAAAAGGCTTGAAGTCCAAACACCTCCAAGACAACCACCCAATTCGACAAGCAATGTCTTAGCACCTCCTCTAGCCGCAGAAATTGCCGCCGCGATTCCTGCAGGGCCACCGCCACAAACAATTACATCATAATTTCCTTTTATTTTTATATTTTTTGAGGGTTCAGAAAAACCATGAAGAGAGGTTTCTCCTTCTTTAGTACCATCTGTCGTTATACAAGAACTTGGTATCATAACTGCACCTGTACTCAATGCTGCCATACCTAAAAATTTTCTGCGATTTACACGCTTCATAATATTTATTTAGTATTATTTATATATCCGTAATTGCTCCTAATTAGTGCTTGGTCGAAAATAGGCGAATTGTACAAACCAATTTATTTTTGAGTGATTTTTTCACTCTTTCTTTTTCTCTCCTTCATTGGGTACCAGCCCTCAATTTGTCCGTCATAGCTAAAGATCAATTTATAGATACCACAGGTTGACAAGTGAGGCTTCTCCAAAACCCAATCAAGGTTGCTCAAGCGTTTTCAAAAAAGCTATGCTCAGCGGAATTTGCGCAAAGGCTTCTGGGCTTTCATCTTCGATATAAATACGGTCAATCTGGTGAAATCTCGCCAATTTTAAAATAGCCGGAAAATCGATCATTCCCGTGCCTAGAACCACAATAGCCGTTTTGGGCGGTTTTTGCGAAGTACCAGCTCCTGTCACTATACCTTTCCTCATATCCTTGAGGTGCAAAGCACTGATCCTTTCACCGTGCTGTTGCAATACTTTTACAGGGTCTCCTCCGCCCCACAAAATCCAATAAACATCAGCTTCAAAACTAACCCACTCAGGATTCGTCTGCTCGACTAAGGCATCGAACAACACCCCTTGTGCATCTGAACGGAATTCCAGCCCGTGCGTGTGGTAAGCAAAACGTAAACCAGCTCCCTTTAATTTTTTCCCCCAATCATTAAAACGGTTGGCAATCGCTGCTATATCTGTGCGAGTCAACTCTCCCTTGTGCGGTAACAAAGGCGACATGACCCAGGTGGCTCCCACCGCTTTAGCATAAGCAATCACCTCATCCATGTTCTTATCAAGATCTTTCGGAAGCACATGATGACTAGTGCAGCGCAAGCCATGCTTATCGAGTAGAGTCTTGAGCTCGCTGGCACTTTGTTTGATAAAAACACTGGTTTCTACCTCTTTCAATCCCCATTCTGACAATTGTCGCAAGCAGGCATCCGGATCTTCATCCATGCGATCTTGAAGACTGTAGAGCTGTATCCCACAAACGGAAGACAACTGCCCATATACTGTTGGCGTAAATCCCTGAAAAATTAAGGCGATTAAAGTAGTAAATGTGTAAAGGTACTTTTTCATCTAATTATTTTTTACAAACAACTTTCTCTCCTTCAGTGGATACCAGTTTTCGATTTTCCTAGTCAAACGTTCTACCACTTTGGGTTGTTGTTTGGCAAGGTTAACCTTTTCATATGGATCCATTAGTATATCGTAAAGTCGTACGGGTTCTTTTCTCATTTCTTTATGGGTAAACGACCCATGACCTTCAATTTTTCCATCATAGGCAAGGATCAATTTCCAGTTATTTTCTATACACCAAAGATTTGCCAAAGAGGCTTCCGGGTTATCTTTTTCCATGATATCATGCCCATAGGCTTCTCCAAAAATTATCTTTCGTTCAATCGGTTTGCCCGTGGTTAGTTCAGGCCAGAGGTTTAGGCCGGGTAGATTTGCAGGAGGTTCAATACCTGCTATACTCAGCATGGTTGGGAAAAAGTCTATGCTTGAAACAACATCTTCTCTAATTGCCGGTTTGAGTTTTCCAGGCCATGAAATCATAATGGGAGTTCGCACTCCTCCATCTAAAGCGCTTTGTTTGGAGCCAAAATCAAAACCTGCTCCATTTGGTTGCTGGATCCAACCATTGTCGGACACATAGTAAATGACGGTATTTTCACGAAGACCTTTCTTATCCAAAAAATCAATAAGCTCGCCACAAGTTTCATCAAACCACTCTATCATTGCATAGTATTTAGCTAAGGAAGGCGTCAAGTCTTTATCAGTATATTTATCTAGCAAGCGTTGCGGTGGATTGTGTGGTTTATGAGGCAAAAATGGTGCGTACCACAAAAAGAAGGGTTTCTCTTCAGACACTGCATAATCTACAAAATTATAGATAGGTTCTAAGCCTTCACGACCAATAGTAAGCCCTTTATCTCCATGTCTTGTTCCCTCTGTCATTCCATGGGTAAAACCACCACGTTTGTAATCTCCTTCCCACCATTTACCCGATTGATGGGAAAGGTACCCTTGCTCTGCAAGCAGACGAGGTAGGGTTGGGATACTATCAATATTTACCAAAAGATCTTCACGTGGGAAATACGATTTGCCTTCAACACTGCTAAAAGGGTCATTACCAGTAATTTTGTGCTGATGCGGGTACAAGCCTGTAGCCAGCGTCATCAAAGAAGGACGACATACCGGTGTTGGCACATAGCCTCTCGTAAATACCACGCTTTCATCAGCAAGACGATCTAAATTAGGTGTTTGCACTATCTCGTGACCCATAAAACCATAATCGGTCCAAGCGTGATCGTCTGACAGGATTAAAATAATATTGGGCTTTACAACTGTTGTTGTTTTCTTATCCGTATTATCCGTCTTATTTTCTTTACAGCCATAAATAGCAATAACTAAAATAACAATTGTAAATAAATTATTTTTCATTTTTTAATTTTTTTAAAAACCATCTCAAAATTGGTTAATTTATCAAGAATTACTACCAATAAAAACACATTGTTTAAAATACAATTTATAAAAATTATTTTATGTGTTTAAAACAAAAATAAATCATCTTTAAAGCATTTCTGTCCTGTACTGTCTTGTATTAATGAATATTTAACGTTTTTATTGGATTACTAATAGTAGTTATTTATATATTGCGAGCCACAATATAAGCTTTAACAAAGCATTCCATTTATACGGTTGAAAAAAATGAAAATATCTAAATATTTTAATATTGATGAAAATTCACGAAGACCAAAATATATACAAATAGTAGATGCTGTTACTTCTAATATTTCTAATGGAAATTTTATAATGGATGAAAAGATGCCATCTATTAATATGTTAAGTGAGGAATTTTTTTTATCAAGAGATACAGTAGAAAAAGCCTATAAAGTCTTAAAAGAAAGAAAGGTTATCAATTCAGTTAGGGGTAAAGGGTATTATATTGCACGAACCAAATTAATCTCGAAAATCAATGTTTTATTTCTTGTCAATAAATTGAGTTCTTATAAGTTAGAGGTTTACAATTCCTTTAACAAAAGGATTGGTGCAAATGTACATACTGATCTTCAAGTTTATCATTGTGATGAATCTCTGTTTTTAAATTTATTAAAAAAATACAAAGGTGCTTACGATTATTATATTGTAATGTCACATTTTAAAAGTAATGCTTTTAATCACATAAGTGCTCCTGTAAAAGTGGTAGAAGCCATTAAAAAAATTCCAATGGAAAAATTGATACTATTGGATAATATCAAAGAAATAATCGATAAAAAAATCGTTAAAATATACCAAGATTTCGAGAATGACATTTATAATTCATTGATACAAGGATTAAAAAAAATAGTTAAATACAATAAAGTGCTACTTGTATACCCTGATAAATCTGCTTATCCGTATCCTAAAGAAATTGTTTATGGTTTTCGAAAATTTTGTGTTGAAAAGTCTTTAGATTTTGAAATTATCGATCAAATATATGAAGATATAATTCTTAAAAAGGGAGATTTATTTATTACTATTGAAGAAAATGACTTGGTATATTTGATAAAGCAAATACGCGATAACAAATTCGAAATTGGAAAAGATATTGGGGTTCTTTCCTATAATGACACTCCATTAAAAGATCTCTTGGGAATATCAGTAGTTTCTACCGATTTTAAAACAATGGGAGAAACCGCTGCCCGAATGATATTGAGTAATAAAAAAGGTGAAGTTAATAACCCATTTAAGTTTATTAATCGGAATTCCATGTAAGTCTTTTAATCAAAAAAAATCTCCGTTGTTTGCAAAGCAAAAATTATTTTGAATAAAAACTTCTTGAAACCAACTATCACCAATGCAGAGCCATAGGTGTATTTTTCAGGTTTCATACCCAATCAAGTTGAGCACAGGTTTTTGACATGAATGCCAAAAATCAAACCAATAATCACAATACTATGGTTTTGGTATTATTTTTATGGCTCTGAGCTTTTCATTATTGTTAGCAAGTAATATTACCTTTCCGTTATTTGTATTAACAAAAGAAGCTGCTCTGGTATCATAACTGGCCAATGCACCTCTTTCTGATGCCGGAAGCGAATAAAATGTGCCATCACCCTTTCCAAATAATATGAGCCCAATCCCGGCGTCATTTCTTGGTGTTTCAATTTCAGAGATATAAAAATTACCAACCACAAAAACGTCTAAGTTTCCATCATTGTTAAAGTCATCAATTATAGCCCCATTTATAGAGGATATCTGTGCTTCATTAGGAAGTGGTGTTATCTTGAATTTACCATCACCCAAATTTTCAATATAACTGGAAGCAAAGGTGGTTACCTGGTAATGGAGTGCATTATCCAATGCCGGTTTGCTATATACATCTGCAACACTCGCTATGGCAAACTCGTTATATCCTTCAAATTTATTTTTTATTGCAGGAATTTGTTGTGAAGAACAAGACTTACCTCTCACAGGAAATTGTATTCCGTCATAATAATAACTCAATACGATGTCTTTGTGCCCATTTAAATCAAAATCGTCGAGGTAAATATCAAAGCTATTTTCTGGAGTTGCTTGATATTTATAATTCAAGCCCAAGTTGCCAGCTATTAAATCTATATCGCCATCACCATCAAAGTCGCCCGGAGTTAAACTAAACCACCAACCTGTTTTATTTTGCAGTCCGCTTTCTGCTGTTTTATTAATTAGTTGGCCTTCTTGATTTTTAAAATACATAACTGGCATCCATTCTCCTGAAATAATTAAATCAATCTGTTCATCTTGGTCTATGTCTACCCAAACGGCACTAGTTACCAATCCTGGCTGTAAAAGATCGGGTGCTAGTTTTTCTGTAACCTCCTTAAATTGAATTTTATTTTCTTTATCACTTATATTTTCTAGCAGATAACTTCTTGCTGGTTCAGGGTATTTTCCGGGTACTAATCTACCTCCAACAAACAAATCTAAATCGCCATCGCCATCAAAATCTCCTGCTGCTACACAGCCTCCACTTGTCGGCATTACTGGTAAGGCATTCTTTATTTTAGTAAAATTTCCTTTTCCATCATTCATATACAATCGATCTTGTAGTAGGGTTTGATCTTTTGTAAATTCATTACCGCCGCTTACGATATATAAATCGTTGAATCCATCGCCATTGGCATCAAAAAATGTTGCTGCCGTATCTTCGTTTTCCTTATCCTTATACCATAATTCCATACTTTTTGATTGGAATGTTCCATTTTTTTGTTGTATGTATAAAGCCCCACTAAACCCATGAGCTCCTCCAATATAAAAATCATCCAATCCATCGCCATTTACATCTGCTGTTGCCAGTCCAGGTCCCAACTTTGAAGTTTCATGGGGCAAAAGAACTTCATAGCGATAATCATTATAACGATTTTCCTGATGCTTAAATTCAATGCCTGTTTTGGAGGTGATATCCACAAATATTTGTGGATTTTTTTTATTTTTTAGAGGTTGATTTGTAGCATTCTTATAATTGATTTTTAAGTGTTGATTCACTGCGACACGCTTAAGGGTCTGTTGTTTTCCATCGGGCCATTTAATTTTAATGGAATCTATTGTTTTGGTCGTTCCTAATCCAAAATGAATCTTTGGATCCACTGAAGATTGAAAGCCTCTAGTAAGTGTAAGTTCTTGGTATTGTATTTGATTGCCCTGAAATAGTTGTACTTTAGTACCTAAACCCATGGGATTTTGTTTTTCGCCGTTCAATACAATTTGCAGAAAATTATTTTTGTTGTTGTCTGAAGAATGATTTTGAAAAATAGAGGCTTTGTCATCGATATTATTTACAATAATTTCAAGATCACCGTCATTGTCTAAATCGGCATAAACCGCACCATTGGAAAAACCTTCAAAACTAATGCCCCAATCTTTATTAACTTCGGTAAAAGTAAGGTCACCATTGTTTTTAAACATATAATTATCAATTCGTTCTGAAGGCATTTCTTCCACCCATTTCAATTGATTTGTTTCTTTTTTTTCTTTGTTAAAATAATTATCTTCTACTAGAATCGACTTAAAATAATCTTTATTATTAATATCCCTTCTTGATCCATTGGTTACATACAAATCTTTATAACCATCGTTGTCTAAATCTACAAACAAACTCGACCAACTCCAATCTGTTGTTGCCACCCCTGCCAGATAGGCAATATCGCTATAAACGGGATATCCTTCAATATTAATTCCATTATTTAACTGTAAGGTATTTTTCATATATTGATAATGTAATCCTGCATCCAAGGTTTGTTTAAAACTTTCTGGATTCATACCCCCCATATTGGCCTTTGACCTACGATTATCTTCTGGAGTCATATCCATTTGGGCAATATCTAACAAGCCATCATTATTAAAATCGGCTATATCGACTCCCATGCCATAATAGGCTGTATGTTTTGTTAACTCCTGTGATCTTTCACTAAAAGTTCCATCTCCATTGTTAAAATACATATAATCAGGACTTGCAAAATCATTAGAAATATAGATGTCTGGAAAACCATCATTATTCAAATCTCCAACAGTTGCGCTTAAACTTAGTCCGTGGCTTAATAATCCAGCTTCAATGGTTACATCTGTAAAAGTATTGTCTCCATTATTTCTATATAAATGATCCGAGTTTTCTAGTTGTATAAAGCGCATCTCATTGGCATAATAAAAAGGAGGGTGTTTAAAGCTTGTTATCGGGTAATTGGCTACATATAAATCCAAATCACCATCCAAATCATAATCAAAAAAAACAGATTGGATACTCTGGCCTGCATCTGCAATACCATATTTTTCTGCTTGTTCTTTAAAGTTGGGAATACCCTTTTCATCATTTCCTTGATTGATATATAAGATATTCTTCTTATTTCCAAAGAGGCCAGAAACACATATATAGATGTCTAACTTTCCGTCATTATTCACATCTACCATAGTTACTCCTGTCATCCAATTTTCGTTTCCTTCAACACCTGCGATGGTTGAAATTTCTTCGAATTTAAGATTCCCTTTATTTATATAAAGAGAATTCTGAACCATATTACCGGTAAAATATAGGTCAACCAATCCATCATCATTCACATCGCCAGCAGCAACACCTCCACCCATATAGATATAGCCATAAGTAAAAAAATTCAAACTGTCATTTTCTGTTAAACTATTACTAAAATTAATTCCTGATGCATTAGAATCAAGACTTGAAAATATTTTATTGGTTGTAGAATTGCTATTTTTTTTACAATTTTGAAACAAAATCAATATACTTAAAAGTATTACCATGTTTTTTAGCCCTATTGCTTTGTTATTAAGTATTTTAAACATATATATATCTGTTTGAATTATAAATATTAATTTTTTTAAAAATAATTATTTAAATTGAATTATTCAAGACAATTATGAATTTTATATTCCCGGAAAAGTATCTCAAATTCACCAATAACTTCTCTTAATTTAATCTCAATACGACATTATGATGTTAAATTGGTATAACACCAATTTACCACTACAAAATTTGAGGATTGAGTATATTAAAAAGCAGCGTATCATTTAAGGTACGCTGCTTTTAAACTTATGTAATAAATTACTAATCTAAATAATTAATACCCAGGGTTTTGATTTTCTTGATTTATTTCTGGATTGTTATCAATTTCATTTTGTGGTATCGGCAATAGTTCACTTTTACCTGTTATAAACCCAGCAGAACCATATTTTTGACTAGCCAGTCCCCATCTAAGTACATCATCAAATCTAACTTGTTCACCAGGAAACTCAACGATACGTTCGTGCATAATAGCTTCAAAAATATCAGCTTTAGAACCTACTGGGTAACCTGCGTTATCCATTGCTGGAGTACCATAGAGTGGCATACTGGTAGAAGGTCTGCTTCTTACCTGATTCAAATAAGCTATCGCTTCTGTTGCAGAGCCTATTTCATTTTCAATTTCAGCCATCATTAACAATACATCGGCGTAGCGAATTACTTTAAAATTAATACCTGAATTATTAGTAGAAGCCGGTTGCTTATAATATTGTTCATATTTTTTCCAAGCAGCTCGTCTGCCTAATGGAATCTCTGCTACAACTGCAGCTCCATCCGGATCAAGTATATCTCCATTTACATAGAAGTTATCTTGAAAACGAGGATCACCTGCTTCAAATTCATCTAACAACCAATCTGAAGGATAAACATTAAACCAAACAATACCATATTCCATGCTTCTAAAATTCACCTCCGAAACACCAGTTCCATTAAAACCCCATGCACCTGAGCCTCCATATAGTTCAGAAAAATTAATTTCAAATATAGATTCAACACCATGTTCTGTTTCATCCATAAAATTATCGAAATAATTGTCTTCTAAGGCATAAGAGCCTGACATTACCTGAGTTAAGGCAGTTTTAGCTGCGGCATAATTACCTCGAAATAATTGGGATTTACCTAATAAAGCATAAGCTGCTCCTGAATTCGCTCTTCCCAAATCATTAACTCCTTTAGCAGGTAAATCTACTGCTGCCTTTGTTAAATCAGAAATAATCAAATCCCAAACTTCATTCTTGCTAGTTCTAGGTAAAGCTTCGTTAACTAGTGTGGTGTAAAGTGGTATGTCACCATATCTATTAACCAACATAAAATAATAAAGTGCTCTTAGGAAATAAGCCTCTCCACCCAATTCTCTTTTAACAGCATCAGTAACGCCTTCAGCATTTTCTAAATTTTCGATAACAAAATTACATTTGTTGATACCTCTATAACACCCTTGCCAGTAATTGCTAAGTGCAACATGATCTGGTTCCATTGTATAGTTTAAATACTGTACTTTATCAACTTGCAACTGTGGGTTTGGTGAATTCTCTTGAGACAGATTGTCATAAAGAAAAAAGTAGGTACGTGCATATAAGCCTCTAGCTTGTAACATTGCATAAGTGGCATCTACGGATGATTGTAATTGTGTTTCATTTTTAAAAAATGTTTCTGCAGACAATTGATTTGGGTTTATTAATTCCAAATTCTCATCACATGAACTGGTCACGAATATACCGATAAACGCAACTAATAATATTTTTTTATAATTCATATTTTAAATCTTTAAGTGTTTATTAAAATGATATTTGAAGTCCAAAAGTATAAGACACCGGTGTTGGGTAATTTCCTGTATCAATTCCCAATAGATCATTTCTTTGGTTCCCTGGATTAGCAAACCCTACCTCAGGGTCTAAACCTGAATATTCAGTAAAGGTAATTAAATTCTGAGCACTAAAATAGACTCTAAATTTAGAAATCAATTCATTTTTAAGTGGTATCGTATAACCTACTGCTAGGTTTCTAAGTCTAACAAAAGATCCATCTTCTACAAAACGATCTGAAACAGACACATTTCTTGGCGCACCTAAGGCTCTTGGAATTGTATTTGAAGTACCTGGCCCTGTCCATCTATCAAGCATTGCTGTACTCCCATTAAATAATCTTGTCATTCCATCTAAATCGTAAAGAAGAGCATTATATATTGAATTTCCTGATACTCCTGACCAGAACATAGCAAAGTCTAAGTTTTTATAGGATGCATTCGCAGATAATCCAAAAGTAAGATCTGGAAATGGGTTTCCTATAAAGACTCTGTCACCGTCATTAATTACACCATCTCCATTGTTGTCTTTAAACCTAATATCACCCGGCTCTGCACTGCTTTGTGATGGAGCGGCATCAACTTCTGCTTGTGTTTGAAAAATACCATCAGTTTGAAGTCCAAAAAATTGGAACATTGGTTCGCCCACTACAGTTCTTGAGATAGCTTGGTTTCTAAAGACACCTCCAGTTAATTGTGATGTAGCACCCAAACTAAGCACTTCGTTTTGAGATGTACCCAAATTAAAGTTTACACCCCAGGTAAAATCACCACCTTTAGAATGATTATAGTCTATCGTCATTTCAAACCCAGTAGTTTCAACAGATCCAACATTTCTAGCAATAGAGTTATTGTGAACTATAAGAGAAGGTGCCAAAGGCTCTCTCATTAATAAATCATCTGATCTATTGTTGTAGTATTCTAAAGTCAAGCTCAATGCATTATTAAAGAAACCAACATCAACTCCAACATTAAACATTGTAGTTTCCTCCCATTTTAAGGTAGGATCTGCAGGTCCTATTGCGGTAGTTCCAACGCCTAAAACCTCATTAAGGCCAAAATTATAATTGTAATTAGTGGTTAAGCCTGAACTATATTGATAATCACCAATACGATCACTACCTGTTACACCCCAACTACTTCTTACTTTTAAATTTGAAAGTAAATCTGATTCACTAAGGAAGTCTTCTTTAATAATATTCCATCCCACAGCTAGTGAAGGGAATGTACCCCATCTATTCTCTGAACCAAATCTTGATGAAGCATCTGCCCTTATCGAAGCAGCAACGATATATTTACCATCATAATCATAATTAACTCTAGCAAGAAACCCTTGACGAAAATATTCTCTTGAACTTGAACGAACATTAGACTCATTATTAGATATGTTCTCAAGCTCATCAGTAACAGGATTGGTGCTAGTAGTGTTTAGGGTTACACCATCAACTTGTTGCATTTCCGCAATCAATAGGCCATTAAAATTATGAACATCATTAAAAGTTTTTGAATAATCTAAACTATTTGTCCAGTTAAATGATGTAGATCTACCAGTATCTTTAGTAATAATAGCCCATAGTCGTGTGTGCTGCCCTCCACCATCATTTTCATTGTCGTTATATGAGGGGTCAAAGGTTTCATTCCACCAATTTACAGTTGATATGGCAAAGTCAGTTTTTAAAGTCAGTCCTTCAATAATTTCATAAGACACATAAGCATTCCCCAAAAAATTATTGCTAGTATTGTCTCTTGTTGGAAGTTCAACTCCACGTACTGGATTCCGAGGATCTGAATTGTCTAAACTAGATGTAGGTCCTTGAAAGCCCCCTAAATTATCAGGGTTGTACACCTTAAAATATGGTGTCATTCTAATGGCATTAACGAATGGATTAGACCTAAAAGGATTAGTATTACTGAATGAAGCTGAAAATCTTTGTCCAATTTTAAATTTCCCTAATGTAAAATCACTATTGGCTCTAAGGTTTAGACGCGAATATCCGGTACTAGTTATGGTACCTTCTTGATCTAAATAACCAACAGACATCATATAATTACTATTTTCGCCACCACCAGAGGCAGAGATATTATAATTTTGTCCGAGACCTACTTGAACCAATGCATCCTGCCAATCAGTATCCGTATCCAAATACGATGCATACTGCGGATCTGTAATTCTGAGTGGAATTGCCACAGGATTTTGTAACTGCCCAATTTCAGTAGCATATTGTATATATTGTTCTGTATTAAGTAAATCAAATCGATTTTTTTGTACTTGAGCACCTACCCAAGAATCAAAATTTAATTTCATTACGCCACTTTGGCCTTTTTTAGTAACCACTAAAATAACCCCGTTAGAGCCCAAAGCACCATAAATTGCAGCTGTAGATGCATCTTTTAAAACCGTAATAGTTTCGATATCATTTGGATTTAAATCTGACAAACGTCCTCCTATCACACCATCTATAACTACAAGTGGGCTGTTATTATTTACAGTACCCAAACCTCTAATTCTAATAGTAGCATTAGATCCTGGCGATCCATTATTTGTAACGGTAACACCTGCTGCACGACCCTGAAGGGCTTGATCAGCTCGGGTTATTGGTAACTCTGTAATCTCTTTAGTACCAATCGTTGTAATAGCACCGGTAACAACCGCTCTGCTCTGTGAACCATAACCTACAACAATTACTTCGTCTAAAGCATTGGCGTCTTCAACCATTGTTACATTAATTGTTGATTGACCATTGACACTTATTTCCTGGCTTGCAAAACCAAGAAAGGTAATAACAAGAGTTCCGTCTGATGGTACATCATTTAAGGTGAAATTCCCATCAAAATCGGTTGTTTCGCCATTGGTAGTACCTTTGACTATAATGTTTGCTCCAGGCAGCGGCCCGTTCGCATCTGAAACCGTACCTGAAACGGTTTGTTGGGCAAAAATGACACTACTAGTGATCATCATTACCATAAATAAAAGTTTTTTTTGTTTGCTACTCATAATTGAATAATTTTAAAGTTAATATTTATTTGTATTAATAAGTTAGTGTTCTCTTTTTATAATCTATTTTTTTTCTATCACGCCAAAAGTACTTTTATTATTATAAAATTTAATTTATGTTTTATTTAACAAAAATATAATATCATTTCTGTACTTCCATCCTGTACTGTCATGCATCAAGACAAGTTTATTATTTTCACTACTAATACGAACTTGTTTAGCCTCATAATACGGGTTAACAGGTTGGCACTTGTTTTTTTAAATACTGTTGTCCAAACAATGGATCTAAATAAGAAATTCCATAAAAGAAAAATATTTATGGAATTTCTAGGCAATAATTACTCACTCAATACTCACTCAATTACTTATCTTACAAATGCATTGGCCATGCCGCCATCTACATTAATTATATTTCCTGTTGATTTATTGAGGATTGCTACCAATGAAAATACACCATTAGCAATATCTTCAGGATAAATTATTTCATTTAATAAATTTCTCTTGGCATAAAATGCAGGTAACTCGTCTACCGAAATTCCGTTGGCTTTGGCTCTTCCTTCTGCCCAATCACCTTCCCAAATTTTACTTCCTACAATTACGCCATCTGGGTTTACAACATTGACTCTTATTTTATCTTTTCCTAATTCTGCTGCCAATAAACGAGACATATGTTGTTGTGCAGCTTTTGCGGTTCCATAGGCTACATTGTTTGGCCCAGCTACCAATCCATTTTTACTTGCAATTGGTATAAAATCTCCTCCAAATCCTTGTTTACGCATAATTTCAACCGCTTGTTTCGCTAAGTCGAATTGACCTTTTACCAAGATGTCTTGTAAAATATTCCAATCTTTATCTGTAGTATCTTCCAATGGCTTTGAAATAGCCAATCCTGCACTATGTACAACAATATCAACACCACCAAATTCTAAACATGCTTTGTTATAGGCATTTGTAATAGAATTACTATCTGTAACATCACAAACTGCATAGGTTGAAACATCTCTTTTATAGGTAGCATTTGCTTCAATCAATCTGTCTTCAGCGATATCAGTCAATACAACATTTGCGCCTTCTGCCGCTAATTTATCAGCAATTGCTTTTCCAATTCCGCCACCAGCACCTGTAACCAAAGCTACTTTACGAGACAAGGGTTGTTCTTTTGGCATACGAGATAATTTGGCTTCTTCTAACAACCAATATTCAATATCAAAGGCTTCTTGCCTTGGCAGTGAAGTATACGAAGTAATTGCTTCTGCTCCGCGCATTACATTAATGGCATTGGTATAAAATTCGCTCGCAACTCTTGTAGTTTGTTTGTTTTTTGCAAAACTAAACATGCCAACACCAGGATAAATAATAATTACCGGATTGGCATCGCGTATGGCTGGACTATTGTCTTTTTTACAGGTATTATAGTAGTTGGCATATTCTGTTCTATAAGTTTCAAATGCAGGCTCTATTTTTTTTAAGATAGCATCGGCATCACTTAAATCTTCATTTTTATCTAAAGTTAAAACCAAGGGTTGAATTTTTGTTCTTAAAAAATGATCCGGACAAGAGGTTCCCATAGGAGCCAACCTTTCTAAATCATAACTATTGATGTATTCCATAACCACCGAGTCATCAGTAAAATGACCAATCATTCTATTTTCTGAAGAACACAAACCTCTTAATAAAGGTATTAGTTGTATTGCTTTATTTAAACGTTCTACCTTTGGCAAACTCTTTAGTTTTTGACCTCCAAAAACAATTCCTTTTTCTTTAATTTTTTCTTCGATAAATTCAGAAGCCATTTCGATAACTTCTAAACTGTTTAGGTAGCATTCATAAGAGGTGTCTCCCCAAGTAAATAAACCATGGCTTCCTAAAACTATTCCTCTAATACCAGGATTGTCTGCCAAACATTGCTCTAACATCAAACCTAATTCGAACCCAGGTTTTTTCCAAGGCACCCATCCCATGGTGTCTCCCCAAATTTCTTTGGTTACTTGTTCACTATTTTCTGCAGCGGCAACAGCAATCAATGCATCAGGATGTAAATGATCTATATGTGCAAATGGTAATAATCCGTGTAAAGGCGTATCAATAGAAGGCGCTTTACTCTTTAAATCGTAAATACAATGATTGAATAAACCTACCATACGATCTTCATCTTCTAATCCGCCATATACATTTTTCAAAGCACGTAATCTATCGGTATATAAACCCGCAATTCCAGATTTATCTAAAGTTCCTATATCACCACCAGAACCTTTTATCCACATCACTTCAACTTCTTCATTTGTTAATGGATCTTTTTCAATGGTTTTGCAACTCGTGTTTCCACCACCGTAATTTGTAATTCTTAAATCAGCTCCTAATATGTTAGATCTGTACAAAAACAGTTCTACTTGA
>JAKITQ010000036.1 GCA_021647985.1 Flavobacteriaceae bacterium | reverse complement strand
ATGTTACAATTGAATCGATTTTTTAGCAAGTTCGGTATTAACCCACACTCTGCTAAAAATAAACGTAAAGCCCAAGAACTATTATACTATGGAACTATTGCAGCCTAAGTTTATAACGAAGTATTGTAATATAAGTATTGCAATAATAATAGATAGGACTATAAATTTTTCTCTAAATTTCATGAGTGTTTATTTATTATTTGATATTTACCAAATTTATTTAAATTTAACTTCATAGACGATATCGCAGAAAATAACTTACTTTTATTACATTCCTTCTATGAAGGTAAATTTAAAGCGAAGCTTTGAAATAAAAAACTACATTATAGTATATTTGCAAAAAACTTTTTCTTTGGGAATAATAAAAGTAAAAAATATTAAAGTATATGCCTATCATGGATGCTTGATAGAAGAAGGTAAAATTGGCTCAGATTATAGAATTGATTTATCCGTTAAGGCCAATCTAAAAAAATCTTCCAAATCAGACCAATTACAAGATACTGTAGATTATGTACATTTAAATAAAATTGTTAAAGAAGAAATGGCTATCAGAACGAAATTACTTGAAACTGTTGCTGATAAAATTTTAGATAGAATATTATTTGAAATTCCATTGGTGAATGAAGTCAAAGTTAAAGTTTCAAAATTAAACCCCCCAATTGGTGGCAACGTTGCAATGGTTTCCATTATAATGGATAGGAAAAGGTAATTTATTTGCTTTAAATTTTAGATATGACTATGATTTGGTTTCCTTAGATAGGCTTGAACTAAAAGATTTATTTATAAAAAATAATTACCATCAATTAATTGTAAACATTATTTTTTTATGTAAATTTGCAGCCGATTTTGGCGTCATGGCCGAGTGGCTAGGCTGGGCTCTGCAAAAGCTCCCACAGCGGTTCGAATCCGCTTGACGCCTCTTTTAAACCTCATTACTAATAAAAATTGTAATGAGGTTTTTTGATTTATTTAACATCCGTTTACACTATTTTTTGCATATTTGTAAACCTTATTTTTATTCCATGCAAATTTACCCAATTGAAACAGGTAACTTCAAATTAGATGGTGGCGCAATGTTTGGCGTAGTACCAAAGGCTATTTGGCAAAGAACCAATCCAGCAGACAGTAATAACCTAATTGACATGGGTTTAAGATGTATGCTCATTAAAGACGGCAATCAGTTGATTTTAATTGACAATGGCACCGGAGATAAACAATCTGATAAATTTTTTGGTTATTATTTCCCTTTCGGGGATGCGACTTTAGATAGTTCATTGGCCAAATATGGATTTCATAGAGATGATATAACCGATGTGTTTTTAACACATTTGCATTTTGACCATTGTGGTGGAAGCATACAATGGAATAAAAATAAAACCGGATACGAACCTGCATTTAAAAATGCAAAATACTGGAGCAATAAAAATCACTGGAAATGGGCTACAGAACCTAACCCTCGTGAAAAAGCTTCCTTTTTAAAAGAAAACATCAACCCTATTGAAAATAGTGGTCAATTAAATTATATTGCGATTCCGGAAAATAAATATTTACAAAAATCAGCTTTAGGATTTGATATATTATTTGCAGATGGTCATACCGAAAAACAAATGATCCCACATATAAAATATCAAGATAAAATTTTGGTTTTTATGGCCGATTTACTACCAACTGTAGGACATATTCCACTACCCTATGTAATGAGTTATGATGCTCGACCACTAGTAACTATGGATGAAAAAGCAAAGTTTTTAAAAGAAGCAGCCGATAAAAATTATTACTTGTTTTTAGAGCACGATGCTAATAATGAAGTTTGTACCGTTAAGCATACGGAAAAGGGTGTAAGGTTAGATCAAACATTTAAATTCAATGAAATATTCAAATAAAAAACAACCAATTATTAAATTAAAATGATACAAAAAAAATTGATTTTAGGCTTAAGTTTGGCCGTTGTTCTTGCAAGTTGTAGCACAACAAAAAACATACATAACTTAGTTGTTCCAGAAGGCTCAACCACTGCTATTTCAATTCCTGCGAAGCAAGGGGATATGAGCAAGGAAGAGATTCAAAAATGGCCACATACCGATATTACTTCCGATTCCATTCCCGGAATGAGTTTGGATAAGGCCTATGCCTTTGTTGCAGATAAAAAAGCAACCACAGTACTTGTTGCCGTAATTGATTCGGGTATCGATAATACCCATGAAGATTTAAAAGACAATACCTGGATCAATAGTGATGAAATTGCTGGAAATGGTAAAGATGATGACAAAAACGGCTATATAGATGACATACATGGATGGAATTTTATTGGTGGAGAAGGAACAGCAACTCCCGAACAACTAGAAGTAACGCGTATTTATAAAAAATTAAATACAAAATTTGGAACAAAAACAGAAGATCAAATTTCTGCAAAAGACAAAGATGAATTTGTTTATTTTCAAAAAGTAAAAAAGGATTTTGAAAAAAGAATTGTCGAAGCTAATAGCAACTATGAATATTATTTAAAAACAAAAAAATATTTAACTAGTGCCCATGACGATGCAGTTAAGAAATTAGGCAAAGAAGATTATACTATAGCAGATTTAAACACATTAGAAGAAGCGGATAAAAGTCCGATTTTAATGCAAATTGTTGGTAATGGTGGAACGGCTTCAGAGGTTTTAGAACAATTAGAAGGTGGACTTAAATATTACGGGTCTCAAGTAAATGTAATGTACAACCTTGATTTTAACGGTAGAACAACTGGTGATAATGCCTATGATATAAAAGATATACCATATGGTAATGCCTTCACTATTGGATCATTAGATGATGAAATGCATGGTACACATGTAACTGGAATTATTTTAGCCACTAGAAACAATGGCAAAGGAATGAATGGTGTTGCTAAAAACGTAAAATTAATGTCGGTTAGAACAGTTCCTGATGGTGACGAATATGATAAAGATGTTGCCTTAGCAATTCGCTATGCAGTAGACAATGGTGCTAAAGTTATCAACATGAGTTTTGGTAAAAGCTATTCTCCAAACCCTGAATGGGTATATGATGCCATACAATATGCCGCAAGTAAAGATGTATTATTAGTTCACGCAGCAGGTAATGATGGTAAAAATATTGATAAAAGTGATAATTTTCCGAATGATACAAAAGATAAAATAAATGAATTTTCTGATAATGTAATAACCGTTGGAGCTATGACTCGCCATTACGATGAAAAATTGGTAGCTACTTTTTCAAATTATGGAAAATTAAATGTAGATATTTTTGCTCCTGGATTAGAAATCTATTCTACAGTACCAAAAAATGAATATAAATCCATACAGGGTACATCAATGGCAGCTCCTGAAGTTGCTGGTGTTGCTGCATTGGTTCGTTCGTATTACCCACAGCTTTCTGCGAGTCAGGTTAAACATATTTTGATGAACTCTGGAATTAAAATAGATTTTGATGTATTGCTTCCAAAAGGAGATGGAAAAAAAGTTCCGTTTAGTGACCTTTCCGTTTCCGGAAGAGTTTTAAACGCTTACAATGCCTTAAAAATGGCTGACCAAATGGTTAACGGAAAATAAAAAAATTAAATTTTTGTGAAAAGTTTGACTAATATGCAAAGCAAATATTAGTCGAACTTTTATCCATTAAACATATATTATGATAAAAATTATTTGCGCTTTAATAACTTTGTTAAGCTTTTCTGCATTTGCCCAAAATAATACTTATTGGCAACAACATATAGATTATACTATGGAAATTGATATGTATGTAAATAACTTCCAATTTGATGGAAAACAAAAATTGATTTACACCAATAATTCACCTGATGATTTAAATGAAGTATTCTACCATTTACAATTCAATGCTTTCCAACCTGGGAGTGAGATGGATATTCGATTGCAAAATATTGTAGATCCAGATAGTAGAATGGTGAATAATATTGGTACTAAAGAAAACCCAATCTATGAAAGTAGAATTTCTAAGCTAAAGCCAAACGAAATTGGTTTTCAAAAAATAAAATCCCTTAAACAAAATGGAAAGTCCGTTAAATATGAAGTAATTGGTACAATTCTAAAAGTAACATTAAACACGGCGATTAAATCAGGAAAGAAGGCAACTTTTGAAATGAAATTTAAAGGACAAGTCCCTGTTCAAATTCGTCGTTCAGGAAGAAATAATGCTGAAGGAGTTGCTTTATCTATGGCACAATGGTACCCGAAATTAGCCGAATATGATTTTGAAGGCTGGCATGCTAATCCATATATTGCCAGAGAGTTTTACGGCGTATGGGGCGATTTTGATGTAAGTATAACTATCGATAAAAACTACACAATTGGTGGTACGGGATATCTTCAAAACCCACAACAAATTGGCCATGGTTATGAAGATGGTTCTAAAAAATTAAATCTGCCAAAAGGCAAAAAATTAACATGGCATTTTAAAGCACCAAATGTTCATGATTTTACTTGGGCTGCAGATGATGATTATTTGCACGATATAAAACATGTTCCTAATGGTGCAACACTACACTTTTTATATAAAAACAAGCCTAATACTATTGAAAACTGGAAAAAAATGCAAGATGAAGCAGTAAAAACCATGCTGTTTTATAATAAAACCATAGGAGACTATCCATACAAACAATATTCTATTATTCAAGGAGGAGACGGTGGTATGGAATACGGTATGAGTACTTTGCTAAATGGTGATGTAAAATATGGCGCTTTGGTTGGCACTATGCGACATGAAATGGCGCATGCTTGGTTTCAATTTGTATTGGCAACGAATGAATCTAAACATCCGTGGATGGATGAAGGGTTTGCATCTTATGTAAGTACACTAGCAAAAAATAAATTTAGCCCTAATGATAATTTTATGTTTGAAAGGGTATATAAAAACTATGCTTATTTGGCCAATTCAGGCAGAGAAGAACCTTTAACAACACAGGCCGACCGTTATAATACAAACATGGCATATGGTATAGGTAGCTATCATAAAGGTCAAATATTTTTATCACAACTCGGTTATATTATTGGCAAAGAAAACCTGGCTAATACCCTAAAAAAATATTATGCCGATTTTAAGTTTAAACACCCTAACCCAAACGATATAAAACATGTAGCCGAATTGGTTTCGGGCATACAATTGGACTGGTATTTGAATGAATGGCAACAAACAACACATACTATTGATTATTCAGTACAATCAATATCTGATAAGGAAATAACCCTGAATAGAATTGGGCAAATGCCCATGCCAATTGATTTAAAAGTAACCTATAAAGATGGTTCTATAGAGAATTTTTATATTCCATTACAAATGATGTTAGGTAAAAAGCCAACAAAAGCGACTATACTTTCTAATTGGTCATGGGGTAACCCTAATTTTACATTTACAGTTAAGAAAACTATTCAAAAAGTAGAGGTTGACTCATCTCTTTTAATGGCAGATATAGACAGAACCAACAATATATTTAAGGTGAAATAGACTGTTCTTATTTTTACATATAACTTTTTGCTTTTCTGTATCTTTGCAGGAATTAATTTCCAATTAAATGATAAAAATAAAATCCAGAGAAGAGATTGAATTGATGCGTGAGAGTGCTTTAATTGTTTCAAAAACTTTAGGTGAAATTGCAAAAGCAATTCAACCTGGAGTTACCACTTTACAATTGGATAAAATTGCTGAAGAACACATTAGAGATCACGGAGCAATTCCTGGATTTTTGGGCCTGTATGATTTCCCTAACACACTGTGTATGAGTCCAAATGAACAAGTTGTGCATGGCATTCCAAACAATGCTCCCTTGGTAGAAGGCGATATAATATCTGTAGACTGCGGTGCTTTAAAAAATGGTTTTTACGGTGATCATGCCTATACTTTTGCTATTGGTGAAATTGCAGAAGAAACTAAAAAATTACTTCAGGTTACCAAAGAAAGTTTGTATGAAGGAATCCGGCAATTTAGAGCGGGTAACCGAGTAGGAGATGTTGGATTTGCCATTCAAAATTACACCGAGAAACACGGTTATGGTGTGGTTCGAGAATTGGTAGGACATGGTCTAGGTAAAAGTATGCACGAAGATCCTGAAATGCCAAATTACGGAAAAAGAGGTAGGGGCAAAAAAATTAAAGAAGGTATGGTAGTTGCCATTGAACCTATGATTAATTTAGGTACACATCGCATCAAACAATTTAGTGATGGTTGGACCATTAAAACTGCTGACTTGCAACCAAGTGCACATTTTGAACATGATGTTGCTATTGTTAATGGTAAACCGGAATTACTTTCTACTTTTAAATATGTATATGAATCTTTGGGTATTGTGAGTAATGAAGAAGAGGAATTTAGACAATAACTATTCCACTGAGACACTCGAAGAAATACAGAGATACGCTGAGATATAATGATCCATACTAAACTACTAAAAAACGAATTAAAAAGATTTATTAACGCAACTCTGTGAATCTCTGTGTGAGCACTGAGTAACTCTGTGAAATAACTTGAAACTCTTTAAATACATATTAAATATTATACCAAGGCCTTACTTAATTAAACTAAGTTATTTGGCCAGACCCATATTGGCTTTTTGGCTTAAAGGAAATAAATATACAGATCCGATTGATGGTAAAAGTTTTAAAAAATTCTTACCCTATGGTTATGGAAAACAACGAGAGAATGTTTTGTCACCAAGTACCTTATCCCTTGAAAGGCACCGTTTGATTTGGCTCTATTTAAAAAACGAAACCGATTTTTTTACTGCAAAGAAAAAAGTGCTACATATGGCTCCTGAACAATGTTTTTTAGACATTTTTAAAAACTTGAAAAACTTAAATTATACCACAGCCGATTTATACTCACCTATCGTTGATATAAAAGCCGATATTTTAGATTTACCTTTTAAAGACAATAGTTTTGATATTGTTTTTTGTAACCATGTGTTAGAACATATTGAAGATGATGCCAAAGCCATAAAAGAACTTCATCGGGTTTTAATACCTGGAGGTATGGGTATTTTTCAAGTACCTCAAGATTTGAGTTTAGAAAAAACCTATGAAGATTTTAATATTACGTCTAAAGAAGAAAGAAAAAAACATTTTGGCCAGTACGATCATGTAAGAGTTTATGGCAAGGATTATTTTGATCGTTTAAGAAAAGTTGGATTTACAGTAAGCGAAGTAAATTATTCAAAAAAACTTTCTGCTCCTTTAGTCGATAAATATAGATTAACTAAAAATGAAATACTCCCTGTTTGTATAAAATAAAGACTTGATTTTTCTGTAGAAAGAAGTAAGAAGAAGAAGAAAGGAGAAATGTACGTAAGAAGTCAGAAAGTAAACACTGATTTAAATTGTATCAATTTTCCTAAGCAAAATTACACGAAGTGTTGATATAGGTATTGTATTTAAAAATATTGATAATAACTCATAATAACTTTTTTTGTATTCTTTTATTTACCGTATTATATTTAAACCGTGTATAAAACTTGGTTAATATTAGGCTTCCTTTTTAGACAAATATAAAAATCGATTCAATAAAATATAACTTATAGGTTTTTAACACAATACATTATACCCCTCTTTTTATATACAGTAAGCTGTAATATAAAGAGGCATGTAGTTTATTAAATCACTGAACTATACTAAATTAAGATAATATCTAGTGTAAAATATTAACATATGAAAAAATTAATTACTCCAATTTTCGTATTAATTTCTATTTTAATGTACTCTCAAACCTCTCCTGGAGTATATACCATTAAAAATGCCAAAATAAATACAAAAAAATCTGACTTTGGCACTGCTTTCTTCGGGAAAGACAAAGTTGTATTTGCTTCTCCAAAACAAGGAATTTCATTTACCCGAGAAATGGGGACCAATCAACCTTTTTTAGATTTATTTATTGGTGAAGTTACAGACGATGGTAAAATCATTAAAAAAGAAAAAATGTCAGGTGATATTAATACAAAATATAATGAAGGGATGGTATCTTTTTCAAAGGATATGAAAACCGTATATTTTAGCGCCAACCGATATTTTAAAAAGAAAAAAAATAAGAAAAAAGGATTTAAAAGCACCAATTTTATTCAATTATTTAAAGCCACTATTAATGAAAAAGGAGATTGGACCAACTTGACTTGGCTTCCGTTTAATAGCACAAAATATTCAACAGGGCACCCAACCCTAAACATAGATGACTCCAAGTTATATTTTGTTTCTGACCGTCCGGAATCTATTGGTAAAACAGACCTTTATGTTGTTGATATTTTAGATAACAATACTTATAGTGAACCCAGAAATTTAGGCCCTAAAATCAATACCGTAGAACGAGAAATGTTCCCATTTATCAGCAATGATAATGTATTGTATTTTTCATCAGACGGCCATCTAGGCTTTGGTGAATTAGACGTTTTTGCCTCTAAAATTTACGACACAACCATTTCTGATCCTATTAGTTTGGAAACTCCTGTTAATAGTGAAAAAGATGATTTTGCCTATATTATTAACGATGAAAAACACATAGGTTATTTTTCCTCAAACAGATCAGGTGGAAAGGGAAACGACGATATTTATTCTTTTTCTGTTTCTCCTCCAATATTTTTTGAATGTCAACAAGAAATTATTGGTGTGGTTAAAGATATTCATACCCAAGAAATAATACCAGGTGCACTTATTGTTTTGTTTGATGATGATAATAATAAATTACAATCTATTTTATCTAATAAAAATGATGCTACATTTAGTTTTGATCAAAATTGTGATACACCTTTAAAAATTGAGGGCTACTTACAAGGTCAGTTAATTGGTACCTTAGAATTAAAAACAGTTAACGATATCGATGTAGGTCCACTTGAAGTTATTTTGCAGATGGACACCAATTTACTCAAAAATAAGGTTTTATCACAAGATCCAAATGCAATAACTAAAACAGATATAAATACTGTACAAGAATCTACTTTAAATGCTAATAAAATAACAGCATCAAATACAAGTGTGAATTCTGAAGTGGATACTAAAGGTAATTCTACATCAGAAATTGGTGTTGTTACTTATAATAATTCGATCCAAATCAATTCCATCTATTTTGATTTTAACAAATATGATATTAGGTATGATGCCAAACTAGAACTGGATAAGATTTATGATGTTATGGAGGCAAATCCAGAATTAGAAATCGATATAAATGCGCATACAGATAGTCGCGGAACACATAAATATAATATGAGCCTCTCCAACCATAGAGCCAAAGCTACCATAGCATATTTAGTTAAAAAAGGCATAGGTAGTGATAGAATATCTGGTAAGGGATTTGGTGAAGAACAATTGGCTACCAACTGTCCTAACGGTGTAACTTGTACCAATTTTCAACACCAATTAAACCGTAGATCTGAATTTTCACTGATGCAAGATGGTTTGGCCAATATTATTTTGAGGTCTAATAATATTTTAAACTCTAATCTCACTGAAAATAACAATTTTACTCAAAACTCAGGGGTATTTATCAATTATGATTTTAGTAAAAAAACTGCTGTATACACAGTTCAAATTGGAGCTTTTCAAGGCAAAGTACAAACGAATAAATACAGTAAATTAACTAATCTATTTAACCATCGTTATAGCGATGGTTTCAATAGATATTATTCAGGAATATTTGAAACCTCTACCAAAGCAAGCGTTTATTTAAAAACCCTTAAAAAAGCAGGGTTTGAAGGAGCATTTGTAATTGGTTTAGAAGGAAGTGAAAGAAATTTTTAGAAGAAGTATCTAATTTGACTATTGTACTTTACAACTCTTTCAAATCTTCTTCGAGCATCCAACCGGTTTTACCATCAGCAATCTTAATTTTTTTCCAATTATCTAAAGATTCTAATACAAATACTTTTGTACCTTCATGAAGTTCAAAATTCACATCACTACTACTTGTAGGAGCACTTTTTACTTGTGTTTGTAAAGCAAAAATTATCGCTGTGACCGTTGTTTGTTGGTGTTGGTAATTTTTAAAAGCGAAAAACGAACTTAGGCCAACAAAAATTACAGATAATATGCTCGTAATAAAGTAGATGCGTTTTTTATAGGTGCTGTATGAAAAATGGTACAATAAAAATAATAAGGCGAATAAAAATGCAAAACTTACGGCAATAATAGACCAGGTGTTGTGCGTAAATCGGAGAATCACGCCATCTCTAAATTTTTGACCTAAACTTTTGGGTAAGGCTTCAATATTATCCAAAGTCATTCTTTTAGCAAACTCTAAATTAAAAGCAATGTCTTTATTTGTCGGATCTAGTAAAATGGCTTTTTCATAATAATAAATACTAGGTGCAACCTGATTGGTTCTATAATAAATGTTTGCAATATTATAATACAAATCCGAAGATTCAAATTGCTTTTCTTCAATTTCCTGATATATTTCTAATGCTTCCATATAAAGCTCTTGTTGGTACAATTTATTTGCACTTACAAATAAGCTATCCATTGTTTGGGCGTATCCGATAGTGGATACCAAACCAATTAATAAGAAAATATATTTTTTCATTTCAATAATAAATTTCAACCTTAAAGTTGTTTATCAATTTTTGTAATTACTTCTTTTGCCTTATCATACTCCTGCTGCATCATTACATCGGTTGATGGTGTATATCTGGCATAATCACAATTGTCTAACACAGTTTTAAATGCATTAATTGTTGCTTCATCCACTTTTTTATTCTGTAAAATTTCAGCAATTCTTTCCTTACTTATATCGCTAGTTTCTACAAGAAGTTTTGCTTTTAAATAATTGTGTAACGCTTTTTCAAGTGCAACATAAAACGCTTCTTTTTTACCCAATTGTTTTTTTGCTTGTGACAAAAATTTACGAGCCAGCCTATCTGCTTTTCTTCTTTTATTACCAATTATATCACCATCTCTTTGTTTTTTCTTCTTACCAATAAAAATTCCTAAAGGAATAGAAAGCAGAGGCAAGATCAATAATAAATAATACAAATCCGAACCGTAAAAATCTTCGCCTGATGCTTTAGATATTAAACTTGTTTTGGAATGAATATATCGAATATCTGATTCATTACCAACAACGTTTTTTTTGTTTGTTGTAAAACTATCCTCTGCCTCATCGGGGTTAGATCTTCCACTTAATGCATGCAGTATAATTGGCTCAGTACTTATGATATGGTATTTTTCATCTTTGGGATTGAAATAAGCAAAACTAACTCCCGGAATTTTAAATTTACCTCTAAATTGTGGCACGATGGCATATTGATCATAAATCTTACCTTTTAATCCGCCAAGCGTGGTAACAATTTTTTCTTTATGTTCAGGCTCATAAATTTCTAAACCTTTAGGTGTTTCAATGCCTGGTAGTTTTACCAGTTTCAAATTTCCTTTACCCTCAATTTCTACTTTAATTTGTGACGACTCATTGGCCGATAATTGTGTTTTTGTAGGCGTAACAGTAAAATTAAAATCGCCAACCGCACCAGTAAAATTAAATGGTTTATTATTTAAAGGTAATGCTTTAACTCGAATAGTTTTTTTACCCGATGTAGTGGTAAAGCTTACATCATTCATCAACATGTTACCAAAAAAATCTCTTCTTCCGATAGGAACACCCGCGGTAATTTCCATTTCCATAGGGTCGATAACCAATTTTCCCGCTTTATGCGGAATTAATACTGTTTTCTTTACAATTACATAACGATGGGGTGAACCTCCATAAGTCCCGTTTCTAGCCACCCATTTTTTAACATCAATTCCTTGATTCCAAAAACCACTAAATGAAGGAGAGGTTACTTCTCGAGTATTTTGTACGTTAACCTTATTAATATTGACAAACAATTTATATACAACCGATATACTTTCTCCCACATATGGGCTGGTGTTGGAAACCTCTGCTACCAAATGAATATTTTGAGAAGCCAAATATCTAGGGTCATTGGGGTCTTTTGGAATTTCTATTGCTTCAGTAACCACAATACGAACGGTATTGGTTTTTATAATTTGACCTTTGTAAGTAATACTTGCAGATGGTATGGTAAATGTTCCTTTTACAGATGGCTGGATAATATATGTGTAAGTCAATTTATAGGCTGTTTTCCCTTGGATTGAAGAAAAACTTGAAGACTGACTTGGGCCTGCCAAAACTTTAAAATTATTAAAATTTGGAGGCGTAAAATCATCTGCACCCTGTCTATCTATACTAAACTCAATACGCAACCGCTCATTCAAGCCCAAAGTAGTTTTACTTACAGTAGTTTTAAAAGTTACCTGAGCAATTATACTATGCGCAGAAAACAACATTATTAGTATGTACAAATACTTTCGTTCCATTTTATTGCTGCACTTTCTTTTAAAATTAGCTTCTTTATTAACTTTAATCAAAAGAAATAATTGTCTTTAATTGTTTAAATAATATTACCAATCTTTTTCATTTTTAACTTTTTTACCACGAGCTTTCTTAGCATTCACTTTTTTCTGAGTTTTATTCTCTTCGTTATTCATGGCATCTAAAAGTTGTTGCATTTGCTGCTGAGTCAATTTATTGGGCTGAGGTTTTGGTTGTTGTTTGTTCTTTTGCTCATCATTACCGCCCTTATCTTGGTCTTTTTTGTCTTTATTGTCCTCTCCCTTATCTTTGTCTTTATCCTTGTCTTTGTCGTCTCCTTGATTCTTTTTATTGTCTTTATTCTGATCTTTTTTATCTTTATTTTGGTCTTTGTTCTTATCCTTATTTTTATCTTTATTGTCTTTATTTTGCTGCTGTTGATCTTCTAATAGCTTTTGAGCCAATGCCAAATTATATCTTGTTTCTTCATCTGTTGGGTTGAGCCTTAGGGCATTTTTATAGGCAGCAACGGCTTTATCATACTTTTTTTCTTTTGTGGAAACATTACCAATATTATGGAACGCATTTATTTTTACATCTTCTTCTTTTGTAGATTTTACTACCAACTCATATTGCGGTAAAGCTTCTTTATATCTCTTTTGCTCGTAAACTGCATTCCCTAAATTAAATGCCGCATTTTCATATGTTGTATTTTGTTTTAAGGCATTTTTATACTTCACTTCTGCATCAACAAATCTCTTTTGTTTGTACAAATCATTACCCTTTCTCAATACCTGTTTTTCAGCCAATTTAACCTTTACTGGTTTTTCATTTTCTGCTTGTACTTTTTCCTGTGAAAAAATCCCTAAGGGGAATATAATCAATATGTAAATAAAATATTTCATTTATAATTCACGTCTCTTTTCATTAAACAAATTTAAATTTTCAACCCATTTTGTCTTTTTATTCAATAAAAACACGTCTATTATTAAAAATAGCAACCCGAAACCTATAAACCATTGAAACTGGTCTTTAAAGTCGGAAAATTGCTTGGTTTCAAATTCTTTTTTATCTGCTTTAAGCAATAAATTCTCTACATAGTCAATAGCTTTTGAAGTTCTATTTCCATAGACATACTTTCCTTTACCATTTTCTGCAATACCTTTTAAAGTTTCAACATTTAATTTGGTAATTACCACTTCATCTTTATTGTCTTTTTTATAACCAATAAACTTTCCATTTCTTTTTATCGGAATAGGAGCCCCTTTATTAGTACCAACTCCAATAGTAAAGGTTCTAATTCCTTCGTTCAATATTTCTTTGGCAATATCACTAGAGTTTTCCTCATGATCTTCACCATCAGATATTATGAATAAAAATCTATTGGTTTGTGTATCGTCATCAAAAAATGTTTTGGCTAATTTTAAAGCTTCGTTGATAGCGGTTCCCTGTGAAGAAACCATATCTGGATTCGCATTTTGTAAAAACATTTTTGCCGCACCATGATCCGTTGTAATTGGTAATAATGGGTAAGCATTCCCCGCATAAATAATTATCCCTACTCGATCACTACCTAATTTATCAACAATTTTTGATATAATTTGTTTTGCTTTCTCTAATCTGTTTGGAGCAATATCTTCTGCCAGCATACTTTTAGAAACATCTAAAGCAAAAACTATATCAACGCCTTGCCTTTTTATCGTTTTTAACTTTGTTCCCATTTTTGGATTGACCAATGCAAAAATCAACATTGATAAACCTAATGCAACTACAATTATTTTAAAAATAGGCTTGAATTTAGATTTTTCAGGACTCAACTTATGTAACAATGTCAAATCAGCAAACTCACTTTGTTTTTTAAGTTTCCAAAGTGCAACCAACATATACATTACAATTAATATTGCAATGGCTATAAAAAAATAAAAATATTTTGGCTCTTCTAATTGATACATTAACTATTGGGTATTAGTTTATTTGTTTAACTGTTAATTTGTGATTTTCTTAATGCATTTAACATATTCGATATTTTAGATATCTTTTTTCTTATTTCTATATAATTATCTTCTGATATAAACTCGAGCTCTTTTGCTATTAATATTTGATTCAATACTTCCATTGTCGAACTAAAAGATAAAGTTGTAAAATAAGCTTTATCCTTATTAGATATTCTTGATGTTCCCTCTGCTAAATTTGAAGAAATCGAAACTGAGGCTCGACGCAATTGGCTAATTAACCCATATTTTTCAGATACAGGAAAAGTTTTAGTTATATTATAAATCAATTTAACTAACTTGATGGACTCTTTCCAAACTTCTAATTTTTCAAACGAATATTCAAACATCTTTTAATTAACTACACATATCTACAAATAAACAAACCCACAATTATATAAAGCTCCTATAAACTGTAAACCTCAATAACATTTCAAACAAGATTAAAATACCTGCAAAAATCACTAATGATCTATATCGTTCTTTATAATTATAATATTTAAACTCTTCTATTTTGGTTTTTTCTAATTTATTAATTTCGTTATAAATAGATTCTAATTTTCTGTTTCCTGTAGCTCTAAAATATTTTCCACCAGTTTCTTTTGCTATATATCGCAATAGTTTTTCATCTATTTCAACCGGGGCATTTCTAAAAATTAATTTTCCATTCAAATCTTTCGCCACAGGAAATAAAGCAGTTCCATTGGTTCCTAATCCAATGGTGTATACTTTGATGTTTAGTCCTTTAGCTAAATCTGTCGCTGTTTTTGGATCAACAAAACCAGTATTGTTTACACCATCAGTCAACAAAATAATAACTTTACTTTTGGCTTTACTGTCTTTTAATCTGTTTACTGCTGAACCCAATCCCATACCAATAGCCGTTCCATCATCAATTTGACCCCATCTAATTTTTCGAATGGTATTCTTAACTATAGCCTTATCACTAGTTATTGGTGTTTGTGTAAAACTTTCACCGGCATATACAACAATACCAATACGGTCGTTCGGACGTTTATTCACAAATTTAATAGCAACGGCTTTTAAAGCTTCTAAGCGATTGGGTTTTAAGTCTTTTGCTAGCATACTTGCAGACACATCAATAGCCATAACAATATCAATACCTCTTGTAGTTTTGGTTTTTTTACTTACCTCAACATTTCTGGGTCTTGCTAAAGCAACAATTAACAATGCAATGGCAGCAAGTCTTAACAAATACAATATTGGTTTTAGTTTTGCCCAAACATTTTGTTGTGAAAAACCACTGGTATTTGATATTTTTAAGTTTGCCGAATCTTTTTTACGCACCAAAAAAAACCATATTGCTATAATTGGAATACATAATAGCAACCATAAAAACCCAGGATTTGTAAACTCTAAATTATTGCCCATTTTGTACTTCTGGTTTAATATCTTCCTTTTCAGGATGTAATTTATCTATGATAATTTCTGCATCATTTCTATGCAATTCTATTTCGTTCAACAAAGGTTTTGATTTTGCAAATTTAACTAAATCAGCCTCTTGCAATAATCTTTTTAACTTTCCTAGAGTCTCTTTAGGTATGTTTAAATGACTACTCTCGTTAAAATCGGTAATGGTTTCCATCAATTCATCTGTAGTAGATTCCAATGCCGGAATATGCATTTCCCTTTCAATAAAGGTTCTAACAATATCTGTTAATTCCACATAATATGGTTTTATTCTATTTTGTTTAATTAGTTTTTTACCATCCAATTCTACCAGTCGTTGCTTTGCACGATCGAATGGCGGAATTTTAGCCAATACTTCTTCTTGGGTAGGTTTCTTTCTAAAAATAAAATATAAAATCGTTGCAATTACTATTAAAAATGCTAATATTCCCCAAAAATAATTTAGATAATCACTAAAAACATAGGGCTCATTTTGAATAGTTTTTATGTTAAACATTGGCTGTTTTATAGTATCCACAGCAACCGTTGCGACATTGATTATAACCGAATCTGTTAAAAATACTTTGTTTCTAATAAAAACTTTTTGAGGTGGCAAAACCCATCTTCCACTATCAAAACTCGTTAAAGCATATTTTTTTATCAATTGGTTTTTAAGTGAGTCTCTTTTAAAAGACTTTACAACTTCAACCTTTTTTAAACTATCCAACTGGAATTTTGGAAACTTAACATTTTCAGTTTCGTTTACAATTATTTTGTATTGGATCTGTTCTCCAATTCTGATTGTTGTGGTATCAATTTCAGTCTTAACCTGAGAAAAACTCATAAAACTGAATAAAACAAAGGCTATAAATAATAAATTATTATTACTTTTTATATATTGTAAATTAAATATATATATCATTTTCATTTTTTCAATTATCAAACTAGGCCAATGGTTATCGGTAACATTAATTTCTCTTTTTAAAATAACCCAAAAGTTTTTTTACATAACTTTCATCAATTCTTGTATTAATGGTTCCCGAACCACTTTTTTTAAACGAATTTTCAAAATAATCTACATTTCTTAGGTAATTGGCTTTGTAGTTATTTCTAACCGATTTTGAATTGGTATTGACCAAAATTATTTTTCCACTTTCAGCATCTTGAATAGGTACCATTCCTAATTTTGGAATTTCAACTTCATATTTATCATAAACTCTTATTCCAGTAAGGTCATGTTTTTTACCTACAATTTTAAGTGCATTATCATATCCTTCATCTACAAAATCAGAGAGCATAAATACTATCGCTTTTTTTTTCAATACATTAGACAAGTATTTCAATGCCAAAGTAATATCTGTTTTCTTGCTTTTAGGTTGAAACTCTATCAACTCTCTAATAATTCTTAACACATGTGTTTTCCCTTTTTTAGGGGGAATAAAAAGTTCGATCTCATCAGAAAATAACAACAAGCCTACTTTATCATTATTTTGTATCGCCGAAAATGCTAAAGTTGCGCTTATTTCGGTAATGATATCTTTTTTAAATTGTTGTACGGTTCCAAAAGATTCAGAAGCACTAATATCTACCATTAACATCATGGTCAACTCACGTTCTTCTTCAAATACTTTTACATGAGGCTCGTGATAACGTGCAGTAACATTCCAGTCAATTGAACGTATGTCATCCCCAAATTGATACTGACGAACTTCAGAAAAAGTCATACCTCGCCCTTTAAACGAACTGTGGTATTCGCCAGAGAAAAGATGATCAGACAATCGCCTTGTCTTTATTTCAATTTTTCGAACTTTTTTGAGTAATTCTTTGGTATCCAACTTTATTAGTTTACAGTTGGCAGTTACAGTTGGCAGTATTTAGCAGAATGAATAAAATAAATCAATTACTGCTTACTGCTACTGAAAACTACAGACTATTTTAAGGTACTTCTACTTCGTTAACAATTTTATTAATAATATCTTCCGAAGTAATATTTTCGGCTTCAGCCTCATAAGTAATTCCAATTCTATGACGCAAAACATCATGTACCACGGCTCTAACATCTTCAGGAATTACATAGCCTCTTCGTTTAATAAAAGCATAACATTTTGACGCCATCGCTAAATTGATACTTCCCCTAGGAGAAGCTCCAAAACTAATCAATGGTTTTAAATCTGCCAAGCGATAATCTTCTGGATAACGAGTTGCAAAAATGATATTTAGAATGTATTTTTCAATTTTTTCATCCATATACACTTCTCTAACCGACACACGAGCCTTAATAATTTGCTCAACCGAAACAACCTCATTTACGGTATCAAAACCTCCACTTAAATTTTGACGCATAATTATTTGTTCATTGTCCATTTTTGGATAATCAATTACAGTTTTTAGCATAAAACGATCTATTTGAGCTTCTGGTAAAGAGTATGTACCTTCTTGCTCAATAGGATTTTGTGTCGCTAAAACCAAAAATGGTTCAGGTAATTTAAAAGTGGTATCACCAATCGTTACTTGATGTTCTTGCATGGCCTCAAGTAATGCCGATTGTACTTTTGCAGGTGCTCTATTAATTTCATCTGCTAAAACAAAATTTGCAAAAATTGGTCCTTTTTTAATGGCAAAATCATTCTCTTTCATATTATAGATCATGGTACCAATAACATCGGCAGGTAAAAGATCGGGGGTAAATTGAATTCTACTAAACGAACCCTTAATAGCCTTAGACAGAGTGTTGATTGCTAGTGTTTTTGCCAAACCAGGAACCCCTTCTAATAAAATATGTCCGTTTCCTAATAAACCAATAAGTAATCTTTCTAGCATGTGTTTTTGCCCAACAATTACTTTGTTCATTTCTAACAGTAATAAGTCAACAAAGGCACTTTCTCTTTCTATTTTTTCATTGATTGCTCTAATATCAATATTTGCATTTTGTGTATCCATTTATTTTGTAAAAATTGAATTAATATAAAATCCTACAAGGGCAACAAATCTAATGGTTAGATTGGTTTTTTCTTGTTAAAATTTGGTTAAATATCGAACAATTAATTTAATTGTTAAACGCCTTTTAAATTATTCTTAGATAATTACCCCTATTACCTCCTATTTTGTTAGTAATCAGTAGTTTTATTAAACATTTTAACATAAAAATATGTATTTGATTTTTATATTTTAAAAAAATAAGCGAATAATTACCACTGCATTCAACCTATTTCACATATATCTTGATGTAATTAACACCAATGGTGATTTTGTTATAGATCTAAATATCCTTGGGAAGTGAATTAATTTGGTGTTAACAATTTGGTATTAATAAAAAACTCAGGTTAATATTGCTCCTCTTTATTTGGGAAATCTCTCGTTTTTACATCCTTGATATAACTTTTAAAAGCTGTTCCCATTTCTGTATATAAATCCAAGTATCTTCTTAAAAATCTCGGGCTAAATTCATGGGTCATTCCCAACATATCATGGGTAACTAAAACCTGCCCGTCAACACCGTCTCCTGCACCAATTCCAATTACAGGAATAGTCAAACTTTCAGCAACTTCTTTGGCAAGTTTTGATGGAACCTTTTCTAATACCAATCCAAAACATCCTAATTTTTCTAATAATTTGGCATCTCTTTTTAATTGATTTGCCTCTTCTTCTTCTTTAGCTCTAACGGTATAGGTACCAAATTTATAAATAGATTGTGGTGTTAAACCTAAATGCCCCATAACAGGTATTCCTGCAGATAAAATTCGTGAAACAGATTCAGCTATTTCCTCGCCACCTTCTAATTTTACAGAGTGACCTCCAGACTCTTTCATAATTCTAATTGCCGACGACAATGCCTTTCTTGAATTTCCTTGGTAAGTACCAAAAGGTAAATCTACAACAACAAAACATCGTTCAATAGCTCTTATTACTGAAGAGGCATGATAAATCATTTCGTCTAAAGTTATAGGTAAAGTAGTCTCATGCCCTGCCATCACGTTAGATGCCGAATCTCCAACCAAAATTATATCAATCCCGGCATGGTCAACTATTTTTGCCATGGTATAATCATAGGCTGTTAACATGGCAATTTTCTCGCCGTTGGCCTTCATTTCTACCAATGATTTGGTAGTTATTCTTTTGTACTCTTTTTTTAATGCCGACATAGTATTTTAATTTGCAATGCAAAAATAACAATTATTTTTGATTCGATTTTTCAACAATTTTTACCAAACTAGGAAAAATTGCAGGAGCTAAATTTTTAACTGGTTCATATAAAGTAGCCTGCTTTGCTTTCTTTTTGTTTATAAACTTTAAAGAATAGTTTATTTGATCATAAACCAAAAACACAATACTTAAAATCAAGGCATATTTTAAAAGTCCGAAAATCGCACCTAGTATTTTATTAAAAAAACCTAAAGCCACAGTCTCAGCTATTTTTGTAAGCGTTTTTCCCAAAAAAACCAAAGCCATTAATATGATTAAAAAAGTACCTGCAAAGGCAACAATTTGAATCATTGATGCATCCCAACTAACCCTGTTTTTTAATATATCTGATAAAAAATATGAAAAATGTATCGCACCATAAACGCCCAACACCAGCCCTACTAAAGAAGTAATTTCAATAAATAACCCCTTAATATATCCTTTTACCAATCCAAAAAGTAAAATCACCGCTATAACTATGTCAATTGTATTCATTTTATTATACTTTAATTACTTCAATATTATCTCCAATATAAACCAAAATTTTATTTGAAATTTCAAAGTTAATTTGCTCCAAAGCTAAGGCATAATTATTGATTTGATACCTGTGTTTCCTGTCGGGTTTACCCGTTTTATAATCCAATATAGAAACCTTATTCCCTTCAAATATCAATCGATCAGGAATCAATACTTGCTTGTCTTGGGTAAATATTTCTCTTTCGGTCATTATATCTTTTTCTTTATCAAAAAAAGTTATTAACTCCTTATGATTAACAATTTTTAAAATAATGTTTTTAATATTTTTTCGATTGGAATTACTTAACTTTCCATTATTAACAAATTGAATAACAGTATTTTCAATGTCTTTTTCAGATATAATTTTAGCCATCATTTCATGAATAAGGTTCCCGTGATTAATGGCATCTCCTCTTTCGTTATCCCAAAGTAAAGACGAGTTAGCTACAATATTTATTTGGTGATCTTGCCATGAAGTGCTTATAAAATCATTTTGAAATTCTGTTTTAATACTGTCCTTGTCTCTTTTTGACAGTCGCTTGCTTGAACCAAATTCATAATTAAATTTACCTTCTTCCCAAACTTCCTCAGATTTTAAAAAATCTTTAAAAAAATGAGAATAGAGTTTGAATTCGTCTTTGGGTTCCGTATTTTCTGAAATGATATACAATTGTTCTTTAGCTCTAGTTAATGCAACATATAATAAATTAAAATTGTCTAATTCTATTGCTTCCTGTTGCTCTTGGTATATAATTTCGCCATAAGGCCCTGTGCTTTGAATAGTTGAAGATGCGTTTATTAAAATACTATCAAAGCCATTATAATTTTCTGGATTTAATTTATTATACCATGCTTTTGGGTCTAGTTGTTTATATATATCTAGATCATAAGGCGAAATAACCACCGGAAATTCTAGTCCTTTTGATTTATGAATAGTCATAATTTGAACCGCATTTTTATTATTGGAAGCAACAATACTTAATTTTTCCTTTTTTTGCTCCCAAAAAGATAAAAATTCAATGTTCTTTTGGGATTTTCTTTGGGTGAAATCAAATACAAAATCTAAAAAAAATTGTAGGTATGCATCAGACTCTTCAGTTAGCTTAAAACACCTAATAATCTCTTCAATACTTTCATAAAACGGACTTTTATCAAAATATTGAGAGGTGTAAAATATTTGATATGTCTCTAATTTTTTAAATAAATCCGCCTGATCCAAAGGAATAAGGCTTAACATAAAATCGTGCAACTCCTGTTCAATTAGAAGATGATGGTATAAAAACTCAATGAAATTAAATTTAGCATCATCATTATTCTCCTCTTTTAAAAAACTCAATAAATTAATAATAAATGCAACCCCGTTATTGTTTTTTATTAATAATGTTTCCGAACTAACTATGTCCACTCCCTTTTCAGTAAGAAAATTTGCAATTGCAACCCCGTTTTTCTTTTTTCTTACTAAAATACAAATTTCATTTCTGTCAAATTTTTCGTCTAAACTCAAAATAGTTTCATATACCTTTTCGGGAAACACCAAATCTCTTTCTTCAACATTTTTGCAGGAGTCCACAAACTTTAAACTAACAAAACCCCCTTCTTTTTTATGATGTTTTTGATGGTTTCCTATTTGGTATAAATTTTTATAAGAATCCTTTTGAAAATATTTAGAAATATGTGTAAAAAAGTGATTGTTGAAGTCGATTATTTCAGAATAACTTCTATAATTTACATCTAAATTCTCAATTTCTTTTTCAATTTGAAATGGGTTATTTATTTTGGAATTACCCTTTGTAGCAAGTTCAATAAATTGCTCTGCTCTGCCTCCTCGCCATCTATAAATGGCTTGTTTGGCATCACCAACTAAAAGCAAGCTCGAGTTTTCTTCACTCAAAACATTATCGATTAACGGAATTAAATTTTCCCATTGTAATACCGATGTGTCTTGCATTTCATCTATAAAATAATGTTTGTATTTTTCACCTATTTTTTCATAAATAAAGGCCACCGGCTGTTCTCGTAAATGTTTACTAATTATTTGATTAAACTCTGCGTTTAACCTTATATTATTATTGTTCTTAATTTCTTCTAAAGTTTGATTTATAACATTGATAATGGCCAAAGGAATTAAATTTTTAAGTATGAGTTTATTTAACTGATATCCTGAGTATTTTACATTAAAAAGAGCTTCTGCCTTGAAGTATAAGGCAATTAAATCATCACTAACTTCATCAATTATTGATTTTATATTTTGAGGCTTTTTGGGGCCGTATAAAACACCATTATTAATGGCTTTGTTTAATCTTCCATCAAATTTTAATGTATTGTATTTTAGACTCTTAAATTTAATTAGTTTATTGAAAAAATTTGGTAAATCCGTATAATAAAAATCTTTATTCTCTACATCTAAGTCCTCAATAATAGCCTTGCCATTTTCACCAATTGTTATAAAATCATTTTCAATTTCATTTTGTTTTTGTTTTAATATTTTTTCTAATCCAATAAAATCATCAATACTTTTACTCTCTAATTTTTGTATTTCATAAGCGTGATCTTCCTGTAGTAAAAGTTTTGAAATATCAAATAATTCTCTACTTATATCCCATGATTTATCTTCCAACGTTTTTTGCTTGGCAAATGTCACCAATATGTTGGTTAATTCTTTATCAAGCCCAATTTTAGAAATAACTATATCAATTGTTTCTTTTAAAATAGCATCGGCATCCAATTCAACTTCAAAATCTATTGACATATTTAAGTCAAAAGCAAAAGATTTGATCAGTTTATTGGTAAAACTATCAATGGTTTGGATATGAAAAGCCGAATAGTTTTGGAGTATATTTTGTAAGATTAACTTTGACCTATTACGAAGAGTTTCTCTAGTCAATCCAGTTTCTTTAAGCATTAAAGCAAACATATCATTCGGCACATTGGCATTTTCTTGATTTGAAAACTCAAGTAAATTTTTTAAAATTCGTTCTTTCATTTCACCAGATGCCTTATTGGTAAAAGTAATTGCTAAAATTCTTTGAAATAGAAATTGATCGTCTGATTTTAAAAGTATTTTTAAATACGCTTTAACCAAAGTAAAAGTTTTACCACTACCGGCAGAAGCGTTATAAACTTGAAAAGAAGATTGGTTTAGCACAAAAATTATTTTGTATAAAAGTAGTGAAAATTCAAATTTGTTTATACTTTAGCAAAATAATTTTGGATGTTTTTATTCACGGAATAATTTTAAACAAAATTCACTTTTCGACTAACTAAAAAAAGCAAATTTATTTATTTTAACAACGTATATCAAAATATATGAAAAATGCTTTTTGTTCATCATTTATCTTTTTCTTTTTTTCATCAATTTTATTCGCTCAATTTGATAAAGTAAATAATAAATTATCCTTTACAGGAGATTTTAGATTTAGGGTTGAACAAGATTGGGACGTTCAAAAACAGGACGGTAGCTTTAAAGATGATAGAAGTCGATTGAGATATCGGTTTCGTTTCGGAATGAATTATCAACATAGTGATTGGGCTTCTTTTGGCATGAGAATTAGAACTGGTGATAGGGCCAACCAACAAGACCCTCAAATAACTTTAGGTTCTGGACTTGGTGAATTTAGCACTTTACCAATAGGATTTGAAAAGATTTTTTTTAAGGCAAGTTATAAGTGGTTTTCTGGCTGGCTTGGTAAAAATACTTTTCCATTTGAAAAGCAAAATGAATTGTTTTGGAGTGATAACGTATACCCCGAAGGTGTTTTTGTAAGTGCAAAATATAAAAGTGATTCTAAATTATTTAATACTTTAAAATTGAGTATGGGGCATTTTATTATTGGCACTAGTGGAATTTCATTCGATCAGGATAGATATTTTCAAGGAATTCAATTGCTTTCTGAACACTGGAACAATCGACTTAAAATTTTCCCATCATTTTATTATTTTAAAAAAATGCCAAATATCCCAGATGGATTTGGAACATTTGATATTAACTATGCTATCATCCACCTTGGAACGAAAGTTAAGATAATTAAAAAGCCTGCGGTTACTATTGGAATAGATTATTATCAAAATATTGAAAATTTAAACAAAAATGACTCTATCCCTCAAAATTTTAGAAATCAAAAGGAAGGCCTTGTCATGGGATTGGTTTTGGGTAATTATAAAAAGAAAGGCGACTGGACCATACAAGCCTATTACACCTATTTAGAAAGATATGCAGCAGTAGATTTTCTAGCACAAAATGACTGGACAAGATGGAGTTATTCGAATGTTGGATCTCCTGCAGGACGACTAACCAATTTTAAAGGTCTTGAATTACGGGCTGGATATGTAATAAATAAAAAGTTTAAACTAAACATGCGTTATTTTATTGTCGATCAAATTATTCCTTATGGAATTGCTAATGAAACAGGAAATAGAATCCGGTTGGACCTCGATATTGGATTCTAAATAATTTAAAATTAGAAGTCAATGTCCCTACACAGTAGTAGTGGTCAAGTATCTACAGGGAATGTACGAAATTAAAGTCAGCCAATCTATGGCCTTACAGGAGGAGCAAAATGTGCCGGTATATTTACATGAAAATGTATATTATCCTAATATAGTATAAAGCCAATCATAAAATAGTTTTATCAGATCATTTTTTCAAGGTTCCTATATTCTAGCTAAAACCGGCAGAAATATAATTCATTGTGTAATTTATTCCCGTTCCAAAAGAAAAATCCAATTGAAAATTATCTTTAACTAAATAAGTAAAACCTGCATCAAAATTTGATAAATATTCGCTCCAAATTCCAATTTCTCCATAAGGCTCCAAATATACTCCCACCTTATCATTAATGGCTATACCCAAAACCAAAGAATAAGTAAAAAAGCCGTTATCTATTCCAAAATAATTATAACCCAAGTTATAACCCAAACTCATTTTGTCGTTTATCCCATGGGAAATCGAAAGTTTATTTATTGTACCAAATTTGTCAATCGAAACTTCTTTGGACCCCGTTGGCAAAACCAAATGTGTTAAAAATGCTACTTCAGTATTTACGCCTTCCTTTTAAAAATTTGTATTTTGGTTCCAATTTCCAAATCAGCAATTCCAGAAATTTTTTCTGAAGTAGTTCTATTTTCGATGTCTACATATTGGTTTACCACCCTTAACTCTACACCTTTAGTTAAGCCATAACGAAAAAGTGTACTCGGAGCAATTATTGTTTTTAAAGAAATATTTTCGTTTTCGGTAAATCCCAATAACATACCACTTTCTATTTGTAAACTGCCTTTTGGTATGGTTGAAGAACTTTCGGTTTGATCGGGTCTGTCGGTTATTATTTTTTGCCCATTTGCTGTAAAGCTCATTATAATTAAAATAATTATAAAAGAGCATTTTAATACATGCATAAATATTTGAATTAGTTAGTTTAGTTTTTTTATTGGTAGTAAATTTTATGTAATTATTTTAAATTCATCAAAATAATCTCCATATCTGTGCTACTAAAAAGGTAATTATAAAGCCCATAATTACCGGTAAAATAGAGGCCACTACAGTCCATTTTACACTATTGGTTTCTTTATAAATTGTGTAAATTGTAGTACTACAAGGATTATGTAATAAGCTGAATAGCATTAAGTTAACTGCCGTAAGTAAAGTCCAACCTCCAGCTCTTAATATATCTCCTGTTGCATTCACGGAGTCCAGTTCAAACATTACACCTGCACCTGCACCTGCACCACCTGAAATTCCTACTGCCATAACGGTTAGCATTAAAATGGTTGGTATAACTATTTCGTTAGCCGGAATTGCCACGATATATGCCAAGAGTATCACTCCATTAAGACCTAAAAGAAAACCAAATCCATCTAAAGAATTGATGGTCCAAGCAGCAATACTTTCGTTACCAATATAAATATTTGAAATTAACCAAATTACTGCTCCTGCGGGAGCTGCAAAAACAATAGCTCGCCATAACACAATTAAAGTACGATCAATGAGTGAAGTATAAATTGTTTTCCAAAACCTCGGAGGTCGGTATGGTGGTAATTCTAAATTAAAGGTTGAAACTTCTCCTTTTAAAACAGTTTTTGTTAAAGTCCACGATACCAAAAACATAAAAAATATGCCTAAAACTGCAATACCAATTACGGCAGATAAAGATGCAATACCTGAAAATGATTCTGGTACTACGGCTCCAATAAAAATCGTAGCAATTAATATTTGAGTGGGCCAACGACCATTACACAGTGAAAAATTATTGGTAATAATAGCTATTAATCTTTCTCTTGGGCTGTCAATAATTCTGGTAGCCACAACACCTGCTGCGTTACATCCAAAACCCATACTCATGGTTAAGGCTTGTTTACCATGTGCACCTGATCTTCTAAATAATTCATCCATATTAAAAGCCACTCTTGGTAAATATCCAAAATCTTCTAACAAGGTAAACATGGGAAAAAATATGGCCATTGGTGGTAGCATTACTGCAATTACCCAAGCAACAGCTAAATAAAGTCCATCAATTAAAAATCCATCTAACCACCATGGCATACCTATGCTTGAGGCTAAATCTTTTAATATAGGGTGAAAATAATTCAATAATAAATCGGCCAACATTGCCGATGGGTAATTTGCTCCTTCAATTGTTAGCCAAAGAATTACTCCTAAAACTAAAAACATGATTGGAAAACCCCATTTTCTACTTGTAATAATTTTATCAATTTTACTATCTAAACGAATACGTTTATGCTGACTTTCAGTAGTAACAGAGCTATTCGCTATTTCCGAGGCATCGGCATAAATTCCTTCGGCCAAATGATCGTGAAAATCATCACCAATTTGCCATCGTAAATCTTTAGATAGACTGATTATATGATCAATATTATTATTTTTCATCGATTAAATAAGTTCTCCACTTTTTAAAGCATTCATAATTCTATTATCTCCTTCTAAAAGGCGAAGGGCTATCCAACGGCTATTAGGCACTTTAGGGAATTGTTTTTCAATCTCGCCACTCAATTTTTTTATCGCCTTCATAATATTATCTGGGATGTTTTTTAAGCGATGCGGTTTACATACTATTTGCCCATTGGCAACTTCTTTAATGGTTTGAATCAAATTTGGAATACCTTGATTAAACCGAGCACTTGTAGCAACTACTGGAATACCTAATTCACGAGCTAAATTTCTTTCATCAATATTAATATTACTGCGCAATGCCTCATCCATCAAATTCAAACATAAAACAGCTTGATCAGTAATCTCTAAAATTTGTAAAACCAAATTTAAATTTCTTTCTAATCTACTTGCATCTACAACAATTACGGTAACATTTGGTTTTCCAAAAAGAATAAAATTACGAGCAACTTCCTCATCTTGAGAAGTCGACATAAGTGAATAAGTACCAGGTAAATCAACCAGTTTATATTTTTTATCTTCATATTCAAAAGCCCCTTCGGCTCTTACAACGGTTTTGCCTGGCCAGTTACCTGTATGCTGTTTTAGACCTGTTAAGGCATTAAAAACAGTACTTTTACCAGTGTTTGGATTTCCTGCTAATGCCACGACAAAATCAACATTATCGGTTTTCACTCCTAATTTTTTTAGTCCACCCGCATTAAATTCAGAGCAAGTTTCACAAGCGCTATTTATCTTCTTTTTCATTTGTCTAAATTTTATTTTTTATAGGTGACACATGCTGTTCGCTATTAGTCATTCCCTTTTGTGTCAAAATTTGGTATGCTCGTTTCATTTTACATTTTTTGAATTAGAATTTTTGAAGCCTGGTTATTTCGCAATGCAATACTTGTTCCTTTAACCAAATAAGCTTTCGGGTTCATCAAGGGGCTTAATAGATCAATTTGAATATCAGTTCCTTTTACAAAACCAAGATCCAATAATCTTCTACGATTATCTCCCCTACATTCTTTAGATATTCCAACAATTTTAGCCAATTCATTTTCTTGCAAGCTGGATAATCTAACCATATTATCTTCTTTTATATGCGCTTCTTCGAGTACTTTAACAGTAATATTTGCCGCAACGATTGGAGCCAATTTAAATTCTTCACCTTCTGCATAAAAAATAACTCTTTCGGCATTGTTTTCTACAACCCTAATCTGAGATCCAATGTGAATATTCTCCGCAAGGATCTGTTTGTAAATAATGTCAGGCTCGTCTTCAATATGGGTTATTTTACCAATACTATTCACATCCAACAAAGGCATTGATACACCATCTACTTTGGCTATTAATCCTGTATTTGTAGGTATGGGATCACCATGAGGGTCAAACATTGGATTACCCAATTGAGATGCCAACAAATCGGTTTCTTCATGATTCAATTTATGCTCCATCTCTTCAGCTCTTTCATGCCATTCTTCCTTGTCAAAACCAGTTTTCTCAGCCAAATATTTTTCCCACAACCTATGCACCCTAACTATGCGTAAGGCATAATCTCTACCTGCATTTGTTAAACGTAAAATATCTCCATCAAATTGAATTAATTTATTAACTGACATTTTATTTACAACATCAATAACCAAATTATTACTAAACTTTAATACTCCTGTCAAACTATTTATATCAACATGTTTTCCAGAATTTTCATAATGATATAATTGTTTTAACACGTCTTCAATAATCGTTTTTTCATTGCTTTTAAAGTTGTTTACTATTAACCAATACCATCCTTTTACAGGTCTGAAAAACAGATATATAAATAAAATAACGATTGCGAAAATTATTAAGGAATTTAACGGGCTATAGGTCATTCTAATTAGTTTTTAAATACAAGTTCTCAGCTACGTGTTTTGAAATAGTAATAGACCCCGATTTGGTTTTTATCCGTATCGAATTGTCAAAAGGTTCAATTTCTACAACCTTTATATTATCACCCAATGCTAAATTTTTATTGTTTAAATATCTAAGAAAGACTTCTGATGAATCTTTTACACAATCTAATTTACCTTCCTCACCAATTTGCATTCCCAAGATATTCACAGTATTGTTTTCTACAATATTTCCATATTTATCTGGAATTGGATCTCCATGTGGATCAAATTTTGGTCTTCCTAAAAAATTATCCAATTTATCAACTAAATCATCCGATTTCACATGTTCCAATTGTTCTGCAATTTCATGAACCTCATCCCATTTAAAATTTAATTCTTTTACCAAAAAACATTCCCATAATCTATGTTTTCTAACAATCTTTAAAGCAATTTTGTTTCCTTTATCACTTAATTTTACCCCTTGATATTTTTTATAAATTATCAATTTTTTATTGCCTAATTTTTTTAACATATCTGAAACAGAAGAGGCCTTGGTATGCAATTTTGAAGCGATAAAATTGGTGCTAATATCTTTGTCTACCTCCAATTGTAATGCATAAATTGTCTTTAAATAATTTTCCTCTGTTGGTGAAAGCATATATTTATTTTTTGCAAATATAAATATATTTTTAGACTTGTCTAAATTTTTAAAACTAAGTTTTTATATAAAATATTTGATAGACCCAAAAATAAACTGGTATTTGTTGGAATGACAAGGATTTATGGCTTAGAAAAGCCAAATTTTTGGAATAAGTTATACAAAGAAAGTTTTGATCAGTTAGCAAATGCTAAAGAAACTATACCGGTTTGGCTATGCTTCCGTTGTGGACTAAATTAGCTGTTATTTTCTGGTGTTAAATTTATTTTTTAAATTAATAGCTATTTAGTTAAAATGCTGAACTACAATGAAGTATAATCGTTGTTGTATGTAGTTTTTAAGTTCAGTTCAACAAGTTATTCCACAAGTTTCAAAAATTTTCGGGGAACTTCTAAAAATTCCTGATAACACCAACTATTTGGACAATCATTGTTTAATTCCGTATGTTCTGCTATCCTTATCGTTATTGTTTCTTTTCCTTCGTCTGTTCCTTTATAAACTTCACCCCTTTCAAAAATACGTTCAGTTATACCAACGAAACCACCAACTGTCACTGTAGTTGAATATTCAGTAATGAATTCAAATTCTCCTTGTAAAAGCAAATTCTCATCTTCAGAGTTACAGGATATTATACCTAAAGTTATAATAAAATAATAAATCATTTTTTTCATAATACTCTTTTTTAGTTAAATACTCATATTTCAAATTTATTTTGTCTCATTCTGGCTAATATCAAATTTAATGTTGATATTCATCTATTTATAGTTATTCTGTTTTTCCTAATTTCTTATTTTTCAGTCCCACATTTTAACGTTAGCATTAAGAAATTAATTGAGTTTTCTCAATATGGAGAATTACACACAACAGTAGAATAAATTGGTTTATCTTTTTAAAATCTAAGTTTTTTTGATAATTATACCCAATATTTACTGTTCAGTAAAATTAGATTATTAGTGTTCTCGTATTAATCAGAAATACATGCTAATCTTTAACTCGTTTCCAACGCATGGTTTTAATCATCCATTTTGGAATTGACTTATTAGGATCTCTATTCTTTAAATTAAAATTCCAGCCTAATTTTTTAATAATTGGCAATTTATGTGTTTCTACAAACTCTATTGGTATACCATCCGGATCAGAAATATAAGCAAAATGACCGGCTGCTTCACCCATGTCGAATGAATTTGCACTGTCTACCGTAAATGGAAACCCTTTGGCTTTAACCTCTTCTCGCAACAAATCGATACCAATGGTATCAAAACAAATATGAATAAATCCAGGGTCTCCCCAAATTCTCCCTCCATAAATATCTCTTCCTTTCTTATCAATAAGTTGTACCAATTCAATTTGTGAAGGCCCTAACAAAGGTGCAAATCCTCCACTGCGAATTTTTGAATGTTTTAATAATACTCTTCGTACTTTTTTACCACCACCTGGTAAAGCAGCAAAATCATCAAAAATACCAGTTTCGTCATAAACAATTTCATCATAATTCAATATATCCTGGTAAACCTGAAGAGATTTATTAATATCACTTACACCAATTATGGCTCCATAAATTCCACCTGTATACGCCTTGGTCGATTCAAATAAATAATCATTTTCAACAACTTGAAAAATATTGTTATAGGGGTCTTCAATAAAATAATGTTTATTCTTATCAAGCGATTTTTCTACTTTACCCAAAAGCTGTAATTTTTCTTTTTGCATATAAGCAAACGCTTTATCAGCATCTTGACTTTTTATCTTTGCAATAAAAATTCCAATATCTCCCAATTCAGGTTTGAAATTTGGTTTTTCAGGTTTTTTTCCAGTATGCTGCCATACTTCAAATCCGCCCCCAGATTGCATATTTAAAGCTAAAACAGCATGCCTTTTTCTACTTTTTCCTTCTGTATAATGCAACATTAATTCCGCAACAGCCTCATCATCAAACACACCTATATCCATTCCAAAATGTTTCCGATACCAAGCCCATGCACCTTGAACATCTTCCACACCAACACCTAATTGTTGAATACCAGTAATTTTTTTATGTTTCATTTTAATTATTTCTTGTTTTAAATAAAGGTTAAAAATAATCAATTCAATGAAACCGAATCCCATTATAACAATTAATTAAATTCAGTAGTGATTTTTAAATTTTATTTACTTCCATTACTTGCTTTTTAAAATCTTCTAAAGAGCAATTATCGACATCAATTTTAATTGCACAAGCAACTATTGCATCGACATTAGAAATTGGGAAAGCCAAGCTCAGTTACAATTTTTTTTAAAACAGCAACTTCTTTAGCGTTTCATTTTTATGATATTTTCACCAAAAGCTCTATCTCTTCCGGACTTATAACATTATCCGATTTAGCAATTTTAACCATATTTGCAAAATGGTTTATATTGCGTTTTAATCCAATACCCATAAAATAATCTGAAATACTCATAATCTTAAATTTATGCATCCTACCAAAGTTACAAAATTTTGTATAATTTTTTTCCATCTTTCAACATATAAAATTAGAAAATAATTAAATGTATATTTGACTTTATATTTTATTTACACATGTTAACAAACCAAAAAGACAAGTTTAAACTGGCTAAAAATATAACCTACCTCAACGGTGCTTTTATGTCTCCCTTATTAAAAAGCGTTGAAAAAATAGGTCATAAATCCATATCAAAAAAATGCATGCCATATGAAATCACAGCCAATGATTTTTT
>JAKITQ010000035.1 GCA_021647985.1 Flavobacteriaceae bacterium | reverse complement strand
GCTGCAAATATATTTATTAATTAAAGATAAGCAACATAAATATTATTCAAAAAAAAATTAAAAAAGGCTTTGTGAATTGTAAAAATGTTTTAAATTTGCACCCGCCTTACCTGAGTCAGACTAGGCTACTGTTTGGCAGGTCTGTAATTTTAGGAATTGCACAAGTTCATTAACAATATATTTGCGAAAGTAGCTCAGGGGTAGAGCATCACCTTGCCAAGGTGGAGGTCGCGGGTTCAAATCCCGTCTTTCGCTCTGAAAGTAAATATAATACCAATTTAATACGCTCGAGTGGTGGAATTGGTAGACACGCTGGACTTAAAATCCAGTGGTCAGTAATGGCCGTATGGGTTCAAGTCCCATCTCGAGTACTTGAAACGACCTCAACTCCTTAATTATTAAGATGTTGAGGTTTTTCTTTTTGAAATTGACTCTACTTTTGGCGCTACATTCTCAATAAAGCCTACTTTTATTTCTCGATTTTTTTAATAGTTAATCTAAGTCAAACACTATATTTGTTTACCAATAATGTAATATTACAAAGAACATGGCAACCCCACCCAAAGACGGAAAACTTCTTTACCATTTAACTGCAATAGACAATCTTGATTCAATCTTTGAGAAAGGCCTTTTACCAAGAAAAGAAATAAATTGTGAATACATTAACGTAGCCGATGAAGCAATTTTGAGAAAAAGAAATAATTTTGAACTAGAGGATTATATACCTTTTCATTTCTTTGCAGGCACTCCTTTTTCTGGTGCAGTTCAAATTAAACACGGTAAAACTGAATTTGCATATATTACATTACATCGTGATAGAGCAAAAATTAACAAATTCAAAATAATTCCAAGTCATCCAGTACATTTCAATGAAGAACCTTTAGAGTGGAATAAAGGGCTCAAAACTATTGATTGGGATTTAATGAGCAAGAGACAATATTCTGACAACGATTGTTGTCAGTGTTGTATGGCAGAATCATTAATTGCTAGAAAAATACCTCCACAAGTGTTCCACTCTATTTTTGTTAAAAATAATGAGATTAAACAAAAAGTTGTAACTTTAGGATTGAAATACAAATTAGAATTAGACGTAATTGTAAACACAACCTTTTTTAAGAAAAAATGATTAATTACAAAAAAGGCGACATATTAGAATCTCATACTGAGGCAATTGTAAACACAGTAAACTGTGAAGGGTTTATGGGAAAAGGCATTGCCTATCAATTCAAAGTGAAATACCCCGAAAACAACAAAGAATATGCAAAAAGGTGTAGAAACAATTCCTTTACAATTGGTGATATACTTCTATTTAGGGAAAATGACAAAATAATTCTAAACTTTCCGACAAAAGATAAATGGAGAAAGAAATCTGAGTATAAATTTATCGAAAAAGGGATGAAAACCTTAAGAAATACGATTATTGAAAACGACTTAAAGTCAGTTTCAATACCCCCTTTAGGTTGCGGAAATGGGGGCTTGGAGTGGTCAAAAGTCAAAGCCATTATTGAGAAAAACATTTTAAACATCTCTAAAGATGTAGAAATCGTTTTATATGAACCAATCTTCAAAAAGTTCAGGAGCAAAGTCAAAGCACCTCCAAAACTGACAACCTCTCATTTATTACTTATGAGAATTAAAATGAATCTACTCAAATTCAACAAAATTCGGCTTCAAAAATCTGCTTACTTAAACAACATACTGACCAATGAAAATTACTTTAAGTTTAAAGGACAAGACTTTGGTCCATATGCTCATTCTATAGACATCTTAAGCAGAGACATTAAAGAGTACCAAACTTATTATAATGTCAATACAAAAGAAGCATTCGAACAAAGTTTCAAGACATTAGTAAATAAAAAAATCGATTCTAAACTAAGAAGTTTTGATAAGTCTCTTAATAGGACCATTAGATTCGTTAATAAAATTCAGAATGATTCAAATTTAGAGTTAATAACAACTTTGTTATTTCTTATAGAGAATAATCGAGATATTGATTTCGAAACAATAGTTAATAAAGTTGAAACTTGGAATGAACACAAAAGAATTAATTTTAATAGAAATAAAATCGATGCAGAAATTGATTTTCTTTTGGAAACTGGGTTAATTAATAAAACACTTTACGATACATTTGAAATAAATCGGTTGAAAGACAACAAGGTTTTATAGTTAAAAAAAGAGGCGCACACCATCGTACATCCCCTTTCCACATCTGACAAAATTTGATTTATTGTTTAATCTATAAATTTTCCTTTTTCATTTATACGTGAAATTGTAGCATGGTTTGATCTGAATTAATGCAAGCAATTGGATTGGCAAAACAAACTAAAAGATTGTTCCATTTTATTCTTTTCCTTATCCCCAAATTATTCTTTGCCGTTTGCCTTATTTAAAGTATTCCGCAATTTCAACTATAATTTATAATATATGTTTTGTTGTTCATTTGAGGTATACAACATACACTTCTCATCAATCACTTTCATAAAGCCTTAATCTATTTTTGACATCGTTTAGCTCTTCTTTTAAATGATCTAACTTTTGCAAAAGGTTAATCACACAATCTATCCCTTCTATATTGATATGCAATTCATCATGTAGTCTGATGATTTTTTCGAGATTTCCAATTTCATCTTGATGGATAAATTGCTGCTGCTCTATCGTTAGTATTCTAATTAACCCTTCTTTGTTTAAGGTCTTAAAAAACGAGAATTCAACTTGATAGTTTAAACAAAGTGTTTCTATAAGTATTAATTTATGTGCAGCCATCTTATCTTATTTTTTGTAATGCTTTATATAGTTCTTTTTCTTTATCACTTAATTTTGTTGGAATTTTAATATGATAGGTTATGATTAAATCGCCAAATTGTTTTGTCTTTTTATAGACTGGAAAACCTTTGCTTTTCAATTTAACTTTTGTTTCATTGGGAGTTTCTGGAGCAATTTTTAATTTAACTTTACCATTAAAAGTATCGATAGTAATATCGCCACCTAAAAGTGCGGTATATAAATCAAGATCAACCGAAGTATACAAGTTGTTTCCATCTCTTTTAAATCGAGAATGATTTTTTATAGTAAATTTGATGTATAAATCACCTTTCGGGCCACCATTTATTCCTTCTCCTCCTTTTTCTTTAATTTTAATTACTTGTCCGTTTTTTATTCCTGCCGGAATAGTTAATCTAATTTTACTATTATTTACGGTTAAGGTTTGTTGATGCGTTTCGTATACATCTCTTAAGTTTAGATGAAGTTCGGCATTAAAATCATGTCCTTTAAACCCTCTATTACTGTGTCTTGAGGATGCTCCTCCAAACATGGATTCAAAATAATCTGAAAATTCTTGTTCAGAATAATTTCTACCCGTAAAATCTTGCTGCTGCGATTGCCTTTTATTTTGTTTTTTTGCTTTTTCAAATTCCTCCCCATGTTTCCAGTCCTTTCCATATTTATCATATTTCTTACGACTTTTCGCATTGCTTAAAACCTCATTGGCCTCATTAATTTCTTTGAATTTAATTTCGTCTTCCTTACTTTCTGGATTCAGATCAGGGTGGTGTTTTCTCGCTAATTTTCGATAAGCTTTTTTAATTTCCTTATCTGTTGCCGATTTTTCTATCCCTAATATTTTATAATAATCTACAAATGCCATTTATTTATCTTTCTTTAATTTAATATAGGTTTCCAAGTTTTATAACTTTCACTATTTATCCAAAATTACCATTTTTATTTTCCTTCCTTTTTATAATTTCACATTATTAAATAAAAATTATTAAAATTTTTATGATGTGTCTAATTTTAGACTACAGGAGTTTTCAATTCAATGTATCGATAAAATATGTAAAACCCAATTCAATATTTCATTATACGAGCCGTTATAACTACAAATTACAATCAAACTACAATGAAGTATTCCCTAAAAATCTATCTAGTAATCTTTATTATTGGCTTCGTATCGAGCTCCTGTAACACAGGTAAAAACTTATATACACAAGGCAATTACTATCAAGCGGTATTAAGATCTATCGAAAAATTAAGAAAGAGTCCCAATAATAAAAAGGCTATGGAAACATTATCCAATGCCTACCCCAATGCCGTTTCTTCTTATTTAGATAAAATAGAAAATAAATCAAATTCAGCATTTAAAAATACAGAAGCAGTTTATATATATGAACAATTAAATAGCATGTATGAAAACATTCAAAGATCTCCAGCTGCAAAAAGTATTATTGTTAATCCCCATAAATACTACAGGCAATTAGAAAAAATAAAACCAAAAGCGGCTGAAGAACAATATGTTGCAGGGTTGAAGTTTTTGAATTATGGAGATAGACGAAGTGCGAAAGAAGCTTATTATAATTTTTTAGAAGCTGATAAATTTGTTGAGAATTATAAAGATGTAGCTTATAAAATTGACGAAGCATATAACCTTTCCTTACTGCACGTAATTACAAACTTAATGCCTGTACATTCTAAAACTTACGATTTAAGTGCAGAGATTTTTTATACTGAGGTTCAAAATATATTTCGTCAAATTGAACAAAAAGAACTCGTTCGATTTTATACTTTAAAGGAGGCTAAAAAAATGCAACTTAACAAGACTGACCAATTATTAGAGATTAATTTCGAAGACTTTATTGTAGGAGAAACACATACGAGTGAAAGGATAGAAAAAATGGAGGCAGATAGTGTGAAAGTAGGTGAGGTAACTTTGGATAATGGTCGAAAAAAAGACGTAATTGGCACAGTAAAAGCAGATGTTGCAATTTATAAATTACAAGTTATTTCTAAAGGTATTGTTGGGTTAAAAATAACAGACAGTAACGCTAAAAAAAATATTTTAATAAATAATAATTTTCCTGGTGAATATGTTTGGTTTAATGAATGGGGTAAATTTAATGGCGATGACCGTGCTTTGAATAATGATCAAATAGCAATTACAAATCAAAGAAGAATCAATCCACCACCACCCCAACAAATGTTTATCGAATTCACCAAGCCTATTTACGAGCAACTAAGAACTAGATTATTTACTTTTTATAAAAATTATTAGATAAAAAAATTTATTATAGTGGTTAGATTATATCTATTGTATCTGAAACACTATTGTTGGAAACAAATGTTGAAAAGTTGTAAATCTAATGGAATAGAATCAACCTATAATATCATCAAAATCTTTCCAAAAAGAAGTAAATGATTTTGTAACCACCTCAGCTTCATTAATCGAAATTGGAACTTTTAAAACCAAAGGAGCAAATGCCATAGCCATTCTGTGATCTTGGTAAGTATCTATAGTAATATTTTTATTTATTTTATTGGAAGGCTTTAAATGCAGACTATTGTTGGTAATTTCAATATGCGCCCCCAATTTTTCCAATTCTATTTTTAAGGCAACCAATCTATCCGTCTCTTTAATCTTTAAAGTATGAAGCCCGGTTAAATCACAAGCAATTCCCAGTCCAAAACAGGTCACCGCAATAGTTTGAGCCAGATCGGGCGAATTGACGAGATTCATTGTCAGAGGTTTTAGTACAATGTTTTCTTTTGTTAAGATTATTTCATTTTTATTAAATTCGGTTGTCACACCAAAATGTTTGTAGGTTTCAATCAGCGAATTATCACCTTGCAAGCTATCTTTTTTAAAAGAAGAAAGCGTGATTTTTCCGTTTTCACTCAATGCAACCAAACTATAAAAATAAGAAGCTGAACTCCAGTCGGATTCAACTGTATGTGTTTTCTCTTTTGTTTGGTTTTTTGCCTGGATGCTTATGAAATTATCAGTCCAATTGGTTTCTATTTCTATAGATTGCAATAAACTCAAAGTCATTTTTATATAAGGCACTGAAGTTACTTTACCAAGCAATTCAATCTCCAAACCATTTTCTAAGGAAGCCGCAATTAAAAGTAGCGCAGAAATATATTGACTACTCACATTACCTTGAATACGCACCTTGTTTTTTGTGAGTTTTTTACCCTTTATTCTCAAAGGAGGGTACCCTTCCTTTTCTAAATACTCTATATCTGCACCTAGGTTTTTCATCGCCTCTACCAGTATTTTTATTGGTCTGTTTTGCATTCTATGCGACCCTGTTAGGGTGATCTCTCTTCCTGGGGCAGCTGAGAAGTAGGCTGTTAAAAAACGCATGGCTGTTCCGGCATGACCAATATCAATTATATTGCCTTGCGATGCTAAGGCTTCTTGTAAATGCTTCGTGTCATCAGAATCAGAAAGGTTCTCCAGCTTTAAATTTGGAAATGATTTTTGTAAAATCAACAACCTGTTCGACTCACTTTTTGATCCAGAAATGGCAATATTTCCATGAATATTACCCGAAGTATATTGCAGTGATTTTATCAAAATAAATTATTTTTTATATTTTCGTTTGTAATAAAAAGTAATGATAAGACCGTAGATTAATGCACCAATTAAATTAGATACTAAATATTTTGAAGTTACCATATTAGATAGAATATCAGATACGCTATCTCCACTAAATAAGGCTATAATAAATTTAATTATACTTACTACAACAAAAAACAAAAGTGCCGATATTGCCACCACTTTTATAAAAGACATTTCTAAATATTTACGAATCATATTTATTTTAATTTTTCATTATTATGATGACGATCGTGATCGCGTTTGGCTTTGTGATTTAATTTTTTATCAAAAACCTCTTGTAAATTTATCCCGGTTTGATTTGCCAAACAAAGAACAACAAACATCACATCTGCCAATTCTTCTCCAAGATCTTTATTCTTATCACTTTCTTTTTCGCTCTGTTCTCCATACCTACGTGCAATTATACGAGCAACCTCACCAACTTCTTCCGTTAATTGCGCCATATTGGTTAATTCATTAAAATAACGAACACCGTGTTCTTTTATCCAATTATCTACTTCTAATTGCGCATTTTTGATATCCATAAGCTAATATTTTGGAGGACAAATATACACAAAAGAAAAAAGTTGATTGTTTAAATGGCTAAGTAAAATTCACAAAATTTGGAGTCAGCTATTTCGTAAAATCCTTAGAAATTTTTTTCTGGAGATTTCCTCGGCACCTAAACTGGCTAAATGGTTATTATAAACCTGACAATCAATTAACTGACAGCCTTTATGGTGAAGTTTTTGAACTAGGTTAATAAATGCAACCTTGGAAGCATTAGGCGCTTTACTAAACATACTTTCTCCACAAAAAACAGATCCTAAACCCGATTTTTGAGTTGACAGATCTATACCATACAACCCACCAACAAGTTCGTTGTTTTTCCATACTTCTACAGATTTGGCTATGCCCATTTTATGCAATTGGATATATGCCGTTTTCATCTCATCTGTAATCCAGGTACCGAGCTGATCATTTCTACTTATCGTTTTACAATTGGAAATAACTTCCTTAAAATTTTTATTAAAAGTAATTTGAAAAGCTCCTTCACGTAATATTTTACGCATACTTTTTGAAATTTTAAGTCGCTCAGGAAAAAGCACCATTCGAGGATTTGGACTATACCAAATTATTGGTTCTCCTTGGTTATACCAAGGGAAAATACCACTTTTATATGCCAAAATCAATCTTTCTGTACTAAGATCACCTCCAATGGCTACTATACCTTCTGGAGTTGCCAAAGCAACATTTGGAAAAACAATTTCTTTACCAAGTAATATCATTTTATCTAAATCTTATTTACTAAAATACCTTAAATCCGCAAGTGTTTTCGTAGCGAAAAGTCAAAATGTATGCTAGTGTTGGTGTAGCGCAACTTTGAGACACGCAAACATAGTTTTATTATGGTGAGTATCGAAAAGCGAGCATTACTCATTTGCCTATTTATTATTTTATAGGTATTCGTGATTTCACTTTGTTTAGTTCTCAACAATGGCGTGCAGTTTGGCTTTGTAGTAGAAATACACTTGCGGATTTAAGGTAATAGAAAAAAGCCTAATAATTCTGCAATTATTAGGCTTTTTTGATAGGGATTTTAATCCGTAGGAATTAAAATGGTAGGTCATCAGGTTCACTATCACTTGTACTCGTTGCAGGTTCAAATGCCCCTGCATCAACAGGAGGTACAGTTCCTTGCGTTTCTTGGTTTTTTTCAATTCTCCAGCCTTGAATAGAATTAAAATATTTCGCTTCACCTTCAGGGTTAACCCACTCTCTACCTCTTATGTTTATACTTACTTTTACGTCATCTCCAACACTAAAACTATTCAACAAATCACATTTATCTTGAATAAATTCAATCATTATCATTTGCGGATATTGTTCATCTGTGGTAACCACCATTTCGCGTTTTCTAAACCCGTTGCTTCCGAATGTTTTTGTTTCGTCTATTTTTTTAATTTTTCCAGCTACTTCCATTTCTATTGTAAATCTTATAATTAATACTAACTTAAAAGTACTTTCCAAGCACTATTTATATCATCCTTTTTTAAATACTCTTGCGCAAATTTATGCTTTTCATTTAATTTTACACCAAAATATTTAGGATTGTCTTTGATAAACTTATCAACACCTTTATTTGACGGTAATTTTTCGATATTTCCAAGCATCCCTAAATTATTTCCAGTCAATATTAAACTGTTCTTTACAAGATCCGGTAAATTATCAATACCAATGCCCTTATTAAATATAGGTTTTGGTATTTCAAAAAAAGTGTTTTTCGCTCTGCTATAATAACTTCCACCAGCACGAGCAACAAGGTCTAATTTACTTTGATCTATAAGTCCGTTTTCTTGCAATACTTTTTCATTGATATGCATAAGAACCACTTCACAAATAATTAAATTTCCGGCTCCTCCCTCCTTGCCTAAAGGTATAATGTTAATCACCTTACATTCCATTTGTACTGGAGATTCTGCAACCCGAAACGGTTTTACCTTTTCTGATTTTAACATGGTAAAACCAGCTTTATCAAATTCATTTACACCTTTTTCATATTCAGTACTTGCCAAAGAAGTTTGATGCACTATGTCATGATTAACTACATTAATAACCACTTCTTTTATCTGTTTCACATTTTCCAAAGTATGTTTTATTGTATTATCTCTAACTCTTCTTGCAGGAGAAAAAATTAAAACCGGAGGGTTAGCACTAAATACATTAAAAAAACTAAAAGGTGATAAATTTGGTTTTCCATTTACATCTATAGTACTTGCTAAAGCAATTGGTCTTGGAGCAATAGCAGATAGTAAATAACTGTGAAGTTTGGCAATTTCTATTTTCTTTGGATTAATTGTTAACAATTGCTATGATTTTTCAACAAAAGTAGCTAATATTTATTTTATATATAATAAGCTTGTTACTTTTATGTTATTAATCATAAATTCAAGTCTGTTAATTATTCTCTTTTAATGAAGAACTTACCTACAAGTAAAATTTTATTTAAATGGTTGCTTATTTTGGCATCATTTTTAATTGTCACTTCTATTTTATGGAACACAAATCAATTCTTTAAAAACTTTAAAAAAGAAGAAAGGCTAAAAATGGAAGTTTTAGCTACTGCCTATAAAAATTTTAACAATCCTGATTTAGACATTGACATGTCTTTAGAAGAGAAAATTATTCAAAGTAATAGAAGTATCCCAATGATTATTACTTTTGAAAATGGTGATATTAAAAAATGGGCAAATTTAGATGTGGTAAATTCCAAAAAATTTACATCACTTCCTGTTGATGATCGCTTGTATTTAAGCAGGCAGTTAATGAAAATGAAAGAAGACAATGAACCCTTAGTGGTTAATTTTCAAATGGATCAAATAAATATTACAGAGAATATCTACTATAGAGACTCCGATCTATTAAATAAATTGCAGTATTATCCATTGGGTCTATTGCTTGTTCTATTTTTATTTGGCACCATTATTTATTTGGCTTTTAAAGCCAATAGAATTGCCGAACAAAATAAACTGTGGGCAGGAATGGCTAAAGAAACGGCGCATCAAATTGGCACACCCCTATCTTCTCTTTTAGGCTGGGTTGAACTATTGCGTATGGAAAATGCCAATGAAGAAACTGTTTCCGAAATTGAAAAAGATGTTGCGAGGTTAAATACCATTGCTGAAAGATTTTCAAAAATTGGTTCTATTCCAAAATTGACCAAAAACGATATCGTTAAAGAAACAAAAATTGCATTCGATTATATTCAATCAAGAAGTTTTAAGCAAATTGATTTTAAATTTATTAATGATAATAATACACCTATTTATGTTGATTTAAATTTACAATTGTATAGTTGGGTTATCGAAAATTTGGTAAAAAACGCTATTGATGCCATGAAAGGCAAAGGAAAACTTTCAATTACTGTAACTCAGGAAAATTCTACTGCCAAAATATTAGTAACAGATTCAGGTAAAGGTATCCCAAAACGCCTTCAAAAGAAAATATTTGAGCCTGGTTACACTTCTAAAAAACGAGGCTGGGGATTAGGACTTTCACTTGCCAAAAGAATCATAGAGGACTATAGTAAAGGAAGGATTTATGTAAAGAAATCGGAAATTGGTAAAGGAACTACTTTTAGTATTGAACTTAAAACAATTAAATAAAAGAAATCGCCACACTCCATTTCTTTCCGTTCGCGAAGATGAATACGACATGATACGTCTTCACGAGGAAATTCTTCCAATGCTAATTGTAAGAATGACGTGGTGATCTAGTGTTAATTGCTTAGGAAGAGATTACTACGCTCCATTTCTTTACGCTCGCGAAGACGTTAACTTAAAGTTTTTCGGTAATTATCCTTCAAAATTCTTAACGATTTCTTTAGCAATTTCTTTAAATTCCGAATCGTTTAATTTCTCTTTTTTAGAAAAAGTGGCATCTGCCATACTGTGCAGTGGTATTAAATGTACATGTACATGAGGTACTTCCAAACCTATTACTGTCATACCAATTCTTTCACAAGGCACCGCCTTTTCAATAGCCTTGGCAACTTTATAGCTAAACTGCATCAAACGCAAATAAGATTGTTCGTCTAAATCAAAAATCTTATTCTCTTCCTTTTTAGGCACCACCAAAGTATGGCCTTTTGCATTGGGATTGACATCTAAAAAAGCGTAAAAATCATCATTCTCAGCCACTTTATAACTCGGTATTTTTCCTTGAATAATTCTTGTGAAGATGCTCATGACTTATTGATTTAGTTTTAAAACCTAGTATTTTAAAAAACACCTTATCTCGAAATATTTAAAATCTTAAATTTCATCATTCCATTAGGTACTTGAATTTCTGCAATATCACCAACTTCTAAGCCCAGTAGCCCTTGACCAATAGGGGAGTTTACCGATAGTTTACCATTGGCTAAATCAGATAAAGCATCAGCAACTAGGGTATATTCAAACTCCTTATTATTATCTATGTTTTTTATTTTCACTATAGACAAGGCCAAAACCTTCGATGCGTCTAGTTGCGATTCATCAATCAACCTCGCCTTTGACAAGGTGTTTTTCATTTGTGCAATTTTAAACTCCAACAAAGACTGTTCTTCTTTAGCTGCATGATATTCCGCATTTTCACTTAGATCTCCTTTATCTCTGGCGTCGGCAATTTCTTTGGTTACTCTAGGTCGTTCAACATGCTCTAAAGCCTCTAGTTCATCTCTTACTTTTTTTAGTCCTTCCTCTGTATAGTATGCTACATCACTCATTTTAATACAATTTATTGATATTATAAATATAAAAAAATCCCAATTCCAAAATAATGGAATGAGATCCTAGTACAAATGTACAAATTATTTCAAAATCCGAAAAATCTTCTTCTAAAATACAAAAAATAAATTACTCAGGCATTATATTTAATGTGTAAATCAAATTATTTGTACCTTGCCAAAAAATATATTTTGAAAAAAATTGCAATTATTTTCCTATTATTTGTATCGTTTTCTTGTTCAGATAACAATATTGACCCCAATAATATTCTACCAAATATTCCTGTAAATCAAACTGTATTTTTAAATAATCCTGAATTTATAGATTTACAAGTTGTGGGTGGTTGGGCATATGCGCAAGGTGGAATTAGTGGCTTGATTATATATCATTACAGCATCAATAATTATATAGCTTTTGACAGAGCTGCTCCGCATATAAGTCCGAAAGCATGTTCACAAATGATCGTAAAGAATGGCATCAATTTATTTACACCCTGTGACGATAGCATATTTAATTTATTAAATGGAGCGCCTCTAACAGATGGTATTAGTTATTCTGCTAAACAATATAGAGTTGTTGTTATTGGAAATACCTTACAAATTACAAACTTTTAAAAACCGCAATACAATTGAAAAATTATTTTTCTTCTAATTTTAAATTAGGTGTTCTTGGCGGAGGTCAGCTAGGTAAAATGCTCTTGACTGAAACTCATAAATTTGATATTTATACCGCCATTCTAGATGCTGCGAAAAATGCGCCCTGTGCAGAAATTTGTAACGAATTTTATCAAGGTAATTTAATGGATTATCAAGCCGTATACGATTTCGGCAAAAAAGTTGATCTACTTACTATTGAAATTGAGCATGTTAATATTGAAGCTTTATTACAATTAGAAAAAGAAGGATTAACGATTTACCCACAGCCTTCTGTTTTACAAATTATTCAACATAAAGGAAGACAAAAAGATTTTTTTGTAAAGAATAATATTCCAACTGCAAATTATAAAAGGTATAGCGCTTTCGCGGAATTAAAAAAAGAAGCGCAACCACCTTTTGTTTGGAAAACAGCACAATTTGGTTATGATGGTACCGGTGTAAAAGTTATAAAAACTACTGCAGAAATAAATAATTTATCGGATGAGGATTGTATTGTTGAAGATCTTATTCCTTTTAAGAATGAACTGGCAGTTATCGTTGCAAGAAACAGTGATGGTGAAACGAAAACATATCCTGTGGTTGAAATGGAATTTCATCCTACCGCCAATCAGGTAGAATATGTTATTTGTCCGGCAAGAATTAATTCCGCAGTAGCGAAAAAAGCAAAAGAAATCGCTTTAAAGGTTGCAGATGCATTTCAATTTATTGGCATATTGGCTGTAGAGATGTTCCAAACCGAAAATGATGATATTTTAGTAAATGAAGTTGCTCCAAGAACACATAATAGTGGGCATTATAGTATTGAGGCTTCTTATACAAATCAATTTGAACAGCATTTAAGGGCTATTTTAAATTTGCCTTTAGGAAATACCGATAGCAAAGTTGCTGGAATTATGGTAAACTTGGTTGGTGAAGCAGGTTACAATGGCGATGTTATTTATCAAAATATGGAAGATATACTTAAAATTGATGGTGTAACGCCTCATATTTATGGTAAAAAAGAGACCAGACCCTTTCGTAAAATGGGACATGTTACTGTTGTCAATAAAGATATTGATGAAGCGCGAAGAATTGCTGAGCAAGTAAAGAGAACGATTAGGGTTGTTAGTGGTGAAAACAGTTATGAGTTATGAGTTATGAGTTATGAGTTATGAGTTATGAGTTATGAGTTATGAGTTATGAGTTATGAGTTATGAGTTATGAAAAATGAATTTTTATCTACTAAATCTGCGTGAAAAATTATAAAACATATTAACATGAAATATACAGGTGTACTAAAAAAAATGATGACAGAAAACGCATCACCAGTTCAATATTATTTGGATATGGAAAGTGATTTTTTGAATATAAATCAGTTGATCCATAAAACCATTGATATTTCATTTAAAAAATACCAGTGTTTGAGCTGTGGTGCAAACAAAAAAATATTTCGCCAGGGCTATTGCTATGATTGCTTTTACAAAATGCCACAAACCGGCGACTGGATTATGCGCCCAGAATTAAGTAAAGCCCATTTAGATATTGAAGATAGAGATTTGGCCTATGAAAAAGAAATGCAATTAAAACCACATATCGTTTATTTGGCAAATTCGAGTAATGTAAAAGTTGGTGTAACCCGTAAAGCTCAAATACCTACACGCTGGATCGATCAAGGTGCTCATGAAGCCATTGAAATTGTGGAAGTTCCAAATAGATACCTTGCCGGAATTACTGAAGTTGCTTTAAAAGAGTTTGTTTCAGACAAAACCAACTGGCGCAAAATGCTTACAAATACTGTTGTTGATGTTGATCTTACAGAAGAAAGAGAAAAATTAGCCAAGTATATACCCGAAGAGGCGAAACAATATTTTATCGAAAATAACCAAGAAACTCAGATTGATTTTCCCATTAAAAAATATCCAACTAAAATCAAAAGTCTGAATTTAGATAAAACACCCAATTATCAAGGCAAATTAATAGGTATTAAAGGACAATATTTAATATTTGAAGATAGCACCGTTTTTAATGTAAGAAATTGGGAAGGGTATGTTGTGGAAATGAAAATTTAACTTCTTTTCTTTAAACCAACACTATCTCTTCACCCACTTTTAAACCAAATTTCTTTCTAAACCAAAACACAGATAAGTAAAGTAGAGGTGTATCTAATAATGCAATTAAAAGTTTAAATAAAAACCCGTTTAACAATAAAATGCCAAATAATTCCCATTCTATTACACCAAAAGAGCAGAGTAAAAACAATACTGAAAAAGTATCTAAAAATTGAGAAAAAATGGTTGAGAAATTATTCCGCAACCACAAATGCCTACCTTTTGTTTTGTTTTTCCAAAAATGATATATACGTATATCAACAAATTGGGCAACCAAATAAGCAGTAGTTGATGCAAATACAGCCAAAGCAGAAAGCCCAAAAACCTGATGAAAAACCTCATTGCCAATTGGAGACCAAGAGGTAGCCTGAGCAATATCTGATAATATAATGATTAGCAAAGAAAATGCCGATGCAAAAATTCCGGTAATTACTACCTGATTCGCTTTTTTTCTTCCATAAATTTCAGAGATTAGATCCGTAACTAAAAAAGTTGCGGGGTAAGGTAAAATTCCTACAGAAATTTCAAAAGTGTATATTCCAAAAAAATCCCAGGTAAAGAATTTTTGAAAAATTAAATTAGATACAACCAAGGAAGCAATAAAAACAGAGGCGAGAATCAAATAAATATTAAAGGCAAGATCTTTATTCTTCGGATTCATTTTTTAGTAAGTTGTGTTGCTAAAATAGATAAAAAAAAATGGCTAGAAGATGGGTGACTGTAGACCGAAGAAATTTCTTCGGTCTACAGTCTTCGTTCTTCAATCTTAATTTCCTATTTTTGTATATAGAAAGTTAATTAAGAGATCATATGAAAGCATATATATTTCCCGGTCAGGGTGCACAATTTTCAGGAATGGGTTTAGACCTTTTTGAAAAATCACCTTTAGCACAAGAATATTTTAACAAAGCGAATAAAATTTTAGGGTTTTCTATAACGGATATTATGTTTGAAGGTACAGCTGAGGACTTAAAGCAAACCAAAGTTACCCAACCTGCAATTTTTTTACATTCGGTAATCTTAGCCAAAACATTGGGTGATGATTTTAAACCCAATATGGTTGCTGGGCATTCACTTGGTGAATTTTCTGCATTGGTTGCCAATGGTGTTTTAGATTTTGAATCTGCATTGAAATTAGTTTCACAAAGAGCTTTAGCCATGCAAAAAGCTTGTGAAATTGAAACATCAACTATGGCGGCAATTATAGGTTTAGAAGATAAAATTGTTGAAGAAGTTTGCAGTAAAAGTAATGGTGTTGTGGTTGCTGCCAATTATAATTGTCCTGGTCAGCTAGTAATCTCAGGAGAAATAAAAGCTATTGATCAAGCTTGCGAAATATTGAAAGAAAAAGGAGCAAGAATGGCAATGGTTTTACCTGTTGGTGGCGCTTTTCATTCTCCATTAATGGAACCAGCTCGTGAAGAACTTGCAGCGGCCATTGAAGATACAAATTTTAACGAACCAAATTGTCCAATCTATCAAAATGTTGTCGCTAAGTCGGTTAGCAATGCAGCAGAAATTAAAGAAAATTTAATTGCCCAATTAACTTCGCCTGTTAGATGGACACAAACCATCCAGCAAATGATTACCGATGGCGCTACTGAGTTTACAGAAATCGGACCTGGAAAAGTCTTACAAGGTTTGATGCGAAAAATAGATAGAAACGTTGCGGCAAATGGAGTTTCATAATACCTTTTAAATTATCTTTCCCACAAAAGTGAGAATCTTTTACTCGAATCAAAAATAATCATGACCAAAGGCACGATCCAAACACATATAGAAAATAAAGTAGCTACCCTTACTTTTTTTCATCCTGCAAGTAATTCCTTTCCAAGCGAATTGTTAAATCGATTGATTAATGAAATAAAACGATTGAGTAAAGATGACCTAGTACACGTAATTATATTGCAAAGTGAAGGTGATAAAGCTTTCTGCGCTGGAGCTTCTTTTGATGAATTATTAGCCATAAAAAACATAGAGGATGGCAAACAATTTTTTTCTGGATTTGCCAATTTAATAAACAGCCTGCGTACATGCCCTAAAATAATAATTGGTAGAGCACAAGGAAAAGCTGTAGGTGGTGGTCTTGGTATTTTAGCAGCAACAGATTATTGTTTTGCAACGGAAGCCGCTGATATCAAACTCTCCGAATTAAGTATTGGTATTGGCCCGTTTGTTATTGCCCCTGTCATTGAACGTAAAATGGGAGTATCCGCTTTAAGCGAATTAAGTTTGGATGCAAAAAATTGGAAAACAGCATATTGGGCAAAAGAAAAAGGTTTGTTTGCAAAAGTTTTTGAAAACATACAAGATATGGATGAAAGCATTGGTTTTTTATCTCAAAATTTAGCTTCTTACAACTTGGAAGCTTTAAGCGCCATGAAAAAAATGTTTTGGGAAAATACAGATCATTGGGACTCACTACTTATAAAAAGGGCAGCAATTAGTGGCGAACTTGTATTGTCTGATTTTACAGTAAAAGCACTGAATAATTTTAAAAAATGAATTATCTAAACTTAATATTACTTCTTCAAGTTGATATTGAAGAGAAAATGAATAAAGCACCTGATAAAGGGTACGAAATAGGAATTGCCATAGGTACTTATTTGCCTTTTGCCGTTTTAGTAATCATTGCATATATTATGTTTAACAGGGCAAAGAATAGGAAGAATTTGGAGGATTAGTTGTTAACAATATGAGTTATGAATTATAAATTATGAATTGTGAATCCAAGGTAGATTCTTTGCTTGTAGCCTGTAATTTTACTTTTGGCTTTTGATAGCAACAGAATATATTGTAAGAAAAATTCTTTATCTTCCGCTAACAATATACTCAAACCAAATAGGTTTTAGGGAATTTTGAAGCAAGTAATTTTTTTCTTTAGCAAGGCAAAAAATTCAATCATAGCCGTAGCTACGATTTCATTTTTTAACACAGGTAAAGAGAAAAAGGACAAGACAAAAAACCGAAAAGCTATTTGGTTTGAGTATAAATAATTTAAACCCAAAACCTTATGCAACTTACTCAAGTAAATCCAACCCAGGATCAAATGGCGAAATTAAAGACATATCCAAAAAATACGCCTTTGGTAATGATCAACATTATTAAGTTTAAGAAAATTACCGAAAATGGAAATGAGACTGGTAAAGAGGCTTATGCGCGTTATTTTAGAAAAGCGAAAGCCTTTGTTGCTGCTTCGAATGCGAAATTAATTTGGAAAGGGGTTGTGGCAACCACTGTAATTGGAGATACTGAAAATGAGCCAGATATGGTGTTTTTAGTAGAATATCCAACGGTAGATCATTTTTTAAAAATGGTGGCTGATCCTGCTTATCAAAAAATTTCGAACGACAGAACCATAGCCTTAGAATATGGCGGCTTACTTGCCTGCCAAACCTTAAAATAATGGAAAATATAAAAACGCATTTTCGTACTTGCAACCTGTGTGAAGCCATGTGTGGCTTAGAAATAAAATATAGTGAAACAAATATTATCTCCATAAAAGGTGATAAAAAAGATATGTTTAGCAGAGGCCATATTTGTCCGAAAGCAGTTGCCTTACAAGATTTATATCACGATAAAGATCGATTGAAAACACCTGTAAAAAGAACTACAAACGGTTGGAAAAACATTTCTTGGGAAGAGGCCTTTGATGAAGTAGTAAATCGATTATTATCCATTCAAAAAAAATACGGCAATGATGCGGTAGGTTCTTATCAAGGCAATCCCAACGTACATAATTCAGGGATGATGTTATTTGGCACTCCTTTTATTAAAAGTCTAAATTCCAAACAAAAATATTCTGCTACTTCTGTTGATCAATTACCCCATCATATTAGTTCGTTAAAAATGTTTGGGCATCATATGCTAATTCCAATTCCCGATATAGATCATACCAGTTTTATGCTTATCATTGGAGGTAACCCGGTAGTATCTAACGGTAGTTTAATGACGGCACCAGACTTTGCCAATCGTTTAAAAGCAATTCAAAAAAGAGGCGGTGAGTTTGTAGTTGTCGATCCTAGATTTACGGAAACTGCAAAAATAGCCAACCAACATTTATTTATCAAACCTGGAAAAGATGCCTTATTTTTATTGGCATTGATTCATGTAATTTTTGAGGAAAAATTAACTAAAAAAGCACATTTAGAATCACACATCAATAATTGGAAAGTCATAAAAAATTTAAGTACTAATTTTTCTCCTGAAAAAATTGCCGAAACCATTGGGATACCTACAGATGAAATTAAAAAGTTAGCTAGAAAATTTGCACTCGCCAAAACCGCTGTTTGTTATGGTAGATTAGGAGTTTCAACACACGAATTTGGAGGTGTTTGCCTGTGGCTTGTCAATGTTTTAAATATTATTACTGATAATTTTGATAAAAAGGGTGGAGCAATGTTCACACTTCCGGCGATTGATTTGGTTGGTATGGCAACTGTAACAGGTAAAACCGGAAATTTTGACAGATATAAAAGCAGAGTAAGAAATTTACCCGAATACTCAGGAGAATTACCTGTTGCAACATTAGCCGATGAAATATGCACAGAAGGTAAAGGGCAAATTAAAGCGATGGTAACCATAGCAGGTAACCCCGTATTATCAACACCAAATGGCAAGCATTTAGCCATAGCATTAGAACAATTAGAATTTATGGTTGCCATAGATATTTATATCAATGAAACCACACAATATGCTGATATTATTTTACCTTCAACAACAGGATTAGAAACTTCTCATTACGATTTGGCTTTTCACCAATTGGCAGTTAGAAATACTAGTAAATATTCTGAAATTTTATTCGATAAAAATCAAGATCAAAAACACGATTGGGAAATATTTAAAGAATTGACCAATAGAATGGGAGGTAAAGACAACCCGGCAACACCCGAAATAATGATCGATTATATGCTACAAAAAGGCCCCTATAAAGATAAGGGATTGTCTGTAAAAAAGTTAAAAGAAAATCCACATGGTATAGATCTTGGCGAATTAAAATCTTGTTTGCCAGAGAGATTATTTACAAAAGACAAGAAAATTGAATTGGCCCCAGTCGAATTTGTACAAGATTTGAATAGATTAAAAAATCAATTGGCGGAATGGAAAAATAATTCCAACGGAGCGTATAATTTTTCATTGATTGGTCGAAGACATTTAAGATCAAACAATTCATGGATGCATAATGTTACCCGATTAATTAAAGGAAAAGAACGCTGCACCCTTTTGATCAATCCAGAAGATGCCAAAATTTTAAATATTATAAACCAGCAAAATGTAACAGTAAGTTCAAAGGTAGGATCTTTAAAAATCCCTATTGAAATAAGTAGCGAAATGATGGAAGGTGTAGTTAGTATTCCTCATGGCTGGGGTCACAATTATAATGGGTCAAGTATGCGCATTGCTAAAAAAAATGCCGGTGTAAGCATTAACGATCTAACAGACCCCAATAAAATTGACTTTTTAACAGGTAATGCCAATTTTAGTGGTACAAAAGTTAAAATTGAAAGGGTAAAATAATGTTAACGGCCAAAGTTTAAGGTGGGTTCTAAAAATTCATTCGCACCTGCCTGCGGCAGGCAGGTCAAAATTTTCAGAGTTTTTTAGAGGTAACTATAATTTTTGAAGTACTACCCGCCTGAATGACAAAGTCGGGCAGGTCAAGATAATACAATAAAATTTTAGGCAATATCTGAAAAATACAAAGGAAAACATTTACTAATAAAACCAATTAGCAATCATTATACATTTGCCGGCTTGGCAATTTATCCGAACACGGAAATATCTAAAAAATAATATGTAATTTGCCCTAATCAACTTTTAACAATTTTTTATGTCAATTTACTTAGCGGAATTTATTGGGACTTTTATATTAATTTTAATTGGAGGAGGTGTCGTTGCCGGTGCTGTTCTCAAAAAATCAAAAGCTGAAAACGCAGGTTGGCTAACCATAGTAGTTGCATGGGGCTTGGGTGTTAGTTTTGCCATTTATGCTGTGGGTAGTATAAGTGGCGCACATATCAACCCGGCAGTAACTTTAAGTCTTGCCTTTGTTGGTGAATTTCCATGGGAAAATGTTTTGGGCTACATTATTGCACAAATACTAGGTGCATTTAGTGCTGCTACATTGATATGGATATTTTATATTCCACACTGGTCTGTAACCGAAGATCAAACATCAAAATTAGCAGTTTTTAGTACCGTTCCGGCGATACGGTCATATCTTCATAATTTTATTAGTGAAATGATTGGTACGGCATTGTTAATATTTGGTTTGCTTTTTATAGGAACCAATAATTTTACAGAAGGACTAAATCCACTTGTAGTGGGCGCCTTGATTATGATTATTGGGTTTGCATTAGGTGGAACTACGGGGTTTGCTATTAACCCAGCAAGAGATCTCGGGCCGAGAATTGCACATTTTATACTTCCCATTTCTGGAAAAGGAACTTCCGATTGGAAATATGCACCAATACCAATTCTCGGACCTATATTTGGAAGTTTATTGGGAGGGTCTGCCTATCAAATATTATATAAAAATGATTTCCAAATTAAGTATTTACTCATCGTAATCATAGCTATTATGCTATTAATATATACAGCAATTAGTAGTGTTCGTTCCATAAAATCAAATTAATATGTCAAAAAAATATATCCTAAGCCTAGATCAAGGTACAACAAGTTCTAGATCTATTTTATTCAATGATAAAGGTGGCATTTGTGACATATCACAGCAAGAAACAGAACAAATTTACCCCAAACATGGTTGGGTTGAACAAAATGCTCTTGAAATTTTAAATACGCAAATTGAAACTATCAATAATGTTATTCAAAAACAAAATATTGAAACGAATTCTATTGCAGCAATTGGAATAACCAATCAAAGAGAAACAACCGTAGTTTGGAACAAAAAAACAGGGAAACCTATTTATAATGCCATCGTTTGGCAGGATGTAAGAACAAGTAATTTTTGTAAAGAATTAAAAAAGAAAGGATTAGAGAATCTCGTAAAAGAAAAAACTGGATTGGTTATCGATTCCTATTTTTCAGCTACCAAGCTAAAATGGATTTTAGACGAGGTACCCAATGCGAGAGAACAAGCAGAACTAGGAGATCTTCTTTTTGGAACCGTTGATACTTGGTTACTTTGGAATTTGACCAATGGCAAAGTACATGCAACAGATTATTCTAACGCCTCAAGAACCATGTTATACAATATTAAAAGTTTAGAATGGGATGAAGAACTTTTAAAAATATTTAATATTCCAAAAAATATGTTGCCTCAGGTAAAACCTTCCAGTCATTATTTTGGCGATTATATTATGGATGGTCAAAAAATTCCGATTTCTGGAATTGCTGGAGATCAGCAAGCCGCCCTATTCGGTCAGGCATGCTTTACTAAAGGTGAAGTGAAAAATACTTACGGTACAGGTTGTTTTTTATTGATGAATACCGGTAAAAAAATTCAATATTCAGATAACGGACTTTTAACAACAATTGCTTGGGGAATAAATGATGAAGTTTATTATGCCTTAGAAGGAAGTGTATTTATAGCCGGTGCTGCTATACAATGGTTAAGAGATGGTCTACAAATTATAAATTCAGCTGAAGAATCAGAAGATTATGCCAATAAAGTAACAGACGAAAATACCGTTTATGTAGTTCCGGCATTCGCTGGTTTGGGTGCTCCCTATTGGAATATGGATGCTCGTGGTGCAATATTTGGACTAACACAAGACACCGGAAAAAACCATATTATAAAAGCAACTTTAGAATCTATTGCCTATCAATGTAAAGATCTAATTGTAGCCATGCAAGAAGATTCAAAAGTTACACTAAATGCTTTGAAAGTTGATGGAGGTGCCTCGGCTAATAATTATTTAATGCAATTTCAATCAGATATTTTGAATACAAATATTGAAAGAGCAGAAATCATTGAATCTACCGCTTTGGGCGCTGCATATTTAGCCGGAATTGGTGTTGGATTATGGACTATGGAAGACATCTTGAAAAACAGAAAAATTAATCGAAAATTTATTCCAAAAATGAGTGAAGAAAAAAGAAATCATTTATATAAAAATTGGAAAAAAGCGGTAAAACGATCTATGGATTGGGAAGATTAATTTATGCCTCCTGCAAGGTCTCCAAGACCTTGTAGGTATAAAAGAAACATATCATTATGAAACTAGAAATTCTTGAAAAAGATCGTTATTATCATATCTATAATCGAGGAATAAATAGATGTAACATATTCGAAAACAGTGGCAATTATGATTATTTTACAAAGCTCTTAACTAAATATTTAAGCAATCAGGTAACTGTTTTTGCTTATTGCCTTTTAAGTAATCATTTTCATTTAGTTATAAAAGTTGATAATGATAGTGACATCGTAACACAAAAATTTTCTAATTTTTTCAATGCCTATGCTAAAGCTTTTAATAAGCAACAAGATAGAACGGGTAGTTTATTCGAAAAACATTTTAAAAGAATTAAAATTCAATCAGAAGAATATTTTAGAAACCTTATTATTTATGTGCATAACAACCCAGTAAAACATGGTATAATTGATGATTTTAAAAAGTATAAATATAGTTCTTATGGGCCAATTATAGATGGTTCTACCAACATCATAAATTCTGATGACCTTATTGAATTCTTTTTCGATCTTGAAAATTTTAAATTTGTGCACCAATATAAAAACGATATACTTGGTTTAAAATATACATTGGAATAAATATATACCTACAAGGTTAAAAAAAACCTTGCAGGATAATATAATCCTGCAAGGTATCCAAGACCATGTAGGTGTCAAAAAAGTCAAATAATTAAAATGAAAAAAGACATAAAAATTCCTTCAGTTGAAAATCTGCACTTGGCCATCGTGCAAGAATATAATAAAACTTTTAAAACGAATGATTATTATGCCTATTTGATCAATAAAAAAGATATTGAACTGGAAATGGTATTAATTGTTAGTCAGGGTTTTGACAACAACAAAAGGACTTCACAAATGAGGCATAAAATTGAAATCCTTCCTGCACATTCTATAGCAAAAATTGAATTGATTCAAGAAGAGGTATTACAATTGAACAATACATTTCAAGTTACTTTTTTTGAAAACAACAAAATGTTCGAAAAAAATTTTATGCTCAAAAAAAATACTTTAAAAGAAAGTAACCTAAGGATAATCAAACAGCTAAATAAAAAAGGTGTTTTGTTAACCCCGTATGGCTTATTGAAATCGAAGTAAACACTATTATTAGTGAATAAAATTTACTAATCCAATATCTCCGTTAATTTTTGAAATTCTAATTTTGCTTCCTTGTTTTCATACAATATGGCATAAACAACATCAATGATTGGAGTTTTGGCTTGGTTTTTTTTATTGATTTTAAAGGCACTTTTGGTAGCGTAATAACCTTCGGCAACCATACTCATTTCAAACATAGCCGATTTTACTGTATATCCTTTACCAATCATATTCCCAAACATTCTGTTTCTACTAAAAACAGAATAACCTGTAACCAATAAGTCACCCAAATAAGCAGAATTATTGATGTTCCTTTTCATTTTATGAACCTTATTAATAAAACGTTTCATCTCACGAATACTATTCGACATTAAAACTGCTTGAAAATTGTCACCATAACCCAAACCATGCGCTATTCCAGCCGCAATGGCAAAAATGTTCTTTAACATGGCAGCGTATTCTGTTCCAATAATATCATCAGAAATTTTAGTTTTAATATACCTGCCTTCTATCACCTCGGCCAAAGCAATCGCTTTATCTTCGTCTTGACAGGCAATGGTTAAATAAGACAATCTCTCCATGGCTACTTCTTCTGCGTGACACGGCCCAGTAATAACACCAATATTGTCAATAGGAACATGCAATACATTGTGAAAATGTTCTCCAACGATTAATCCCGTTTCCGGAACAATTCCTTTGATTGCCGAAAATATAATTTTGCCCTCAAGTGAATTTGTAATCTTATCCAATTCCGATTTTAAAAAAGCTGAAGGAATCGCAAATATCAAATAATCTGCATATGATATCATTTCATTAATTTCGCTAGATATAAATAATTTTTCTGGGTATAACGCTGCAGAACTAAGATAATTAGGGTTATGCTTATTCAATTTAATATGTTCAACAGCATAGGTACTTCTCATATACCAACCTACATTATCTAAATTTTCTGATAACATTTTTACAATTGCAGTTGCCCAACTTCCCCCTCCGAAAACGGCAATTTTAATTTTTTTCTTCATATACTTGGATTGATAACTATTGCAAAATTACTAAAATTTTAAGAATATTAATTCCTAATTCACTTTTAGACTGGTGTAAGTTTATATTTTTGTTTTGATTATATCGAACTTTTATAATTAGCTTAGTATTATAGTACTATTTCCACTAAGGTTTGGTGAAGTTAAAGCTATAACAATAGGTCACAAATTAATATTAAGTGTTTTTATTTGTATTTATTCGTTTAGATTTTTATTCATTATTTTTTTTAATTAGCTTTGTAAGTATAATCCCCTTAAAACAAACCTATTAATATGGCAACTACCGACAACAATTCAGAAAAAGACTTAAAGAAAACAGCTGAAAAAATTAAAGAGAAAGCCAAAGAAATAGCAAAAAATGTAGATGATAGTACCCAAGATTTTCAGAAAGAAGCGAAATCAACAGCCGATGAGTTTACAGCAGGAGCTAAAGAAGCCTATGAAAATTTAACTTCAAGCAAAGAGAATAAAAAAATTCTTGCTGGTATATTAGCTATTCTTTTTGGCTCATTTGGTGTTCATAAATTTATTTTAGGGTACACCAAAGAAGGTTTAATCATGCTTGTTGCAACTTTTGTTTTAGGTATTTTAAGTTTCGGTTTATTGGTTTGGGTAGTTGGTTTGATAGGGTTTATAGAAGGAATCATCTATTTAACAAAATCCGATAAAGATTTTTACCAAACCTATCAAGAAAATAAAAAACCTTGGTTTTAAATTTTAATATTTACAAAAAATTATTATATGGATATTGTAGATGAAAATGGTAAAACATTACCACAACAACAAGAAAATAAAAAAATACTAGCAGGGATCCTTGCCATAGTTATTGGTAGTTTGGGTATTCATAAATTTATATTAGGTTATCAAAAAGAAGGAATTATCATGTTATTATCATCACTATTAACTTGTGGAATTGGTGCTGCTATCATGTATATAATAGGTATTATTGAAGGAATAATTTATCTTACAAAATCAGATGATGAATTTTTTCAAACCTACCAAGTAAATCAGAAAACTTGGTTTTAATTTAGTTATTTTTCACTGTTATGTCTATTTTCTAACGCTGTTTGAAACTCTTCCATAACTGGTTTAACAGTACTTTCAGGTAAATCAGAAATTCGCAAATACATCAAACCATCAACAGCATTGTTAAATTTTGGGTCTACATTAAATGCTACCAATTTTGCATTTTGTTTTACATATTTTTTAAGCAATACCGGTAACCTTAAGTTACCTGGTTCAATTTCATCAATTATTTTATCAAATTTGTTCATATCTGCCTTGGCATTATCAAATACAAAATCTTTATCTGCATCTTTTAAAACTACCTTATATTCTTTTTTCGGATGTACATATTGAGCAATAAAAGGATCGTAATAATGAGATTTCATAAACTCGATCATCAAAGATTTTGAAAAATTTGAAAACTTATTACTTATACTTACACCGCCCATTAAGTATTTGTATTCTGGATAACGTAAAGTAACATGAATAACTCCTTTCCAAAGTAAAAATAAAGGCATGGGCTTTTGCTGGTATTCCTTTATTATAAATGCCCTTCCCAATTCGATGGTTTTTTCCATCATATCAAATAGCTCTGGTTCAAATTGAAAAAGTTCATTGATATAGAACCCGCTAATACCGTGTTTTTTATAAATATCTTTACCCAAGCCCATTCTATAGGCTCCTACCAATTTTTTATTGATAACATCCCATAAAAATAAGTGTTTAAAAAAATAGTCATATTTATCAAGATCCGTAGGTTTATTGGTGCCTTCTCCAACCTCACGAAAAGTTATTTCTCTTAATCGGCCAATTTCCAATAAAATGTTTTTTATAGGCTTACTATCTGTAAAATAGATTTTATAATTTTTACTACTAAATAAGGTTGCATTGTTTTTATTTAAAAAATCAATTTCTTTTTCAATTACATCGTTAGCAATTGCCGTTGCAATTTTTTGAGGAGATTTATTTATTTTAAAATTTGAAGCTTTTAAATAAGTCCCTTCCTTTTCAAAAGAGTTAGCCAGTATGTAGGTCTTTTTTCTTAAATATTCATGAAATTCATCCAAACCATCAAAGGCCGTTTGCTCTTTAACCGTTATAGGTTTTCCAATCCTAACCTTGATAACCCGTCTTTTCTGAGACAATAATTCTGAAGGTAACTTAGCCGTTCTTAAGGTGTCACTTATTTTTGAAAGTAAATAAAAGAGTTTACTGTTTTTTGCGTGAAAATATATTGGAATAACCGGTACGTTAGCCTTTTTAATTATTTTAATAGCACCTTCCTCCCATGGTTTATCAATTACCAATTCACCATCTTTATAAGTAGAAACTTCTCCCGCGGGGAAAATACCCAAAGCGTTTCCATCCTTTAAATGCAACAATGCATTTTTAATACCAGTCAAACTTGATTTCAATTCCTTTTTATCTTCAAAAGGATTAACCGGCATAACATATTTCTTTAAAGGATCAATGCGATGCAATAAAAAATTTGCTATTATTTTAAAATCAGGTCTTTTTTCAACCAATAATTTTAACAGTAAAATACCATCAATTCCTCCCAGAGGGTGATTAGAAACTGTTATAAACGGACCTTTTTCTGGAATTCTTTCTAAATCCTCTTTTGGTATTTCAAACTCAATTTGAATTTCATTCAAAATAGCATTTAAAAACGCAATATCATTTTTGCCTTTGTGCTTTTCATAAATTCTATTCAATTTTGAAATGCGTAATGTTTTTAACAGCACCCAACCTAAAAAAGTTCCGAAAATGCCATACTTTTCGAGCTGGATAACTTTTGATATTTCTTTTGCTGTTACTAAACTCATGCTTAGCTTTTAATTACAATCTGCGCTGTTTCTCGACTTAATTGTTTGATTAAAACTTCTTTGTTCTTCTCTATTTCAGACAAATCAATATCGGCAAAATGCCTAATCGTATACAGTGTTAAATTATTGTTATACATAACTTTATATTTTTTACAGAGTGCCTGAAAAAATTTGTCAAAATTATTAAAATTATCTTCAATACAAACCGAAAAACTAATAGCAGAATTCTGAATTAAATTCACTTTCAATTTGAACTGATGTAAATAATCAAATATTTCGCTAATATCATCTTCCATAACAAAATTAAATTCCTTATCGGAAATAGAAATCAATATTTGGTTTTTCTTTACAATAAAACAAGGTGTTTTTGGTTCAATATCCAATCCTTTACTAATTGAAGTCCCTTTTTTTAAGGGATCTTTAAATGACTTTACATATAATGGAATTCCTTTTCTTTGTAAGGGTTGTAAAGTTTTTGGATGAATTACTGTAGCTCCAAAAAAAGCCATTTCAATAGCTTCTTTATAAGATATTTGATTTAACAAAACCGTTTTGTCAAACTCTCTTGGATCTGCATTTAAAACACCTTGAACATCCTTAAAAATGGATACTTCCTTTGCTTCAAGACAATAGGCAAAAATAGCAGCAGTATAATCCGACCCTTCTCTACCCAGGGTCGTTGTTTTACCATCTTTTTCACTCGCTATAAACCCTTGCGTTATACTTAATTTAGATTTGTTGATTTGCCTCTTAATTTGCTTTTCTGTTTCTTGCCAATCTACTCTTGCCCTCCTATAAACCTTATCCGTTTTTATACATTCTCTTACATCAACCCAATGATGGATTATGTTATTTTCATTTAAAAAAGCACTGCATATTTTAGAAGATATCATTTCAGCATTACTCACTATCTGATCGTAAATAAAGTCGTAATCTGTTATTTTATTATTCTCAACAAAATCATGAATTTCATCAAAATAAAATTGTATTGATGCTAATACCTTCTCTTTATTTTGAACAAACAATTCATTTATAATATTATCATGAAACTCTTTTGCGATTGCAATGTGTTTTTGAAATTCATCATTTTTATTATAATAAGCATTCACTATTTTTTCAAAAGCATTGGTCATTTTACCCATTGCAGAAATGACCAAAACTGTATTTTGATAACCAATAGTTTCTAAAACTTTTGTAAGGTTTTTAACTCCTTCAGCATCTTTAACAGATGCTCCACCAAACTTTACAATTTTCATCTAAAAGAATTAATCATTGACAATTAAAAATTGTCCGAATTTTTATATGCTTCAATAACTGCTATTTCTCCTTCATTTCCTTTGTTAGAATTTCCATGTTCCATACCCAAAATACCTTTGTATCCCTTAGAATGAATAAATTTGAAGATATTTCTATAATTGATTTCTCCTGTGGTTGGTTCCTTTCTTCCAGGGTTATCCCCAATTTGAAAATATGCAATTTCTTCCCAAGCAGAAGTAATATTTGGTATTAAATTTCCCTCCTCAATTTGTTGGTGATAAATATCGAAAAGTATTTTACAGAATGGGCTATCTACAGCTTTGCACACCTCATAAGCTTGGGCACTTTTAGTTAAAAAAAGACCTGGGTGGTTATAAAAATTTAATGGCTCTAAAACCATAATTAATTGATGCTTTTCCAATATATCTGTAGCATATTTTAAAGACTCAACTACATTGGCTGTTTGAAAACCTATATCTTTTCTTAAATCTAAATGGCCCGGTACTACGGTCATCCATTTGGCATTTACTCTTTTTGCCACTTCAACAGATTCTTCAATTTGTTGTAAAAATTCTTTTCTACTATCTTCCTTACCCGTTGTTAAACTCGGCTCTTTCCAGTAAATTTTATGTGCCACAAAAACACCCATTTCCATATTTCTTTTGCTCATGGTTTGTGCCATTTTTTCCTGTAATGCTACTGATCTACCCTTCATACCGTTGTCTTCAAAGGCGGTAAAGCCTTGGTCGGCCATAAAGTTCAATTGATCAATAGGGTCTTTACCTGCATGATTCTTAAACATTCCTATATGTGGAGCGTATTTTAATTTAAAATTATTTGTTTTTGCTTGTGCTGAACCATCTAAAGTATGCATTGCGTTTACTCCAGAAATACTCAAACCTAAAACCGAAGCTGTAGCTGCACTTTTTTTAAGAAATGATCTTCTTTTCATATGTCTAAATTTTAATTTTTATTGGTGACACATGCTGCCTGCCACACCGGCAGGCGGGTTAGTCATCCCCTTTTGTGTCAAAATTTGGGATGCTCTTTTCACAATTAAAAGGGTTTGGTTACCCCTGGAATTGGTATTGGATAATTTCCTGCCGCATCTGGAATTACCGGCGGATTAGAACTCCAGGCAAGCAAATCTTCATTTGGAACAATTTCATGATTAGAATTCATTGCATCATCCCAACTTATTTGTTGTCCCGAATAAGTCGCCATTCTTCCCATAATTGCAGACATGGTACTCTTTGCACCATATTCTGCATTATTAATATAATTTCCGTTTCTAATTGCCGCAAAAAGTTCATCATGTTCAACCTGAAACGGGTTTTTATCATTTTCGCCTTGGTGTTTATAAATTGAATCACCAGCGTATGAATTCATAGAAGTACTACCTCCTTTTGTATGCACATTGCCTAAAGTTCCTTGAAAAGTTTCAGAAACTCTATTCATACAACCCTGTTGATGGCGGCATTGACTAGATATTATAGCTCCTCCAGGGTATTCAAATTCAACAAAGTGATGATCGAAAATCTCACCATGATCTTTTCCTTTTCTAACTTCTCTTCCACCCATTCCTTGCGCTTTAATTGGGTATTCACCAATAAACCAATTTGCTACATCTATATTATGTACATGTTGTTCTAAAATATGATCTCCACAAAGCCAATTAAAATAATACCAGTTTCTCATTTGATATTCCATTTCTGTCATATTTTCCAATCTGGGTCTAACCCAAACTCCTCCTCCGTCCCAGTATACTTGACCTGAAACTATTTTTCCTATTGCTCCTTCCTGAATTCTTTTATAGGCCTCTAAATAGCTTCTTTGATAATGTCTTTGTAAGCCAACCACAACATTTAATTTATTCTCTTTAGCCAGCTTTGCAGAAGCCAATACTTTTTTAATACCGGCAACATCTGTAGCAACTGGTTTTTCCATAAATACATGCTTCCCTTGAGCAATAGCATATTCAAAATGCTGTGGTCTAAATCCGGGTGGTGTAGCTAAAATTATAACATCAGCTTCATCAATTGCTTTTTTATAAGAACCAAATCCCACAAATTTATTAGCATCTTTAACCGCCACTCTATCTGCAGTAAACATCAAAGACAAATTTTCATGTGATTTTTGAAGTTGGTCTTCAAAAGCATCGGCCATAGCGACCAATTTCACATTTTTATCTGCTTTAAGCGCCTGACTTGCTGCACCTGTACCTCTTCCGCCACACCCTACTACAGCAAGTTTTAACATTACATCATTTTTAAATATTGGTGCAGAAGTTAAAATAGATGGTGCTAATAAAATACTTCCCGATGCCAAGGTAGATCCTTTTACAAATTTGCGTCTTGTTAAATTTTTCATTGTATATTATTTTAATTAATCTAATCCAAAATCATTAATGGGTTCTAGCCAGTATTTTCTAATTTCATCTTTAGAAGGTTGTACTTTTGGTCTAACAATTCTAAACCCAACAAAAGATGCGTCTGTGAACCACCAGTTACTTTTAGGTATCTGAGGGTCTCTTTGTTTCCACTTCGATTTAGATGCGCCTCTAGCAGTGCAACAAGCCTTATTTGCCGTATCTTTCCATGAACCCCCTCTTACCACAATTGGGTACAAGGTCTTTGGTATATTCCACGGGTTATTTTTTGGCGAATTTGCATAGTAAGTAGTGCTATATTGGTCTAATACCCATTCCGAAACATTGCCTAGCAGGTCGTAAATACCTAAGACATTTGGTTTTTTTGATCCAATATTTTGATATTTATTATTTGCGTTTCCATCATACCAAGCTACTTGAGTCAATGCATTGTCTGAATCTGTTTTTCCTTTTTTACAAACATATTCCCATTCTGCTTCCGTTGGCAAACGATAAAATATTCCTGTTTTTGCCGTTAGCCACTTACAGTACATCAAAGCAGCATACTGTGTCATATTTACAGCTGGAAAATTTTCTTTTCCCATACCAAAACTCATTTCTACGTAGGGTACCGATGCGCCTGTAACGGCATCTATTCCTAATTTATGAAGTTCTGATTCAGGTATAAATGCTTCTGCCGTATTTTGAGCATAAACAAAAGCATCAAACTGGGTCCATGAGATTTCGTATTTCCCCATCCAAAAATCATCAACCTCAACATTGTGTAGTGGCTTTTCATCAGAACTTTTTATGGCTTCTACATTGCCCATCATAAAATTACCACCTGTAATAGCAACCAACTCAAAATTAAATTTCTCTCCCGCTACTTTTTGTTGATAATCTTCAAACTTTTGAGCACTTATTTCTATTGGGGAAAAAACAAATATTATTTGAATTATTATACAAATTTTAGTGATTATATTCATTGGCGGTAAATTACATTAATTATTTTTTAACTGACCCTTTATTTTTATAAAGTTTACCAATCCTTCTTCATCCATTTGTGCCACTCGCCATGTATCAAAAACCTTGGCTCCGGTACTTTTATAAAAATCAAAAAACACGGAAGAAAAGCAAAATCTAAGACCGTTGCAAAAGGTTATATTTTGTTCAAATTTGAGGCTAGAGTAAAAAATAATTTTTGAGTTACCTTTTGGTAATGAGTAAGTTATTTTTTAGGACAACGAAGAAGTTGGGCAAAAAATGACCTTAAATAAGTAAAAAAACAGTTTTGCAACGGTCTTAATCTATAATTTAAAAATGGACTAGACTATATTGCTAACTGCTTGTTGAACTCTGTAAACCAAAGATTTATGAAATTAAACCAATTTTTGTCATGTACTTAGCACTTTTAGTTAAAAAAAGACCTGGGTGGTTATAAAAATTTAATGGCTCTAAAACCATAATTAATTGATGCTTTTCCAATATATCTGTAGCATATTTTAAAGACTCAACTACATTGGCTGTTTGAA